>LSKF01000029.1 GCA_001556995.1 Erythrobacteraceae bacterium CCH12-C2
ACGACCAGCCAGCGCAGCGCAGAAATACCCTTGCCAACGGAGAGCCGTCCACACAAGGGTCGGGTGCGCCTGTCTCTGCTCGGCGGCGATTTGTGCCGCGACCGGCGGGACAAGCGCCATCAAGGCAGCGGTTAGGGCAAGCGAACGCGTGGCAATCTTCATTGACGACCTCCGCCCGGCTTGATCGAAGAACAATGCTGAACGGCCGCTGAAAACAAACACAAAAAAGGGTGCTCGGATCACTCCGAGCACCCTCTTGATGTTCTATTTGCCTTGGGTCACGCCCCCTGCGGAGCCTCGTCACCCTTGGCCCCGCCGAAGCGCTTGCCGGCCTTGGGGATCGAGGAACCCTGCACCGGCTGCGCGATCACCGGCCCGCGCGGTGCGTCAGGACGGTCAATCTTGCCGTTTTCCAGCAGCGACTTGATCTCTTCACCCGTCAGGGTCTCGTATTCCAGCAGCGCCTGCGCGAGCAGGTGGAGTTGGTCCTCGTGGGTGGTGAGGATCTCGGTTGCGCGCTTGTGCGCCCCTTCGACCAGGCCCTTGATCTCGCTGTCGATCAGCTCGTTGGTGGCACCTGAGCGGAAGGTCCGCTGGGCTGCGCCCATGCCGAGATAGCCTTCGGACTGCTCTTCGTACTGGAGTGGGCCGAGCTTGTCCGACATGCCCCACTGGGTCACCATGTTGCGCGCCAGATTGGTCGCGTACTGGATGTCGGACGAGGCGCCCGAGCTGACCTTGTCGTGCCCGAAGATGATCTCTTCCGCCACGCGCCCGCCCATGCTGACCGAGAGGTTCGCGTGCATCTTGTCACGGTGATAGGAATAGCTGTCCCGCTCCGGCAGGCGCATCACCATGCCCAGCGCGCGGCCGCGCGGGATGATGGTGGCCTTGTGGATCGGATCGGACGCGGCCTCATGCACCGAGACGATCGCGTGGCCAGCCTCGTGATAGGCTGTCATCTTCTTCTCGTCGTCGGTCATCACCATGGAGCGACGCTCAGCGCCCATCATGACCTTGTCCTTGGCGTCCTCGAACTCCTGCATGGCGACCAGCCGCTTGTTGCGCCGCGCGGCGAGCAACGCGGCTTCGTTGACGAGGTTCGCCAAATCCGCGCCCGAGAAGCCCGGGGTGCCGCGCGCGATCACGCGCGGGTTCACGTCGGGGGCCAGCGGCACCTTCTTCATGTGCACGCCGAGGATCTTCTCGCGCCCGTCGATATCGGGGATCGGCACCACGACCTGACGGTCAAAGCGGCCCGGACGCAGCAGCGCCGGATCGAGCACATCGGGGCGGTTGGTGGCGGCGATGATGATGATGCCTTCGTTGGCTTCAAAGCCGTCCATCTCGACCAGCAGCTGGTTCAGCGTCTGCTCGCGTTCATCGTTCGAATTGCCGAGGCCATGGCCGCGCGAACGGCCCACGGCGTCGATTTCGTCGATGAAAACGATGCACGGCGCGTTCTTCTTGGCTTGTTCGAACATGTCGCGCACGCGGCTCGCGCCGACGCCGACGAACATTTCGACAAAGTCCGAACCCGAGATGGTGAAGAACGGCACGCCCGCTTCACCCGCAATGGCGCGGGCGAGCAAGGTCTTGCCGGTGCCGGGCGAGCCGACCAGCAGCGCACCCTTGGGAATCTGCCCACCAAGCTTGGAGAAGCGCTGCGGATCGCGCAGGAATTCGACGATTTCCTGCAGCTCCTCGCGCGCTTCATCGATGCCGGCGACGTCGTCAAACGTTACCCGGCCCGAACGTTCGGTCAGCAGCTTGGCCTTGGACTTGCCAAACCCCATCGCGCCGCCACCGCCGCCCTTCTGCATCTGACGCAGGGCGAAGAAGGCGATCCCGAGGATCAGGATGAACGGCAAGGAATTGAGCAAGATGAAAAGGAAGACATTCTGCCCTTCGCGCTGCTTGCCGGTGAAGCGCACGTCGTTTTCTTCCATCAGGCGCGTGATATCGATGTCGTTGGGCACCGGCACGGTCGAGAAGGTCTCACCATTCTTGAGCGTACCCGTGATCAGTTCCGCGCCGAGCTGCACGTCCTGCACCTGACCTTCCGCCACGGCGGTGCGGAAGTCGGAATAGCGGATCGCGGTGCCCGGGCTCTGGCCGGCATTGCTGAACAGCGTCACCACCAGAAGCAGGGCAAGGAAAATCCCGCCCCAGATCATCAATTGCTTGATCCAGGGGTTGGGCCCTTCGCCTTGGCTCTGGGGATCGTTAGGCTCGCTCATGGCACGGGATTCCTTTCCTACCCCAGCAATGTAGGACGTAGCGAATGAATGGCAAGATAATGCGCGGCTTTCGCTTCGGTGCTAATTTTCGAACACGGTGATGCGAATTATCGATCCGATTGCGCGGAATTGGGTGCGCCATAGGCGGCGAGGAACACATCGACCGCGCCCGCAATCCGCTGGAGGCTGCGCTCCGGGCTGACCTCAGCACCAAAGCGGCGCTCAAGATCGCCCATGCCCTTGCACATCGACACGAATTGTTCGGCGGCCAGCAAGGGATCGGCGATCGTCAGGTCGCCCACCGCGACCGCACGGGCGAGCCAAGCGGCGAAGGCTTGCTTCATGCGCCACGGCCCGGCTTCGAGGAAGGCGGCGCCGATGGCAGGATCAGCTTCGGTTTCGGCGGCGATACGGCGTTCGAACTGCATCATTTCCGGGCGGAACAGGAATGCGAAGATCGCCTCGCCGATCGTGGTCAGGCGTTCGCGGATCGTGCCCTGCGGCATGGCCTCGATCGAGAAATGCCCGCGCATCTTCTCGCACTCAGCCTCGACCGCCGCGGTGAACAGCGCGCGCTTGTCGCCGAACTGGTTGTAGATCGTGACCTTGGAGACGCCCGCATCGGCTGCGACCTGCTCGATCGCGGTGGCGGCATAACCGTGATGGAAGAAATGATGCGCCGCAGTCTCGACAATCGCAGCGCGCTTGGCCGCATCCAGCGGCCGCCCGGCCTTGCGGGGGAGCGGAATTTTTTCGGCGGTAGATGAACCGCAGGTTGACAAAGTGAACGGCTCCGTTCAATTAAACGCGACCGTTCAGTAATGAACCAACTGCCTCTCTCACGCAACCCTCCTTGCGTATTAAGGTTTCGCCGCTCGTGCTTTGGATCGCCATCAGGATGCTGACCGGGGACGCCCAGAAGTTCTATGGGCTGTTGTTCGGTATCGGCTTTTCGACCCTGCTCATCACCCAGCAAATGACGATCTTCGTCAATCTGGTCGAGCGCGGGGCGAGCGGGGTCTATAACGCGCCCGAGGCACAGGTCTGGGTGATGGACCCGGTCAGCCGCACCACCGATGTCCAATATGCCATGCCGTCGACCGCGCTTGACCGGGTGCGCTCGGTCGAGGGGGTGGAGTGGGCGGTGCCGCATCTGCGGGCGCAGGCCAATGTCCGCTCTAAGGACGGCGACCTTGAAGGCGTGGCAGTGATCGGGGTCGATGACGCGACCCTGATCGGACTGCCCGAACGCATGGCCGAAGGCGACAAGTCGGTGCTGTTCGCGCCTGATAGCGTGGTCATCGACGACACCGGGTCGCTGCGTCTGTTCGCCCCCGGCCAGAGCCCGATCGGCGAACGGCTCGAACTCAATGATCAGCGCGCGGTGATCCGGGGGATTGCGGATTCGATCCCCAGCTTCACCAGCACCGTCGTGCTCTACACCCGCTATTCGAGCGCATTGAACTTCGTCCCCGGCACTCGCAACCGGCTGTCGTTCGTACTGGTCGGCGTGAGCGAGGGCGAAACCCCCGAAGGCGTCGCGGCGCGGATCGAGGCAGAAACCGGGCTCAAGGCCGAAACCCGCGAGGAATTCTCGCGCGCCGGGGTCAATTTCATCATCGAGAACACTGGCATCCCGACCAATTTCGGCATCACCGTGTTTCTCGGCTTTGTGGTCGGGATCGCGATTGTGGGCCTGACCTTCAGCTTGTTTCTGCGCGACAACATCAAGCAGTTCGGTGCCTTGAAGGCGATCGGCGTGACCAATGGCAAGATCGTGCAGATGGTCGCGGTGCAAGCGGGGCTTGTCGGCATGATCGGCTATGCGCTCGGCGTGGCTGGCACGGTTGCCTTCATCAGGGGGTTCAGCGCCAATCCCTTCTTCAAGGGCTTCTACATCCCCTGGCAAATCCCGCTCATCAGCCTTGCGGCGGTGGTGGTGATTCTTGCCATTACCGGCCTCATCGCCATCCGCAGCGTGCTGCGCACTGAACCGGCGTCGGTGTTCCGGTGAGCGAGGGCAGCATCATGGACACACGCACCATCGGCGGCTGCGACCCCGAAGCGGCGATCTGCGCGCGCGGGATCGCGCGTGATTTCGAAGCTGGGCAGACCACCATTCGCGTGCTGCACGGGATCGATGCCGACATCCGTTCGGGCGAGCTCACCTACGTTGTGGGCGAGAGCGGATCGGGCAAAACCACGCTGATCTCGATCATGTGCGGCATCCTTTACCCGACAGAGGGCGAGGTGAAGGTGTTCGGCACCGACATCTATAAGCTGACCGATACCCAGCTGGTGAAGTTCCGGCTGCAGAACATCGGCTTCATCTTCCAGCAGTATAACCTTATCCCCTCGATCGACGCCGCGTCCAACGCCGCCGTGCCGCTGATCGCGCAGGGCGTGCCGCGTGAGGAAGCGCGCGAGCGGGCCAAGGTGCTGCTCGACAAGCTCAACATCGGCAACCAGGCCGACAAATTGCCGCGCCAGCTTTCGGGCGGGCAGCAGCAGCGCGTCGCCATCGCCCGCGCGCTGGTGCACGAGCCGCGCCTTGTGGTGTGCGATGAACCAACCGCCGCGCTCGATGCGCGTTCGGGCCGCCGGGTGATGGACCTGCTGCGCGAAGTCGCGGTCGCGCCGGACCGGGCCTGCATCATCGTCACCCACGATAACCGCATCTTCGACCTCGCCGACCGGATCATCGTGCTCGAAGACGGGCGCATCACCCATGACGGCAAGGAAATGCCCGATGATCACTAACTCCTCTCTCCTCTCCAACCTGCCGAGGATATCATGCTTCGCAATGTGAGCTTTAGCCGCCAGATCCTGCCGATCGCCGCGCTGATCGGCGTCGCCATTGCGGCATACTTGATTGTGGTCGGCTTGCCCGACCGCTCGCTCTCCGAACCCGCCGAGCAGCCGCCCAAGGCTGTCGGCGACCTCGCCAACGCACCGCGCGTGGCGGGCGCCGGCGTGGTTGAGCCTGCGAGCGAGGTTATCGATATCGGTGCGGCGCTTTCGGGCCTCGTCACCGACGTGCGAGTGCGCCCTGGCGACCGGGTCGGCCAGGGTGCCATCCTCTTCACCGTCGATGCCCGCGCCGCACGCGCGCAGCTTAATCAGTCTGAGGCCGCTATCGGCGAAGCTCGCGCCGCCATTGCGGAGGCGAGCGCCGCGCAGAAGACCGCGCGCCAGCAGCTTGATCTCTACCGCAGCCTTTCCGATCCCGCCGCCGTAAGCCGTGCCGAGGTGATCCGCGCGGAGGGCGAGGAAGCCGCTGCGACCAGCCGCTTGGGGCTCGCCCGCGCCCGGCTCGCCGCCGCGCAGGCTGCTGCCGCGGCCGCGCGCACCGAGATCGACCGCCTGACCGTGCGCGCGCCGATTGCGGGGGAGATCCTCGCGGTCAACATCCGCCCGGGCGAATTCGTCTCGACCCAGGGCGGCGGCAACAGCTCGCCCTTCATCCAGATGGGCCAGACCACGCCGCTGCATGTCCGCGTCGATATCGACGAGAACGAAGTGGCCCGTGTGGCGCTGGGCAAGCCTGCCGTCATCTCCCCGCGCGGGGCCGCCGAACTGCACGTCAACGCGACCTTCGTGCGCGCAGAACCGCAGGTGGTGCCCAAGCGCTCGCTGACCAATTCCGCCGCCGAGCGGGTCGATGTGCGAGTGCTTCAGCTGATCTATGAACTGCCCGCCAGCGATGCCTTCCGGGTCGGTCAGCAGATCGACGCCTTCATCCCGGCTAAGCCCGCAGCCAAAGCCGCGCCTGCGCCGAAGAAGGGGAGCTGAGCTGATGCGCGCCCGCGCTATTGCCCCGCTGCTGCTGCCGCTGACGCTGGCGGCGTGCATGGCGAACCCCGCGCCCGAAATCGCCACCCCGACCCCGGCAATGCCGCAGGCGTTCTTCTACACGCCTGATGGGGCGGCGCAGTCCGGCCTTGCCGCGCTGATGCCCGCGAATGACCCGGCCTACCGCAAGCTCAGTACCGCCGCGCTGGCCGAAGCGCCGAGCCTTGCCGAAGCCGCTGCGCGCATCGATGCCGCCCGAGCAGGCGCGCGCCGCGCGGGGGCCAATCGCTTGCCCAACGTCGTCGCTGACGGCAACGTGCGTCAGAACCGCATCAACACCGCGCAGTTCGGGCAGGCGGGCCAGCAAGGCTTCGTCCCCGCCGAGCAGACCTTTTACGGTGCGAACATCACCGCGACCTGGGACCCGGATATCTTCGGCCAATTGAAGGCGCAGGAGCGTGCTGCGATCGCCCGGATCGATGCCGCCAGCGCGCAGGCGCAAGGCGTGCGGCTAGCGCTGCTCTCGGAGATTGCTGCGAGCGTCACCGACTGGCGCGTGCTCGACGCGCGCGCCGCGGCGATCACTGATGATGCCCGCGCCGCGCAGCAGTTGGCAGCGCTGGCCAAGGTGCGCGAAGACGCCGGAATCGCCCCCGGTTTCGACCGGGTGCGGGCCGAGGCGACCGCGAGCTCATCTGAGGTGCGGCTCGCCGCGCTGGAGAGTGAGCGTGCCCGGATCGTCGGAAGGCTGGTGACCTTGACCGGTCAGGATGCTGCCACCGTGCGCTCTGCGCTGGCCAGTGCAGCCCCGGCGCTGGCCCCGGTGGCGGCGCCTGCCGCGCTACCCTCTGACCTGCTTGCCAACCGCCCCGATGTCGCAGCGGCCGCCGCCAATCTTGCGGCAAGCGACGCTGACCTAGCTGCCGCCGCGCGTGCGCGGTTCCCTCGCATCACGCTGTCAGGGGTGATCGGTCTCTTGGCGTTCGACCCGGAGGATTTCTTTGACACTGATTCCCTTGTCGGCACGCTGACGGGGGCCATCGCCGGGCCGCTGCTTGATTTCGGACGCGTCGGCGCGGGGATTGATGCCGCCGCTGCCGACAAGCGCGCCGCCTTCGCCGCCTATCGCGGGGCGGTGTTTCAGGCGCTGGGGGATGCCGAGGCTGCCTACGGACTGGTCACTGCCGCCGATGCCGAGGCAGGGGCCGCGGTTACTGAGCGCGATCAGCTCGGCCGTGCCGCTGCCATCGCCGAAACCCGCTACCGCGCGGGGCTGGCAAGTTTCCTCGAAGTGCTCGAAGCCCGCCGCGCCGCTGACGCCAGCGGCGAGCGCGCCGCCGCCGCGCTGGGCCGTGCCGCGCGCGCGCGGATCGTGCTGTGGCAGGCGCTGGGCGGCGAGGTCAGGGCGTCAGGCGCGGCGCTGGATCAAAGCTGACCGCTCACACCGGCACACCATCTCATCGCGTTGGTTCCACATTTCGTGGACCCAGGTGACGATCCCGGCGTCGGGGCGCGATTTGCTCTCCCGCAGCTCTTTGACCTCGCTCATCGCGCGCAGGGTATCGCCGATGAACACTGGCTTGGGCGTCACCACCTTGTCGAAGCCGAGGTTGGCGACCAGCGTCCCCAGCGTCGTCTCCCCCACCGACAGGCCGACCAGCAGGCTGAAGGTGAAGGTCGAATTGACGAGGATCTGCCCGAACCCGCTCGCCTTGGCCGCTTCGACATCAAGATGCAGCGGCTGGGGGTTGTGCGTCATGGTCGAGAACAGCAGGTTGTCCGTCTCGGTCACGGTGCGGTGGATCGGGTGTTCGATGCGCTCGCCGACGTGCCATTCCTCGAAGAACTTGCCTGCCATCAGCCTTGGCTCCCCCAGCGCGCGACCACATCCGCGCCATCATCCACGCTGGAGCGTACCGCGCCCGGCGTGCGGCTGAAGCGCGGGGCGGGGGCGGTGTGCCAGATGCCGTCGTGCTCCACATAAGCCCCGCGCGCGGCCATGTGCGGGTGGTCCCGCGCCTCCTCGATCCCGAGCACCGGGGCGAAACAGGCGTCGGTGCCTTCGAGCAGGGCGCACCATTCGGCTTGCGTCTTGGTGAGGAACAGCGCTGCCAGCTTTTCGGCGTAGTCGTCCCAATTGGCCGGGTTCATCTGGCCCTGCGCCAATTCCTCAGGCGCGCCGGTTCGGGCCAGCAGTTCGGCGTAGAACTGCGGTTCGATTGCGCCGAGGCTGATCTCCTTGCCATCCGCGCAGGTGAAGCAGCGGTAGAAATGCGCCGCACCGCCCAGCATCCCCTTGCCGCGCTCGGTCGACAGGTGCGGGACTTGGCGCACGCCAAAGAAGAAGCTCATCAGACTGGTCGCGCCGTCGACAATCGCGGCGTCGACCACTTGCCCGCGGCCGGAACGCTCGCGTTCATAGAGCGCGGCCATGATCCCGAAGGCGCAATACATCGACCCGCCGCCGAAATCGCCGACGAGATTTTGCGGCGGGGTGGCCGGCTCCCCCGGCTTGCCCACGGCGGCGAGCGCGCCGGTGATCGCGATGTAATTGATGTCGTGTCCAGCGGCCTGGGCGAGCGGGCCATCCTGCCCCCAGCCGGTCATCCGGGCATAAACGAGACGCGGGTTGGCTTCGAGCAGCGCCTCTGGCCCCAGCCCCAGCCGCTCCATCACGCCGGGGCGAAAGCCCTCGATCAGCACATCAGCCTTCGCGGCCGCAGCGAGCACCGCGGCGCGGCCATCCTCGCTCTTCAGGTCGACCGCCAGCCGGTGCCGTGCGCGTTCCACCACCGGGTTGCTTGGGTTTGCCCCCGGCCGGTCGATCCGCACCACTTCTGCGCCCAGATCGGCGAGCAGCATCGCCACATGCGGCCCCGGCCCGATCCCGCTGAATTCGAGCACCCTAAGACCGACAAGCGGCCCTGACAGCTGGTTCATTCCTCTCTCCCTTTGCCCCCGCCTTAAGCGCTCCGCGCGATCAAGAGCAAGCGTCTGCATCGCCCGCAGCCCCCAAGGCGGGCCATGGCGACGCAAAGGCAAACTTGCTTGTGACGGGACCCGCAGCCATTACTTGGGCGGTCATGCGTAGTCTGACCCATCTTGAACGGCTCGAAGCCGAAAGCATCCATATCTTCCGCGAAGTCGTGGCCGAGGCGGAAAACCCGGTCATGCTCTATTCGGTGGGCAAGGATAGCTCGGTCATGCTGCATCTGGCGCGCAAGGCGTTCTACCCTGCGCCCCCTCCCTTCCCGATGCTGCATGTTGCCAGCGGGTGGGATTTTGCCGACCTTTTGGCGCACCGCGACCGGACGGTGCGCGAATATGGGCTCAAGCTGATCATCGCCCAGAACGAGGACGCTGAGGCGCAGGGGATCAACCCCTTCGACACTGGCAGCGCGCTCTATTCGCAGGCGCAGCTGACCGATCCCCTCAAGCGCGCGTTGACCGCGCATGGCTTTGACGCAGCCTTCGGCGGCGGGCGGCGCGATGAGGAAAAGGCGCGGGCGAAGGAACGCATCTTCAGCTTCCGCTCTGCCGCGCACCGCTGGGACCCCAAGAATCAGCGGCCGGAATTATGGAACCTCTACAACGCCAAGAAGGCCAAGGGCGAGAGCATCCGGGTGTTCCCGATCTCGAACTGGACCGAGCTCGACATCTGGCAATACATCGCGCTCGAAAACATCGACATCGTCCCGCTTTATTTTAGCAAGCCTCGCCCCACGGTCGAGCGCGACGGGATGCTGCTGGTGGTCGATGATGACCGCTTCCGGCTCGAGCCCGGCGAGGAGCCCGTCACCCGCCCGGTGCGCTTCCGCACATTGGGCTGCTACCCGCTCACTGGCGCGACCGAGAGCACGGCCACCGAAATGAACGACATCATCCAGGAAATGCTGCTCGCCACCGGGTCGGAACGCCAAGGGCGCGCGATCGACAAGGGCCAGTCGGCGAGCATGGAAGACAAGAAGCAGGAAGGTTACTTTTGATGGACGCGCCCTCCTCCTTCCAGACCGACAGCCTCATCGCCGAGGATATCGACGCCTACCTGAACGCGCACCAGCACAAGAGCCCAATCGATCACCGACTATCCGCTGCGCAATCAGACGATCCTGGCCATGGCGGGCTATGCTTTGCTGCTGCTCACTCGGATCGCTACCGATCATCCGCGGAGAGAGCCATGATCGGACGGATCTTCTGGTATGTCGCGCTGGTCGGCATTGCGATCGTCACCACCGGGCTGCAAATCGACAAGCAAGCCGAGTCGAACGCAGCCCTAGCCAAAGCGGTGCCTGAACCGCTGCGCAACTTTGCGCAGACCCAAGTCACCCTGAATGCACTGGCCAGCGACGATGCCGATGCGGCGCTCGCCGAGGCGGTGCGTTTGGTGCGCCGCCGCCCCGTGCCAGCGGAGTATCTCACGCTCCTCGCTACCGCACAGGCCAAGGCGGGCAAGGCTGAGCAGGCTGCGATCACCATCCAGATCGCCGGTCAGCGCGGCTGGCGCGATCAGGCGGCGCAGGAAGCCACCTTACGTCTTGCTTTGGCTGCAGGCGACAAGGCCGAGGCCGCGCGGCGCTATGCTGCGTTGTTCCGGGGCGTGGCGACCCCAGACACGTTGCTGATCGACCTTGGCCAGCAGGTGCTGGATGAGCCGGGCGGGGCTGGGCGCTCGACCCTCGCCGGAGTTATTGCCGGCGCTGATCGCTGGCACACGATGTTCCTACAGCGCGGCACCCGGGTGATGCCTGCTGATGCCTTCGCGGAAGTGGTGGTGACCGCTGCCGATGGGGGCGCGCGGTTCGAATGTGAGGCGCTGAAGATCGCGGCCGAAGGCGTGCGCCAGCGCGATGCGAGGGCCGCAACTCAGCTCGCGCCCGTGCTTCAGCAGAGCTGCCCGTCCTGAGTCCGCACGCGCGGGCGCTGTGTTTCGCAAGTTTACTGAAGCGTGCGGATGATGCCCGAGAAATCCGTGCCGGCATTGTCGGCGGCGAAAGCCTCGTAAATCGCGCGGGCGTGATCGCCGAGCGCGACCGTGGCCCCGACGCTCTCGGCCGCTGCTATCGCCAGTCTGAGATCCTTGAGCATCAGTCCGGCGGCAAATCCGCCCTGATAGTCGTTGTCGGCGGGGGTTGTAGGACCCACGCCGGGGACAGGGCAGTAAGTGGTCATCGACCAGTTCTGACCCGATGAGACACTGGCAATGTCGTAGAAGGTCTGCGGGTCGAGCCCGAGCTTCTCGGCCATGGTAAAGGCCTCGCAGGTGCCGATCATGTGGATCGCGAGCAGCATGTTGTTGCAGATCTTGGCCGCTTGGCCGGTGCCGGGACCGCCTGCGTGGATCACCGCCTTGCCCATCGCGGCAAGGATCGGCTGGGCGCGGGCGAAGGCTTCTTCGCTGCCGCCGACCATGAAGGTGAGCGTCCCACCAGCCGCCGCCGTGATCCCGCCAGAGACGGGGGCGTCGACCATTTGGTAGCCATGCGCTGCAGTGGCTTCGATCATTTCGCGCGCGGTGGCGACGTCGATGGTCGAACAGTCCATCATGATCGCGCCTTCAGGGGCATGGCCGATCACGTCGTCCCAATAGACCTGTTTGACGATAGCCCCGTTGGGCAGCATCGAGACGACCGCCTCGGCCCCGGCGCAGGCGTCCCTGGCGGTGGCGAAGGTCGCGCAACCCACCTCGCGCGCGGCGGTGAGCGCGGGTTCGGAAAGGTCGAAGGCGCGGACGTCATGGCCCGCCTTGACCAGATTGGCCGCCATCCCGCCGCCCATGTTGCCGAGGCCGATAAAGGCGATTTTCATGTCACTCTCCCATGCCCAAGGTAGCTCGCATGATCGTGATGCCTGCCACCATCCCGGATAAAAACACCCAAAAATGGGATTCAAGCTGCAGAAGCCAACTGAGGCCTGCACCGAAAGTGCCGCCGACACCCATATCGGAGAGCGACGCGATCTCCTTCTTGCTATCCTTCGTTCGCCACTTTGCCATTAGCAGCAAGAAGGCAGAGGCGACCGCGCCGAGGATGAGGCCGTTCACCGCCCCTTCCACTGCCCTTCGCGCTTTTCGATGAAGGCGGCCATGCCCTCCACCTTATCCTCGGAGGCGGTGAGGATCTGGAATATCCGGCGCTCGATGATCAGCCCCTGATCCAGCGTCATCTCGAATGCCGCGTTGACCATTTCCTTGTTGGCGATGGCGGCCATCGGCGGCATCGCGGCGATGGTTGCGGCGGTCTTGAGCGTCTCGGCGATCAGCTCCTCATGTGGCACCACGCGCGCGACAAGGTTGGCACGCTCGGCCTCCTCAGCACCCATCATCCGGCCGGTGAGGCACATTTCCATCGCCTTCGACTTGCCGATCGCGCGGGTCAGCCGCTGCGAGCCGCCCATGCCGGGGGCGACGCCCAGCTTGATCTCGGGCTGGCCGAACTTCGCCTTGTCCGAAGCGATGATGAAATCCGCCATCATGGCAAGCTCGCACCCGCCGCCCAGCGCAAAGCCGTTGACCGCCGCGATCCAAGGCTTGCGGGTCTTCTTGACGATTTCGCTGGTCCAGGGGCTGAAGAAGTCGTCGAGGTAGAAATCAGCCGCCGGCTTCTCGCTCATTTCCTTGATGTCGGCGCCTGCGGCGAAGGCCTTTTCACCGCTGCCGGTCAGCACGGCGCAAAGCTGCGAGCTATCGGCCTGATAGGCGGCGAAGGCGTGGATCAGCTCCTCCAGCACCTTCGAATTCAATGCATTCAACGCCTGCGGGCGGTTGATGGTGATCAGCGTGACACCCTTGGTGCCCTGCGCGTTCGCTTCGGTGGTGATGGTCTCATAGGTCATAGCGGTTTCCATTCCTCGCCCTCCGGCAGGGGCGCGAAGATCGCGTCGAGCAATTCTTCACTCACCTCTTCGGGGGTGGCCGGGTTCCATTTGGGATCATTGGTCTTGTCGACGATCACCGCGCGCACGCCCTCGGCAAAGTCGGGGCGGGTCAGCACGCGGGATGCGATGCGGTATTCCATCCGCATGTTGTCAGCGAAGTCGGTCAGGGCCGCGCTCTCCGCGAGTTGGCGAAGTGCGACCTTGCAGGTCTGCGGGCTCTTGGTGCCGAGCGTGTCGCGCTCCTTCACCGCCCAATCATCCCCCGCATCGATCGCGGCTTCAAGGCTGGCGAGGATGTCTTCGTAGCGGTCAGAGTGGAAATGCTTGATGATCTTGTCCGCATTGACCTCGATCCGCGCCTTGGGCGGGGTGCCGACGGGCTCACTCAGGATGCCCGCGATCCGATCCGGGTGATCATGGATGCGGGCCTTGATATCCTCCAGCATGTCGTGCGGCACGTAGTGGGTGGCAAGCCCGGTCCACAGGCATTCCGACCCATCAAGCCGCGCGCCGGTGAGCGCCAGAAACTGCCCGAGTCTGCCACCGAGCCGCGACAGATACCAACCGCCGCCGACATCGGGGAACAGGCCAATCCCGGTTTCGGGCATGGCAAATCGGGTGTTCTCCGTCGCCACCCGGAACTTCGCCGGCTGGCTGATGCCCACGCCGCCGCCCATCGTGATGCCATCCATGAAGGCGACAATCGGCTTGGCGTAAGTGAACATCTGGTGGTTCAATTGGTATTCGTCGTGGAAGAACTTGCGCCCCCGCACGCCGCCATCATTCAGCGCTGAATCGCGCAAAAAGGCGATATCGCCCCCGGCGCAGAAGCCGCGCCCTTCGGCGTGATCGAGGATCACCGCCTTGATGCTGTCATCCGCCGCCCATGCGGTCAGCGCCGCGCTCATCGCGTGGCACATCTCCAGCGTCAGCGCGTGGAGTGCCTTGGGCCGGTTGAGGCTGATATGGCCGATCGGGCCTTTGGTGGAGATCAGGACGTCTTCGGTCATCAGGCCGGTTCTTTCGGTTCAATCAGATCCCAGCGATTGCCAAACGGATCGCTGAAGACGGCAACGGTGCCGTAGCGCTCATGGCGCGGTTGTTCCTCGAATGTGGCCCCCGCATCGACCAGCCGTGCGTGGGTCGTTGCGAAGTCATCGGTGTGCACGAAAAAGCCCACGCGCCCTCCGGTCTGGTTACCGATCGCGGCGGACTGTTCAGGGGTGGTCGCCTTTGCCAGCAGTAGCCGCCCGCCATCCGCCCCGCCGACCACGACCCAGCGCTTGCCTTCGCCCAGATCGCTGTCTTCGACCAGATCGAAGCCAAGCCCGCCGACAAAGAAGGCGATGGCCGCGTCGTAATCGGGCACCACCAGCGTTGCCATCGTGAAGCGCACGCCGGTCACTGGCGCAGCAGATCCCGGCCCACGACCATGCGCATGATCTGATTGGTGCCTTCGAGGATCGAATGCACGCGCAGATCGCGCCAGAACCGTTCAATCGGGTAATCCTGCAGGTAGCCATAGCCGCCGAACAGCTGCAACGCACGGTCGACCACGGCGCTGCCATTGTCGGTGGCGAGACGCTTGGCCATGGCGGAGAAGCGCGTCTTGTCGGGCGCGTTGTCGGTCACCTTGGCCGCCGCGAGGTAGAGCAGCG
>LSKF01000030.1 GCA_001556995.1 Erythrobacteraceae bacterium CCH12-C2
CCACATCGGTCTTGCCCTTGGCCATGACCGGCACGGTGGTATCGTCGCCGTGGATGCGGTCTGCAGCCAGAACGTGCGCCTCGATCAGCTTGTAGATCGGCATCAGCGCGTGAGCAGCGGCGCCGACCTGATCGGCCAGGGTCGAGAGACTGAGCGGCACGCCTTCGCGGGCGAACCGCTCGGCCTGACGGTTGAGGGGCTGAT
>LSKF01000031.1 GCA_001556995.1 Erythrobacteraceae bacterium CCH12-C2
TGTAGAAGCTGAAGCCATGATCGACGCCATAGCGGGCGTTGATATCGCCGCCCGATGCACCGCGCTTCGCGCCCCTGAAGAACTGGCCATCGGAACTGGACGTTGTGCCGTCGCCCCATACGCGCGAGAATGGCAGGCGGTGATGCGCGTTGATGAGCACGGCCAGCGCCGCGCAGTAGCTGTCGTCGCGGATATAGGCGTCATGGGTCCACAGGAGCTGGTCGCGCGTCACGCCCTGGCTCGCGGCAGCCATGCGCGACAGGCCGAGATTGGTGGCATCCGCAAGGATGGTGGCGAGCAGCGCGTTTTCGTTGGGGCACGCTTCGCCGGTGCGCAGGTTCGTGAATGCAGCAAGAAAGCCGGTTTCCTGCGCCACTTCATGCAGCAGCTCGGTGATGCGGATGCGGGGCATCATCGCATCGAGCCGGTCAGCCAGCGCTTCGGCATCGGGCATCGCGATCGTGCGAACCGGGGATATCTGGAGGCGGCCGTCGCGGAACCGCACACCCTCCAGAGCGTCGCGCTTCAGGCGCTGGGCAAATTTCTTCAGTCGCCAGTCCAGTTCGCGGCCCCGTTGTTCGAGCCATTCGCTGGCTGTGGGTGGCAGACCAAGAGCCGACACGATTGGCTTCGCCTTCGGTTCGCTGAGCAGGTAGCTGTCGAACTGGCGGTATCCCGCCGATCGCTCCACCCAGACATCCCCCGAACGCAACTTGTTGCGCAGATGCGCGATCGTTGCGATTTCCCAGAGCCGCCGGTTGATCTTGCCGTTATCGCCAACGACGATTTTTCGCCATTCTTTACGGAAGGGCATCGGAGCGTCGGTAGGAAGATCGCGTTTGCCCG
>LSKF01000032.1 GCA_001556995.1 Erythrobacteraceae bacterium CCH12-C2
GCTGGCCGCTCCCCCCGCCGATGCACCGCGCCCTTGCCGCTGCACGCGCCGCTGCCGATGCGGGCGAAGTGCCGATTGGGGCTGTGATCGTCAAGGACGGCGTGGTCATCGCCGAAGCGCACAACCGCCCACGCGGCCTCCATGATCCTACCGCCCACGCCGAAATCCTGGCGATTCGCGCCGCTGCACAGGCGCTAGGCGACGAGCGCCTGACCGATTGCGAGTTGTGGGTGACGCTGGAGCCCTGCGCGATGTGCGCCGGCGCTATCGCCCATGCCCGCATCGCCCGGCTCTACTACGCCGCAAGCGACCCCAAGGGCGGCGCGGTCGAACACGGCGCGCGGGTGTTTGAACAGGCGCAATGCCTGCACCGCCCCGAGGTCTATTCCGGCATCGGCGAGGAAGACGCAGCGGAAATGCTGCGGGCGTTTTTCAGGGATCGGCGCTGAGGCGGCGCATTTTAGATAAATTTATCCTTTTCGGCATACACACGGCGATATGAAACACACGCCCCGCCGCCTGCTCTGTGCCTTGCTTGTCGTGTCCCTTGGGGCATGCACGCCAACGCCCGAGACCCTCTTTGCCGAAGGCGAAGCCGCCTTTGCAGCGCATGATTATCGCACGGCTTGGTTGCAGATCTCAGAGGGGCTCAAGCAGCAGCCTGACAATCCTGAGATGCAGATCCTGCTTGTACGTGCCTTGCTGATGCTGGGCCAAGGCGAGCGGGCCGATCTCGCCATCAAAAAGCTATCGCCGCAACTGCGCGCAGAGCCCGCCGTCAAGCTGCTGCAGGCCGAAGCGGATGTTGTCCGAGGCCGGTTTGATGAGGCGCTTGCGGGGCTTGAGGGTATCGATAACGCCAATGCCGACCGGCTGAGCGCGCTCGCGTTCATTGGCAAGGGCGACCTTGCCAAGGCTGTCGAACGCTTCGAAGCTGGCATGAAGCGCGAGGACGCCTCTGCCTTGTTGCTGGCATCCTATGCGCGGTTTGAATTCATGCGCGGCAACTGGAACCGCGCCGACGATCTTTCTGCCGCAGCCCTGAAGCGCGATCCGGAATTGATCGATGCCTTGCTGGTGCGTGGTGATCTGCTTGAACGCCGCAACGAACTCGCCGCAAGCCGCGCCGTGTTCGAAAAAGCGCTCAGCACCCATCCAACCAATTTCGATGCGCGGCTCGGCCATGCGCGGGTGCTGGCCGCGATGGGCGAGGGCGATAAAGCGCTCGAAATCGCGCTCGCCCTTCAGGAGGATGAGCCGGATTCGGTCGAAGTGGCCAATATCCGCGCTGTCGTGGCTGCACAGAAGAAAGATTGGACTTCGGTTCGCGCCATTCTGCAACCGTTCGAACGCCGTATGCCAGCCCAGCCCAATGCTGCGCTCCTCTATAGTGAGGCGTTGGTCGAACTTGGGCTTCCGGGGCAGGCGGTTAATATTCTCAGCCCGCAATTCGAGCGACAGCCGGGTTGGCGCAAGCTGCGCGTGACCCTCGCCCGGGCTTTGAGCGAAAGCGGTGAGCCTCAAAAGGCGCTCGCGATCATGCGACCGCTGGCCGAGAGGCCGGATGCCTCCCCAGGCGAATTGCGGCTCGCCACCCGTATCGCCAAGCGTGCAGGCGATCCCGGCGCGGCCCGGTTCGAACAGCGCGCCGGAAAGACCGCGCCCGAATGGGTGGGCGGGCAAATCGCCGTTGCCGACCGGGCCTTGCGCAACCGTCAGTGGGAAGTGGCCGAGGAAGCCTATCTTGGCATCATCGCGCGGCTTGGGCCCAGCAATGCCATGGTGCTGAACAATCTGGCCTATGCGCAAGGCGAGTTGGGCAAATCCAAAGAGGCACTGGCCAGCGCTCTTGCCGCGGCCGAGCTCGCACCCACGAATGCCTCGGTGCTCGATACGGCAGGCACCCTGCTCATTGCCAACGGGCAGCGCGAACGGGGGATCACAATGCTGCGCAAGGCGGCCAGCATTGCGCCGGACAATGCGGCGATCAAGCGCCATCTGGCCGAAGCGGGCGCTACCTGAGCACCACGACAACGCAAAAGGGCGAGGCCATCGGCCCCGCCCTTGCAAGATTGGGTAAGTTCTTACTGCTGGATCAGGCGAAGGCCGGTGCCATCCCGCCCTCGTGCCCAGCGGCCTTGCGCTTGCGCGGCATGAACAGGGCCATGAGCGCCATCGCGAAGATCATGAACATGCCCGGAGCGGGAACGTTGGTTCCCCCGCTCGTCGTGCTCGTCGTGGTTGTACCACCACTTGAACCCGTCTCACGACCGCTGGCCGAAGTCACACCGGCAATGCCTTCAATCGACTGGTAGCGCGCAAAGAAATCACTCAGCGTGACCGCGGTAACCCCGCTGCCGAAATTGAGTGAAAGGCTGCCGGTGCCGGTTTCACCGTCAAAAACCCCGCCCGAGCCGCCGCCCGCACAATTGGCGCCGCTGACGCAGACTTCCACGGTTCCGATGCCATTGGGATAGTTGCGGTTGAGATCGACTTCATCGAACAATCCGGTGCTGGTGCCGCCGAGGATGTTAGGATCGGTGTTGAAGGCAAAGCTCGACACCCGCGAGGAGACCGAATCCTTGGTCGAACCGGTATTGGTAAGCGCATAGTCGAATGAGTAGACCCCGTTGACGATGCTGTTGAGCGTCAACTGAAGCTGGCTCGAAAGCCCGGCAAGCGACGAGCCGCCATCAACGAAGCCATCAAAATTGATCGTGAAGCTATCGCCGACCGCGGACCCATCAAGGAAAATAGGCTCCGCTGCCGCAGGCGTGGCAACACCGAGGGAGAGCGCGCCGAGCGCGGCCGCAAACATTAGCTTTGCATTTTTCATCGTAACCACCCCAATCGAAGCTGATGGGGCCTGAATGCCTCAAGCCGTTGGCCATGACCACCGCTGCGAATCCATCGTCTCAGATTGACACATGGAGCGGTGGGAACGGAAATGGGGCGGTTGCTGAAACGCGCCACCCAGGGCCCACGAGGGGAACCCTTCGTCGTCGAATTTCTGGATACTATGGAGCGGGCGAAGGGATTCGAACCTTCGACCCCAACCTTGGCAATTCGCCCGAGACACTTTCGCTAGCCTTTCCGGGAGTTCGCTGCAGCACTCCAAACTACTCATATTCAATCAAATTATTGCCATTGTCGGTTGCCGACGGTAACCTGCCTTGCGCCACAACTTGATCTGAAAAGCTTAGGAAGTAAGCAAATTCGGCAGATCTGGCGCCAAAAATAAGCAGTTCCCCCACTGGTCTGCCAAGGTGTCGAAGCGATAACGAAAATTACCAAAAGTCTGGTAGAAGCTCTGAAACCTTCGAGAGATGCGATCAAAGGTTCTAGTCTGTTCTTCTGGGAATCGGCGCTGCGTGGCTTCGGCCTGATGACGGTCGAGGAGGCCCGTCGCAGCGCCCGTGTGATGCTTGGCGAAGTCGCGAAAAGTACAGATCCGATTGAAGAGATCAGGCAGGTTCGCGGTCATACCGTGAGCGAGATCTGCGACTGGTATCTCGAACGGGCTGAGGCCGGAAAGATCATTGGCCGGAGTCGAAAGCCGATCAAGGCGTCCACACTTGCTATGGATCGCAGCCGGATTGAGGCGCCCATCAGACCCCTGCTCGGGCACCACGTGATCGAGACACTCAAGCTCGGCGATATTGAAGCAGCTCAGGCCGACTTCGCTCCGGGTGCAACCTCCAAGCCTCGGCTCGTTAGCCGGGGCGGTGCGACCATGGGCGGAGAAGGTATCGCGTCGCGTCACATGTCCACGCTCCACTCGATCCTCGAGCATGCCGTCAGGCTGGGGAGATGGACATTTCGTCGGCGTGGTGCGGGTGCTTGATCGCGTCTGCATAATGGCAGGCATCAAGAGCCATTACCCAGAGATACATCCACATAGATGAGCCGCTTCGCGCGGCATCGACTGCGGTCGCTGACAAGATTGTCAGCCTGCTCGACGGTGCCGAGATCAGTAACGCCGCGGCGTCCATCAAGCGCCGGGGGATCAAAAAGTCGGTCTGCTGATCGTCCGCCACCTCATCTTCACCGGCAAACAACCAGCGACGTTAGCTCTAGCCGCCGGATTCAGGTGACTCCCATCCTCCGCCAAGCGCGCGGAACACACCGACCTGCGCGGCCGCGCGCGCGCCTGCCGCCTCGGCAAAGGCGGCTTCGGCCGCGCGCCATTGGCGCTGTGCCTCGATCAGACGCAAGGCATCGTCGCTGCCTGCCTTGAACCGCAGCTCGGTAAGGCGCGCCGTCTCCTTTGCGGCGTCGGCGGCGTCCCGCAGCCTAGCCTCCGCTGCGAGCGCTCCGGTGAGGCGGGCGAGCGCCTGCTCGGTTTCCTGAAGCGCAGCCAGCACCGCCGCATCGAACCGGGCGAGCGAGGCCTCGGTGTCGGCCTTGGCCGCGCGCACCTGTGCACGGGCGGCGCCGTTGAAGGGGAAATTCCAGCTGATCGCCGGCCCGATGGAAAAGCCGAAGCTCGCCGACGAGCCGAGGTCACCCACCCGCGCTGCGCCGAGGGACGGTGTGCCCAGCAGACGGATCTGCGGATAGAGCGCCGCAACCGCAACGCCAACGCGCTCGGTGTCGGCAGCCAAGGTGCGCTCCGCCGCGCGGATGTCGGGTCGGCGGGCGAGCAGCGCCTGCCCGTCACCGACCGGGAGCGGTGCGGCAAGGCCGGGCACCGCGAGGCAGTTGGCGGCGGGCTCCGAGACGTCTTCGGGCGGATCGCCGGTCAGGAAGGCAAGCGCGTAGAGCGAAGCCCGCCGCTCGGCGACGAGTTGCGGCAGTGCAGCCTCAGCCTGGGCAAGCGCGGTGCGCGCCGCCGCAAGATCGCGACGGTCGGTATAACCAACCGTGGTGGTCGACTCGACCAGCGTGAGTGAACGGCGCGTGAGGGCCACCGTTTCCTCGGCGGTTCGGACCCGCACTGCCAGCGAGCAACCCTGCGCATAGGTCTGGGCGACCTCGGCGGCGACCGCGACCCGCGCCGCATCAACCTGCGCGCGCGCGGCTTGCTCGTCGGCGATGGCGGCGCGCACTGCGCGACTGACCCCGCCGAACAGGTCGACCTCGTAACTCGCATCGATCCCGGTGGTGAAGAAATCGGTGGTGACGACCGGCACGTTGCCGACCGAGTTGAACACCTGCCCGCCGAAGCGCTGGCGCACATATTGCGCGTTGAGCGTAGTCGAAGGCAGCCGCCCGGCGCGCGCCTCGGACGTGAGAGCACGGGCGCGCTGCAGATTGGCGGCGGCGACGCGCAGATCGGTGTTGCGTTCCAGCGCACGGGTGACGAGGCCATCGAGAACCGGATCGCCGAACAGCCGCCACCATTGCGCAGGCAGCGGCGTGGGCGTGGTGGTCGCAGCGTCAGCCTCGGTGAGGCTTGGCGCTGGGCCGCCGGGGGACGGCGGTACAACGTAATCCGGCCCGACCGCACAGGCGGATAGCATCAGCGCAGCCACAAGCGGGGCGTAGGCGCGCGCGCTCATGCCTCGGCCTCGGCGGTGGCGGGCGGCGGCGGGAGAGGCTCGCGGGAATTGTTCCGCTTGGCCCGCTGTGCCACCCAATCGCCGAACTTGCGCGCGATGACATAGAAGGCGGGCGTGAAGATCAGGCCGAAGATCGTAACCCCCAGCATCCCGAAGAACACGGCGACGCCCAGCGCCTGCCGCATTTCCGAGCCCGGACCCTGCCCCAGCACCAGCGGCAACACGCCGAGGATGAAGGCGATAGAGGTCATCAGGATCGGGCGCAGGCGCAGCTTGGCCGCCTCCTGTGCCGCCTCGCGCAGGCCCATTCCGTTATCTTCGTTCTGGCGCGCAAACTCGATGATGAGAATCGCGTTCTTTGCCGCTAGTCCAATCAACACGACCAGGCCGATCTGGGTGAGGATATTATTGTCCATCCGCATGAAATTGACCCCGAGCAGTGCTGCCAGCAGGCACATCGGCACGATCAGGATCACCGCCAGCGGCAGCACCAAGCTTTCATATTGTGCAGCGAGCAGCAGGAACACGAACACCACCGCCAAAGCAAAGGCGATGCTGCCGGTATTGCCCGCCTGCTTCTGTTCGAAAGCAAGCTCGGTCCAGTCATAGGCAAAGCCCTGCGGCAGGGTTTCATCCGCCAATTGCTCCATCGTCGTCAGCGACTGACCGCTCGAGAAGCCGGGCAAGGTGTTGCCCTGCAATTCGGCCGCCGGATAGAGATTGTACCGAACCACACGATAGGGCCCGCCCTCGTTGCGGATGGTCATGATTGCGCTCAGCGGCACCATTGATCCGCTGTCCGAGCGCACCCGCAAGCGCAGAATATCCGCTGCGCTCTCGCGGAAGGGTGCATCTGCCTGCGCGGTCACCCGGAAGGTACGGCCCAGCAGATTGAAGTCATTGACATAGGTTGAGCCGAGATAGGTCGCCAGCGTCGCGAATACGTTCTGGAGCGGCACGCCAAGTTGTTCGGCGCGCTCGCGGTCGATATCGGCGTAAAGCCGCGGGGTGCGGGTGTTGAAGGTGGTGAAGGCTCCGCCGATGCCGGGCGCCTGATTGGCCTTGGCCATCATCGTGAAGGCGACGGTTTCGAGGGCCTGATAGCCCGACCCGCCGCGATCCTCGATCATCATCTTGAAGCCGCCGCCGGTGCCGATGCCTGAGACGGGCGGCGGCGGTATGACAAAGGCACTGCCCGCGGTAATCGCCTGAAACGCGCCGTTGAGTTCGCCCAGCACCTGATTGGCGCCAGCCCGATCACCATGGGGTTTGAGTGAGACGAACATCGCAGCCGTATTGGGCGCATTTGTGAAGGTCGCCCCGTCAAACCCGCCGAACGCGACCGTTCCAGCCGTGGCAGGATTGGCCAGCGCAATTGTCTGTGCCTGTTCCAGCGCGGCCGTGGTGCGTTCGAGTGAGGTGCCAGGCGGCAGTTGGAGCACGGCGATCAGATAGCCCTGATCCTGCGCCGGGATGAAGCCCGAAGGCGTATCGGCAAAGCGCCAGATCGTCGTACCAATCAGCGCCACATACACGATCCCGATAATCCCGAGCATTCTCACGGTGCGCGCAGTGAAGCGGCCATAGCGTTCAGAAAGCCTGGCAAACGCGGTATTGAACGTGCGCGCAAACCGCGTCCCCCAGCCGCGTGGGCCGGGAGGTACAGGCGCGTCCTCGTGCGCCTTTGGCCGCAGCAGCAGCGCGGCAAGCGCAGGCGAGAGCGTCAGCGAGACGAAGGCCGAGATCGCGGTCGCGCTCATGATCGTCAGCGCAAATTGGCGGTAGAACTGGCCGGAAATACCGGGGATGAAGCTGGTCGGCAGGAACACCCCGATCAGCACCAGCGCGATCGCGATCAGTGCACCCGAAACCTCGTCCATCGTCTTGTGCGCGGCTTCACGAGGGCCGAGACCTTCTTCCTCCATCACGCGCTCGACATTCTCGACCACCACGATCGCATCATCGACCACAATGCCGATGGCGAGCACCAGTCCGAACAACGAGAGGTTGTTAAGGCTGAAGCCGAAGGCCGAAAGGAATGCGAAGGAACCGACCAGCGAGACGGGAATCGCGATGATCGGAATGATCGCGGCGCGCCAGCTTTGCAGGAACACCAGCACCACCAGCGCCACCAGCACGATCGCTTCGAGAAGGGTGTCCTCCACCGCTGCGATCGAGGCCTCGATATATTCGGTCGGCGCATAGGGGATCGCGTAATCGAGGCCCGGGGGGAAATCTTCCTTCGCACTGTCGAGCTCGGCGCGCACCGCGGCGGCGGTGGCGATTGCGTTCGAGCCAGGCAGCTGCGAGACCACGACTGCGACCGTCGGGCTGCCCGAATTGAAGGCGTTGACGCTGTAATCCTGCGCGCCCAGTTCGATCCGCGCGACATCGCTCAGCCGGATCAACCGCCCGTCATCGAAGCGGCGCACGATGATGTCGCCGAATTCCTCGACCGTGACGAGCCGGCCCTTGGTCTGGATATTGAGCTGGAAGGCAGTGCCGCCGGCATTATAGGGCGGCTGGCCGATCGCACCCGCGGCCACTTGTACGTTCTGTGCGCGGACCGCCGCGACAATCTCGGCCGCATCGAGATTGAGCGTGGTCGCCCGATCGGGATCAATCCACACCCGCATCGAATAGTCGCGCCCGCCAAAAATGCGCACGCTACCCACGCCCTCGACCCGGCTCAGCCGGTCGATCAACTGGAGCGTCGCATAGTTCGACAGATACTGCTGGTTGTAGGTGCCGTCCTTCGAGATCAGCGTCGCCACCATCAAGAGGTCAGGCGAGTTCTTCCGCACTGTCACGCCCAGTCGGCGGACTTCCTCTGGCAGGCGCGGTTCGGCGGTTGATACGCGGTTCTGCACCAGCACCTGCGCCTGATCGACATCGGTTCCTTGGGCAAAGGTGACGGTGATCGCGACATTGCCGTCACCCGTCGAGGAGGAGGACATGTAGAGCATGTTCTCCACCCCGTTGATCTGCTCCTCCAGCGGGGCGGCGACCGTCTCAGCGAGCGTTTCGGCCGAGGCGCCCGGGAAACTGGCGGAGACGACCACGGTGGGCGGGGCGATCTCGGGATATTGCGCCACCGGCAGCGTCGGATAGGCGATCAGCCCGACGATCACGATCAGGATCGAGAGCACCGCCGCAAAGATCGGCCGGTTGATGAAGAAGTGCGGGAAGTTCACCTTCGTTCAGCCCCCTATCGCACGGTCGCTTCAGCCGCGGGCGGTGCCGTGACCGGCAGCGCCACTGGCGCTGCATTTTTGGCACGGGGCTTGATCGGCTGCGCCTTGGGCACCACGACGGCGCCGGGCTGAAGCCGGGCAAAGCCGTCGAGCACCACCTTGTCAGTGGGCTTGAGCCCGACCTTGATCACCCGCAAGCCTTCGACCATGGGGCCAAGCTCGACATTTCGCATTTCGACCTTGTTGTCCTTACCCAGCACGAACACCGCGCGGCGCGTTTGGTCGGTGATCACCGCTTCGTCGGGAACAAGCAGGCCCTTGTAGGTACCCGAACCCAGCAACCGCGCTCGCCCGAACAGACCGGGCACGAGGAAACCGTCAGGGTTGCGGATCTCGGCCCGGGCCTTGATCGTGCCGGAGCGCGGATCAATTGCATTGTCGACGAACACCATCCGGCCCTTCCAGCGATAGCTTTCTTCGTCAGCGAGCTGGATCTCGACCGGGTTTGGCGCATAGCGCGACGATTGCCGTTCCCCGGACTGATCCTGCCGCACATATTTGAGATAGAAGCTTTCCGCTCCATCGAAAGTGAACCAGATCGGATCGATCGAAACCACGCGCGTGAGCACGGTCTGCCCGGCGGTCACATAGTCGCCCAGCGCAGCCCGGCGATCGGAGACGCGGCCTGAGACCGGGGCACGCACTTGCGTGAACGACAGGTCCAGCCGCCGCGCCTCAGCGCTGGCCCGGGCCGCGCCGAGCGAAGCGTCAGCTGCCTTGGCAGCGGCCGCTTTCTGTTCGTAGACCTCCTTGCTGATCGCTTCCATCGGCAGCAGTTCCGCAGCGCGGGCAAGTTCGGTGGCCGCCACTGTGCGGTTGGCGCGGGCGCGCGCCACTTCGGCCTCGGCCTGGGCAAGCGCTGCACGGAATGGGCGCGGATCGATCTCATAGAGGAGCGCGCCTTTGGGCACCGCCAGGCCTTCGCGGAATGCGATGCGGGTCACATTGCCTGAAACGCGCGGAATGATCTCGACGTCATCCACGGCCTCGAACCGGCCGACATAATCGTCCCAATCGGTGACGTTGCGCTGCAGCGGCTCGCCCACCGCGACCTGCGGCGGAGGCGGCGGAGGCGGCGCGGAATCTGAACAAGCGGCTGTGACGAGAACAGCTGCGGCAATGAGGAGGTGTCTGGTCTTGGTCATCGAAGCCCTCAATGCATGAGCGACGGATCCGTTCGTACCTGAATCGGCACCTCTTGCACCATTGCAGCAAGGCAGGTGGGTCGAGAGCAAGTTCTGCACTTCAATCACGCCAGGCCAGGCGGATCATCAGGACAGTCGCAGGCAGGCCGACCGCTGCCAAGCCGAATTCTGCCTGCCCCATCGCGCCAGCTGCGCACCCGGCGCCAAAGGCGATGACCGCTCGAAGCATCATCGACTCGCCCGCTCCGGCCTGGCTACCTTCCGCGGGACGCGGGGCAAGGTGCAGCAGTTGCGCGGTTCGGATGGCCAGCGAGGCGACATTGCCTGTCATGACCGCAAAGGGTGGCCCCATCCCAGGGTTCAGCCGGTGGGCCGCGTTGAGCATTCCCATTGCCGCGATCAGCACCACTGCGCTGCCAGCGTCCCAAGGCCCGGTACCAAGCCATGCGCTTACCCCGGCAACGCCCGCCATTAGCAGTACGGCAGACCAGAGGGTCATAGACAGCCCGCGCTCGGGCGTCATGCGTACGGCTATCGCTCCTGTCAGCATGGCCGCGACGAAAAACACCGGAAGCGCCCCGAGTTGCAAGAGCTCCGGCCCCTTGCCTGCGATCGCTCCGCCGCTGGCGAAAGCCGCGGCAAGCAGCACGAAGTTGCCCGTGACATGCGCCACGAACAGCCCCTGCATATGAATGAAAGCCGCCGTATCGACAAAGCCCGACAGAAAGGCGAGCAGCGACGCGACCGACAGGAAGCCGGCGGAGGCGGGCTTGCCGGCGCTCATTGTGTGCTCCGTCCGAACAGCACTGCGGCAAGGCCCAGTCCGGCAATCAGGCCGATATGCTCGAAGAAGGTGGTCGCATCCCTGATCCAGGCGTATTTGGGCCTGGCCCAGAAATCATGTGCGGCGAAGGTTGCAGCCAGTGTGAAGACAGCAAGCATCGCTGCGCCTGCCCATACAGCTCGGCCCCGCGCCAGCAGCAGGATCGACCCGCGCAGTTGCACCGCAATCACCGCGGCTGCGAACAGCGCAGCTGGCTCAAGTCCGGTAAGCCCCCGGACCTCGCCTTCAGCACCGCCAAAGTCGGCCGCCTTGGTGATCCCGTTCAGCACGAAGGGCGAGGCGAGCGCGAGGCGGGCAAGCCACCCGGCCCAGCCGGGCAAGGCATGCGGCGCTGGCTTATCCGGCGTACTATCCGTCATCACACCGCCCAGCACGCGCAACCGAGCGCCCCCCAGAAGCTCTTGAGATCGCCCACCGGCAGTGCCGCTCCCCATGCGCTGGCATGGTCGTGGCCGTGGACGCCGCAACCACTGGCACAGCCGCAGGAGGAAGCCGCAACCTTGGCGAGCGCCGCCTGTCCAAGGTCAGGCGCCACCTTGTTGTAGCCGCCCCAAACATTGACCGGCGACCAGTCGGGCATCGCTGGCGGGAGCGGGGGTGCCAACCCGGCAAAGTCGCCCGCACCGTAAACCGGTTTGCCATCGACTATTGTGAGAACCGAGGTGATCTGCCGGATTTCGTCGCCCGGCACGCTGAAATAGTCGCGATCGAGCACAGCAAGATCGGCCAGCATCCCGGCTACGATCCGGCCCTTGCGGCCTTCCTCGTTCGAGAACCAGGTGGTGTTCTCGGTCCACATTCTCAGCGCGGTTTCGCGGTCGAGCAAATTGCGCTGCGGGTAGAGTCCAGTGCCGCCCAGCGTCTTGCCGGTCACCAGCCAGCTGAGCGATACCCACGGATCATAGGAGGCAACGCGGGTCGCATCCGTGCCTGCCGAGGTTTTGACCCCAGCCTCCAGCACCCGCTTGAATGGCGGCGTCGCCTCGGCGGCGCGCGCGCCATAACGGTCGATGAAATACTCGCCCTGATAGGCCATGCGGTGCTGGAACGCGATCCCACCGCCCAGCGCCGCAACCCGGTCGATCGAGCGTTCGCTGATCGTTTCGGCATGGTCGAAAAACCAGTGGATGCCATCGAGCGGGATGTCCCGATTGACCTTCTCGAATACGTCGAGCGCGCGGGTGATCGTTTCGTCATAGGTCGCGTGCAACCGCCAGGGCCAGCGGTTCTGCGCAAGGATGCGGATCACGCCTTCGAGGTCGTCTTCCATATTGTCAGGCATGTCCGGGCGCGGCATCCGGAAATCCTCGAAATCGGCGGCGGAGAAGACCAGCATCTCGCCCGCGCCGTTCAGGCGGAAATAGTCGTCGCCCTGGTGGTAATTCGCCGTGGAGGTCCAGCGCAGGAAATCCTCCTTCTCCTCGCCCGCCTTCTGGGTGAAGAGATTATAGGCGATGCGGATCGTCAGCTGGTTGTTGGCATGCAGTTGTTCGATCACAGCGTAGTCATCGGGGTAGTTTTGGAAGCCGCCACCTGCGTCGATCACACTCGTCACGCCCAGCCGGTTGAGGTCGCGCATGAAGTGGCGGGTGGAATTGAGCTGGTACTCGAACGGCAACTTCGGCCCTTTGGCGAGGGTCGAATAGAGAATCCCGGCATTGGGACTGGCGATCAGCAAGCCCGTGGGATTGCCGCTCGCATCGCGCTGGATTTCGCCGCCCGGAGGGTTGGGCGTGTCCTTCGTGTAGCCCACCGCGCGCAGGGCCGCTGCGTTCATCAGCGCGCGGTCATAGAGGTGGAGGATGAACACCGGCGTATCCGGCGCGGCGACGTTGATCTCGTCCAGCGTCGGCAGGCGTTTCTCGGCAAACTGGTGCTCGGAAAAGCCGCCCACCACCCGCACCCATTGCGGCGGCGGCGTGTTGGCGACCTGCGCACGCAGCATCGCCATCGCGTCCGACAGGCTGGTGAGCCCGTCCCAGCGCAGCTCCATGTTGAAATTCAATCCGCCGCGGATGATGTGGATGTGGTTGTCGCACAGGCCCGGGATCACGCGCCGCCCGCCGCAATCGATTACCTGCGTATCAGGCCCGGCAAGCGCCATGATTTCCGCCAGCTCGCCCGCTGCTGCGAACCGGTTGCCGCTGATCGCGACCGCCTCGGGCGCAGGATTGGCTCGGTCGAGCGTGGTGAAACGACCATTGACGAGAACGATGTCGGCTATGCCTGCGGCTGGCTTCATCAATTGGCCTTTCAGAACGGGCAGCAGCCCCGCAAGCGACAGGCCAGCATTGACGGCGCGCCGATCAATCATGCCTCACGCTCGTCCCTGAGGCCCGGTCGCGTCGGCAAGGGGCCGAGGATGTGTTCCGCACAATCCGCCCGGGTCTCAGCGATCACCTCGGGATGGCCGCTCCAGATGCGTCTGGCGAGCGGCACGATCTGCTCACCCAGCAGAATACCAAGCAACCCCACCAGCGCGATGACCGGCGGCGCAGGGGAGCGCACGTTGAGCAGGCTGTACACGATTCCGACCAGCAATCCGGCACCAAGCGCAGCAAGATAGGGCTTCATCGCTTCACTCCGTGCAAGGGCGGAAAGCGGGCCGGCCGTTCTTGGGGACAAACGGCCGGCCCAGCGCGCGGTCCGATTCAGGGTCGGGAGGCGGACTGCCGCGGTCAAGGCGGGTAAAGCCCGGCTCAGCCCTCGTGCGCGTCAGGGCCGAGCATGTTCTTGGCGTAGATCAGGCCGAGCCCGTAAGCCCCGCCGAAAGCCATCGCCGCTTGGGTAACGTCATCATAGGTTTCGTGCCGCGCCCAGTCGCGCTGCAGCTCGAGCATGTATTGCAGCGCGGTGATCGGCCGCACGCCCATCTGGATCATGCGCTGCATCGCGCGCTCGTGCGCCTCGTCCGAGACATCGCCGCAGGCGTCGGTGATGACGTAGACCTCGAAGCCCTGGTCGATCGCCGAAAGCGCCGGGCCGACGATGCACACGCTGGTCCAAAGGCCGGCGAACACGATGCGGCTCTTGCCCGCCGCGTTCACCGCAACAGCGATCCGATCGTCCTCCCAGGTGTTCATCGTGGTGCGGTCAATCACCTCGTGCCCGGGAAACTGGCTCTTGATCTCGTCGAACATCGGGCCGGAGAAGGTCTTCTCGGCGACCGTCGTCAGAATGGTCGAAACACCGAAGATGCGCGCAGCATTGCTTATGAGTGCAGCATTGTTACGCAACATGATCGCATCGATGGACTTTGTGGCAAAAGCCATCTGCGACTGGTGATCAATCATGATCAGCGTGTGATCGGCAGGGGAAAGCAGCGTAGAGCCCGCTTGGGCGACAGCCGAAGGCATAGAGCGATGTCCTGTCTTATGGATAGACGCTTCAGGAATAGGTCGAAGGAACCCGATACGCGGCGCAGCAATTGCTGCCAAAGGACAAGACTTGCTGAAAAGCGTCTGCAGAAAGCGCAGACCTCGCGCCGCCGACACGGCTCCGGTCGGAGGCGACCACGGAGCGAAGCCAAAGGCCGCTTTCCCTATCCACCGCCAACTTGTCAGGTGCCCGGCCTGGCCGTAAGCTACAAGGCAGGCTTTCTGGCGAATGCGATGGCAACAACGAGATCATTCTTGCGCCCTGGCAAGCAACGCGGTTTGCGGTTCGCGGACACCTATCGCGAAGGCGAGCATGGGCGATTCGTTCGTCAGGCTGCACAGATAGGAACGTTTGGCGCGACGACGCTCCTGATCGATCAGCCCGCAGGAAACTACACGACCAAAGGCACAGCGGATCTGGTTCTCTGTTCGGTTCTCAACCACGGCGTCGCAGCCGGTATCGATTTCGGGGCCGGCCGTTTCCACTACCAGAGCGCCGTAACCCCCTTTTTTCTCAGCCCTCCGCAATCACCGTCCGCGTTTGCTGTCGAGAGCGATCATGAGGCGCGGCTGCTCGCAATCCCGATGAGCGAAGTCCGCGAGTTGCTCGGTCGCCATGGCCTGCGGGCGCATGACGAGCTTGAACCCCTGTTCTCAGGTGGATTTCAAGACCCCTTCCTTGGTTCTGTCATGCCCCAGCTTTGGCAAACGCTTGATTTTCAGGACGCAACAGGGGCTCTTCTGCAGGATTCTGTCCTCGTCACGATCATCCTCGCGCTGAAAAGGGTCAGCGGTTCGGCCCGAACCTTGTCGCCAAGGGTATCCGGCGGCCTCAGTCCCGCGATGGTTCGCAGGGCGACTGAATTCCTGCTGGCCGGTATCGAGCAGCCCATGGGTCTCAAGGCGCTTGCCGAGCACCTCGAGATGTCCGAGTTCCACCTTCACCGCGCCTTCACCTGCTCAGTCGGCTGTTCGCCACATCGCTGGCAATTTCTGCGGCGCATGGAGATGGCCTGCGAACTGCTCAGAAATCGGGAATTGAATGTGCTGGAGGTCGCTCTCGCCACCGGATACAACAGCCCGCAGGCGTTTGCGCGCATGTTTCGCAGGCATTTCGGATGTTCACCGATCGATTACCGGCGCGCCGTGATCTGACGTGGCATTCCATCGCACCAAACTGAAAGGGCGAAGCAGCCCAAGACCTGCCGTCCTTGGAATGGACTATTGTGGATTATGCCGCCGGCGCCACTGCGATGGCGAACTTCCGTAGGTCTGGGTGAAAGCGCGTGCGAGTGCCTGTGGACTCTCATATCCTACGGCAAGCGCGATATCGATGATGCGCATGTCGCTGTTCGCCAGCAGTTGGGACGCTTTGTCGAGGCGCAATTGCTGCTGGTAGCGATAGGGCGGGACTCCCACGGACCTCGTGAAAGCGCGCGCGAAATGGAACGGGGAGAGGTGGGCAATCGCAGCCAGTTCATCAAGCGTCACCCGGCGATCAATGTGTGCGGCCACGTATTCGGTGGTACGCCTGATCTGCCAGGTAGCAAGCCCGCCGCGGCTGCTCTCCCCCTTGTCTCGGCCTGAGGTCAGCAGCAACAGCCGCCACAGAAGCACCTGCGCGAGCGACTCCCACAATATCGGCTCAGGTTCCTCTTCTCGCGCAGCAATTGCAAATATGAACCTTACCAGCATGGTGATATGGGCGTCGGAGATTTTCGGCACTGTCTCCAGCTTCAGGTCGTGGACCCCTTCGACCGTTCTGAGCAGGCCGGGATCGAAATGGACATGAAACCATCCGTTGCTTGTTTCCTGATCCACTTCCCACCAGCTGTCTGTGCCTGACGCCAGAAGGCAGCCCTCGCCTGTTCTGAAGGCGGCATTTTCCGGTCGCCCACAGACCCGCAGACCGACCTGCGCCGGCGACGCAATCCGGAACAGGGCGACCGGGTGGTCGCCTTCGGGTACGTCGGCCTCCAGGACAGCATCCGGAACATCGACGCCGCATTGCAACAGTGTGGACATTCCGCCCGCCGACTTTACGTAATTCAGCTTGGGCAGTCCGCCAGTCCATCGCGCCCGGTCATAGCCCGGCACACCGGTTTCGGCTTGAAGAATTGTTGCGGATTGGCGCATGCAAGGCGTTCCTATAAATCAGGTTCCTTGCTTGCCTCCCTCGCAAGCTTTTGTCATTTATCACGCATCTGCTGCACCACAAAGACAAATAAAAGAACGTCCCTTTCAGTCCTGTGACAATGACCTGACAGGCTCCCAACCCGGCGGGACGGCAAATGCGTCCGCCCATTCGGGATGCCTTGCATATTGTGTGCGGACATAGGGGCACAAGGGAAGCACCCTGAACCCGCGCGCGCGAGCATCAGCAATCATGTGCTCGACCAACGCCTGCGCCGCGCCGCTGCCACGCAAGCTTTCGGGCGCAATGGTGTGATCCGCGCTGATCACGCCTTCCTCGCGATGCGTGTAGGCGATGAACGCCTCGCCCTCGCGCCCTTCGACACTGGCGATGTAACGGCCCTTGGGGTGCCGCTCTTCGCGGCGGATGAAGACCGGACTCATCTCCTCAGCCGCCCTTAGGTTCTGGCAGCGGCGTGAATTCCTGATCGTCTCCGACGGGAAGTTTTATGCGCTGCTGGCGCCAGTCCTCGGCGGCCTGCGCCAGCCTTTCCTTCGAGGATGAGACGAAGTTCCAGAGCATGAACCGTTCCCCCACCGGCTCGCCGCCAAGCACCATCACGGTTGCGTTCGCCGTTGCAATGACCGGCACATCCCGCCCGCCTTCCAGCACCGCCATCTGCCCGGGGGCAAGGGTCTCACCTGCGACCTCCATTGCCCCGCTCACGACATAGACAGCGCGTTCGGAATACTGCGCCGGCAGCATCCGCCGCGCGCCCGCCAGCATCTGCCAATGGGCATAGAATTGCGGCGAATGGACCGGTGTGGCTGCGCGCATCCCGTCCAGACTTCCTGCGATCAACCGCCCGGTCAGTCCCGGCTCGTCCCAGTGTGGCAGGTCATCACCAGCGTGGTGAGAGAAGGCTGGCTCAACCTCTTCGGTTTCTTTCGGCAGGGCCACCCAGGCCTGGAGGCCATGCATCCGTGCGCCATGGACCCGGGCATGTTCGAAGCGTTCCGAATGAGTGATGCCGCTCCCGGCAATCATCCAGTTGACCTCGCCCGGGCGGATTTCCTGATGCACGCCGAGACTGTCGCGATGGGTCAGCGCACCGTCGAAGAGATAGGTCACCGTGGCAAGCCCGATATGCGGGTGCGGACGCACATCAAGCGAGCGCGGAATGCCGGGGGCAAGCTCGACCGGACCCATGTGGTCGAAGAAGATATAAGGACCGACCATTCGCCGCGCGTGGAACGGCAACACGCGCCCGACCTCGAAACCGCCGCCCAGATCATGTGCCCGCTTGGAAATGATGCGTTCAATCATCAGACAAGTCCTGTTCTGAATGGCGTTGCAGAACCATACATTCAAAATTCAATCTGCAATGTAGCCTCGAAAAAATCGATCGGATCTGCAGGACCGGTAGCGCGGATGAAGTCTTGTGGCTGCGAGTGGGTGTAGGCGAGGCTGAACAGCAGCTTTTCAAGCGGCTCCCACTGGATCACCCCGGACAGGGAGGTGTCGACAAAGCGATCGCGCACGCCTTGTGGCTGCCGCAACAGGTTGCCGGGTGGACCGTAGACGCCGTCCTCACGCGTCAATCGCCAGAAGAAATTGATGTCGGCGACCAGAAGCAGATCTTCGTGGGGGCGCAGGCGAAGATAGGGATGAAGATTGACGAAGTTCGCGGGACCAAGGACAGCGTTTTCGGAGAAGTAGCTGGCGTTGGGATAGAGCGCGCTGAAGGTGCCCAGCTTGCCGTCGCCGTGACCGCGATCGCCCGACGCGATATTGGCCGACAGCATGATTTCGGGCGTCCAGGGGCGGCCTTCCCAGCGATATCCGGTATTGGTCGCCAGCGTCCATGCCGCGATCGTTGCGTCCCCGAACCGTCCCGTCTGATAGACCGCCTCCCAGTCCCAGAACCAGCCATCGGCAGCTCCGTGGGCCCGCAATCCCAGCGAATGCCGGCGCTCATCCGCCACACCTTCGATGGTGCGGCGTTCGGATGACCTTGCAAGAATGTAGTAGGCATCAAGCTTGCCAATCGGCGCAGGAACAGTCGCCTGCACTCCGGCAATATCGCGCCCTTCGTCCCGTCCGTCGTTGAAGATGCCGTCCGGCTCAACCTCCACAAGTCTCAGCGCGAAGGCATCGACCTGCGCCATGCTCGACCGCACCACCGCGTACACGCCGTCCCAGGTGCGCCTTACGGTGGTGCCATCCCGGACCGCAAGAAGACGCTGCGAGCCGAGCCGAAGTTCCTGCCGCCCGAGTCTGATGAAGGCATCATCAGGGCCGATCTCGACATAGGCCTCCTGCAAATCGATCAGGTTGCGTTCAATCGGGCTGTCCGCCTCTCCGCCTTCGATCAGCGCACTGAGCAGGGTCGCCCGAATGCGCAGATTGGGGGTGATCGCTGTCTCAAGACTCATCGAAGCGCGCTGGGTCCAGAACCAGCCCGCAGCCTCGGCCTCGCGGTCATATTCGGGCGCGGACTGGTAGGTCACCCGTTCGCGCAGCTGGCCCGAGACTATGATTGCCCCCTCATCCGCACGGACAGGCTCCGTCACCCCTCCGGCAACCATCGCCAGTATGGATATAAGACGCGGGCGCATGTGATCGATCAGCTGGCGGGATCGAGATGCGCTTCAACGAACCACAGCTGCTTGTCGGTCTCGCGGGAGATTCCGGTGAAAAGATCGGCTGTATCCTGATCACCTCCGGCTGCCGCCTCGTCGATATTGCCGCGCACGAGCTTGCCGAAGGCGGCGAGCGACCCTGCAACCGCCTTGAGGTGCGCCTCGCCGCCATGCGCTGCAAGCGGATACTCATAAAGACTGGTCGCGGCTGCCACAGTGACGACCCGGCCGTCGGCAATACCTCCGAGAGTTGCAATCCGTTCGGCGATGGTATCGACAAACTGCTCCACGATCGTGTGGATGCCGTCGAACAGCTGGTGCAGCTGCATGAAGTCCTTGCCCCGCACATTCCAGTGCGCCTGTTTCATCTGCGCCTCCAGATCGATCGCATCGACTAGCCGCGACTGGAGGAGTGCGATGGACGACTTCGAAACAGCGCGGGGAAGATCGAGGCGGGATGTATAGGTCATGGTGGTCTCCAACTCGGTTGTTCTGCGGCAGGCCAGAATTTTCCCTTAGCGACGTGCCATGGATGCTGTCCTGAGGGGTGGCAGGCGAGCCAGTTTCTGGCGTCGATAGGCCCCGGGCGTGATGCCGAAAAAGCGCCGGAACATCGTCGTCATATGGCTTTGGGAAGAAAATCCTGAAGCATAGGCTGCCTCTGCAATGCCGGCTTTCGCATCACCAAGAACAAGGCAGGCCCGTTCCATGCGCCGGGTCAGCACATATCGCAGAGCACTCATCCCTGTTGTGCGCTTGAAGCAGCGCATGAAGTTGAAACTTGTCATTCCGGCAGCCCGGGCAGGTCGTGTCCGTCAATGTGGTGTAAATTCGGTTGTGGCCAGCGGGCGGCATTTT
>LSKF01000033.1 GCA_001556995.1 Erythrobacteraceae bacterium CCH12-C2
CATGCTGAACGGGCATAGCTTATGGTAAGGAGCTATGCATGCGATTTATCGAAGGGAATTTCCGCTTTTCGGCCTCGGACCTGATGCGTTTCAAGGGGTGCCGCCATGCGACACTTCTCGATCTGCGACTGATTGAACAAGGGGACGTCAGCCCCAGGGACGACAGTGCTGAAGCATTGCTCCTGCAGCAGCAGGGCGACGAGCACGAACTGGCCTTTCTGGAACAGCTTCGCGCTGAAGGTCGAACAATTACCGAGATCCCTAAGGACGGGCTGTCGCTCGAACAATCGGTCGAGCTGACCCACGCGGCCATGGCCCAGGGGGCAGACATCATATTCCAAGGCGCCCTGCTCGACGGAGCGTGGGGCGGCTACACCGACTTCCTGGAGCGAGTTGAACGCCCGTCTG
>LSKF01000034.1 GCA_001556995.1 Erythrobacteraceae bacterium CCH12-C2
GGTCGTGTCCGTCAATGTGGTGTAAATTCGGTTGTGGCCAGCGGGCGGCATTTTCAGGCGGCCTTGGGTGTAATCTGTAGCGGCTGAGCCTCCTCGATGGTTGGCGTTGCGAGCGCTGCCATGCCCTCGATCTGCATGTAGCGGTGCTGGAGCTGGTATTCGTCGTTTTGCTCGAGCAGGACGGCACCGACGAGGCGGATGATGCTGTCTTCGTTGGGGAAGATGCCGACGACATCGGCGCGGCGCTTCACTTCCTTGTTCAGGCGTTCCAGCGGATTGGTGGAATGCAGCTTGACCCGGTGCTGTTCGGGGAAGGTCATGTAAGCGAGCACGTCATGCTCGGCCTCGTCCATGCAGGCGCCCAGCTTGGGCCATCGGGCGCGCAACTGGTCGGCGACCTGGCGCCAGACCTGTGTCGCAGCTGCATGATCGGGCTGGAGGAAGACCTGGCGGATGGCGGCGGCAACGACCGTGTTCTGCCCCTTGGGGACGTATGCCAGCGCATTGCGCATGAAGTGGACGCGGCAGCGCTGCCAGGTGGCGCTGAGCACGCGGGTGATCGCTGCCTTGAGGCCCTCGTGGGCGTCCGAGATCACCAGCCTGACCCCCGTCAGCCCGCGGCGGGCGAGGTCCTTGAGGAAGTCCGACCAGAACACCTCAGCCTCCGAAGGGCCGATGTGCAGGCCGACGATCTCACGCTTGCCTTCGGTGTTGACGGCAACGGCGATTATCGCGGCAACGCTGACGATCCGGCCGCCCTGGCGCACCTTCAGGTAAGTGGCATCGAGCCAGAGGTAGGGCCAGTCGCCTGACAGCGGACGCTTGAGGAAGGCATGGACGCGCTCGTCGATGTCCTTGCACAGCTTCGAGACCGAGGATTTGGAGATGCCGGTCATGCCCATGGCCTGCACCAGATCATCGACCCGCCGGGTGCTGACGCCGGCGATCCATGCCTCCTGGATCACCGCGACCAAGGCCTTCTCCACCGTCTTCCGCGGCTCCAGGAAGCCCGGGAAGTATGCGCCGGTCCGCAGCTTGGGGATCTTCAGGTTGAGCGTGCCGAGCCGGGTATCGAGGCTGCGGTCGCGGTAGCCGTTGCGCCAGGTCGTGCGCTCGCCGGAACGCTCGTGCCGACCGGCACCGACCAGGCCCTCAACATCGGCCTCCATGATGATCTGCAATACGCTCTCGGCAATGGTGCGCAGAAAATCTCCATCTCCGCTCTTCGCCAAAAGCTCGGCAAGCGGTAGTCTGTCATCGGTCATCGGGATCAACTCCTTGGTTGGTGTGAAGCTTCGAAACTCCACCTTACCAATGAGCCCGGTGGCCACCGAGATCGAAATCGCATGGGGTGGGGCATGCCCCACCCCATGCGATCACCTCAATCTACACCAGAAATTACACCACGAGCGCGGACGCTAAC
>LSKF01000035.1 GCA_001556995.1 Erythrobacteraceae bacterium CCH12-C2
TTCGGCGAAGGCAACTTCAAGGCCCTGTTCGAAAGCATGGAACGCGACCAGATCCAGCGCGGCGTGCTGACGGTTGAGGAGCCGGCGGAATGACCCATCCCGTCGCTCTGAAAGGTATCCACCACGCCGCCTACCGCTGCAAGGACGCGAAGGAGACGGTGGAATGGTATGCCCGCGTGCTGGGCATGACCTACACCACCGCCTTTGCCGAGGATCATGTGCCCTCGACCGGCGAGTATGATCCCTACATGCACATCTTCCTCAACGCGGGGAACGGCAACATCCTCGCCTTCTTCGAACTGCCGAACCAGCCCGAGATGGGCAAGGACCCCAACACCCCCGCTTGGGTGCAGCACCTCGCGCTGCGGGTGCCTGACGAGGCCGCGCTGCTCGCTGCCAAGGCGCATATCGAGGCGCAAGGCATCGACGTGCTAGGCCCCACACATCACGGCATTTTCAAGTCGATCTATTTCTTCGACCCCAACGGGCACAGGGTGGAACTCGCCGCCGATATCGGCACGGCGGAGCAATATGAAGAACTGCTGCGCGTCGCCCCGGTGATGCTGGAGGAATGGTCGCAAACCAAAAAGGCCCCCCGCCACGCCGATTGGCTGCATGAGATCGCCCGGGCGGAACACGCTGCAAAGTAGCTGCTGAACGCTCTGGGGTTCGCGCAGAGACCGCAGAGGAGCAGAGACCGCAGAGGGTCTGATATCTGCCGCGTCAGCGGCACCTGGGTTGCTGATACGTATACACGAAGAAGCAGCATTGCGTCCCAACCGGTGCTGCCCTCTTCATGTCATCGTGTGAGCTGCCTCGCGGCTTTGCCGCGTAGCCTTCTCTGCGGTCTCCGCTCCTTTGCGGTCTCTGCGTGAACCATACTGCCTGATGCCAGTGCTCGCTTTTTGATCCAACGCAAAGCGCGCCCGCCCGCCTTCGCTCACCTTGGCACCGATCAAGGAGAGGGAATCGGCCCATGCGCATTTTGTTCGTTCACCCCAATTACCGCTCGGGCGGGGCCGAGATTGCCGGGACGTGGCCGCCCGCTTGGGTGCCCTATCTCACCGGGCTGCTGCGGCGGGCGGGGTTTGACGACATTCACTTCATCGACGCCATGACCGAAGGCGTCTCGGACGAAGACCTCGCCGAGCGGATGGCCGCGCTTCAGCCCGATGTGGTCGGCACCACTGCCATCACCCCCTCGATCTACGCCGCTGAACGCGTACTTGAGATCGCCGCGCTGACCGTGCCGGCTGCGGTGCGCGTGCTGGGCGGGATCCATGCGACCTTCATGTATGGGCAGGTCCTCGCCGAAGCCCCCCACATCGACGTCATCGTGCGCGGCGAGGGCGAGGAGATTGCGGTCGAACTGTTCACCGCGATCAAGGAAGGCCGCTGGATCGAAAGCCGCGCCGGGATCAAGGGCCTCGCCTATCGCGACGGCGAGAAGATCATCGCCACCGAAGCCGCGCCGACGATCAAGGACATGGGCTCGATCAAGCCCGATTGGGACATTCTCGACTGGGACCAGTACAAATACATCCCGCTCGGCACCCGCGTCGCAATCCCCAACTTGGCGCGGGGTTGCCCCTTCACTTGCTCGTTCTGTTCGCAGTGGAAGTTCTGGCGCGATTACCGCGTGCGCGATCCGAAAGACGTGGTCGATGAAATTCAGGAGCTGCACGAGAAACACGGCGTCGGCTTCTTCATCCTCGCCGACGAGGAACCCACCATCAACCGCAAGGCCTTTATCAGGTTCTGCCAGGAGCTGATCGACCGCGGCCTGCCTGACAAGGTCAAGTGGGGGATCAACACCCGCGTGACCGACATCTACCGCGACAAGGAATTGCTGCCCTTCTACCGCCGCGCCGGCCTCGTCCATGTCAGCCTTGGCACCGAGGCGGCGGCGCAGATGAAGCTGGATCGGTTCAACAAGGAAACCAAGGTCGACGAGAACAAGAACGCCATTCGCCTGCTGCGCGAGGCCGATATTTTTGTTGAGGCGCAGTTCATCGTCGGGCTCGACAATGAAACGCCCGAGACGCTCGAAGAAACCTACCAGATGGCGTGGGACTGGCAGCCCGATCTTGCCAACTGGGCGATGTACACGCCGTGGCCCTACACCCCGCTGTTCGAGGAGCTGAAGGAACAGGTCGAGGTCCATGATTTCAGCAAGTACAACTTCGTCACACCGATCATGAAACCCGCGGCGATGGAGCGCGGGGAACTGCTCAACGGGGTGATGAAGAACTACCGCCGGTTTTACATGCAAAAAGCGCTGTTCCACTATCCGTGGCGGGGCACGGGCTTCCGGCGGCGTTATTTGCTTGGGTGCCTCTATGCCTTCCTGAGGGCCGGGTTCAAACGCAGCTTCTATGATCTCGGCAAGGCCGGGTATTGGGGCCCGCAGACCAAGAAGAGCGTCGATTTCCACTTCGACGAAACCCGCGGCGCGGCAGCGGATGCCGCGACCGACTGGCAGACCAATGCCGACAAGGCCGCGCAGGCGCAGGCCCGGCGCGAGGCGGTGCGCACCCAGATGAAGGAGCGTGCGCAGACCCGCGCCAAAGACCGGCTGGAGCTGTAACCATGCATGGGTCTGCAGCGGGTCATGCCGGCGCTTTGATCGGGCCGAATGCGGTGCTCCAGACGGTCGCGGCGATGGAAGCGCAGCTGGGGCGGGCAGAGACGCGCGCGATCCTCGATGATGCGCAGATCGCCGCCCTGCCCTCGGGTGAGGCGATGATCCCCGAGGTGCAGGCGCTGCGCCTCCACCGCTGGCTGGCGCTGCACGAGCCGCTCGGCAGCTTCGTCATTGCCGAGGATGCAGGCGCGCGCACCGCCGATTACATCATCGCCCACCGCATCCCGCGCCCCGCCGTCTGGTTGCTGCGGCATCTGCCCGCTTCGGCAGCCGCCCCACTCCTGATGGCGGCGATCCGCAAGCATGCCTGGACCTTCATCGGCGCGGGACAATTCGCAGCCCATGGCCCATGGCGCTTCACCATCGACCGCACCTGTGCCGATGATGCGGTGCTGCCGCCTGAGAGCCTGTTTCACTGGTATGCGTCGGTGTTCACCCGGCTCTACCGCGAATTGGTGGCGCGTGATTGTACCTGCCGGATGATCGCCGCGCCGCCGGGCCGGCCATTGGCGCGGTGCTTTGCCATCACCTTCTGTTAGGGCACATCGGCTGCACAGGTGAGGCGGATCTCGCCCGCTGCCAGATCATAGGTCAGACGCGAGCAATGCGCGATCTGATCGCGGCCGATGCGAGTGAGGAGGTCGGGCCTGCCGTGCCCCTTGCGGCGGCTGACGGTGATGTTGCCGGGCGCGAACCGCGGATCATTCTCGCCAATCTCGCCCACCCGGCGCGGCTCGCCATAATCCTCCACCCGCACCGCGAAGCGATCGACCACGAGCTCGCCCAGCAGGATCGGGGTGGCGATTCGCATCATCCGGGTCGGGCGCTGAATGCCGAAGTTCATCAGCGTGTTGCCGTCCGTTCCGGGCACAAAGCCGCCGTCCTGATGGGTAGCGATAAAGTTGGCGGTGGGCGCGGTGACAAGGTTTTCGCTGCGCTGGTGGGCAAAGATCGTCATCAGCCGCTGCTTGCCGACCATCACTTCGGTCCCCAGCCGGGTGTCGTCCCGTCCGCCGCTGCGCTTGAGGGCGAAGCGATGCACGGTCTCCCCGTCAGGCGCGGGCGGGCCGAGCGCGAAGGTCACACGGGCATAGGGCAGGCTATGCACCCCGATGACCCCATCAGCCTTGCGCGAGGCGAAGCGTTCGGACCAGCTAACCAGCATGGGCGCAGGGCTCGCGCCGAAATCCACCGCAGCAAGGGCGCTGAGCCCTTCGACCTCTACCGGCCCGAACCGCCAGCCTCGCCGCTGTTCGGGCAGCAGCCTGAGCCGCGCGGCGACTTCGCTATTGATGATCGGCGCGCCGAAGGAATCGGAGGAGACCTCCATCCTTAGCGGTTCGCCATTGAGCCACAGGGTGATGATGTTCTCGCCTTCCAGCACCAGCTCGTCCGGCAGCGGCGTTGCTGGCGGGGGTGCTTGCGCGGCCTGCGCAGGGGTGATGGTCAGCAGCCCAGCAAGCAGGGCAATTACGCAAGTCAGCCGGGTAAGCATCGGGCAATTCCCTGAAACCATGGTTCTTTCGCTTACCGCCCTGTCAGTGCCGCGACAACCAGTCTAGCGCCCGCCGCGCTGCTTGCGTTCCTGCTCGCGCTTGAGCTTGAGCAATTCCTGCAGATCAACCACCTCAGCGCGCGCGCGCATCCACAGCATGCCGCCGATACTCCAACCCGCTATCGCCGCCACAAATACCGCTACGCCAACATGGAACGACGTGCCCTTTGGCTCTCCGGTCATGAACCAGATGAACCCGCCCATGATCGGCGCGAGGAGCGCAAGCCAGATTCCCGTCTGGCGCACACCCTTGCCATTGCGCGGCGCGATGCTGAAGCTGCCATATCCGCGCCGATACATCACGAATGGCTTGTCTTCCTCACGCATCATGGTCTCCGTGTTTTGTGGCACCCACAGGCCGCCCGCGCCGCGCGCCCGCGCTCACCGCCACCTTCACCCCGCGCCGCGCCAGCGCTTCGCGTAGCAGCACTTCGATTTCGGCGTTCACGCTGCGCAGCTCGGCATCGGCCATCCGCTGGATCGCATCGTGAAGCGCCGGATCGAGGCGCAGGGGGAAGGCTTTCTTGGCAGACATGCTGTTCAGACCCGCTCGCCCCCCAAGCGGGTACTCTCCTCAGTAAAGCGAGCCGGCGTTGACCACGGGCTGCGCCTCGGTTTCGCCGCAGAGCACCACCATTAGGTTGGATACCATCGCGGCCTTGCGTTCATCGTCGAGTTCCACAACTTTCTTTTCGGACAGCAGGTTAAGCGCCATCTCAACCATCGTGACCGCGCCTTCGACGAGCTTGGCCCGCGCCGCGATCACCGCTTCGGCCTGCTGACGGCGCAGCATCGCGCCCGCGATTTCGGGGGCATAGGCAAGGTGGGTGAGGCCGCATTCATCAACCGTGATCCCGGCCACCGTGAGCCGCTCGATCAGCGCGAGGCGCAGCTCCGCGCCGACTTCCTCGTGATTGCCGCGCAGGGTGATTTCGAGATGCTCGATATCGTCATAGGGATAGCGCGAGCCGATCGACCGCACGGCGGCTTCGATCTGCGCGGTCACGAATTCGCGGTAATCATCGACATCGAACAGCGCCTGCGCGGTGTCGGTGACGCGCCACACGACCTGCGCCGCCATCTCGATCGGATTGCCGCGCGCATCGTTCACCTTGATCTTTTCCGAGATGACGTTGTTGGCGCGCACGGCGATCTTCTTGCGTCCGAGCCACGGCAATACCCAGCGCAGGCCTTCGTTGCGGTCGGTGCCCTTGTAGGCGCCGAACAGCTGGATCGCCGCCGCCTCGTTGGGGTTGATCATGTAGAAGCCCGACAGGATCAAGAGGCCGATGGTGCCGGTGATGAGCGCGAGGACCACCATCAGCCCATCCGGTTCGTCAGGCTTAACCGCGCCGATGAACAGCCACACAGCCAGCGCGACCAGCACAAGGCTGGCCAGGAGCATCACATATCCGCTCTGCGTGGCGGCCGGGACTTCCCGGCTGCGGTTGAGGGCGGGGGTATCAGCAAGGGTCATGACGAATCTCCAAGGCGATATAATTATGATATCATATTTATATCAATTGGCAGGGCCGTCAAGCCGATTTGCGCGACACCGCTTGGCGGGTGGGGGTGTTTGGCTGTAACACGGCGTTTCAAGGGCTAGGACAGGGGGTGTCGGCAGTGCCAAGCAGCGATGACAGCCAGCCCGGCCAGTCCTCAAGTCGCCCAAGTGTGTTCCTGAGCTATTCGCGCGGCGATCAGGCCCGCGCCCGGCAGGTGATCGACCTGCTCGAAGCCCACGGGTTCGATGTGTGGTGGGACGGGCGGCTCGAAGGCGGGGAGAATTACCTCCAGACCACCGAGACCGCGCTGGAAACCGCAGATTGCGTGGTGGTGCTGTGGTCGGCGGCGGCGGTAGCCTCGCACTGGGTCCGCGACGAGGCGCAGCGCGGGCGCGAGCGGGGGTGCCTCGTGCCGCTGACCATCGACGGGACGATGGCGCCGCTCGGCTTTCGGCAATTCCAGCTGCTCGATATCAGCAGCTGGGACGGCGCGTCGACCAGCCCCGAGGCGGGGCGCGTCATGGTGGCGGTGCGAGCCAAGGCTGGCGCGGGTTCGCAGGGTCCAGCCCAGGTTGTGCCGCTTTCAGTCCCGGCGCAAACTGCCGCTGCCCTGCCTCATACCAGCGGTCCCGCTCTCTCGCGCCGGACGTTGATGATCGGCGGGGCGGGGCTGGTGGGGGCAGCGGGCGTGCTGGGCGCATGGCAGTTCGGGATGTTTGCATCCCCTGCTTCGGCGGCGATTTCGATGGTGGTGCTGCCCTTCGCCAACCAGACCGGCGATCCCGAAAAGAAGTGGTTTTCTGACGGGCTTTCCAATGAGTTACGCGCTGTCTTGGTGCGCAACCCCCGACTCCAGGTGTCCGCGCCGACGTCCTCAAGTGCAATCGAGGGCGAGGATGACTTCGCCATCGGACGCAAGCTTGGTGTCGGCCACATCCTGCGCGGCAGCGTACAGCGCGATGCCACTCGCCTGCGCATCTCAGCCGAACTGGTGGCGATCGAAGGTGGACTGGTCCGATGGGCCGAGAGCTTTGATCGCAGTCTCGAAGATGTCTTTGCGGTGCAGACGGAAATCGCTGAAACCGTTGCACTTTCGCTGGTGGCCGATCTCGCCGACAAGGATGAGGCGCGCCGGTCAATCGAAGCCCAGAAGGCCATCGGCAGCACCGAAAATGTCGTTGCCTACGAAGCCTTCCTGCGCGGATTCTCGCTCTACAATCTGTCAAGCGGGGCCGATACCGACCAGGCGGCACTTGCGGAATTCGACGCAGCGATTGAAGCGGACCCCGTTTACGCTGGAGCCCATGCCATGCGTTCGACGATGCTCGCAGGGATGGCTGGTGCGGCAAATGATGTGGAGGAGGCCCGCGGGCTCTATGCGCAGGCGATCGCTGCGGCGGAGCGGGCCATCGCCATTGAACCGAAGCTCGCCCGGGGTCACCTCGCATTAGGTTTCGCGCTGAATAACGGGCTGTTGAAACGCGCCAAGGCGATCCCGCATTACCGCGCTGCCGAGCAGCTCGCGCCAGGAGATGCCGACATATTGCGCGGGGTGGCGACGTTCCATTCCTATGGCAAGGAAAAGGCGCTCGCCGCGCGAATGATTGCAAAGGTTCTGGAGCTTGACCCACTCAATGCCCGCGCATGGAACGCTGCGGGTTACATCGCATTGTTCGCCCGCGATTACCCCTTGGTCATAACGCGGATGCGGCGCGCACTGGCGCTCAACCCCGGAATTGTCAGCGCACGTTTCGGTATTGCCAATGCGCTCCTGATGATGGGCGATGCGGCGGGCGCGTTAGCCGAAGCCGCTCAGGAGCCGGTTCCTATATTCGCGCTCACTGCAAAGGCGATCGCAGCGGACCGGCTTGGCGATGCGGCTACAGCAAACGCAGCTTTTGCGGCGTTGATCGACCAGTATGGCGATGCAGGCCTTTATCAGCAGGCGGAGGTTATCGCGCAGCGCGGCGATTTGGGCGAAGCCATCAACCGGTTGCAACAAGCCTATGCCGTATCCGATCCCGGAATGCTGTTTGCGCCCAATGACCCGCTGCTCGATCCCCTCCGCGGGGAGGCGGGTTTCAAGGAATTGCTTTCCCGCCTTGGGTCATGATAGCACCGCTGGGCCCAATAGGGGGCGACTGAGGGGTGACAAGATGAAAAAAATCGTGACTTTCGCCGTGATGGCGAGCGGCGCGCTGGCACTGGCGGCGTGCGGGGCCAAAAAGGAGGAAGCTCCGGCGGAACCGGCCGAAGCCGAAATGATGATGCCCGAAGGCGAAACGCCGGCACCTGTCGATGAAGCGGCTGCTGCGGCCGAGGGCATGGACCCCACCGGCAACCCGATCCGCCCGGCTGACGCCGAAGCTACCCCGGCGGCTGAAGAAGCCGCTCCTGCTACGGAATAATCCCGTCACGGCTCGCGCGATGTTCCACGTGAAACGCCGCGCGAGCCTGACCCAATAGCGGCCTTAGCGGGACCTGGCCGGGGGCAAGACCCGGTTGAGCCAGGCTTGAACATTGGGATGCGCAACCCGGACATAACGGCTCGCCGTTCCGGTCGTCCCGCATTTCTCGCCCGCGCTCACCACCCCGATGATGGTCGGCACCTTGTCAGGATCGGCATAGGTGATGAGCGGCCCGCCACTATCCCCATAACACGCCTGCCCGCCGCGCTCGCCCTTGGCCTGGTCGGCACACAGCACCGAATCGCGCCGGACGTCGCGCCCGCCGAACCGGGTCGCTGCGGTGCAGCTGGCGGGATCGCGCAGCGACAGCCGGGCACCGCGCAGCACATCGGGCTTTTTCCCGCCGACCAGTTCGGTCCGCCCCCAGCCATAGGTATAGGCCGGATCGCCTGTCTTGATCGGACGGCTGCCGAGCGGTTGGGGATCGGTGCGGATTTTTGCGATCGGCAATACCTCGCTGCCGCGCTTGCCCGCGCGGGTATCATACTGCACCAGCGCGATATCGAAGGCGAAGGTCGTGCGGTCGTAATCGGGATGCTGCTCGACCCGGAGGATCGGATAGGCATAGCCTTCATCGCTCAGCGGATTGATGAGCCCCAGCCGCACCTCGTGCCCGCCATAAAGGATCGAGAGCCCCTTTTCGTCGGTCAGGCAATGCGCGGCGGTAAGGATCCAGCCTTCGCGGATTACCGCCCCGCCGCATAGCACACGCTGTTCGGGGACGAGCCGTTGGCGGTTGAGCAGCGGCGGGCGCCACAGCAGCGCTTGCCACGGCGCAGCGCCGCGGCGGACGTTGAAGCCGTTGCCAATCACCCGCGCCACGGTGGTGCAGATTGTATCTTTGTAGCGCCGCCCTTCGAACTTCACCGAAGTGGACGTGCAGCGGGCGGCGCGCTCCTTGGCGGTTTCGGGTCTTCTATCTTCGGCGCGGCGGCGATCTTCCTCGGCCTTTTCCTCTGGGGTGAGGTCGGGCGCGAAGTCGTCGCTGGCGAGCATCAGCGGGCTGGCAGGATCGGCCTTGGCCTGCTCTTCGAGGAACCCGCAGGCCATGTCCCGGCCCTCGTCGCATTGCGGGGCATAGAGCGCAGCGGCGCGCGGCAGGTCTTGCGCGATGCGCTCGCCCCGGGCCAATTCATCGGCGAGCACTTCGCAGGCTGTGCCCCCGTTCGCGGCACAGGCTTGCGTAAGATAGGCCTCATAGGGGGCGGGGTCGAAGGCTTCGCCCGCGTTCCAGAGCCCGATCATGGCATTGGCAGCGGGCAGGCACATGTCGCTCGCCCCGGCCTCGCAGCCAGCTCCCAGCAGCGCCAGCCCCCGGGCCCGGTTTTCAAGCGGGCTGCCTGATTGCGTCAACAACGCGGCAAAGTCGCGGCAGGCGGCCTGTTCGCCTGCTTCACAGCGCGCCGAAAGCAGCGGCCATTGGCGCAGTTCCTCGGCAGCTTTGCAGTCATATTCGGCACGGGCACAGGTGCGATCAAAATAGGCAAGGGCAGCGGCGCGCGCGGCCGGATCCTCGCCCCGGCTGGTGCCAAGCACCGCATTGCCGCGTTGGCGGCAGGCCCAGTTATCGCCCGCCCTGCAGCCGAGTTCCTGATAGAGCACGGCTTGCGCTGCCGCCTCGGGAGCGGGCTGTGCTTGCCAGTAAGACGCACCCATCTCGCAAGCAGCGGTGTCGCCCACGCGGCACTGTCGGTCGATCAGAGCGAGGCCCTCTGCGAGATCGGCTTCGCTGCCGCCCTGCCCCATCAACACCCCGGCGAGCGCGCGGCAGCTTTCCCGCCTGCCCTTGGCGCAGGTCGCGCGGCGCAGCGCGGTGGCGGCCTGCGCATCGGGCTCGCCCCAATTGCCCCACGCCAGCGCGTCCGCCTCGACATCGCAGGCCTCGAGCACATCGAGGCGGCAGGCGCGGACCGTGAAGGCCGCAACCGCCTCCTGCCCGACCTCCCTGTCGGCGTCGCGCAGCAGATTGGCGAGGTTGAAGCAGCCCTCGCCATCCGCGGCGGTGCAGGCCTTGCGGTAAAGCAGTTCGGCGACGGGGCGGTTTTGCGGGCGACCTTCGCCTTGCTCGAACGCGGTGCCGAGCGCGGTGCAGGCTGTGACCTTGCCCGCCCTGCAGGCCGCATCGTCAGCATCGGCGTCGGCCATTTCGGCGGCGAGCTTTTCGGCAGATTTGGAGGTCGACGCGCGCTGGCCGCTTTCGGGATAGCTGCGCGGGATGGGGCTATCCGCGCGTGCTGGCGTGGTCAGCGCCAGGAGAGACAGCCACATGCCGAGCAGAATTGCCGAGTGCGCTCTCATCACGTGTCCCCCCTGTGCCCCTGACGCGGAGTATGCGCGCCGCGCGCGCCAGCGTCAAACCGCGGGGCCGCAAACCGCCCCGCGGCGCGCATCGCCCCTTGTCTCTCCCCGAGACAAGCGGTTAAGCAGGGTCCGGCCCGTGGTTCCGGCGGGCAGGAGACCGTCCGCCGATGCCTTCCGAGCCCCCTGCCGGTATCCGGGCCGATTGGCAGCCGCATCTTGCGCTTGGCGTCACCGGACACCGGGCATCCAACCCTTCGTTCGCTGCGCATTGGCAGGCCATCGCCGCCGCTCTGGAAGCCCTGTTTGCGCGGATCGACGAGATTGCTGCGGCTCTGCCGGGCACGCGCGGGACGCTGCGGTTGCACAGCTTGCTGGTCGACGGAACGGATCAGATTGCCGCTGAATTGGCGCTGACGCGGGGCTGGGATCTGGTGGTGCCGCTGCCCTTCGGCGCGGACCTGAACCTCGCGATCAACGCCCATCCTGCAACCCCGGCGGATGCGGCGGCGCTGTGCCGCGGCGAGCCTGCCGCCGATCCGACCGTCGAGGCCCGCGCGGCCGCGATCCGCGCGATCACTGCCCGCGCGCAATTGTTCGAACTGGCCGACCGTGACGCCGAGGTCGAGCGCCTGTGGCAGGCCGCGCTCGTCGATCCCGATGACCGGGTCGCCGCCCGCGCGTTTGAGGCGTTGGCTTCGGAGAATGTCGCGCTCGCCGGGCGGGTGATGATTGAACGCACCGATCTGATGATCGCGGTATGGGATGGGCTGGTGGCCAACCTGCCGGGCGGCACCGGGCATACCGTCACCGCTGCGCTCCAGATGGGCACCCCAGTGCTGCTGATCGATCCGGCGGCAGCGGGATCGTGGACGATCCTTACCCGGCCCGAGGAGCTGGCGCATCTTGGTCAGCGCGATGCGGGCGGCGCGCCCGATTGCGCGCGGCTCGAAGCGATTATTCGCGGCGCGGTGGTGGTTGATGGCTGGAAGCCGTCGCAGTTGGCGGCGGAGGAATGGAAGCCGCGCAGCAGCCGCTTTTTCGGGCTCTATCGCCGGATCGAACGCGTATTCGGCGGGACTGGTGGGGCACTGGGAGCGCTTCGGGTGGACTACGAGCCGCCCGAAGCGATCGCTTCAGGCAGTGCGGCCGGATTGTTGCAAGCGGCGCAGACCATGCCAGGGGGTGATGCACAGGTCGCGCGCGAGCTGGCCGACGACGTACTGCCGCTGTTCGCCTGGGCGGACGGTGTCGCGAGCCGCCTCGCCGATGCCTATCGCAGCGGCATGTGCGTCAATTTCGTGCTGGCGACGCTCGCGGTGATTATCGGGCTGGCCTATCTCCCCGCCGGGCTTGGGAGCGCCAAGTGGGCCTTTGCCGGGGTCGAACTGCTGTTGCTGGCGGGCATTCTGGCACTGACTGCAGCGGGATCGCGGCTCGGCTGGCACCGGCGCTGGTTCGAATTGCGGCGAGTGGCGGAATATCTGCGCCACGCCCCGGTGCTGCTGCTGCTGGGTGTGGCGCGGTCGACTGGGCGCTGGCCGCAAAGCGGCGGCGGCGAGCGGCAAGCCGAATGGCCCGAGCATTTCGCCCGCCATGCGCTGCGTGATGTCGGCCTGCCGCGCATCCGCCTCTCCCGCGCCTATCTGCGCAAGGGCCTTGCCGAGGTCGCCCTGCCGCATGTCACCGCCCAGCGCGCCTATCACACCGCCAAGGCGCACCGGCTGGAGACGGTGCATCACCGGCTCGACCGGGCGGCAGGCACCTGCTTTGCGCTCGCGGTGGCATCGGTGCTGGCTTATCTGACGATCAAGCTCGGGGGCATGGCCGGGGTGCTGCCCAAAGAGTGGGCGAGCGCCACCTCGGCGCTGTTCACCTTCCTCGGCGTCGCCTTCCCGACGCTTGGCGCAAACCTTGCCGGAATTCGCTATTTCGGCGACTTTGAACGCTTCGGCGCGATTTCGCGGGTGGCGGCGCAGCGGCTCGGCGAGATCGAGACGCGGATGACCCTGCTGCTATCGGGCGCCGATCAAGCGCTGACCTATGCCGCTGTCGCCGATCTGCTTCATGCACTCGACGAGGCGGTGGTGGGCGAGATCGAAAGCTGGCAGGCGGTGTTCGGGGCCAAGCACCTCGCGCTTCCAGCTTAGCGCTGGCGCGCGTCGACCAGCGCGTCGAACAGCTTGCGGCGTGGGGCCGAACCGATCCCGACGGCGATGCCCCCTAACCGACGCTGATCGGGCCACAAGGGGTCGCACTCTGTGCCGCGCGGGGCGCAGCTATCGAACAACACCAGCGGTTCGGCACTGGTCATCCGCGCCACCCGGCGCATGAGCAGGCGATCGGGCACGAAGTGCGCCATGGTCTCGTCATGGGCCATCCTGAGGCCATAGCCATAGCGTCCCGATGTCAGCCAGCAAGTCATCGCCACGATCTGCTCGCCCGCGCGCAGGCTGGCGAGCCGCGCAACGCCGCGGCGACTGCCATGCCGGACAACGTCACGAAACAGAGCCGAAGTGGCAGGCGTAATGCCCTTCGCACGTGCGGCGCGCGCGCGCTCACCTGCCCGTTCCAGCGCGAAAAATGCGGCCAGCCAGGGCTCGCAATCCTCTGTGCTTTCGTGGAGTACGAGACTGACCGGACCCAGCGTATCGGTGAGGCGCGCCTCGATCTGGTCAAGCTCCTGATCAAGCGCGCGGGTCGCCGCGATCATTGCGGGGCCTGGGTCAGGAAAGGGTACAGTGCGGCGCGCCGGGCGGGTGAAGCTGTCGAGGTGGTGTAGCCTGCGGCCCTGCTCGGCGCAGAGGCTGGCGAGCGCGAGCGTCACCGCAAGGTCGTCCGGCATCGCGCTGCAGAAAAGCCCCAGCGCAAGGCCAGGGCGCCGGTCGAAATGATCGAGCAGCGCCTGCCAGAATGCTTTCTCGGCACCGGGCAAGACCAGCGGCGTACCGATCGACGGGCTGGGCGCATGCCAGCCTTGCCAGCTCGGGACGGGGCGGCGATCGATGCTGGCTTTCAGCGTCATCGGGAGCACGCCGACCCAATCCCCCGCCAGCGTTCGTACAATCGCAAGACGAAGCGACGAGGTTGTGCCGTGGTGGCGCAAGGCGGGCTCCATGATCCAGTCGGCGGCGAAAATGTTGCCCGGCGCCGCCCGAAGGCTGAGTTCCGTCCAGCGACGGCGCTCCTGCTGGGACAAATCGACCGGACGGCGCAATTCGACCAGCAGCGGCGCCTGCTCCATCAAGGGCGCAAACAGCCCAGCATGGACCTTGCCCGCAGCGAATGCGTTTTCGTGAAACGGCCTCATGCGCGCGCCCCGCTTGGGTTAAGCGGCGGCACCGAGGCGGGGTCTGTCCGTGACATGATTGCGGCCCTGTCAGAAAAATCCCTAACTTATATCAGGTATTTATCGCAGGTGAGGTGAAGAGGTCGTTAACGCAATCCGGCAATATTTTTACGATTGGCAGTTTGGTGGAAGGTCCATGTCAAAGGCCCCCGGCCTCCCCCTGGTCAAGGGGTGGGCCGGGGGCCTTGTGCGACCCTGATCGGCGCGATCAGGGCAATTCAGTGCGCAAATCCATGCGCCGGTTGTCAGTGGTACTTGGCGTGGCTCACATCGAACCGATCCGCGTTCATCACCTTGTTCCAGGCCGAGATGAAGTCGCACACGAACTTGCCCTCGGCGCCGCTCTCGGCATAGACCTCGGCCTGCGCGCGCAGGATCGAGTTCGAGCCGAAGACCAGGTCCGCGCGGGTGGCGGTGTACTTGGTTGCCCCGGTTGCCCGGTCCACGCCGACATATTCCTCATCGCCCGAGCCTTCGACCGGTGTCCACTTGGTGCTCATATCGAGCAGGTTGCGGAAGAAGTCGGTGGTCAGCACGCCCTTGCGGTCAGTGAACACGCCGTGATCGGTGTTGCCGCTGTTCGCGCCCAGCACCCGCATCCCGCCGACCAGTACGGCCATTTCCGGGATCGAGAGGCCGAGCAGATGCGCCTTGTCGATCATCATCTCTTCCGTGCGGACGCTCGCCTTGGTCTTGAGGTAGTTGCGGAAGCCGTCGGCAAACGGCTCAAGCGCTTCGAAGCTCGCGGCATCGGTGTGCTCCTCACCGGCATCGCCGCGCCCGCCGAGGAAGGGCACGGTCACCGCGTGACCTGCATCGCGCGCGGCCTTCTCCACCGCGGTCGAACCGGCCAGCACGATCGCATCGGCCATGCTGAGTTCGCCGCGATGCGCATTGATCACATCGAGGACATAGCCAAGCTCTTCGGGATCATTCGCCGCCCAGCCGTTCTGCGGGGCCAGCCGCACCCGCGCGCCATTGGCGCCGCCGCGGTGGTCCGAATTGCGGTAGGTCGAGGCCGAGGCCCAGGCCGCCTTGACCAACGCGCTGACGGACAGACCCGAGCCGAGGATCGCCGCCTTGAACCGCGCGACTTCCTCATCCGAAGGCATGGTGCCGGCGGGCACTGGGTCCTGCCAGATCAGGTCTTCGGCGGGGACTTCCGGCCCCATGTAGCGGATCTTCGGCCCCATATCGCGGTGGCACAGCTTGAACCACGCGCGGGCGAAGGCATCGTCGAGCTGCTCGGGATGGGCGAGGAAGCGTTCGGAAATCTTGCGATATTCCGGGTCCATCTTCAGCGCCATGTCGGCGGTGGTCATCATGGTCGGCACGCGCTTGCTGGGGTCGCGCGCGTCGGGGGCCATGTCTTCGGGATCGGGGTTGATCGGAGTCCATTGCTGGGCACCCGCCGGGCTGTGCACCAGTTCGAAGTCGTACTTGAACAGGATGCGGAAATAATCGTGGCTCCAGCTCGTCGGATTGTTCGACCAGCTGCCTTCGATCCCCGAGGTGGTGATGTGGCCAGCGCCGATTTCTTCCTCGTCGTGTAGCCAGCCGAAGCCCTGCAGGTGCAGGTCTTCGCTTTCGGGCGAGCCGCCGAAGGTGCTGGCGGGTGCCGCGCCGTGGGCCTTGCCGAAGGCGTGACCGCCTGCGGTGAGTGCCACGGTTTCCTCGTCATTCATCGCCATCCGGGCGAAGGTTTCGCGCATGTCGCGCGCGCTTTCGAGCGGATCGGGATTGCCGCCGGGGCCTTCGGGGTTGACGTAGATCAGCCCCATCTGGATCGCGGCGAGCGGGTTTTCGAGGTCCGCGCCGTCCTTCGGGCGGATGCGGGTGGCAACGCCTTCGTTGACCCACTGCTCTTCGGTGCCCCAGTAGACGCTTTCCGGCTCGAATACGTCGGCACGGCCACCGCCGAAGCCGAACACCGGCCCGCCCATGCTTTCGATGGCGACGTTCCCGGCGAGGATGAACAGATCAGCCCAGCTGATGTTCTTGCCGTACTTCTGCTTGATCGGCCACAGCAGGCGGCGGGCCTTGTCGAGGTTGCCGTTATCGGGCCACGAGTTGAGCGGCGCAAACCGCTGTTGCCCGCTGCCTGCACCGCCGCGCCCGTCACCGGTGCGGTAAGTCCCCGCGGCGTGCCAGGCCATGCGGATGAAGAAGGGGCCGTAGTGGCCATAATCGGCCGGCCACCAAGGCTTGCTGTCGGTCATCAGCGCGGTGAGATCGGCCTTGAGCGCGGCGTAATCGAGCGTGTTGAAAGCCTCGGCATAGTCGAAATCCTCGCCATAGGGATTGGCCGACTTGCCGCCTTCCTTGAGGATGTCGAGCTGCAGCGCCTCAGGCCACCAGTCGCGATTGGTGCGGCCAAGCAGCGAGCGCATTTCGGTGGTGCCGTGGAACGGGCAACCACTCATTTCGCCGGTTTTTGCGTCCATGATGTTCTCTCCTCTCAGGGTTCAGACTCGCCCCGGGGGCTAGTCTATGGGGAGAGGATGACGCTTTCAGGATATTGCGTCCAATCGATTAATGCGCGTGTTTTGATTGAGTGAGGCGATTAGTATTCTCCCATGCCGCAAACGAGAACGGGCTCCCATCGGGAGCCCGCAAGGCCGACTGGCCGCCCGCAGCGATGCGGCCCGTGGGCCGCGTGAGCGAGGAAGCGCGCTCGCGGAGGCGAGCGCGCCCAAACAAACTAAGCCGCTTCGGCGATCACTTCGACCGGCTCGTTACGGATCAGGAAGTCGAACGCCCCCAGACCCGCCTTTGCGCCTTCGCCCATGGCGACCACGATCTGCTTGTGCGGCACGGTAGTGCAATCGCCCGCGGCATAGATGCCAGGGAAGTTGGTCGCGCCGTGGTGGTCGATTTCGATCTCGCCGAACTTCGACAGGGCAAGGCCCGTCTCGCGCAGCCATTCGGTGTTGGGGACGAGGCCGATCTGCACGAACACGCCTTCCAGCGCGATCCGTTGTTCGTCACCGCTGGCGCGGTCCTTGACCACCAACCCGTTCACGCGGGTGCCATCGCCCAGCACTTCGGTGGTCTGGCCGTTGGTGATGATCTCGACATTGGGCATCGAGCGCAGCTTGCGCTGGAGCACTTCGTCGGCGCGCAGCTTGGTGTCGAATTCGATCAGGGTGACGTGGCCGACGATCCCGGCGAGGTCGATCGCGGCTTCGACGCCCGAGTTCCCGCCGCCGATCACCGCGATGCGCTTGCCCTTGAACAGCGGGCCATCGCAGTGCGGGCAGTAAGCGACGCCCTTGTTGCGATACTCCGCCTCGCCCGGCACGCCGAGGTTGCGCCAGCGCGCGCCGGTGGAGAGGATCAGGGTGCGCGCCTTGAGGCTCGCGCCGTTGGCCATCACGACTTCGTGGAGGCCGCCGATGTCTGCGGCGGGCTTCAGCTCGACCGCGCGGGCGAGGTCCATCAGGTCGATGTCGTATTCGCCGACGTGCTTCTTGAGGCTGTCGGTCAGCTTCGGCCCTTCGGTATAGGAGGTGCCGGGCAGGTTCTCGATCCCGAGCGTGTCCATCAGCTGCCCGCCGAAGCGTTCGGCCGCGATCCCGGTGCGGAAGCCCTTGCGCGCGGTGTAGACCGCCGCCGCCGCACCTGCGGGGCCGCCGCCGATGACGAGGACTTCAAATGCGTCCTTCGCCGCAAGCTTTTCGGCCTGCTTGGCATCAGCGTTCTTGTCGAGCTTCGACAGAATTTCGGCTAGTTCCATCTTGCCGTTGTAGAACGGCTCACCGTTGAGGAAGGTCGCAGGGACCGCCATGATGTCGCGGCGCTCGACTTCCTCCTGGAAGGTGCCGCCCTCGATCAGGGTCGCGGTGATGCGCGGGTTTTCCAGCGCCATCAGGGTTAGCGCTTGCACCACGTCGGGGCAGTTGTGGCACGAGAGCGAGAAGAACATCTCGAAATGGAAGTCGCCCTCGAGCGCGCGCACCTGTTCGATGAGGTCGGCGTCGACCTTGGGCGGGTGGCCGCCGGCCCACAGCAGGGCGAGCACGAGGCTGGTGAATTCGTGCCCCATCGGCAGGCCTGCAAAGCGCACCCACTTTTCCGCATCGCTCGCGCGGCGGATCACGAAGCTGGGCTTGCGCGCATCAGTCCCATCAAACCGCGCGGTGACGAGGTCATGCAGCGAGGCGATCTGCTCGATCAGCTGCCGGGTCTGGCGCGACTTCTCGCTCTCATCGAGCGAGGCGACCAGTTCGATCCCTTCGCGCAGATTGCCGAGATAGGTCTTGAGCTGGGCCTGCATGGCGGCGTCGAGCATGATGTCCTCCGGGCGCAGCGGGCCGCGCGTCAATTATGGTGTTCGGATTACGGGTAACACGGGGCCGGATGGCGCGAGGACCAAAGGGGAAGGTCGGGCACATCCGACCCCGGCTACGACCCGAGGGCTTTCAAGCTCTCGGGATTGGTCGGCCAGCGCGAGGCGTGGGGGAGGGGGAGAGCCCCGCGCTGGCCGAAGGGATTAGATCTTGCCGACGAGATCGAGCGAGGGGGCCAGCGTGTCGCTGCCTTCTTCCCACGCCGCCGGGCAGACCTGGCCGGGGTTGGCACGCACATACTGCGCGGCCTTGATCTTGCGGGTCAGTTCGTTGGCATTGCGGCCCACGCCTTCGCAGGTGATTTCCATGATCTGGATCACGCCGTCCGGATCGACCACGAAGGTCGCGCGGTCAGCAAGGCCCACGCCTTCGCGCAGCACGCCGAAGTTGTTCGACAGCACGTGGTTCTGGTCACCCAGGAACGGGAAGGTCAGCTTGCCGATCTTGTCCGAGGTGTCGCTCCACGCCTTGTGGCTGAAGTGCGTGTCGGTCGAGACGGCATAGACTTCGACGCCCATCGCCTGCAGCGTGCCGTACTTTTCGCCCATGTCTTCGAGCTCGGTCGGGCACACGAAGGTAAAGTCGGCCGGGTAGAAGAAGAACACCGACCACTTGCCCGCGAGATCCGCGTCGGTGACGGTGAAGAAGTCCTTGCCCTTATGGAAGGCGGTGGCAGTGAACGGCTTGAGGGTCGAACCGATGATACCCATGGGAGTTTGTCCTTTTGATGGGGTTGAGAGAGGTTGAAACTGACGCTGCCGAGATAAGGATTATTGCGCTGCACAAAAGATGATTTGTGCGATTGCGAAAATCGGTTTTTTCAATGAGTGGGGCGGGAACCAATCGGATTTGCCGCATCAAACACGCCTGCCTTCCGAGTCTTTTCTGTTGACAGATGCCAGCGCAAAACGCGGTGAAGTGTGCTTTAAACGCTGTAAGCTGCACAACCCACGAGAGTGCTGACACAAAATTCCATTTGCAATGGTTTGAATCTTCCCAAAATGTCCCTTTGCCGCACTAACCTGTAACTTAACGCCGAGGTTAAGAATCTATTAACCATAGACAAATTTGCGCGACATCGAAAAGCGTGACATCAAATGAAACGGTGGGGGCACTGAGACGCTAAACGGGGGAAGACTGTCGTTAGCGTCCGCGCTCGTGGTGTAATTTCTGGTGTAGATTGAGGTGATCGCATGG
>LSKF01000036.1 GCA_001556995.1 Erythrobacteraceae bacterium CCH12-C2
AGATGAAGGCGCTGGTCGAAGGGCAGCCATAGGCCATCGCCTCCATGATCAGCGCAGCCTCGAGCCGGCCAAGGCCGATGCCACCCGATTCTTCCGAAACGTAGATCGCGCCGAAGCCAAGCTCGGCACTTCGCTGGATCACGTCGCGCGGGAAGATGTGCTTCTCGTCCCATTCGGCGGCGTGGGGGGTGATGTTGTCGGCGGTGAATCGCTGCGCCATCTCGCGGATCGCAAGCTGGTCGTCGGTAAGTTGGAATTGTCCAGTCATGACAGATAAGATGCGGAAGTATTTGCAGCGATATCGGCCTCGGTCACGCCGGGGGCCATCTCGATCAGGCGGAAGGGCTCACCCTTGGCGGGGCGCTGGAAGACCGCGAGGTTGGTGATGACCATGTCGACCACGCCCGCGCCGGTCAGCGGCAGGGTGCAGGCGGGGATGAACTTCGGCGAGCCGTCTTTCGATGTGTGGTCCATCACCACAATGATCTTCTTGACTCCCGCGACAAGGTCCATCGCCCCGCCCATGCCCTTGATCATCTTGCCCGGGATCATCCAGTTGG
>LSKF01000004.1 GCA_001556995.1 Erythrobacteraceae bacterium CCH12-C2
ACCCGCCACGACGCCGAAATGCTGTTCCGCCTCAAGGACGAAACCCTCGCCGAGGAAAACGCGCCCGAGTGGGACGATCTGTTCATCGATGGGGTGGCGAATTACCTCAAGGGCTTCACCTTGCAGAACGCGCAGCTTAGCCACGATCGCAAGCTGGAGCTTGAGGGCTTCATCGCCGACAATCAGGCCAATGTCGGCCGTTTCATGGGCCGTGTCGCGCGCGAGGCGCCGCAGGTGATGAACCATTTCGGCAAGGTGTTCGGGAAGAAGAAGCCGGCCGGCTCGGGTTACGAGGCGCTGGCGGCCGCAGGCGAAGTCGTGACCGATTACGAGAGCGAATGGCTCGATAAGATGATCGACGCCGATGGCGAGGTCGATGATCTGGAAAGCCGCCTGATCGCGCGGCTCGCAGCGGGCGACTGATCGCCTAGCTATCGAATTCGAGCGGAGCGGCCGCGCCGCCTTGCTTGGGCAGCGGGCCCTGTGGCGGAACGGCCGGGACGGGCAGACCGCTTTCAGGCGGCTTGGGGCGCTTAGGGCGAGGGCCTTGGCCCAACCTCGCGAGCGCCAATACAAAGTGCGTGATCTCGGCCTTGATCTTCGTGCGCAGCGCGTGATCCTCGGTCGCGTCAAGCTGCGCTTCGAGCAGCGCCAATTCGCCCGTCATGCGGTCGATAATCGACTGCAATTCGCGGGCGCGCTGCGCCTTACGCTCTTCGATCCGTTTGAGCGGATCATCTTTGGGACGTTTCGTCATCCCGTTGTATTAGCAGATGAACGCCCCAAAAGCGAGCGGGCATCACACCATGAAGCTCTCGCCGCAGCCGCACGCACCCTTGGCATTCGGGTTCTCGAACACGAAGCCCGCCGTAAAGTCATCCTCGCGCCAGTCCATCGTGCTGCCGATGAGGTACAGCACCGAGGCCCCGTCGATATAGAACACGCCTCCGGGGGTGATGATCTTCTCGTCGAACTTCGCTTCCGCAGTGACGTAGTCGACCGAATAGGCGAGGCCCGAGCAACCCCGGCGCGGGGTCGACAGCTTGACGCCGATGGCGTCCGCCGGGGCCTTGGCCATCAGCGCGGCAATCCGGGCTTCGGCGGAGGGCGTGAGGATCACGGCAGCTTTGGGCGCGGGGCGAGTGGTGGTGGTATCGGTCATGTCAGCCTCTTTTGCCAGAACAGCGCCTGTCCGGCGGCGGGATCGAGTTGGTAATCGCCATAGCCGCAGGCGGCATAGAGCCGCTGCGCCGGACGATTGCCGCTCAGCACTTCCAATGTGACCTTGCAGGCGCCGCGCTTCAAGGCCTCGGCCTCAACGGCGGCCATCAACGCCTTACCGATCCCGGCACCGCGATGGCCGGGCAGGACGGCAAAATCGTGGATGTTGACGAGCGGCGCGGCGGCGAAGGTCGAATAACCCATGAAGCAATTGGCGAGGCCGACCGCGCGCTCATCCCATCGGGCGAGCAGCGAAAAGGCATGAGGGTTGTTGGCCAAATCCCCTGCCAGCCGTGCTTTGACATCGTCGCCAAGCGGCGCGCCGCCGCCCATGGGATCGCGGGCATAGGCATCCAGCAAGGCTACCACATCCGCCGCATCGCTCGGGTCGCGATAATTGGCGAGCGCAATCGTCAGGGCCGGGGCCAGCGTCACAGCATCCCCAGCTCAAGCCGCGCTTCATCGCTCATCTTGTGCGGCCCCCAGGCCGGTTCCCACACCAGCACAACCTCGGCATCGCGGATGCCCGGCACGCTGGAGACGCGCAGCTCAACCTCGCCCGGCATGGTTTCGGCCACGGGGCAATGCGGGGTGGTGAGAGTCATGGTGACGGTGGCGTCGCCGCTGTCGTCCACCTCGACCCCGTAGATCAGACCGAGATCGTAGATGTTGACCGGGATTTCCGGGTCATAGATCTCGCGCAGCGCCGCGATGACATCGGCCTGCAAATCGCTACCCGGTCCGCCCACAGCGCCGGGCTCGGGCCGGGCGGCGAGGAAGCCGTCGAGATAATCGCGGGTACGGGGGGCTTGCGGTGCGGTGTCGGGGTCAACCGCGTCCTCGACCCGTGCGCGGGGGGGCTTGGTCATGTCGGAAGGGCTTGCTGAGCTATCCATCGCTCTCATCCTCTTGCAAAAATACGGCGGGTGCGGGCGATCCCGGCGAGGAGCGCGTCGATGTCCGCCTCGGTCGAATAGAGCCCGAAGCTGGCGCGCGCGGTGGCGGGGACGCCGAGGTAATCCATCAGCGGCTGGGCGCAGTGATGCCCGGCACGGATCGCGACGTTGGCTTCGTCGAGGATCGTGCCGAGATCGTGCGGGTGGATGCCGTCGATCGCGAAGCTGACGATCCCGGCGCTGTCATCAGGGCCGAACAGGGTGACGTCATTCATCGCCCCAAGTTCGCGCCGCAGCCGGGCGACAAGTGACTGTTCATGCGCATGAATCTGGCCTAACCCGATGGCGCTGACATAATCGGCGGCAGCGGCGAAGGCGATGGCTTCGGTGATCGCCGGGGTGCCTGCCTCGAACCGTTGCGGACCGCTGGCGTAGGTGGTCTTGGCGAAGGTCACCCGGTCGATCATCGCCCCGCCGCCCTGATAGGGGGGCATGTCGGCGAGCAGTTCCCTGCGTGCCCACAGCGCTCCGATCCCCGTCGGCCCGTAGAGCTTGTGCGCCGAGAACACATAGAAATCACATGCCAATGACATGACATCGACATGCATATGAGGCGCCGACTGGCAGCCATCGAGCAGCAGCAATGCACCAACCTTGTGGGCGAGCGCGGCAGCGCGCGGCGCATCGAGCAGCGCGCCGGTGACGTTGGAGACATGGCCTAATGCGACCAGCTTGTGACGCTCGGTCAGCATCGCCTCAGCCGCATCGAGATCGATCTGGTGATCGGCGGTCAGCGGGCAGACGTCGATCACCGCGCCTACCTCTTCCGCCACCATCTGCCACGGCACGATGTTCGAATGGTGCTCGGCCTGCGACAGCAGGATGCGGTCGCCGGATTTGAGGTTCGCCCGGCCCCAGGTCTGCGCGACGAGGTTGATCGCCTCGGTCGCACCGCGAGTGAAGACCAGCTCGTCCTCATTCCCGCCGATGAACCGGGCGACAGTGCGCCGGGCGGCTTCATAGGCGAGCGTCATCTCAGCCGAGCGGGTGTAGACCCCGCGGTGGACGGTCGCATAATCCTCGCCCAGCGCGCGCGCCATGGCGTCGATCACCGCGCGCGGCTTTTGCGCGGTGGCGGCGGTGTCGAGGTAGTGCCACGGCGCGCCGTCATGGGTGAGCATGCCGGGGAAGTCGGTGCGCAGGTCGCGGGTGACGGAGGCGGGGGCGTTCATGGTTTCGCCTGGTAATGTTCGCGGATCAGGCGATCGACGAAGTAGAGCGCCTCCGAACGCAGCGCCTGCCGCTTGGTGATTGTCCCGTGTGCGACCTCTGCGTAAAGCCTCACCGCTTCGGGCGACTCCGCTGCGGCATCGAGTTGGGCCTCGCACCTGTCGGCAATCTGTACCGCCCAGCCCCAGCGTTCTTCCGCGTTCGGGGCCGGGGCGTTCGCAGCCAGCTTATCTTCAAGGCCCGCGCGCAGACAGGCGTGGGCGGCGTCGAGCTGCGGATTGGGCTGCGGCACGGTGCCGGTGAAGGCGGGTGTCTGCGCCAGCGCGAGGGCGAGGATCAGGCTCACAGCTTGGCCCCCTCCAGCGCGGCCAGCGCCGCATCGAGCAGCGTCTCACGCTCGGCCTCGTTCTCCAGCGCAACGAAGGCATCGCCGATGAAGGCCTGCACCAGCAGGCGTTGTGCCGTCGCCGGATCGAGCCCGCGCGCCATCATGTAGTAGCGCGCGGCTTCATCGAGCGCGCCGACTGTGGCCCCGTGCGCGCACTTTACATCGTCGGCGAAGATTTCAAGCTGCGGCACGGCATTGGCGCTGGCCCCGGCTTCAAGCAGGAGTGCCTTGAAATCCTGCGCGGCGTCGGTCTTCTGCGCATGGCGGGCAACCTGGACCTGCCCAAGGAAATTGCCGGTGGCCCGGCCCCAATGCACCGCGCGAACCGTCTGGTTCGAGGTCGCGCCGGGGTGGGCATGGATCGTGGTGGTGACGAATTCCTGAGTCTTGTCGCCGCCGCCGATGGTGACGCCGCCGAATTCGAAATGCGCGCCTTCGTCCAGCGTCACTTCAAGCTCTACGCGGCAATACTTCCCGCCGGTGATGACCTTGAAAGCTTCGAAACGGCCGCCCGCGCCGACATGGACGCGCAGGCGGTCGACCAAGCCCGGCGCGCCTTCGCCGGTGTGGTGCGCGGTGTATTCAAACCGCGTTTCACCGGCCGGCACATCAAGCACGCGCCAGTGATTGATCACGTCCGGGTGAGCGTTGGCGAGGTAATCGGCATCGGCATAACGCCACGCCTCGTCGCGCCGGGTGGGAAGGGTGGCGAGCGTCATGTCCGCTTGCTCCGGCGTGCGGCGACCAGCGCGGCAATGCCTGCCTCGCGCTTCGCGAACAGGCAATCATAGACGCCCGCTTCACTCATCAACGCATTGGCCTGGCGCGACATTTCTTCCTTCGATGCCTTACTTGCCTCTATCTCGGCGAAGCGCAGAACGAGGGGGGTGATGCATGCGACCATTGCATCGCAGCCGATTGCGTCGATCGCCTTGTCGCCCGTTGAGCCCTTGGTCTTGCAGGTGACCGCGCCCTTTCGCAGCCTCCAGCTTCCCCGCCAGTCGCGCAGCTTGTTGGCGATCACGGTGATTTCGTTATCGACCGGCGGCTCGGCGGCTGCCTGAGCGGCGGCAAGGGCCAGGGCGGCAATCAGCATCACGCCATCACCGCGTCATAGCCCTCGGCCTCGAGCCGCAGCGCGAGTTCCGGCCCGCCGGTCTCGACGATGCGGCCACCCGCGAGGATGCTCACCTTGTCAGGCTTCACCACGTCGAGCAGGCGCTGGTAGTGGGTGATCAGCAGTACGGCCTTGTCCGGTGAGCGCATGATCGCGTTGATCCCGGCACCCACGATCCTCAGCGCATCGATATCGAGACCGCTGTCGGTTTCGTCCAGCACGGCAAAGGCGGGATTGAGAATGCCCATCTGCACCATCTCGGCGCGCTTTTTCTCGCCGCCGGAGAAGCCGACATTCACCTGCCGCTTGAGCATCTCCATGTCCATCTGGAGCAGCGCGGCCTTGGCCTTGGCGAGCTTCAGGAACTCGCCGCCCGACAGCGGCTCTTCCCCGCGCGCCTTGCGCTGGGCGTTGAGGGCCTCGCGCAGGAACTGGACGTTGGAGACGCCGGGGATTTCGACCGGGTATTGAAAGCCGAGGAACAGGCCTGCCGCCGCGCGCTCGTGCGGTTCGAGGCTGAGCAGATCGACCGAACCCCGTTCGTCTCGAGCGAAGTCGAGAGACCCCGCAGGTAGCGTCTCGACTTCGCTCGACGCGAACGGAGGGGGGGTAAAGCGCACGCTGCCCGCCGTCACTTCGTAACCGGGCTTGCCGCCCAGCACGTTTGCTAGCGTCGATTTGCCCGCGCCGTTGGGGCCCATGATCGCGTGGATTTCGCCCGCAGGGACATGCAGCGACAGGCCCTTGAGGATCGGCTTGTCGCCAACGCTGGCGTGGAGGTTTTCGATGGTGAGCATTACTGGCCGTCCTTGTCCTTGCCTTTATCCTTGTCCGCAGCAGCAGCGGCAGCAGCGGCAGCGTCGGTGCGGGCCTTGACCACGCTGGCGTCGCGCAATTCGATTACCAGCCCCTTGGGCCGGCCCGCTTCATAGGCATCGGCGGCGGCCTGCGCGCCGATCATGCGGTCGTTGAATTGCAGGTCGAGATCGCGCCCGCGCGCCACGTGGATGCGGCCGATATTGGCGAACAGCTGGTCCACCTGCTCGGGCGAGAGCGTGGTCTTGGCACCCGTCAGCGCGGCGTTGGCTTCGGCAATCGCGGTCTCGCGCGCCTTGATGCAGCGGGTGACGTCGCCCGCATGCTGCGCTTCGAAATCGGCCTTCCCGGCAATCCGCCGGTCGGTCACGGCAAGGCAGCGGCGATAGCTGGCGACCTGCGGCTGGATCAGCAGCGGGTATTCAACCGTCCAGGTTTCGGGATCGTCGTTCTTGATGGCGACAGGGGCCTCGCCCGTGGCTTGGAGGGCGATGAGCGGGGCGATCAGGGTTGCGAGCATCAGGTGCGACTCCGGGGCTTGGGGGTTGGGCGACCCGCTCGCTCGCCATCGCCGTCATGGGCGCGGGGTTTCGGGCGCGAATAGGTCTGCTTGGGGTTGGCCGCCTTGTGCGCGCGGGCGGCGGCTTTGCGTTCCTCGATCCGCTCGCGCATCACCTGGGTGAGCTGTTTGAGCACGGTGTCGATGTCTTCGAGGATGTCCTTGGCGGCGATGCGCATCACCTTGATGCCGACGCTTTCGAGGCTCTTGTCGCGGCGCTTGGCGAGGGTGTCGTTCTGTCCCTCCTCGTCAATCGCCAGCGCGAGGCCAAGGTTGTGGCAGTTGAAATCGACAATCGCGGAGCCGACCACCGCATGGCGCTTGAAGGTATAGCGGCCCAGATCAGCAGCGCTGAACTTCGCGGCGAGCGCCTTGTGCGCCTCGGACGAATGCCGCCGCAGCTCACGCGCCTGTTCGTGCAGCGCATCGAGCCGCTTGTCCGAAATCTCCCACCCGCGGCCCTTCTTCTTGAGCGCGGGGGCTTCGGAGGAAGAGGCGGCCTCGGGGTTGAGGGCGAGGGTTTTGCGGGTGGTCACTTCAGTCAAATTCCTTCGTCATTCCAGCGAATGCTGGAACCTAGGGCCGCAAAGGGCAGCGCCTGATAGCCCGAGGCCCCAGCTTTCGCTGGGGTGACGGTTGTGGTGAGGGCGGCGCCGATCATCCGACCGAACCTTCAAGGCTGATCGCCAGCAGCTTCTGCGCTTCGACGGCAAACTCCATCGGCAGCTCTTTCAGCACGTCCTTGGCAAAGCCGTTGACGATCAGCGCCACGGCTTCCTCTTCGCCAAGGCCGCGCTGCATCGCGTAGAACAGCTGTTCGTCGCTGATCTTGGAGGTGGTCGCCTCGTGCTCGATCTGAGCGCTCGGGTTCTTGACCTCGATATAGGGCACGGTGTGCGCGCCGCATTGATCGCCGAGCAGCAGGCTGTCGCACTGGGTGAAGTTCCTCACCCCGCTCGCGGTCGGCCCGACGCGCACTAGGCCGCGGTAGGTGTTGTTCGACTTGCCCGCGCTGATGCCCTTCGAAATGATCGTCGAGCGGCTGTTCTTGCCGTTGTGGATCATCTTGGTGCCGGTGTCGGCCTGCTGGTAATTGTTGGTGACCGCGACCGAGTAGAACTCGCCGACGCTATCCTCGCCGTTGAGCACGCAGGAGGGATACTTCCACGTCACCGCTGAGCCGGTTTCGACCTGCGTCCACGAGACCTTGGAACGGTCCCCCTGGCACAGCGCGCGCTTGGTGACGAAGTTGTAGATGCCGCCCTTGCCCTCGGCATTGCCGGGGTACCAGTTCTGCACGGTGGAATACTTGATCTCGGCATCGTCCATCGCGACCAGTTCCACCACGGCGGCATGGAGCTGGTTTTCATCGCGCATCGGCGCGGTGCAGCCTTCGAGGTAGCTGACGTAAGCGCCCTTGTCGGCGATGATCAGGGTGCGCTCGAACTGGCCGGTGTTTTCGGCATTGATGCGGAAATAGGTCGACAGCTCCATCGGGCAGCGCACGCCTTCGGGCACGTAGACGAAGGTGCCGTCGGAGAAGACCGCGCAATTGAGCGCTGCAAAGTAGTTGTCGCGCACCGGCACGACCTTGCCGAGCCACTTCCTGACGAGATCGGGATATTCGCGGATCGCCTCGGAGATCGACAGGAAGATCACGCCTGCGCGCAGCAATTCCGCGCGGAAGCTGGTGGCGACGCTGACGCTGTCAAACACCGCATCCACCGCGACCTTCTTCGCGCCCTTGACGCCGGCGAGCACTTCCTGTTCGCCCAGCGGGATGCCGAGCTTGTCGTAGATGCGCTTGATCTCGGGATCGAGGTCATCGAGCGAGTCCAGCTCGATCTTTGTCTTGGGCGCGGCGTAGTAATAGGCGTCCTGATAATCGATTTTGGGATAGCCGACCTTGGCCCAATCGGGCTCTTCCATGGTCTGCCAAAGGCGGAAGGCCTTGAGGCGCCATTCGAGCATCCATTCGGGCTCGTTCTTCTTGGCAGAAATGAACCGCACCGTGTCTTCGGTAAGGCCCTTGGGCGCGAATTCGGTTTCGATGTCCGACGACCAGCCATGCTCGTATTCGGCGACCTTCGCCGCCGCTTCGCGGGCTTCGCGGTCCTGGAGTTCGATATTGTCGGTCATGCCAGATGTTCCTCGACGAATGGGGTCGGCGCGGCTGCGGCAGGGTTGGGGCGCAGCTGCGCAAGGGTAATCCCCGCCAGCGCCCCGCGCAGCGCGTTGTTGATGATCGGCCAGTGCGGTTTCATGTTGCACCCGGCCTCGAAATCGCAGGGGGTGTGATCGACGCAGGCGGTGAGCGCGATGCGGCCCTCGATCGCCTCGACGATGTCGGCCACGGTGATCGCCGCCGCCGGGCGCCCGAGCTGCAAACCGCCATGCGCGCCGCGCACACTGCGCAGCAGGCCCGCCGCGGTCAGCTTGGAGACCAGCTTCTGCACCGTCGGCACCGGCAGACCGGTTTCCGCCGCCAGCTCCGCTGCGCTCACCCGGCCATTGCCGCAGTGAAGGGCAGCCTGCGACATCGTGATCACAGCGTAATCGGCAAGGTTGGACAGGCGCATTTGCGAGCGGTTCTCAATTCGGACGGAATCAGTCCGAATTGGAATTAGGAGCAAACCACTCGCATTTCAACCGCTAAAGCTGCCCGTTCTCAGACGTTGAGTTCCCGCAGATTGTTGGGGGCAATCATTTCGGCCAGATAGGGCGTGGTGTTATCGGTCAGCCGCGCCGGGGTCCGGCCGACAAAGTGCGCGATTTCGCGGATCATGTGCGACTGATCGAAGAAGGCTTCGGCAATTTCCGCTTCATTCTCCATCGACAATTCCGGAGCCGAGAGCAGCGCTGCGGCGCGCAGCGCGCGGTATTTGCGGGCGAGCGCGCGAGGCGGCAGGCCGAAATACTGTTCCACCAGACGTTGGACCTGCCGCGCGGAATAGCCTGCCGCTCCGGCAAGATCGCTCACCTCCGGGTTGAAGGATCCGCCCAGCCACCGGCCCGTGGCGACGATCAGTTCCAGATGACGCGGATTGACCGGCTTGGCGTTGCGGCCGATGAACCCGCCGATCGCAAGCGCGCAATCGCGCCCCTTCATGGTGCCTGACCGATAAGCGGCCATCAGCTGCTCACCCAACACGTCAATCTCAGGGCCAAGCACTTGGGCAGCGGGCAGCAGCCGATCCCGATAGCGTCCGGCGTGAAGCCCCGTCAGCGCGGCCCAGCCCAAAGGGCTGAGCGCCGCGCCGAAGGCATGGAACGGCCCTTCCACCACGATGGGTGTCGCGCGGGACAAGGGCGTCAGCAGGCCAACCTGGTGGTTGGGATCGCGGTGGCCGGCCGCAAAGTGCATCTCTCCCGTCCCGTGCGGGAACAGGCACAGATTGCCAATCGCCGCGGGTTGGATGTCGCGGATCTCAGGTTCGTCGCAGCGGAAATGATAGAGGGTGGTGATCAGCGGCGCGAGGGCAGGCGGCGGATCGATGTAATCCACGGCAATGAGCGCAGAGGAGGTCAGGCTGATATCATCAGCCTGCGCATGGCTCTGCGGTTTCATTTGAGGGTTGATGGTGTCCATACTTCGGAAGCGCCACTATTCCCAAGATCGTTCTTCAAGTCAAAACATGGCGACGATGAAAAAAGAGGCGGCGCTCCGTGTGGAGCGCCGCCTACGTTAGTTGAGGAACTCTTGGCATTTCTGCTCCGAGCCCTTCGGGTCGCAGTTCCGCCATATTCTGCGAATCGCAGATGGGATTGTATGCAAGCGACAGAAGCCGGTGCGACGATGCTCGACATTGACGGTGCTGTGGCATAGGCGCGCACCCGATGTTGTTTCCGCTGATCAGGCCTGCGCTGTTCACTCTTGACCCGGAAGTGGGACACCGGCTCGCCATCCGCGTGCTGGCGACCTTGCCGGTGCGGGCACCGATGCCGATCCCGGCGTCGCTGGCCACCACCGTCGCGGGTCTCGATTTCCCCAACCCGGTCGGCGTTGCTGCGGGGTTCGACAAGGACGCCGAGGTGCCTGACGCGCTGCTTGGGCTGGGTTTCGGGTTCACCGAAGTGGGCTCGATCACGCCGCTCCCGCAGGAGGGCAATCCCAAACCGCGCCTGTTCCGGCTGGTCGAGGACCGGGCGGTGATCAATCGCATGGGGTTCAACAATGCCGGAGGAGCGGCGGCGCGGGCACGGCTCGAAGCGCGCGCCGGGCGGCCGGGGATCGTCGGGGTGAACATCGGCGCGAACAAGGATTCGCCCGACCGCATCGCCGATTATGCGATCATGGCGCGGATGATGGCGTCGCTGGCGAGCTATCTGTGCGTCAACATCTCCAGTCCCAACACGCCGGGCCTGCGCGCCTTGCAGGATGAGGGCGCGCTGACTGGCCTAATCGATGCGGTGATCGCCGCGCGGGCCGAGCCGGATTGCGCTGTGCTGCCGCCGATCTTCCTGAAAGTCGCTCCCGATCTCGAGCCGGCCGATATCGACGCCATCGCCCGCATCGCGATGGACAAGCAATTGGGCGCGCTGGTGGTGTCGAACACCACGATTGCTCGGCCTGCCCTGCGTTCGCACCATGCGGGCGAGACGGGCGGGCTGTCCGGCGCGCCCTTGCGGGACGCTGCGCTGGCGCGGCTGCGCGATTTCCGCAAGGCGACTGGCGGGGCTATTCCACTGGTGGGGGTGGGCGGCATTGCCACCGCTGAACACGCGTGGGAACGCATCCGCGCGGGGGCCTCGCTGGTGCAGCTCTATTCGGCGATGGTCTATGAAGGGCCGGGCCTTGGCGCGCGGATCGTGCGCGGGCTGGAGCGCCTCATGCGCCGCGATGGGTTCTCCAGCATTGCCGAAGCGGTGGGAAGCGAATAGCACCGCACCTATGCGTTTTCTGCCCGCCCTGTTCGCCCCGCTAGCCCTTGCCCTTTCGGGCTGCGCCACCTCTCAGACGCTCGCCACGGTCGATCCTGCACCCGTCAGTGCGGGCGCGGTCAGCAGCGCCGATCCGCGCGCGACGGCTGCGGGCGAGGCGATCCTCGCGCAAGGCGGCTCGGCGGTCGATGCGGCCATCGCAGTGATGCTTGCCCTGACCGTGGTCGAACCGCAAAGCTCCGGGATCGGCGGCGGCGGCTTTCTGGTGCGGGCTGATGCTGAAGATGGCGCGCTGGTGACTTATGACGGGCGCGAAACCGCCCCTGCCGCTGCCACACCCGCCAGGTTCCTTGATGCGCAAGGCAAGCTGCTCGGCCGTGAGCCCCGCGTCTTCTCCGGCCTCAGCGTCGGCGTGCCCGGTAATGTCGCACTCGCCGCCAAGGCCCACGCGGCGCATGGCAAGCTGCCCTGGGCCAAGCTGTTCGAACCGGCGATCGCGCTCGCCGAGGATGGCTTCGTGATGAACCGGCGGCTCTACGAATCGCTGAATGGCAACAAGGGCCGCGCGGACAAAAGCCCGGCGGCCAAGGCCGTGTTCTTCGGCGCGGATGGTGAGCCCTTGCCTGTCGGGGCGACGGTGAAAGTCCCCGAACTCGCCGCCACCCTGCGCACGCTGGCGGCCGACGGCCCCAAGGCGATGTATGGCAACAAGCCCGCCGCTGCCTTCGCGGCCTATGTCGCGGGCGAAACCCCGCAGGACGGGCGCATGACCGCCGCTGATGTCACCGCCTACCAGCCCAAGGAGCGCGAGCCTGTTTGCGCCCGTTACCGCGTCTATCGGGTGTGCGGCATGGGCCCGCCGTCTTCGGGTGGGACGGCGGTCGCGCAGATGCTCGGCCAGCTGGAACGGTTTGATCTCGCAGCGCTCGGCCCGAACAGCCCGGTGTTCTGGCACCTGTTCATCGAAAGCCAGCGCCTCGCATATGCCGACCGTGAGATGTATTCGGGCGATGCCGATTTCATCGCGGTTCCCACCGCCGGGCTGGTCGATCCGGGCTACCTTGCCAGCCGCTCGGCGCTGATTGACCCTGCCGCCCGCATTGCCAAGCCCGAAGCCGGTGTCCCGCCGGGTGCGCCGCTCGCCCGCGGAGACGGGCCAGAGGAGCCGGAGAACGGCACCACCCATTTTTCAGTGGTTGATGCGAGCGGCAACGCCGTCAGCTACACCTCCACCATTGAAGGCGCGTTCGGATCGGGGCTGCACTGGCGCGGGTTCTATCTCAACAATGAACTCACCGACTTCACCCTGACCCCTGAGGTCGATGGCAAGCCGGTCGCCAACCGGGTCGAGGGCGGCAAGCGCCCGCGCTCCTCAATGGCGCCGACCATTGTCTATGGTCCGGACGGCAAGGTCGTGCTGGTCATCGGTGCAGCGGGTGGCCCGACGATCCCCGTCACCGTCGCGCGCGGCATCATCGGCGTCCTGGATTTCGGGCTCGGTGCGCAAGAGGCGCTCGCGCTCCCCTTTGCGATGTCCTTCGGCGACAGCTTGCTGATCGAGGAGGGCACCGCGCTGGTGGCGATGAAGGACGATCTCATCGCGCTGGGCCACACCGCGATCCGCGCCGGAGCGGCCCCGATCAAGGCCAATGCGCTCGGGCGGCGGCCTGATGGCACATGGGAAGTTGCGACCGAGCCGCGCCTTGTGAGCGCCGTTACGCCCTGAGCGCGTTCGTGCGCCGGGGGAAGAGGCATCCGGGCGCTTGCCGCTACGGTTTTGACCTTCTAATCTGCGCGCAACACGTGGGTCACAACCGAGCCTGCGAACCATAACCCGAAGGGATCAGGAGCCTTTGCCAGTGCATTCCCCCGCTTTGCCGCACGCCGCCCGTGCCGTCGCCAATCCGGCTGACCACCAGCTGTTGCAGGACATCGATAACGCCCAGAACCTTGTGGCGCTGTTCCTCAAGCGCGCTGACCAGAAGGTCGATGCGCCCTTCCTCGGCCACAAGACTGGCGGGCAGTGGGTCACGCAAAGCTGGCGCTCGGCTGCCGAGCAGGTGTGCCTGCTGGCAGAGGCGCTGCGTCGCATGGGCCTGAATGATGGCGACCGGGTTGCACTGGTGTCCGAGAACCGCCCCGAATGGTGCATCGCCGATCTGGCGATCATGGCCGCCGGCTGCATCACCGTGCCGACCTACACCACCAACACCCGCCGCGATCACGCGCATATCCTCGACAATTCAGGCGCGCGCGCGGTGTTTGTCTCGAACGAAAAGCTACTCGCCCCTGTGGTCGGCGCGATCGGGCAGACGGGTCTCGTCGAGCATGTGATCGGGATAGAGGACCTGAAGCGCCAGCAATCGGGCAGCTTTGAATATCACTTCTGGGGCACGCTGATCACCGGCGATGCGGCGGCGGCGCGGGCCGCGGTGGACGCGCGCATCGGCGCAATCCAGCGCGAAGACACCGCCTGCCTGATCTACACCAGTGGCACTGGCGGCGCGCCCCGGGGCGTGATGCAGCACCACGGGGCGATCCTGTGCAATGTTGCCGGCGCAGCCGAGGTGCTGCTCGAGGATTTCGGCATCACCGACGAACGCTTCCTCTCGTTCCTCCCGCTCTCCCACGCCTACGAACATTCGGGTGGACAATATCTCCCCATCGGTGTGGGCGCGGAGATTTTCTATTCCGAAGGGCTCGAAAAGCTCGCCTCGAACATCGAGGAAACGCGCCCCACCATCATGGTCGTCGTCCCGCGCCTGTTCGAAGTGCTGCGCACCCGCATCATGAAGCAGGTCGAAAAACAGGGCAAAGTTGCCAACTTCATGATGGATAGCGCGCTCAAGATTGCCGAGCACACCAAGGAAGGCAAAAAACGCCTGCGCGACCGGCCCTTGGATTTCCTCGTCGAAAAGACGCTGCGCCCAAAAATCCGCGCCAAATTCGGCGGGCGGATCAAGGTGATGGTTTCGGGCGGCGCGCCCCTGAACCCCGAGGTCGGCAATTTCTTCGACGCGATGGGCCTCACCATGCTGCAAGGCTACGGCCAGACCGAAGCCGGACCGGTGATCAGCTGCAACCGCCCCAAGGTCGGGCTCAAGATGGACACGGTCGGCCCGCCGCTGCGGGGGGTTGAGGTGCGGATCGCCGAGGATGGCGAGATCCTGGTGCGCGGCGAGCTGGTGATGCACGGCTATTGGCGCAACGATGCCGAAACCGCGCGCACGCTCAAGGACGGCTGGCTGCACACGGGCGACATCGGCCACTTGGACAGCAAGGGCCGGATCGTCATCACCGACCGCAAGAAGGACATGATCGTCAACGACAAGGGCGACAATATCGCCCCCCAGAAGGTCGAAGGGATGCTCACGCTCCAGCCCGAAATCGCGCAGGCGATGGTAAGCGGGGACAAGCGGCCCTACGTGGTCGGCCTGATCGTGCCCGATGCCGAATGGGCGCTGGAATGGGCGCGGGCCAATGACGAGAAGTTTGATCTCAAAGCCCTGCAACAGCTCCCCGCCTTCAAGAACGCGGTGCGCGCGGCGGTGGACCGCACCAATGCTGATCTCTCAGTGATCGAAAAGGTGCGCCAGTTCGCCTTCGCGGAAGAGGCCTTCACCATCGAGAACGAGGAAATGACGCCGAGCATGAAGATCCGCCGTCACAAGATCCGCGAGCGGTATCAGGAGCGGATCGACGGGCTGTATCGGGGTTAGGGCATTGCCTCCGTCGTCACCCCGGACTTGATCCGGGGTTGGGCTTCTTCAGTTCAGCCAGCAACGCCGGATTGCCAGTCAGATTACGGATCTGGTCGGCAATCGAGCGACCGTCGTTGGCGGCCACTTTGAGAAGCTCCCTGCATTCATCGTCGGTCCAAACTCGGTCAGGCGTAACGTCGTATCGGTCAAGTGGCAGGTGGCGCGTCAGGAAGAAGCGATTTCCGGCGCCATCATGGACAACCATGATCGAGGCATGGGCCAACAGGTGACGAAGTGGACGAAACGATCGCCATCGCTCGATGCGCCGGTGCAGCGTCCGGCAACGTTTGTCGCTGCTTCCCGCCAATCTGCTGCTGAGTTCTTTCAGGCTCGACAAAGGGCCATTCTCAACCGGCAAGTCGAGTGCGATACACAGCTGTCCAATAGCCCGCTCCGCTATTGCGAAATGGTTCAATACGCGACCCAGCCAATCGAATGGCTCGATTGGGACAGCCACCGCTGAGCCAGTGTTGATTGCGGTTAGTTCATTCACACTCCATCATTAGACTACAAGGCTTTAAGCCTTCCTCACCAACCCCAAATCATCCCAAGAAATTTGGGGTAGCCTGTCCGCAGGCCCCGCCCTAACCTTGTCCCATGACGACCGGCCTCGACGCGCTCACGAGCAAGGAGAAGGAGACGCTGCGGCTGATCCTGCGCGGGCATGATGCCAAGTCCTCGGCGCGCGAACTCGGGCTTTCGGTGCATACGGTCAACGAACGGCTGCGCGAGGCGCGGCGCAAGCTTGGCGTGACCAGCAGTCGTGAGGCCGCGCGGCGGTTGCTGGCGGAGGAGGGCGATACCGCCGAAATGCCCCCCGAATTTCATGCGGACAAGGCTTTGGGGGATGCGGCAGAGGCCCCCGTCGCGGCAGACATGACAGCACCTGCCAACCGGCGGCGGGCGTGGTTTGGCCTTGGACCCGGCCTCGCCCTGACTTTGATCGGAGTGCTTGTTATGTCGTTTATCCTTGCCGCCCTGCTGCTTCCTGCGGCACCTTTTTCGACACCCGCTGCGCCTGCGGTCTCCCTCAACGAAGCGGCGGCTTCGGCTGCGCCGGTCAACCTTGATGCGGTTCAGGACCGCGCCCGCGCTTGGCTCGCGCTGATCGACAAGGGCGCGTGGCAAGCGAGCCATGCCGCAAGCGGCGCGCCGTTCCGCAGTGCCATCACCGCCCCGCGCTGGGCCGAGACGATTGCACAGGTGCGTGATCCCTTGGGCCCCGTAGTGAAGCGCGAATTGCTCGAATACGGCTCGCAATCCGCCCCGCGAGAAGTGCGGATCGTACTGTTCCGGACCGACTTCGCCAATGCCCAAGGCGCCACCGAGACCGTGACGCTGGAGCGTGAGGGCGGGGAATACCGGGTGGTCGGTTACTGGATCAAGTAGAAGGGCCGGACACACGGCCTTGCCCCGCACGCAAGAGACCACAAATCATTTTTCAAATGGGGTACGTCCACTGCTAACCGGCACGCGTACAGCGGATCAAGTCCATACTATTTCCTAAAACAATTTTCTTTACACCGCGACGTTCAGGGCTATCTTCCTCTTCGGAGAGAAACATCGCCGCCCCCTGCTTCCCACCGGCCAATGATCTTTTTGGGCGGCAGCTTGCAGGCAGATGGGGGGCGATCAGAGGGGATGGGGATGGCAAGCGACAAGGTGGGAAACGCGGTACCGTTGCAGGCCGAACCCATGGCCGGGGCCAGCACCGGTTTCGCCTTCGCCTCGGTCACGACCCTGTTTTTCGCCTGGGGCTTCATCACCTCACTGATCGACCCGCTGGTCGCGGCGGTGAAGGGGATTTTCAGCCTCACGGATTTCGAGGCGCAACTGAGCGCATCGGCGTTCTTCATTGCCTATGGCGTGATGAGCCTGCCTGCCGCTGCTCTGCTCGCTCGGCGCAAGTCGGTGGCGACGGTGCTGATCGCGCTGGTGACCATGATCGCCGGTTGCCTGCTGATGCTGGTGGCAGCCAATGTCGCGGTCTATGCGCTGGTCTTGCTGGGCCTCTTCATCCTCGCGAGTGGGATCACCATCCTGCAAGTCGCCGCCAACCCGCTGGCGGCCGTGCTGGGAAGGCCTGATCGCAGCCATTTCCGTCTGACCCTCAGTCAGGCTTTCAACAGCCTTGGCACCTTCATCGGCCCTTATGTCGGAGCACTGCTGTTCCTGAAGGGGGTCGAGATCGAGGAAGGCGCAGCGCTTGATCCCGCCGTGCGGGAAGCGGCGTTGATCGGGATCGATGCCGCGTTCTTGTGGATCGCTGTGCTGATCGGCCTGCTGGCACTGTTCATCTGGTTTGCCCGCAGGCTGATCGGGGCAGCGGCAGAGCAGGCTGCGCGTGACACGACCGGCTCCGCTTCGATCCTTGCGATGCTGGGCGAGGCGGCATCCTCGCGCTGGGCATTGCTCGGGGGTGCGGCTATCTTCCTCTATGTCGGCGCAGAGGTCGCGATCGGAACGCAGATGGCGCTGTTCCTCAACAGCGACGACGTGCTCGGCGTTTCGCTGGAACAGGCAGGCAAGATGGTGAGCCTCTACTGGGGCGGAGCGATGGTTGGGCGGCTGATCGGCTCGGCATTGCTGACCCGCGTGCCCGCCTCGCGCCTGCTGGTTATCTTCGCAGGCGCGGCGGCGGCGATCTGCCTGTTTGTGGCGCTGGTTGGCGGCATGGCGGCAGGCTACGCGGCGCTCGGCATCGGCCTGTTCAATTCGATCATGTTCCCGGTGATCTTCACCCTCACGCTCGAGCGTTCAAGCGCGAGCAAGGAGGCGACTTCCGGCTTCCTGTGCTTCGCGATCGTGGGCGGAGCCTTCGTTCCACTGCTGGTCGGGGCGGTATCGGGCGCGACGAGCTATGCGGCGGCCTTTGTGGTGCCGGCGGCGTGCTATCTGGTGCTGCTGGTGTTCGGTCTCGCCGCGGCCCGGACGGGTGGGACGCAGAGCTGAGCATGAGTTTCCGCGCCACCTTTCCTTGGGGCGGTGCGAAAAAGAGGTGAGGATGATATGACCAATCTGCGTTTCTGGTGCGGCCCCGTTGCCGCTGCGGCTCTTGCCATCACCGCCACCCTCACGATCGGCGCTACACCCGGGCCGGCCGCCGCGCAGACCGAAGCCCCCGCCCACCCGCAGCCGAACATCATTTTCATCCTCAACGACGACCAGCGCTATGACGCAATGGGATTCCTCGATCCCGCGATCAGCACGCCGAACATGGACCGTATTGCGCGCGAGGGCGTGTATTTCCCCAATGCGTTCGTCACCACCGCCCTGTGCAGCCCGAGCCGCGCCTCGATCCTGACCGGGCAATACATGCACAACCACGGGATTGCCGATAACAACATCAAGTTCCGCCCCGGCACCTTCTTCTTCCCGATGGCGCTGCAAGCGGCGGGATACCGCACGGCCTTCATCGGCAAGTGGCACATGGGCGGGCATAGCGACGATCCCCAGCCTGGATTTGATCGCTGGATCAGCTTCAAGGGGCAGGGAGAATATCTCCCCGACAACGGAAAGGGCGTGCGCCACACGCTGAACATCGATGGCCAGCGGGTCGAACGGAAAGGCTACATCACCGACGAGCTCAACAGTTACGCGCTCGACTGGCTGAAGCAGCAAAACCGCCAGCAGCCGTTCTTCCTCTATCTCAGCCACAAGGCGGTGCACGCCGATTTTATCCCGGCCGAACGCCATAAGGACACACTCAGCCGCGAGGCGATCAAGCTGCCTGACAGCATGGCCGACACACCTGAGAATTACGAGGGCAAGCCACGCTGGACCAAGGACCAGCGCAATTCGTGGCACGGCGTGGAGTTTCCCTATCACTCGACCCTCGACGTGGTCGATTTCAAGCTGCGCTACAACCAGACCCTGCGCGCGGTGGACGAGGGGATCGGCCAAATTCTCGCCACGCTCGAGAAGCGGGGGATGCTCGAGAATACCATTGTGGTGATGATGGGCGACAATGGCTTTCTGTTCGGCGAACACGGCATGATCGACAAGCGCAGCGCTTACGAAGAATCGATGCGCGTGCCACTGATCGCGTTTGGCGGCGGGATGCCGGGCGGGCGTGTGGTGGACGACATCGTCGCCAATATCGACATCGCCCCCACCTTCCTCGCACTCGCCGGGGCGGCGGCACCGCAGGGCGTGCGCTTCGACGGGATGAGCTATGCCGACCTGATGATGGGGCGCCCGTTCGATGGTCCGTGGCGCACTTCGCTGAGCTACGAATACTACTGGGAATACAACTACCCCCAGACGCCCACGACCTTCGCGCTGCGGGGGGATCGCTATAAGTACATCCAGTATCACGGCGTGTGGGACACCGAGGAGCTTTACGACCTTCAGGCGGACCCCCGCGAAATGCGCAATCTCATCGCTGATCCCAAGCTGCGGCCCGTGGTCAAGAAGATGCGCGGCGATCTGTTCGCCAGCCTCGATCCCGAACAGGGCCGCTCCAGCGTGACCTTCACCCAGCGGCTCGATGAAGGCTCGGTGCTGCGCAATCGCAATGGTGCGGGAACCGGCGATTTCCCGCGGCGCTGGCTGCGCGATGGGACCGAGGACGATCTCGGGAACGGGCAAAAGGCCGAAGGCGGAAAGCCCGACCCGCATTAAATGGGAGACGCCACAGGGACTTTGGAGGACCGGGCGCTCTGAAATTGCACTGTGCTGGCCACAGGACTAGATTGGCCCGAGGGCATAATTGGAGACAAATTTCAGATGGCGACAACTGAACGCAAGCCGTCAGCTGTCGGTATCGCGCCCGAGGAACGGGTGAACCTGCTCAGCAACGGCCTGTCCGGCACCAATCTCGAACGTGGCAGTTCGCACAATCTACGCGTCACGCTTCAGGCCATCCGCCTCAACGCGCCTGTGACCAAGGTCGAACTGGCCGAAATCACCGGGCTCACCCCGCCTTCGATCACCAATATTGCCCGCAAGCTGTTCGCTGACGGATTGATCATCGAAGCCGGGCGTCGCCGCGGCGAACGCGGGCAACCCGCGCTCAAGCTGGCGATCAATCCCGACGGCGCCTTCTCGATCGGCGTCAATGTCGACCGCGATCATATGACGATCGTGGCGCTGGACTTCCTCGGCGAGCTGCGGATGCGGGTGGTGGAGAACATCATGTTCCCTATGCCCGAGCAGGTCCGCGAATTCGTCAACCGGAACCTTCATGCGATGCGTGCGGCGGGCGCAATCGACATGAGCCGGGTCGCAGGCATTGGCCTTGCTATCCCTGACGATTTTGGCGGTGTCGATCTGCCTAATCGTCCGCCTGAATTCAGCATCTGGGAAACGGTCGATCCCAAGCATCTGCTGGGCGCGCATGGTCTCGAGGTCATCACCGAAAATGACGCAACCGCAGCCGCCATTGGCGAGCTGCAATTCGGCCATGGCCGGGTGTCGCAGACGTTTTTCTACCTGCTGGTCAATGCAGGCCTTGGCGGCGGTCTGGTGATCGATGGGCATTCGGTCACGGGCGCGTCGGGCCGCAGCGGAGAGATCGGCTTCCTTCCGATCGGCAGGACGCGGCGCAATCCGGTAGTGTTGCAGGACGTGGTCTCGCTGTCAGGTCTCTACAGCCATTTTGCGCAAGCGGGCTTTCCGGCCCCCGCTGCGCTCGATCAGCTTGATGCGGCGACCAGCGAGGCTGCCTCGCAATGGGTCGAGAAGGCCGCTGATCTGCTGAGCGACCCGCTGATGGTCATCAATGCCCTGATCGATCCCGACGCGATCTTCATTGGCGGACGCCTGCCAGCAGCACTGGTCGATCAACTGTGCGACCGGCTTGCGCTCAATATCCGCCATCGGGGGGCCTCGTTGCCCTCTCGTGCGCCGATCCGCCGTGCCGAGCTGGCCGAGGACGCCGCTGCCATTGGCGCTGCGATCCTGCCTTTCTCCAGTCGCTTCCTGCCAAACCGCACCGCATTGATGAAGATTGACGCCTGAGGCTCAGCCAACCGGATCGGAATGCCGCGCCGTCTGAGGGGCGACGGACGCAGCAAGCGCGATCGGACCAAGCGGCCCTGCCAAGGTGCCGAGACCCGGGGGAACGACATAATCGTCGATCCAGTCGAGTTCGCGCGAGCTGACGTAGCCCGCAAGGCTCGCCTGCAATGCGCGGCGGATGATCGGGAACAGCTGCGGCTGCGCGCTGATGACCCCGCCGCCGAGGAAGATGCGGCGCGGCGTAGCGGTCAGCACGATGTTGTGCAGCATCTGCGCAATGGCATGGCCGACGAGGTGCCAGATGGGGTCGTCGGCTGTGATCAGGCTGGCATCCTTGCCCGACCGCGCGACGATGGCTGGGCCAGCCGCGAGCCCTTCGACACAGTCGCCGTGATAGGGGCAGGAACCGCGCCAGGTGTCGCCGGGCACTCTGGCGATCCGCATGTGTCCAAGTTCGGCATGACCGAACCCGCCAATCGGCTTTCCGCCAACGATAAGCCCAACGCCGACACCAGTGCCAATCGTGACATAGGCATAGTCCGAAAGCCCCGCCGCCGCGCCCCAGCGCATCTCTGCCAAGGCCGCGCCGTTGACGTCGGTATCGAGCACGACCGGCACGTTCAGACCGTCCGCCAGCGCTGCGACGATGTCCACGCCCGTCCATCCGAGCTTGGGGGTTTGCCCGATCCGGCCCCAGCCCGGCGAGGCGCGATCCACATCAATCGGGCCAAAGGAAGCGAGGCCAATCGCGCCTATCGCAGGCCCCGCCCCGAACCACTGGTGCAGGATCGCGCGGATGCGCGGCAGCGCGACATCGGGCGCTTCGGTGTCGACCCGCTCCTGCGCCAGGATTTCACCCGCAGGGGAGGCGAGCACACAGACGCATTTGGTCCCGCCCAGCTCGACACCTGCCAGCATTGTTTCTGCCATCACCACCACCCCCAAGATTGCCCGATTGTCACGGCATCACCTTCGTCATGCCCGGCGCGACGTTCCACCCCCGCACGCCGATGCTGTCCGGCATCGCCGCCGAAAGCGGGGCGCGGATCGTCACCACCCTTGTCTCGCCGGGAAGCAGAGAGACATAGTTGTCGCTCCAATAGGCAGGCAGGATACGCTGACCTGCCGCATCGAGTACGGCGAGCTTGACCATGAGGGCGGGCCTGTTGCCCGGATTGCTGACGGTCGCCTCGATCACACGTTCATTGCTGTCTGCTACAATGCGGGCGCTGACGCTGACCGCGACCTCGTCCATCGCGGTCATGGCGCGATAGGCGGCAGGCTCGCGCGCCAGCCAGTAGAGATTCTCGCTCAGCAGAGCGCCGTTGCTGCCCTGAAGCTCCAGCTTGGTGATGACCACCGGCGCGCGGGCGAACAGTGCCTCGGGCACCGCCTCGCCGACCGTGATAACGCCGAGAGCGGGTGCATCGACCGCGATCGTCCGCTCATCGAGCAGCGTGCCATCAAGCGCAAGATTGCGCACCCGCAGCCTCGCCCCGCTGACCGGCGCGGCAAGGCTGTTGACCACCGCCAGCGTGCGATCGGGCAGGTTGACCTGCGCGTGCACCGGCTCTGACCCCTTTTTCGCGCCGAAGAATGCCGCGTGGGTATCGTAGTCATGGCTGTAGATCTGCCATGTCGTGCTCGGCCAGGCGGGATGGGTCATCCACAGCAGCCGCCCTGAATTGCGGGTAAACAGCCCGGCGTTCATCCCTTCGAAGATCGCCCGGTGGGATTCGTAGTTGAGCAGCTGCGCCTTGTTCTCGAAATCGGCCAGATCGGCCGGTGCACCCAAGCGGTTCTGCATCGCCTTCATGAAGCTGGCGACATCGCCCGCCTTGCCCTGATGCCAGTCGTGATAGGCCCAGGCGTCACTGATCGGCCATTGATCTTCGGGCGGCATCATCGTCTTGAAGGTTTCAAGCGTCGGGAAAGAAGGCGTGCCCACCTCGGTCGAAAAGCCGCGTCCAATACGAGTGAAATAGGCCTCGGGCGGCTGGTAATTCCACGGACCGCTGTTTGACATGTTCACATCGCGCGAATTGGGCAGGTAGGCGCGGGTACCGTCGATCGTGCGAACCAGCTTTTCCAGACCGGCGTTGACCACCGGCGGCGGCACCCCTTCGTTGCGGCCGATCCACAGGGCAATCGAGGGGTGGTGCTGGAACCGGCTGACCGTGTCGGCAGCGTTGGCAAGGAACATGGCGGTGTCGCCCGGCTCACCATTGTGATCCTGAGTCGAGATCCAGAAATCGTTGAGCACCAGCAGACCGTATTCGTCGGCGAGCTCGAAAAAGACGCTTTCCGTGCTTTGGCCCATCCAGTTGCGGATGGTGTTGACGTTGGCTTCGTGGTGGAGGCGGAAATAGGGCTCCATCCGCTCACGCGAGACGCGCTTCATCCAATCGTCCATGCCCCAGTTGCCGCCGCGCACGGCAATCGGCACGCCGTTCACCTTGAGCAGCAGATGCGGCGCGAGCGCAGCATCCTTGACCGGTGCTAGCGCGGGTGATCCAGCGAGTTCGCGGGCGAGGCTGACGGCCCAGCCGCCCTCGACCTTTCGGATCGCCTCGTGGGCGACATCGAGCAATTGTTCACCATTACTGCGCGCAGGCGACACCGCGGCGCGTTGCAATTCTTCGTCCCTGTCGATCAGCGAAAGCTCATAGCTGACCTCGCGGATACCGAAGCGGAGCTTTCGGGTATCGCTGACTTGGCCACCGACGCTGACCGACAACGCCAGATCGTGGAGCTTCGGCGCACCATAGCCATTGGGCCACCACAATTCGGGATTGCGGATGCGCAGCTGCGCAAAGCCATCGGGCGCGAAGCGGACCGTTGCGGTTGATAGGGGCGCCACACGCGCGCTTTGGCGCAGGGTCACATCGCCAAAGCGAGCCTCGATTTCGACGGTGCGCTCCGCAGCGCTGTCATTGATCACGGGGACAGCAAAGGTCAGTTCGGCAAGCGAGTTGTCCGCGAGCGGCAGCACGGTGTTCACGTGCGGATCACCAATCCGGACATCGCCCGAAGCTTCGAGCACCACGTCCTGCCACACGCCCGCATTGCGATCGCGCACGGTGGGGATCCAGTCCCATCCCTCGCTGGCGCTGAAGGTCGGACCGTCGATCGTCATCGCACCGCCGTTCTGGCCCGGCCCTGCGGTCAGCGATTCCTCGTGCGGCAGGCCGGGATGGGGCGGCGGCGAGACACGTACGGCAATGGCAATTCGATCCCCTGCGGCGAACCGTGCAGGCAGGACAAAACGCCCGCGCGTGAAAGCACCCTCGGTCGCTCCCAGTCTTTCCCCATTGACCCAGATTTCGGCAGCATAATTGATGCCTTGGAATGTGATCGCTGCAAGCGCGCGCGCGCCGCTTTTGGGGCGGATGAATTCGCTGCGCAACCAGTAGTCCTGACGGCTGAGGCTCTCGGGGATCTGCAGATTGTTCAGGCCATAGGCCGGATCGGGATAGATGCCGTTCGCCACATAAGTGGCAAGGATGGTGCCCGGCACGGTTGCCGGTATCCAGCCACGCGTATCGAACCCCGGTTGCGCTATTGTGGCGGGGGGCGCGGCAACATCGGGCGCGGCGGCGAGGTGCCAGGCTCCGATCAACCAGCGGTTGTCACCCGCCGGGGAGAGCGGGGGCGTGGCGGCTGCCAGCGTCGCCTTGCGGCTCTGCGTGGCGGCTGGCGCGCGGCTGATGGGCAGGGTCGTCTGGTCCTGCGGTCCGGTCATCCCCATCTGCTGTTTGACCTGCAGGGGCCATGTGGGGCTGGCGTTTTCGAATTGGGTGAGCCGTTCATCGGGCTTGGCCCAGGCCATACGTCCGGTTTGTTCGCGAGAGTTCTTGAATACCGCGAGGCTGGCAACAGCTCCGCGAAACAGTTCGCGCCCCGCGCTGCGCGGGGCCAGAACGAGGGCTAGGACGCTGGACGAGGGCGGTACACCGACCTCAACCGGTGCCCCTCCGTCCACCATGAGGACAAGCTTACCTGCTTCCGAGGCAAGCGTGACCAACTGCCATTCGCCGACCTTGCCTTTTGAGGCTGAGACGACTGGCGCGTCTCCCACGGCGGCGACGATCCGGTCGTTGGCCACGCCGATGGCGATAAGCTCTGCACCCTTTTCATCGACCAGCGCGGCAATCATGCGCGGCGCGCCCGGCCAGCTGTCAACCTTGACCCAGCCCCTGAGCGTCCAGTCGCCCTGCAAGGCGAGCGGTGCAGCAAGATCCTTGCGGATCGGATTGCCTGCGGGCGGGAAGATTGCATTGACCGGACCAGCCAGCACGGTGCTGCCCTCGGACGCCTGTTGGGCTTGAGGCATGGTCGGAAGCGCAGCCGCCGCAATGATGCACAGGACGACAAGAGCCTTTCGCAGCCAGACCATCGATACCCCCCCGGCGAGTGAATCCGCCTTTTTTACAAAAACCATTTTATTAATAGCCAGCGCTTCTGGTCAAGTCGGAATGCATACCGCTGCTCCAATAGCATGCGGTCTGCCTGCTCCGCAGGGAATTCAGGGGCATTCGCAGCACTTTGAGGCCCTTTGCGTTTCGCGGATCAACCAAGTCACTCCATAATAACTGAAACAATTTTCTTTACTAATGCAAAACCCTCGGTGTAGATTTAGCGTCGAGAGTGAGGGAATTGCGATCAATGAACGGGTGGATCGCGCGATCCGCGGCGGACAGTGCACTCGCGAGGACGCAGCAGCCTTCAAAGCAGAACATATGTCGAAATAGCCGCATAAGCTGGCAGGGGGAGAGAAAACATGAAGCAGAATCTTGTCGCATCAGGCTCGAGACTCGCCTTGATCGCAGGCGCCCTGGCTTTCGGGTGTCCGGTGTTCGCGCAGGACGCTGCCCCCCCGCCAGCCGACTCGACAGAGCCTGTGGCCGAAGAAGACAACGTGATCGTTGTATCTGGTGTGCGCCAGTCGATCGAAAGCGCGATCGAAGACAAGCGCAATGCGACCGAGATCAAGGATGTGATCAACGCCGAAGACATCGGCCAGCTCGCCAATGACAACATTTCCGAAGCGCTCCAGCGCATAACCGGCGTGCAGGTTAACCGCGGCAATGACGGCGAAGGCCGGCAGGTGCAGGTGCGCGGCCTGTCAGAGAACAATGTCACCATCAACGGCGCGATTGCCTCGGGCACAGGGGACGTGGATCTAAGCCAGGGCAACGACCGCAGCGTCAACTTTCAGGACTTGCCGGCCGAGCTGTTCGCCGGGGTTGAAATCCTCAAGGCGTTGACCGCTGACCAGATCGAAGGCTCGCTCGGCGGGACAATCAACCTCCAGACGCGCGCCCCGCTTAGCGGCAAACGCGACCTGATCTTCAATATGACTGGCACCGCCAAATTTGCCGAGGTCGGCGATCTCAGCCGTCAGGATGGCAACCTCTTCCTCCAGAAGAAATTCCTCGACACGCCGCTTGGTGATTTTGGGGTAATCTTGAACGTCGGTTACAAGGAAATCGCTAGTTACGCCTACGTCTATGGCGGTAACGAGGTCATCGATGCACCGGGGATATGGACCCGCAAGATCGGCAACATCGATCCGCCCGCGAGCGCAGGCGCCAACCAATCGGCGGCCAATTACAACTTTTTCCAGCTCGCCACTGTACCGAATGCCACTGGCGGGGGAACCCGACCCAACCCTTATCGCTATGCATTTGACGATCCCAATGGCGATGGCCTGAGTGATGCCAATGACGTTTATTACATTCCCGGCGCTTTCGGCGTGTCCGAGCGTGTGCGCGATGACACCCGCAAGTCGTTCAACGGCACGCTCCAGTGGAAGCCCGCGTCCAATCTCGACATTCGTTTCGATGCGGTGCTGACCGATCTCAACGAGAGCCTGACCGGCGCGAATATGAACATCGTCTCTAACATACCGCGGTCGGGGATTCTGGTTGGCGGCCCGGCTGCGACTTTCGAGCAGCTGGGGACGTCGGCCGGTTTTGGCGACGTCTATGTGTTGACCGGCGGGCGGCTGGCGTCTTTCACCACCCGCGTCGGCGCGGCGCCCTCAGTCAACGAGGTTTCCCGCGAATCGCAGCAATTCTCGGCCGAAGCGACATGGGATGTGACCCCCAACCTGTCGCTCTACGTGAAGGGCACGACCTCACGTGGGAAGGCAACGACTCTCGATTTCGGTCAGCTCAGCGCCAGCATTGAGCAACAGGGCGGCACTGCCCCGGTGTTCAACGCGCAGGACTTCTACAACATCGTCGACTACCAGCGCGGCAACAACAAAATCCCCAACGTCACCTTCTATGAAAACCCCTTTCCGTCGGCGGCCTTCGGGGTGAATTCCGTGGTGGCGGAAGACCAGCTGGTGGTGCTCAACCCCGGCGATCTCAGCTACAACCGCTATCGCTACCGGCAATTCCAGCGCAACGCCGCCGATACTGAGAACACGGACGACTCGCTGCGCTTCGACGCGACCTGGGAGACCGATAACGGCTTCTTCCAGTCGTTTCAGGCAGGCTTTCGCTGGGCCGAGCGCGGCTTTGAGCGGGCGCGTTATGAAAACGCCAACGAAGGCGGCAGCATCGCGGCCATCGATGGTCAGGGGCGCGATCCCGTGAAGCAGTCAACGTCTGGGCCATTCCACTCAATCCGGCCAACACCACCAATGTTGGCGCGGCGGCAACCGCCACCTTCCTCAGCTCGTGTCTGACCACTGCGGGCAATCCCGACATCCTCAAGCGCTTTGGCGGCAATCTGTCGATGACCTTCGGTTCAACCGCCGGATGCGACGTGGCGAGCGTCGCCGAATACTTCAACCTGTTCGACATCCGCGCCGTCAACCCGGCCTCAGGCTCCGGCTTCTACGAGGTCGAAGACGAACGCTTCAGTGTCACCGAGAAAACGCTTGCCGGTTATCTGCGGGCCAATTTCAGCACCGATCTTGGTGGTGTGTCGATATTCGGCAATGTTGGCCTGCGCTATGTCGAAACGGAAACCACTTCGTCGGGCTATCTGATCAATCCCGGCACGCCGGTAAGCTACAGCATCGTGACGTTCGACAACACCTACGAGGACTGGCTGCCAACCGCGAACCTCAATTTTGGACTGTCGGAGGAGATCGTCACCCGTCTCGCCTATTCACGCACGATCGGGCGTCCTGCACTGACCCAGATCTCGCCGGGGCTGGAGTTGACGCGCTCGGACGTCGATCCGAACTTCGCGGGCTTCGGGGTGGCGGGCAATCCGTTCCTCGATCCGGTACGGTCGGACAATTTCGATGCGTCGTTCGAATGGTATTACGACAAGGGCAGCTTCCTGTCGGTCGCAGCCTTTGCGAAGAACATCGACACCACGATCTTCCGCGATCCCATCCCCACATCGCGGGATATCAATGGTGAGGTATTTTCGGTCACCACCTTCGGCAACTTTGGCGGCACCAAGCTGAAGGGCATTGAGCTTGGCGCGGCCCATGCCTTCACCTACCTGCCGGGCTTGCTGCGCTATTTGGGGGTGACGGGCAACTTCACCTACATCGATGAAAAAAGCGACCTGCGGGATCAGGAAGGCGATCCGATTGGACGCCGTGGCCTGTCGAACTACACTTGGAACGCCAGCGCCTATTACGACGATAAGAAGTTCAACCTGCGGCTGGCCTATAACTGGCGTTCGGAGTTTACCCGGCGCGAGGTCGTGCAGCTCGGTTTCGGTCGGCCCGAGGCCCTGCCGGAGATCGAGGCGGCACGCGGGCAGCTGGACCTTGCCGCGCGCTTCATCGTCAACCGCAACCTGCGCATCACTGCCGATGCGACCAACCTCACCAACACCGGAACCTTGCGCTATCTCAAGTACGAAAGGCTGGTGAACTACGTTTCGCTCGCCGGGCGCCGGTTCAATTTCGGCGTGCAGGTGAGCTTCTGATGGCGAGCCGGCCTTGGCGCGGGGCAGCGCTCGGTTGGGGGGCAGCGGCGATGCTCTCGCTGACGCTGGCCGCTCCTGCCGCAGCGCAAGCGGTCCCAAGCTGTGCGGCAGATCCGGAGGCGACCGCGCGGCAATACAACTACATTCTGGGCACCCAGGCCATCGGCGGCCCCTACCAGCATACCAAGGGCAATCGCCTGATCGAACAGGCCGAGAATGTCCGGGGCATGGGGTCCAACCTGCTCAAGATCTCGCTCGCGCAGGGGGCCGCGCCGAACTACGGTTCGGAAGGAGCCGCGCGCAAGGCCAAGTCCACGCTTGAATATGTGCAGGGCGCGCCCGCGGTGCAGCAGGCGCTGGATATGGACTTCACCTATTATCAGGCGTGGGTCCATTCCTTCACGGGAGCCAACTGGCGCGACGGGGTCGATATGACCGAGGCGCGGGCCTATTATGACGAGATGTATGCCCTGACGGCGTGGCTGCTCGAGCGATATTCGGGCACCGGCAAGGTGTTCATGCTCGGCAACTGGGAAGGCGACTGGATGCTGCTCGGGCGTCAGGACCGTGAGCTCGACCCGTCGCCCACGGCGGTCCAAGGGATGATCGCCTGGATGAAGATCCGCCAGCTGGCGGTCGACAATGCCCGGGCCGCAGTGGCCCACAACGACGTGGCGGTCTACCACTACATCGAGGTCAACCTCGTCAAGAAAGCGATGGCGGGCCGCGCAAGCATCGCGCTTTCGGTGCTGCCCGAGGTTAATCCCGATCTGGTATCCTATTCGGCCTACGAGGCGATCAAGCAATCGCCTCAGCCAGACCTGATGTCGATCCGGCAGCCGTTGGAGCAGATCCTCGGCTACCTCGAAGCGCAGCTCCCGCCGAAGGAAGGCCTGCCGTTCAAGCGCCGCGTGTTCATCGGCGAATACGGCTACCACGCCGACAAGTCGAAGCCGCTGACCGTGAAGCAGCAATACATGAAGAGCCGCTTCGTGATGCAGAGTGCCGTCGCACTCGATCTGCCCTTCGCGCTGATCTGGCAGATGTACAACAACGAGTATGCCGAGAACGGCACCTCGAAGGAGATGTCGCTCATCGACGAGAGCGGTCGCAAGCGGGCGCTCTATGCGCTGCACCAGACCTATCTGGCCGAGATGCAGTCCTTCGTCGCGCAATCCTGCCGCGAGACCGGGGCGCTCCCCAGCCGGGATGCCTTCCGGGCGAGGGCGCTTGAGCAGCTGAAGGCATCAGGCTTCGAGAAAATGGACGCGCTTGCCAAGACTGGATCGTAATGGGCTGGCTAGTCGGCCTCCGACGCAAGATAGCCTAACTCGCTCAGGAAAGCGTCCATCGCCGCCAGTGTCTTGCCGTAGTAGAGCTTAGAACGCGTGCGGCTGAAGAAGGCGTGGGGCTGGCCTTCGTAGAGCACCAGCCGACACGCCGACCCCGCCGCGCGAACCTTGTCGCAATAGGCTTGTCCGGTCGCCACCGGGACCAGCGCATCGCGGGTGCCGAGCATGATGATGGTCGGAGCATGGCCGCGCTGGATGTTGTGGAGCGGCGAGAACGCCTTCCAGTAGCCGGACACCAGGCCATAGCCGAACCCGTCCGGTCCATTGTCGACCACCGGATTAAACAGCACCAGCGCTGCAGGGCGATAGGACACGCTCGGATCGTCGGCCGGATCCTCGAACCCGTTGCTGGACATGAGCGCAGCAGCAAGCTGCCCACCCGCCGATCCGCCCCCCGCGGCGATGCGGGTTCGGTCGATCCCGAGAGTCGCGGCATGGGCGCGCACATAGCGCATCGCCGAGATGGCGTCGGCCAAGGCCGTGCGGGGATCAGTACCGTCGACCTGACCGATGCGATAATCAGCGGAAATGGCAACCATGCCCTTGCCGGCAAGATGACGCGCTTGGTCATAGAACCGCAGCGCGTCACCCTCGACCCAGCCGCCGCCGTGGAAGAAAATGATCGCGGGCCGTGGCCCGGGAAAATCCGCCGCATCTGGGGCAAAGACATGGAGGAACAACGCGCGGCGCGCTGTTGCCTTGTAGCTGATCAGCCGCGGTTCCTGGGCGGCATCCGCATCCGAAGGAGGTGCCGCCGTCACAGGCAATTGCGCTGGGATACCTGCAGCCAGCGCATGAGACCCTGCACCCCCGAACAGCCCGGGCAATGCTGCCAGCAGTACGACAGAATGCTTCCAAGATACCATCGCGCCAGTCTCCCGTTCCTGACAGCCCGCCCGCAATGCTATGCAACGGTGCAGCACGCTCGGCAACGCGGCATGTTTCAGCGCTGCGCGCCGCGCGGCTCCCGTGGAAGCGGCCCGAGAACATCGCTGGACCGACAAATGGCAATCGCGAACTGTTCACGAACACTGCCGATTAGAGCATGATCCGCGCGCGGCGGGAGCCCGGTGCATGATCCTGCCCTGGCCTGCTGGAGCTTCGTTGAGAAGACACCCGCGGCCCATGCCACGCGCAGAAAAGCACATAACTGCGCCACCTTCGCCGCGCCGTCTGCCCGAAGGGCAAATCTCGATTTCAGGAGAGACTGTTTGGTGCGGTCGAGAAGACTCGAACTTCCACGGGCTTTCGCCCACAACGACCTCAACGTTGCGCGTCTACCAGTTCCGCCACGACCGCACTCGGGTAAATCGGGTCAGCCAGACTGGCGTTCCCGCGGTAGGACGGCGCCCCTAGCAAGGGCCTTTGCCCCGTGCAAGCTCTTTGACGAGGGATTGCTTGGCTGACCCTCAGGGGACCTAATTCGGTGCCCAGCCGAGGTCGGCCACTGCTGCACCGCGTGGGATGTTCGCGATCGCCTGGGTCACAGTGACGGTCTCCCCCGGGGCCAACGTGCGCTTAGCGGGCACCACCACCCAATCGCCGACCTTGCGCTCGCGCGCGTCGCTGAAGACCACCAGCAAGTTGGGGACGTTCAATGTCTCCCGGGCGCGATTGGTGATGGTTCCGCGCACCCGGAAAATGCTCTCGCCATTGCTGAGCGTCTCGCGGCGCTGCTCCGACTTGGGAAAATCGAGTTCAAGCCCCGGTTGGCCAATCCCAAAAGTCGGGCGACTGATCGGCACCCAATCCGGCAGGCCATAATAGTTCACCGCAGCCACGGTGCCCGTCGCCAAAACGGCAAAGATGGCGGCGGCGATTGTCCACATCTTCAGAGTGTTGCGGCGCTTGGTGAAGGGGGCCCGATACTCGAACTGTGACGCGCCTTCGTCGGCTTCCTCGTCGGCGCTGTCGAATGCCGGAACGGGTCGAGGCGGTTCGGCAAAGTCAGGTTCCCCCAGGGGGGCGGGCGGATCAACCCGGGCAATCGGCGGTGCGTCTTCGGTGGCAGCGCGCCCGGCAAGGCCCCGGCGCAAGGCGCGCACGGCGATCGAGGCGTCCGGACTGGTATCATTCACGCCGCCGGAATTGCTGGTCAGTGGTGTCGGCGCGTCCGAAGCGGTGACTTGCTCGGCGGGAGGAGGCGAGGGTGGCGCAGGCGGAGGGGCGGGCACAGGCGCGGATTGCGCTGCATAAGCCGCAGTGCCCTCGCGTGCACGCTCCGTTTTGGGTGCGGTTTCAGGCACCGGCCTCGGCTCGGGCATGGCCCGGCTTTCCAACGATGGCGGGTCAGGCGTTTGCATTGGAGCCGGCGAAACCAGATCAAGGATCGGGGGATCCTGGAACCAGCTATGCTTGCACTTGGCGCAGCGCACAGTCCGGCCCTCGCTGCCGATGGCAGCATCGGGCACCGCATACCGGGTACCGCAGGCTGGGCAGGCGATAATCATGTCGTATTTGGCAATAGGCTTCGCCAACTTCGGCACAAGAGCATGTGCGGTGATCGGTACGATTTCCTCGCTGTTTTCCACATTGTGGGCGCGATAATGCGGTGATTGCGGGGCATCTGGCGATGTGCATCTTTCCCCGCGTGCCTGCCGCTGATAGGTGCGCGCGATGAATGATCGCGCGTCCGGGCAAGTGAAATTCGACAATGTCGGGCTGCGCTATGGCACCGATCCCGAGGTTTTGAGCAATCTGAGCTTTACGCTCTTCCCCGGTAGTTTCTATTTTCTCACTGGTGCGAGCGGCGCGGGCAAGACCAGCTTGCTCAAGCTGCTTTATCTTGCGCAGCGCCCGTCACGCGGGGCGATCCGGATGTTTGGGCAGGATCTCATCACCATGCCGCGCGAACGCTTGCCCGACTTGCGGCGACAGCTTGGCGTGGTGTTCCAGAATTTCCGACTGGTGCCGCATCTCACGGCCTTCGACAATGTCGCCCTGCCGCTGCGATTGGCAGGGACGGATGAAAAGCGGGTGGTGAAATCGGTCACGGACATGCTCGAATGGGTCGGCCTTTCGCATCGTGCCGAAGCCATCCCGGCGCGGATGTCGGGCGGGGAGCAGCAGCGCGTGGCGATTGCCCGGGCGGTGATTACCCGACCGCGGCTGCTGATTGCCGATGAGCCGACCGGCAACGTCGATCCCGAAATGGCGCTGAAGCTGCTCCGCCTGTTCGAGGCGCTCAATCACCGTGTGGGGACAACGGTGGTGGTGGCGACCCATGACGTGCATCTGCTGCAGAAAGTGCCGGATTCGCTGATCATGCGGCTGCACAAGGGGCAATTGTCCGATCCCACCGGGGCGCTCCGTTATCCGCCGCGCCCGGCGGGGACGTCAGGAGGAGAGGCGTGAACGGGCCGTCCCCCATCCCCGAGCCGCCCGCGGTCGCCCCGGCGGTCGCCCCCGACAAGGCGCGACGCCGCAAGGCACCGCCCGCCATGCTGCCCTCGGCGCGTTTTCTGGGGCCAATGCCGTGGGTGATCGCGATCCTGATCGCGCTGGTGGTGATCGCGAGCGCGGGCGGGCTGGCGCTGCGCAATCTGGCAAACAGCGCCGAGGCAGACCTGTCTGCCGCCGTGACGGTACAGGTAATCGAGCCCAATGCCGACCTGCGCGCGGCGCGCGGACAGGCGGCGGTCAAGGTGCTGACCGGGATCGACGGGGTGCAGACGGTGCGATTGCTGCCCGAGGCGGAGCTTGTCGCACTGCTCGAACCTTGGCTTGGCGCCGCGATCGCGAGCGGCGATGTGCCCATCCCTGTGCTGATCGATGTGGAACTGACGGGGCGCGCCAGCCCTCAGGATGTCGACCGGATAGAGGAAGCGCTGGCCAAGACCGTGCCTGGCGTCCGGGTCGATGCGCAAAGCGATTGGCTGCGTCCGGTCTACGATGCGCTCGCCGCGCTGCAATGGCTGGCGCTTGGCCTGATTGCGTTGGTGGTTTTGGCGACGGTTGCGGCGGTCGGGCTGGCGGCGCGCAGTGCCTTTGCGGCGGCGCGCGACACGGTCGAGATCATTCACCTGCTCGGCGCAACCGATCGTCAGATCACTGGGGTGTTCCTGCGCACGGTGCTGCGCGAATCGGCGTTCGGCGCGCTGGTCGGGACCGCGATCGGTGCCGGAGCGATTGGGCTGCTCGGCCGGCAATTTGCCGCGCTCGACAGCGGCATGACCAGCGGCGGCGGGCTGGTGCTCCTTGATTGGCTAGCGATCGCCGCGATTCCGCTCGCCGGGGTGCTGCTGGCGCTCGTAACCGCGCGCATCACCATTGCGCTTGCCCTTAAGGACATGCTCTAGGGGCGGTCATGATCCGGCGTTTGCTTTCTGTGTTGTTTCTGCTGTGGGCAGGCGGCTTTCTGTGGTTCGCGGTTGCTTTGCCGCGTCCGGCTGAGGGGACCGAAACCACCGATGCCGTGATCGTGCCAACGGGCGGCGCGGGCCGGATCGCGCGCGGCCTTGCGGTGCTGGATGAAGGGCTCGCTGAAAAGATGCTGGTGAGCGGGGTCGATTCCGAGGTGAAGCCGGCCGAATTCGCTGCCGAATTCGGCGTGTCGGCGCGGCAGATGGAATGCTGCATCACCCTGGGCTTTGCCGCGGTCGACACCCGCTCCAACGCCGCCGAAACCGCCAAGTGGGTGGCGCAGAACGAAATCCGATCGCTGCGGCTTGTCACCACCGACTGGCACATGCGCCGCGCCGCGAGCGAGCTGGACCGGACCTTGCCCGATTACGTCACCGTGATCCGCGACGCGGTGCCATCGCAACCTGACCTCGGCACATTGTTTCTGGAATACCACAAGCTGATCGCAAGTCGGGCTGCGGGGCTGATCGAGCCTTGAGCACGCTGCTCGCCGCTTTGCGCAGCTGCGCCTTTTATCTGCTGTTTTATGGTGGCAGCGCGGTGCTGGTGAGTGCTGCGGTCATAGCGATCACCGCGCGGCGAGCGTGGCTGCGTCCGATTGTCGCAGCATGGGGCGCGTGGCATTTGTGGTGTGTGCGTCATCTCCTCGGTATCGAGGTGATTCTGGAAGGGTCGCTCCCCAACGAGGGCGCGCTGATCGCAATCAAGCATGAAAGCTTTTTCGAGGCGATCGATACCCCGCGCCTGTTCGATTTCCCGGCGGTGTTCGCCAAGCAGGAATTGTTCCGCATCCCTGGCTGGGGCTATTCGGCCCTGACCTATGGTCTGATCCCGGTGGCGCGCGACAAGGGGGCAAAGACCCTGCGCGAAATGATCGCGCGGGCGAAGGAGCGGGTAGCGGAAGGTCGTCCCTTGGTGATCTTCCCCGAAGGCACAAGGGTTGCCCATGGTACGAAGCCGGGTCTGCAGGCTGGGTTTGCAGGGCTGTATAAGCTGCTGAATCTGCCCGTGGTGCCGATCGCGGTGAATAGCGGTGCGACCTATCATCGTGTGATAAAACGCCGGGGGCGGATCACATACAAGGTGGGCGCAACGATCCCGGCGGGCCTCCCGCGTGAGGAGGTCGAGGCGCGTGTCCATGCGGCGATCAATGTGCTGAACGGTTAGGTTCGCATCGCAAGGTGACGGCTGTGCTGGTGCGGGCGGCGGCGATATTCGCCGGAGATGGGTGGATTGCAAAGCGTCCGGCATTTTGTGCTGCCTTCCCTGGGATTTGACGCTACGTCAGGCCAATGATCATTGCACAGCTGGATGCTGCTGTCCGTCTCGGCTCGTCAAGCATTGTGCTCGTGCTTGCATGGCTCATGCTCATCCATCGGCGGCGGCTTGGACTGCCCGCGCTGCTGTTTGCCCCGCTGGCGGCCTGTGTGGCTGGTTTCGTGATCGGCAACACACCGCTCCCCGATCTTCGTCCGGTCGGGCCTCTTGCCGCCCTGGCCCACACAGCAAGCGGGTTTACGGTCATCTTCCTGTGGTGGTTTGCTCTGTCATGCTTCGACAGCCGCTTCCGGCTGCAGGGCGGTGTTCTGGCGACCGGGTTGGTATGGGCCGGTGTCGCCGCGGCTGATCGGGGCCTTTTCGCAGGGGTGCTCGCCGATGCTGGGCTTTCGCATGGGCTGGTGCTGCTGGGTTTTGGCATCGTTGGCCATCTTGTTTGGCGCCTGCTGGACGAGCGGCAGGGCGATCTGATCCAGCAACGCCATGATGCGCGGGTGCTGGTCGCAGCGCTGCTTGGCGGGATGTTGTTCATCGATCTCGCGGCGGATGCGCTGTTCGGCTTCGCATGGCGGCCGCTCGCATTTGCGGTGATGCAGAACGCCATGATCCTTGCGTTCGGCCTCTGGCTTGCCAGCCAACTGCTGACCGTCCGCGCCGATGTATTGACCTTTGGGGTTGTGGAAGGGGGCGCATTGCAGCCAATCCCTGCCCCGGAGGCGAACGACCCCCGAAACGCAGCGCTGCTGCGCCGCCTCAATGTCCTGATTGAAACAGACCGGGTGCATCTTGATCCGGGGCTGACCTTCGCTCGGTTCGTGGAACTCATGGCCGCACCTGAGCGGACTGTCAGAACGCTGATCAACCGGCACATGGGCTATGACCATTTCCGTACCTTCTTGAACCATCACCGGGTCAAGGAGGCGCGGCGGCGGCTGGAAGGTTGGGATGGCGACGCAAAGTTAATCACCATCGCGCTCGACAGCGGCTTTGCCTCGCTTGCAAGCTTCAATCGTGCCTTTCGGGCGATCGAGGGATGCACGCCGAGTGAATACCGGACAAGGGCTCGAAGCGCAGGCCCCCGCGCGCCTCACTGCGCACAACCGGGATTTGAGGAGCGAAAATCCGCTTTCTGAGGAGCGGAAGCGGTGATCGCAGGCTAGTCGGAGCGCGCAACCAGATGAAAGGGCAGGCGCGTGAACGGATTGATCGGACTGGCAGGGACGCTGGCGCTTCTGATCTGTCTGGGAACAGCATTGGGGCTTGCGGATCGCCGCAATTTCTCGCCCCGCTGGCTTGTCGTGGCCGCACTTCTGGTCGCGATCAATGACCTGCTTCTGACGCGATGCTATGGCTTGCTGCCGGACGTCATCGGCGGGGAATGGAGTTGGCAAGGCAAGCTCGCCGCCCTCGTCGCCACGCTTGCCATCGCCGCCCTTCCCGCCTTCGGGCTGCGCCGGATCGGCCTGACCTGGTCGCATGAGCCGGGCAGCCTGAAAGCCGCAGTGCCTCTATCCGCAGCATATTGCGCCCTGTTCGTCGTTCTCGGGCTTATATTTCCTGCTGGCGAAGCGAGCGCGGAAGATGTCGCCTTCCAACTGACCATGCCTGGCCTTGAGGAAGAGCCGTTCTATCGCGGCATCCTGTTGTTCGCGCTCGATCAGGCGTTTCGAGGGAGGAGGCGGTTGCTTGGCGTCGAGTGGGGCTGGGGTGCGGTGCTGTCGTGCTTTGTGTTCGGAATGGCGCACGCCTTCGGTTACGCGGATGGAGGGTTTTCCTTCGATCCCATCACCATGGCGCTGACCGCCATTCCATCCTTCATCGCGGTCTGGGCGCGCTTGCGGACTGGGAGCTTGCTGCTCCCGATCCTGCTCCACAATTTCGGGAATGCGATCGCGTACCTTTTGTAGGGCAAAGCACCCGTTGGGATTGGCTGGCAGCGCTTATTCCCCGTGCCCGCGCCCAAAGTCAGGCCGCTCGTCGTCCTGCCCCTGTTCAATCACTTGCCGCCGTATCGCGCGGGTGCGGGTGAAGAGGTCGAACAGGGTGTCGCCGTCGCCTGAGCGGATCGCACGTTGGAGGGCGGTCAGATCCTCGGTGAAGCGCCCCAGCATCTCCAGCACGGCGCCCTTGTTGGTGAGGAACACATCGCGCCACATCACCGGGTCGGACGCGGCGATGCGGGTGAAATCGCGGAAACCCCCGGCGGAGTATTTGATGACTTCGCTTTGCGTCACGTCCTCCAGATCGCTGGCGGTGCCGACGATGGTGTAGGCGATGAGGTGCGGGATGTGGCTGGTGACGGCGAGCACCAGATCATGGTGCGCGGGGTCCATCAGCTCAACCTTGGAGCCGAGCGCGGTCCAGAAGTCAGAGAGGGCTTCAAGCGCCGCAGGGTCCACGTTGTCGGGCGGGGTGATGATGCACCAGCGGCCCGCAAACAGGGTGGCGAAACCGGCGTCCGGCCCGCTCTGCTCTGTGCCCGCGACGGGGTGGGCGGGGATGATGGTGGCATGTGGCAGCGCCTCGGCGAGCGCAGCGGCTACGGCGGCTTTGGAGGAGCCGACATCGCTGATGATGGCATGGGGAGCGAGGCCGGGCGCGATGGCGCGGGCTGCATCCCCCATCGCGCCGACAGGCACGCACAGGATGACGAGGTCGGCATTGGCGACAGCGGCCTCGGGCGTGTCGAACACCTCGCCGACCAGACCGCGCTCGCCCGCGCGTTGCCGCACCGCAGGATCACGGTCCCAGCCCGTGGTGGCAATGGGAAGCCCGCGCGCTGTGATCGCCAGCCCAATCGAGCCACCGAGCAGACCCAGCCCGATGATGGCAACGCGGCAGTTGGTCACGCCGCTTCCCCGCACAGCGCGCGCAGGGTGTGGATTACGCGGGTCATGTCTTCGGTCTTGCCGATGGTGATGCGCAAGGCATTCGGCAGGCCTTGCGAGGGCAGGTGGCGCACCGCGTAGCCTGCGTCGGACAGCGCCTCCAGGGCCTGGGCGGCGGTGACGTCGCCCTCGAAATGGACGAGCAGGAAGTTCGCTTCGCTTGGGGGCGCGCTGATGCCGTGGTTGCCCATCGCCGCAATCGCCTCGGCCAGCCGCGCGCGTTCGCGGGTGTTGTGCTCGCGGCTCGCGGCCACGAAATCCTGATCGCCCAGCGCCGCCAGCGCGGCCTTCTGCCCGCTGACGCTGACATTGAACGCGCCGCGCAGCCGGTTGACGAGGTCAATCAGATGCGGCGCTCCCGTCACCCAGCCAACCCGCTCGGACGCAAGGCCATAGGCCTTGGAGAAAGTGCGGCTGACCAGCACGTTCTCGTGCGCGGCGGCGAGCGCGAAGGCGGCGTGCTGATCGGCTGGGTCGACATATTCGCCGTAAGCCTCGTCCACTACCAGAAGCACGTGCGGCGGCAGGCCGGCGTGAAGTCGCGCGACCTCGGCAGGCGGCAGGTAGCTGCCGACGGGGTTATTGGGATTGTCGAGCAGCACGACCTTGGTGGCAGGCGCCACCGCTGCCAGCAGGTTGTCGACCGACGCGCCGTAACCTTCGGGCTCGGCGAAAACCGGGGTGGCCCCGATCTTCTGCGCCAGCAGCGGATAGAGCGAGAAGGAATAGCGCGAGGCCAGCACCTCGTCCCCCGGCCCGGCCAGCGCCTGCACGATGCAGTGGAGCAGCTCGCCCGAGCCAGTGCCGCACACGATCCGCGCAGGGTCGAGGCCATGCACCTCGGCGATTTTCTCGCACAGCGCGCGGGCATCGGGATCGGGATAATCCGCCGCGACATGCGCCTCGGCCAAAGCCGCCATCGCAGCCGGGCTGGAGCCGAGCGGGTTCTCGTTGGCCGAGAGCTTGACGAGCGGCTTCCCGCTCGCCGACTTGGATTTGCCGGGAACATAGGCGTGGATCTGCGCGATCCAGGGTTTGGGTTGAGGCTTGGCGATGGTCATTGCGCTGTGTCGCTTGAAGAAAAGACAGTGCTTCGACAAGCTCAGCACGAACGGAATTTTGAAAAAATCTCCCTAGCCGCTCGCCCTGAGCTTGTCGAAGGGCCGTTTTTCCGCTTTCGCAGCAATCCCATGAACGCCGCCCCCCTTTCTCCGGTCTATCGCGTCCCGCACCCCCTGCCGCTCGACAGCGGTCAGGCGCTGGAGGGCTGCGATATTGCTTACGAAACCTACGGCACGTTGGCCGCCGACAAGAGCAATGCGGTGCTGGTGTGCCATGCGCTGACCGGCGACCAGTACCTCGCCAGCCCGCACCCGATTACCGGCAAGCCAGGGTGGTGGGAGCGGATGGTCGGGCCGGGCAAGCCGATCGACACGGTCCGGCACTTTGTGATTTGCGCCAATGTGATCGGCAGCTGCATGGGATCGACCGGCCCGGCGAGCCCAGACCCCAGCACGCCTGATGGCCAGCCCTATGCGATGCGCTTCCCCGTCATCACCATCCGCGACATGGTGCGCGGGCTGGTGGCGCTGCTTGACGGGCTGGGCATTGCAAAGCTTCATGCCGTGGTCGGCGGGTCGATGGGCGGGATGCAGGCGCTCAGCCTCGCCGCCAACTGGCCGGAGCGCGCCGCCCGCGTGCTGGTGATCGCCTCGACAGCGCGCCACTCGGCACAGAACATCGCCTTTCACGAGGTTGGACGGCAAGCGATCATGGCAGACCCGGCGTGGGCCGAGGGTGATTACTACGCGCGCGAGGCGCGGCCTGACAATGGCCTCGCCGTGGCGCGGATGGCGGCGCATATAACCTACCTTTCGGAAGCGGGTCTGACCGAGAAATTCGGGCGGCGATTGCAGGACAGGGAGGCCAAGGGCTTTGGCTTTGACGCCGAGTTTCAGGTCGAAAGCTATCTCAGGTATCAGGGCAGCGGTTTCACCCGGCGCTTCGATGCGAACAGCTACCTCTACATCACCCGCGCTATGGACTATTTTGACATCGCGGAAGAACATGGCGGCAAGCTTGCCAACGCCTTCGCGGGGACGCAGGCGCGGTTCTGCATCGTCAGTTTCGATACCGACTGGCTCTATCCCACGACGGAAAGCCGCCACATCGTCCATGCCCTGAACGCGGCGGGGGCTAAGGTCAGCTTCGTGGAACTCAGCGCGCCCAATGGACACGATTCCTTTCTGCTCGAGCACGACCAGCTTGATCGGGTGGTAAAGGGGTTCGTCGAATGACGTTACGCCCCGATCTTGCCGCCATCGCCGCGCATGTTGCGCCGGGTAGCCGGGTGCTCGACATCGGCTGCGGTGACGGCGCGTTGATGGCGGAGCTCGAGGCGGTCAGCGGCTGCGATGCGCGGGGGATGGAGCTTGATGGCGCGCTCGTCGAACGCTGCGTTTCGCGCGGGCTCAGTGTGGTGCAGGGCGATGCCAATAGCGACCTTGCCGAGTACCCGGACAAGGCGTTCGATTACGCGATCCTCAGCCAGACCCTGCAGACCGCGACCCGGCCTGACCTGATCCTCGATGAATTGCTGCGGGTGGGGCGGCGGGCGTTTGTCTCGTTCCCTAACTTCGCCCATTGGCGCACTCGCGCGGCGCTGATGTTCGGCGGGCGGATGCCGGTGACGCGGGCACTGCCGGTGAGCTGGTACGAGACCCAGAACATCCACCATGTCACGGTCGAGGATTTCCGCGATCTTGCCAAGGCCAAGGGCGCACGGATCGAGCGGGCGTGGTTCTTCGCGAACGAAAAACAAATCGGCGCGCCAGCGGCTAACTGGCGCGCCGAATTCGCGGTGTTTGAGTTAAGTCGGTAGTTTTGCGGCCACCTTCGGTGGCGCAGACCCCCCACCCGTCCTCCCCACCCGGCCACCAATGATACCATCATGCTATGGTGGCCGGGTGGGGAGG
>LSKF01000037.1 GCA_001556995.1 Erythrobacteraceae bacterium CCH12-C2
CACCATAGCATGATGGTATCATTGGTGGCCGGGTGGGGAGGCGGGGTGGGTGGTTTGCGCCACAGTGATGAAGCCAACACAATTGACCGCATGGCTGTATTATGGCACTGATGCACCATGAACCCCAACCGCCCCGTCTATCTCAAGCTGCGTGATCAGATTGCGGCGGCGATTATTGATGGGGCCTATCCGGAAGGCGCGATGCTTCCGTCAGTCAGGGCGCTGGCGGCCGAGCAGGGGGCCAATCCGCTGACGGTGGCGAAAGCCTATCAGCAGTTCCAGAATGATGGGTTGGTCGAGGTGCAACGCGGCGTCGGCATGTATGTCGTGCGCGGCGCGGCCGAACGTCTGCGCGCGGCCGAGCGGGATGCCTTCTTGCGCGACGAGTGGCCCGAAATCCGCCAGCGGATGCAACGGCTTGGGCTCGATCCGGCGGACCTTGCGCTGGACGCCTGATCCTCACTTACTGACATTCGTGCAGGTTGCGCACTTTCCCGTTATGTGACAGGGTGTTCATATTGGGACTCGGCAGGATTGCTTGTTGCCGGGGCCTGCGACTAAAGGGGGGGCGCTTCACGGGTCGGAAGCGTAATGGGGCAACCGCGGGAAAACCCGCATAACGGCATGACATGGCGCGACAACAGACCATGGAAGCCGGGAGATCAACATGATCAGATCCGAATTGCTACAGGAACTTCATAAGGACAATCCCGACCTTCGCGCCGATGAAATCGAGCAGGTGGTGGATATCTTCTTCGACGAAATCGCCCAGCGCCTGGCCGAAGGTGGCCGGGTGGAACTGCGCGGCTTTGGCGCGTTTTCGACCCGTGAGCGCGAAGCGCGCAGCGGTCGCAATCCGCGCACCGGGGAAACGGTCGACGTGCCTTCGAAGCGCGTGCCTTATTTCAAGGCCGGCAAGGAAATCCGCGAACGCCTCAACGGCTGAGATAGCCGCTAGGCTGCCACCAGTGTGCGGGCGTCGTCGTGAGCGAGGCCCGCCACCGGCAGATCGCGTTCGCGCCCCAGCGCGGCAAAGACCAGCTCGATCAGCCGCTCCGTTCCGCCGCTGAGACTCATGTCGACCGGCACCATGTCGAGTGCGCTCAAGTCGTCGACATCCTCCGCACTTGGCACCGCGATGATACGCGCCAGATCGGGCATTCGTTCCTGCACCAGTGGCGTGAGCTCACGAGAGACAGCCGTGGTCCCCGTAGCAATCAGCAGCACCTTGCGCCGATCCATCCCGATGGCATCCCAGCTGCGCGGATCGGCCGGGTTGGCGCGGTGCACGTGATAGCCATCAGCCAGCGCCATCTGGAACCGGTCATGATCCGCCTCGAGCGCGAGATAGCCGATTTCGTTGAATTCCAGCGCATCGGCGACCGCGCGGCCCGCGGGCAGCATGCCGATAATCAGCACCGGTGCATCATCGCCTGCCAGCTTGGCGTCGGGCGGCCCTGCCCTGAGGCGCCCGGCGAGCTTGCGCCCGATGTTCGAGACCGCCGGGGTGACCGCCAGACTGATCGCAATCGCCGCCACCAGCGCTGACACCAGCCGCGGCTCAACCAGCCCCGCCACGGCGGGCAAAGCCAGCAGCACCAGCGCAAACTCGCTCCCCTGCCCGAGCAGGAAGCCAAGCTGGATCGACCCCGGCACCGACCAGCGGTTAAGCATTCCTGCCGCCACGTTGAGCCCACATTTGAGCGTGATCAGTGCCGCCGCGACCCCCAGCACCAACAGCCAATCCTGCATCAGCAGCGCCGGGTTGATCGACAGGCCGACCGAGATGAAGAAAAAGCTGAGGAACAGGCCCCGGAACGCATCAATCTCGGTCTGCACCAGAATGCGATAGCGCGAATCTGCGACCGCCATGCCGCCCAGAAAGGCTCCCAGCGTCAGCGATAGCCCCGCCATGCCGGTCGCCCAGCCCGCCGCCAGCGCGATGAACAGCGCGGTCGCGGTATAGACCTCGGTCGTGCCTGCGCGGGCGATCAGGCCGAACAGCGGCTCGGTCAGGTAACGGGCAAAGAGCACCGCGATGGCGAAGGCGGCGAGCGCCTTGGCCCCGGCCATGCCCAGTTCGGGCAGCAAGGCCCCTCCGCCGGCGAGCGCCCCGGCGGCGACCAGCAGCAGGATCGCGGCGATATCCTGAAAAATAAGGATCGATTGCGCCGCGCGGCCAACCGGGCAGTCCTCCTGCCCGCGCTCACGCACCAGCCCGATCACCACCGCCGTCGAGGACAAGCCCATCGCAAACCCGGCGATCACGGCAAAGGTCATCGGCAGGCCAAAAGCCGCGAACAATCCCGCAAAGGCCCCGCCCGCCACCAGCATCTGCAAGCTGCCAAAGCCGAAGATATTGCCCGCCTCCGCCTTGATCCGCCCGAGAGAGAAGTGCAGTCCAAGGTTGAACAGCAGGAACATCACCCCGGCTTCGGCCATGGCGGCCACCAGCGGCCCGCTGAAATGCTGCGACATGCCAAGGCCGGACAGCGCAAAGCCCAGCCCCAAATAGCCGACAATCGGATTAAGCCGGAGCGCCCGCGAGGCCAGCGCTGCCCCGATGCCAAGGCCAAGCAAAGTGATCGCGGGCTGGATGGTGGCCACCACCGAATGCGCATCGCTTACCGGATCGCCTGCCATCTCACCACCTTGCTGCCAGAAACCTTGCGATCAAATGGGGCCTTGGCACAGCTCTGGCAAGCGCTCTGGCGCTTGATGGGGGACTTGTGGCAAGGCGGGCGCACGGCGGCACTGGGCGGGTGTGGCGGAATGGTAGACGCCGGGGACTTAAAATCCCCTGATCTGTGATCGTGCGGGTTCGAGTCCCGCCACCCGCACCAGGTGGAACGCCGGTTGACCCGGCTCACACTTGGATTCGATCATTATCCTCGCTTTAACGCCTTGGCCCTAAGTCTGCCATGCAATCATGGGATTATCGCACTGCACCAACACCCTCGGCGGTGGTGGGCGGTTGGGGCAAAACGGCATGGACAAGGCGGCGCACACGGCACCATCGCACAACGAACCGCTGGCAGCGGGCGAAGAATTGCGCGCCGCACCGCGCTTCACCTTGCTTATCCGTGCCGCCAAGCTGGTTTCGGCACAGGGCGAATTCGTGTGCGTGATCCGCGACGTTTCCGAAACCGGGGTCAGCGTGCGCCTGTTCCATGCGCTGCCGGCCTGCAAGGAATTTGCCCTGCAAATGCCCGCAGGCGCGGTCTATGAAGTCACCGAGGTGTGGCAACGCGAAAACGAGGCAGGCTTCGCCTTCGCTGAGCCGGTCGCTGTCAGTCAGTTGATCAACGAATCCAGCGATTACCCCAAGCGCGGCCTGCGCCTGAGCCTGTGCTTTCCGGTCACGATTGCCAGCCTTGCCCAGCGCTTCGAAGCAACGGTGGAAAACCTGTCGCAGCAAGGCGCACGGATCACCTGCGATGCCCTGCTGGCGATCGATCAGACAATCCGCATCGAAGCGCCGAGCGTAACCGGCGACGTGCGCGAGGTACGCGCCAAGGTGCGCTGGCGGCGCGAGCGCCACTATGGCGTGGTGTTCGACGACACCTTCACCCTCGGCGATTTCGCGCGCCTCGCCGCCCTGCTTCAGGCACCGGCGCTGCTAGGGGAATAGCCGCTCAGGTGGGGTTGAAGATCAGCGCCACGCCGTTGATGCAATGGCGCTTACCCGTCGGCTGGGGGCCATCACCGAAAATGTGCCCCAGGTGCCCGCCGCAATCGGCACAATGCACTTCGGTGCGGGGGTAGCCGATCAGATAATCGGTGGTGGTGCCGACCGCGCCCTTGTCCACCGTCTGCCAGAAGCTGGGCCAGCCGGTGCCGCTGTCATACTTGTGCGCCGAGGCATAGAGCGGGTTGGCGCAACCGGCGCACACGAACGTGCCTTTGCGCTTTTCCTTATTGAGCGGCGAGGTGAAGGCGCGCTCGGTCCCTGCCTCACGCAGCACGTAGAATTGCTCGCGGGTCAGCAGCTTCTTCCACTCGGCCTCGCTCTTGCCCTTGGGAAAGCTCTTGGCCTCAGCCGGTGATGCGCCGCATGCGCTGACGAAGGGCAGCATCGCCCCGAGCGTGGCGGTGGCGGCCATCAGGCGGCGGCGGTTGAGAAAGGGGATACGCATCAGCGGGAACTCCGAAGTCTTAGGGGTGGGTCTCACCTCACCTATTACGCCGAGATCGCCCGGGAAGTTTCACCCACCCTCAAAAGCGTCAGAATGTCGTGATTTCGACCTCAAGCTTGCGGAAGCCGTGGACGAAATTCGCCCGCACCCGCTCGACATCGCCCGCAACGTGCACCCGCATCCGGCGCTTGTGCATTTCTTCGAGCAGCACCTTTAGCTGCAATTCCGCCAGCCGCGCGCCGACGCAGCGGTGGATGCCGTAGCCGAAGGCGAGGTGGCGGCGGGCGTTCTCGCGCGTGATGTCGAGCTTGTCGGCGTTCTCGAACACGTCTTCATCGCGGTTGGCGCTGATGTACCACAGCACCACCTTGTCGCCCGCCTTGATGGTCTGCCCGAACACCTCGGTATCCTCGGTGCAGGTGCGGCGCATATGGGCCAGCGGCACCTGCATACGCAGGATTTCCTGCACCGCGTTGGGGATCAGGTCGGGCTGTTCCTCATAGAGCTTGCGCTGGTTGGGAAACCTGTCGAGCGCATGGATGATGCCGCTCATGGTGTTGCGGGTGGTATCATTGCCGCCGACGATCAGCAGCACCAGATTGCCCATGAATTCCTCGGGGCTCATCTGGTTCATCGCGGGCGAATGGATCATCATCGAGATAAGATCGCTGCCCGGCTCCTTGTCCATGGTGCGCTCGATCCACAGCGTCTGGAAATAGGCGGCCATTTCCTGAAGGATACCCCAGCGCTGCTCGTCAAGCTCGCGGATCGCACCCAGCTCGGTATCGCCCGCCCAGTCGGACCAGAAGGTCAAGAGGCGACGGTCTTCCCAGGGAAAGCCGAACAGGATCGCCAGCATGCCGGTGGTGAGTTCGATCGAGACCGTGTCCACCCAGTCGAACACCTTGCCGCGCGGTAGCGAATCGAGCAGTTCACCGGTGCGCTGGCGGATTTCCGCTTCCATATCGGTGATCGCGGTGGGGGTGAATTTGGGTGCAACCGTGCGGCGCTGGCCGGTGTGCTGCGGGCGGTCCATGGCGATAAACATCGGCAGCTGGCGCGGCTCGCGGCCCCATTCGGCCAGCTCTTCGGCGGTGGGCGGCTGGAGAATGGTGATCCCGCCATGTTCCCAGCTCGACGAAAAGGTTTCGGGAAGGGCTTCGATATGCTGGATCGCCTTGTGGCCGACCACTGCCCAATAGGGGCCGAATGGGCTTTCAGGGATCCAGTGCAGCGGCCCGGCCTTACGCATTTCGGCAAAAACCGGCTGCCAGCGGTCCTCGGCATAAATGTCCGAACGGCTCACATCCCAGGGGTGCGAGTGCTGCAACCGCTCTTCGGGGTGCGCGGCGAAATGTGATTGCAGCGCATCGTAAGCCGTCGGTTCGCGTCGCACTTGCGGGCGTTGAATGCCTTGCGGGGCTGGGGCGATAGTGGCCATGTCTCTCTCCCGTCGGGCAGCCTTTGGATGGGGCTGCTCCTGTCCGACTCATATCCTGCCCTAACTGACAGCGATGTCAATAGTCGGTTTCGATTGGAGACTGATCGCCCGCCTTGTCAGGCCGAGAGCGGCACGCTTTTGCGCGACTTGTCCCGGCCTGCCCCGCCCGATTTCATCACGCGCTTGCGGAACAGCATCGACCCGCCCTTGACCAGGGCCAGCACCGCCAGCCCCTGCCACAGCAGCGCGAGCGCGTGGGTCCACAAGGCGGGGTCCATCGCTGCGCGTGCCAGCATGGCAAAAGGTGAGGACAACGGGAAGGCAATTGCCGCCAGCTCGATCCCCGATCCCGGCTGGTTGATCGTGTAGGCCGCAAGGAAGAACACCATCAGTTGCAGCATCGTCACCGGCATCGACAAGGTCTGCACCTCGCGCACCGTATTCGCCATCGCCCCAATCGTCAGGAACAGCGCCCCCAGCAGCAGGTAAGCCATTGCAAAATAAAGAATGCCGAGCGCGATGAACAACGGCCAGCCCACCGCCGGCGCGGGCAGGTTCGCGGGATCAAAACCGGTCACTTGCGTGATGGCGGGGCCGCCAAGCGCCCACAGACCCACAGCCGCACTCGCCCAGACGGCAATTCCCACGAACGACACGCCAAGCATGGCGAACAGCTTGCCCATGAACACCGCGTCCATGGGGATCGCGGCCGCGAGGATTTCGATAATCTTGTTGGCCTTTTCCTCCACCAGATTGGAAAGCACCATGCCTGCGAGCAGCATGGTCAGGAGGAACAGCAGCATCTGCGCGATCTGCGCGGTCTGGATTCGGGTCGAGCGTTCAGCGGCCCCGCTCGTCGTCACCACCTCAGCGGTGATGGCAGGGAAGGCCGCAAGCTCCGTCGATGTCGCCGTGGCGGCAAGCAGGCCGACCGGGCCTTGCCAGCGCGCGATCTGCCCCTCGGTGCCGACCAGCGCCGGGGCACCGGGCGTGCCGGTGACGATCGCCGCGTAATTGCCGCGCCGCGCTTCCATGAAGGCGCGCGCATCGAAAGCCGGATCATCGGCGGCTTCGGGAACTTCAAGCAAGACCGGCAGCGCCCCGCCCAACTGCGGCGCAAGATGCTCGCGGGCTGCAAGCATCGCGGAATTATCGGCGGCGCTCATGGCGAGGCCGACCTCGACGCTCACCGCCTCGCGCTGGACCTGCCCGCCGATGCTGCCAGCGAGCCCGCCGACGATCACCGGAAACAGCGGGCCGAGCAGAAAGAACAGGAAGGCGCGGCTGAACAGCACCGCCACAAAATCGCGCCGGGCGATCACCCAGGCCGCTTCGAGCGAGGAGAGACGCGGGCGGAGATGCTCGCTCATGCGCGGTTCCCTTCATTATCGGCTTCAAGCTGACGCGCGGCGGCCTCGCCCGCGATGGCGACGAAGGCATCGTGCAGGCCCGCGCGCTCGATCGAGAGCGAGAGGATCCCCGCCTCGCCTTCGATCAATTGCCGCAGCAGCGGTTCGACCCCGGTTGCGGGCAGCGGGAACTGGAAGAAATCGCCGTTGCGGCGGGTCTCAGGCGGCAGGGCGGCGAGCCAAGCGCCTTCGCGCGCGCGCGTCTCCAGCCGTACCTGCGCGGGAATGCGGTCGCGCGCTTCCTCGACGCTGCCGGCATAGGGAACCTTGCCGCCTGCGATAATCGCCACGCCTTCGCACAGGCGCTCGGCATGGTGGATCACGTGAGTCGAGAAGATCACCGTCACCCCGTCATCGGCGAGCGCGCGGATCATCATTTCGAGCTTGCCCTGATTGATCGCATCAAGGCCCGAGAACGGCTCGTCGAGCACCACCAGCCGGGGCTGATGCACCAGCGTGCCGAGCAGTTGCACCGTCTGCGCCATGCCCTTGGACAGCTGGCGGATCTGGCGCTCGATGGCGTGGCCCAGTCCGTGGCGTTCGAGCAGTTCTGCCGCCCGCTTGCGGCCTTCCTTCAGCGGCAGCCCCCTGAGCGCGCCCATGAAGGCAATCGCCTCGACACACTTCATCGATGGGTAAAGCCCGCGCTCTTCGGGCAGATAGCCGATCAACCGGCCAATATCATGCGGGCGATCATGCCCGAACACGCGGCGCACGCCTTCATCGGGGTCGATGATCCCGAGCAGCATCCGCAGCGTCGTGGTCTTGCCCGCGCCGTTCGGCCCCAGGATGCCGTAGATCGCGCCTTCGGGGACAGAGATGTCCACCCCGTCAACCGCCCGCGTGCCGTCAAAGCTCTTGACCAGCCCGCGCGCTTCGATTGCCAGTGGGCGCGCATCAGCGGGAACGGCGCTGAAGCCCTCCCCCTGATGACCCATGCCTGCGAGATTGCTTACCGCCATATCCATGGCATAGGCGGTTAGCGGTCAGGATTAAACGGGAGCCTCTCCAATTATGGTTAATAGGCCCGAAACCCTTGCGGACCAGATCATGGCGCAAGCGCTGAACCTCGGCTTTGCGGTGTGCGGTTTTACCTCGGCGGGCGAAGACCCGGTGCGCTCTGCGCGGCTGGAAGAATGGCTGGGCGAGGGGCATCATGGGTCGATGGAATGGATGGCGACGCGGCTCGACCATCGCCGCTCGCCGCAGGGGCTGTGGCCGGAGGCGAAGAGCGTCATCGCATTGGGGATGAGCTATGCCCCGGCGCTTGACCCGTTGGTGCTGGAGGGTTCGGACACTCACGCCCGCATCTCGGTGTATGCGCAAGGCAAGGATTACCACGATGTGGTGAAGAAGCGGCTGAAGGCGCTTGCCCGCTGGCTGGTGGAGACGGTGCCGGGGGCTGAGGTGAAGGTCTTCGTCGATACCGCCCCGGTGATGGAAAAGCCGCTGGGCGAGGCGGCAGGCATCGGGTGGCAGGGCAAGCACACCAACATGGTGAGCCCCACCCACGGCAGCTGGCTGTTTCTGGGGGCGATTTACACCACGCTCGACCTCGCCCCCGCCGCGCCGCACCGCGACCAGTGCGGATCGTGCCGCGCCTGTCTCGAATCCTGCCCGACCGATGCCTTCCCCGCGCCTTACAGACTTGATGCGCGGCGCTGCATTTCCTATCTCACCATCGAGCACAAGGGGCCGGTGCCTGAGGAACTCCGCCCGCTGCTGGGCAACCGCATCTATGGCTGCGACGATTGCCTCGCCGTGTGCCCGTGGAACAAGTTTGCCAGCGCCGCACAGGCGATCCGCGAATTCCTCCCCCGCGCAGAACTGGTCGCGCCGCGCCTCGCTGAGCTGTTGGCGCTCGATGATGCGGGGTTCCGGGCGCTGTTTTCAGGCTCGCCGATCAAGCGCATCGGGCGGGATCGGTTTGTGCGCAATTGCCTCTATGCGGCGGGCAATAGCGGGAACGCGGCGCTAATCACGCCGGTTGCGGCGTTAACCGACGATCCCGATCCTGCGGTGGCGGAAGCGGCGACGTGGGCGCTTGGAAAACTCAGCGCCTGATCCACCCTCCCCGGCGGGGAGGGGTCGGGGGTGGGGGCTCCCACGTCAGCGGGCGTCGAACCCCCATCCCCAACCCCTTCCCCAAGGGGAAGGGACTCTTTAAAGCAAATCCTTGAGCGCCACCTCAGGGTCAGACAGCAGCGCAGGATCAATCCGTCCCACCCCGCTTTCCAGCAGCTTGCGGCCCTGCACATAGTCCTTCATCGTTCCCACGCAGTCGAAGGCGATGGGCTTGCCGCCCTTCAAATACACCACGGTGAATTTGCGCGATGCCGGATCGCCGCGCAGCACCGTCTGATCAAAGCCGAGGCTGAGGCCGGCGGTCTGCAGCTTGAGGTCATACTGGTTCGACCAGAACCACGGCAGCGCGTGATAGGGCTCCTTCTCCCCCAAGATCGCCTTAGCCACGGTGTTCGCCATGTCGTGCGCGTTCTGGACCGATTCGAGCCGGATCACGGCATGATCGGCAAAGGGGTTCGCATGCGCGGCGCAATCGCCGATAGCATAGACATCATCCAACGTCGTGCGACAGCAGAAGTCGACATCGACCCCGTTGGAACCCGCCGCGCCTGCCGCGATCAGCGGCGCGACCGCAGGGACGATCCCGATGCCGACCACCACCAGGTCGCAAGGCACGTCCTCGCCATTATCGAGGCGGACGCCCGTCACCCGGCCCTCAGCCTCGCCCAGCACGGCATGGACACCGGTGCTTAGGCGCAGATCGACGCCTTGGCGGCGATGTTCCTCGGCGTAGAAGGCCGATAGCTCCTCCCCCGCCACCCGCGCCAGCAGGCGGGGGAGCATTTCGACCAGCGTGACCTCGCAGCCAAGCTTGCGCAGCACCGCCGCCGCCTCGAGCCCGATATAGCCGCCGCCGATCACCACGGCCCGCTTCGCACCATCCGCCAGAGCTTGCATCATCGCATCGGCATCGGCCTTGTCGCGCACATAGAACACGCCCGGCAACACAGCCCCCGGCACCGGCAGCCGCCGCGGATCGCCCCCGCCGGACCAGATTAGCTTGCGATAGGTCACTTCACCGCCATCGCTCAGCGTCAGCCGATGCTTGGCCGCATCAATCGCGGTGACCGCTGCGCCTAGCCGCAGGGTAATGTCCTTCTCAGCCCAGAACTTCTCGGGCCGGATCATAATCCGCTCGAACCCCTTGTCCCCGGCGAGATATTCCTTCGACAGCGGCGGGCGTTCATAGGGCGGGGCGTCATCGCGCCCGATCATCAGGATCGAACCCTCGTGCCCATGCTGGCGCAAGGCAATCGCCGCCTGCGCCCCGCCGTGGCCGGTGCCGACAATCACGACGTCCGCGTGCTGATGCGTGGCTGTGTCCATGACGTCCCTATGCTCTAGCGCCAATCAGGCGCGTTGACTTGCCGCAAACACGCGGCCCGTCAACCTAGTGGTTTTGGGGCAGACCACCCACCCCGCCTCCCCACCCGGCCACCAATGATACCATCAGGCTATGGTGGCCGCCGTCCGGGGGAAGCATTCCCCCGGAATCCTTCCTGAACCCGAACGCGGGAGGCGGGGAGGGAGGTCTGCGCCACCGAAGGTGGCCCAAAGATTGCCGCGCGCTTGCATTGCTGCTAGGCGCGCCCACTTGAACGGCTAGGGGCCAATGCCTCAGCATATCACTCGGGATCCTGACGGGCTTTACCTATGACATTCGACCTTCTCGCCGCCGCTGCCGGAGCCGGTGCTGCGCCGCCGGCCTGGATCAACTTCCTGCCGATTATCGGCATGATCGCGATCTTCTGGTTTCTTATCATCCGCCCGCAGATGAAGCGCCAGAAGGAACACCAGCAAAAGGTCGCTGGCATGAAAAAGGGCGATCAGGTCGTCACCGCAGGCGGCCTTGTCGGCAAGGTGGTCAAGGTGGATGATATCTATGTCGAGCTCGACCTTGGCACCAACGTGCGGGTCAAGGCGATCAAGGCCACCATCGGCGACATTATCCCGCCGGGTGGTACGCCCGCGAACGACTGAGCCGGTCCCTGACCGCAGCCGCCTGATCCCTTTGCGCGTGAAAGCCTGACGAGAATGCTCGAATTCCCCCTTTGGAAAAAGCTCTGGCTGTGGAGCCTGACGCTGGCCGCATCGCTGCTGGCGTTGCCTTCATTGTTCAATGTGACGGGGCTCGATTGGCCCGCGTCTCTGCCCAATCCGCAGGTCAATCTGGGGCTCGACCTTGCCGGCGGCTCGCACCTGCTGCTCGAAGCCAAGGCCGATGATGTCCGCGCCCAACGCCTCACCAACATGGAAGAGACTGTCCGCCAGCTGATGCGCGATGCCAAGCCGCGTATCCGCATCGGCGATGTCTCGACTGCTGATGGCACGCTCTCCTTCATCCTCGAAAGCCCGGCCGATATTGACCGTGCACGCGGGCTGATCGAGCCGGTGATGCAGGGGCAGACCACGACGCGCGAATGGGATCTGGCGGTGGTCGATGGCCAGCGCATGGTGCTCTCGCAGACCGACGCGGGGGTCAATCAGGCGATCGACGATGCGATGGACAGCGCCACCGAAGTCGTGCGCCGCCGCATCGACGAGCTCGGCACGCGCGAGCCGACCATCATTCGCCAGGGCGACACCCGGATCGTGGTGCAGGTGCCGGGTCTGCAAGACCCCGAGGCGCTGAAGAACCTGGTGGGCCAGACCGCGAAGCTCGAGTTCAAGCTGGTGGATTTGAACGCCCTGCCAGAAAACGTGCAGGCCGGGATTGCGCCTGCGGGAAGCGAAATCTTCCCTTATGCCCCCGGCACCCCGCAAGAGGGCCAGTTCGAGGCCGTGCGGCGGCTTGGCGGGATTCGCGGCGACAGCCTGACCGGCGCACAGGCCGGGGTTGATCCGCAGACCAACCAGAACATCGTCAACATCTCCTTCGATGCGCAGGGTGGGGCGAAGTTCGCCGACCTCACCACGAAGAACGTGGGCAAGCCCTTTGCGATCATCCTTGATGGGCAAGTGCTCTCGTCCCCGAATATCAACGAGCCGATCATCGGTGGCCGGGCGCAGATTGCGGGTAGCTTTACGCCGGAAAGCGCCAACAACCTCGCGATTTCGCTGCGTTCCGGCGCGCTGCCGGTGGATCTGACGGTGGTTGAGGAACGCACGGTCGGACCTGACCTTGGTGCGGATTCGATCCGCAAGGGGCTGCTCGCCATGGCGATCGGCAGCATCGCGGTGATCGCGTTGATGATTGCAACCTATGGCCGGTTCGGGGTCTATGCGTGCGTGGCGCTGGTGTTCAACGTGCTGATGCTGCTCGGCCTTATGGCGCTGGGCAATTTCACCCTGACCCTGCCGGGGATCGCCGGTTTCGTGATCACCATCGGCGCGGCGGTCGATGCCAACGTGCTCATCAACGAACGCATCCGTGAAGAACGCGCGCGCGGGCGCAAGGTGATCGCGGCGGTCGAGACCGGCTACAAGGAAGCGGGCCGGGCGATCTACGACGCCAACTTCACCAACTTCATCGCCGGGGTCGCGCTGTTCGCCTTCGGCTCCGGCCCGGTCAAGGGCTTCGCGGTGGTGCTGGTGGTGGGCCTGTTCACCTCGGTGTTCACCGGCGTCACCCTGACCCGCATGTTCGTTGCCGGATGGCTGCGCAAGGCGCGCCCCAGTGATATCACGATCTGAGAGGACGCTAGGCCCATGAAACTCCTGAAGCTCGTCCCTGACAATACCAACATCAAGTTTCTGAAACTGCGCATTCCGTTCTTTGTGCTGAGCCTCGTGCTGATCCTCGGCAGCTGGACGGCGGTGGCGGTGAATGGCCTCAATTTCGGGGTCGATTTTGCCGGCGGTCAGGAAGTGCGCATGACCTTTGAACAGCGCAAAACCGCGCCGATCGCGAGCTTGCGCGAGCTGGTCGGCGAGCTTGGCTATGGCGAGCCGGTGGTGCAGGAATTTGGCGCGCCCAACCAGGTCTCGGTCCGTGTTGCTTTGCCCGATGGGGCGGAAGATACGCCGGGTGCCGCCACCGCGATCGGGGCCAAGGTGATCGCTGAGATCGTCAAAGAATACCCCGACGCGCGGACGGACGGCAATGACACCGTTTCAGGCAAGGTCGCGGGCGAGTTCCGCAATCAGGCGATCCTTGCGCTGCTGGCCGCAATGGCGGCGGTTTCGCTTTACATCTGGGTGCGGTTCGAATGGCAGTTCGGCGTCGGCGCGATGTTCGCGCTGGTGCATGACGTGTCGGTGACCGTGGGCCTGTTTGCGATTACGCAGATGGAGTTCAGCCTGCAGATCGTCGCGGCTATCCTCGCGATCATCGGCTATTCGCTGAACGACACCATCGTGGTCTATGACCGTATCCGCGAAAACCTGAAGAAGTTCCGCAAGATGCCGCTGGCCGAGCTGCTCGACCTGTCGGTCAACGAGACGCTTGCGCGCACCGTGATGACCTCGCTGACGCTGTTCGTGGCGCTGATCCCGCTGCTGCTTTTCGGCCCGCCAAGCCTGTTCGGCATGGTGGCGGCGATCACGGTCGGCCTGTTCATCGGCACCTATTCGAGCGTCTATATGGCGGGGCCGCTGCTGATCTGGATGGGGGTGACCTCGAACAGCTTCGTGCCGCAGGAAAACGCGATGGACCGGCAGGAAAAGATCGCCCGCGGGGAAGTGTGATCCGCGCTTAGGTGGCGACCAGTCGCTCATAATGCGCGGCGAGGGCCGCTGCATTGGCGTCCCAGCTGAAGCCGTCGGTCAGCGCTGCCACTGCCTCGCGCGGTGGCGGGTTTGCGAGGATTGCATTGACCCCGGCGGCGACCGCCTCGGGCGTGCGCTCCACCAAGCGCCCGGCCGTCTCGCAATTGATCAACTCGCGCGCCCCGCCGACATCGCAGGTCACCACCGGCGTCCCGCAGGCGAGCGCCTCGACCCACGCGTTGGCGAGGCCCTCGCTCGCTGTGGGCAACACCATCACGTCCGCCGCCGAAAGGATCAGCGGCATCAGATCATGATCGATCGATCCGGCGAAGTGCACCCGCTCGGCCACGCCCTCGGAGGCCGCCAGCGCGCGCAAGGTGGCCTCGTCCTCGCCCTTGCCGATCAGCACCAGCCGCGCATTGGGGATGGCTCGCAGCGCCATGATCGCAATCCCCTGACCCTTGCGCGCAATCAACGCGCCGACACAGGCGAGGAGCGGCGCGTTGTCGGGCATGGCAAAGCCCAGCTCGCGGCTCAGCTGGCTGCGCAATTGCTGATGGTCGAAGGGGCGGAAACGGTCGCGATCAAGCCCGGTATAGTGCACCGTGATCTTCTCCGCATCCATCCCCATCGCCGCCATCTGCCCCGCAAGCTCGCGGCTCACCGCGAGGAGGCCGGTGGCAGCGGCGGCGGCATCCAGCATCTGGCGGCGGGCAAAATCCTGCGCGCCCCAGTAACTAATGTCAGCCCCGCGCGCCTTGATCGACAGCGGCAGGCCCATGCCTCGCGCGATGGTGGCGGCAGCGGGACCATCGGGGAAGGAGAACTGCGCGTCGACGACGTCGATGGGGCTCTCGGCATGGATGCGCTGCACCAGCGGCAGCACCGCGCGGGCAATCGCCGCCGCATTGCGGCGCGCGCCGATGCGCGGGATCAGGGTGAAATGCGGGCGGTGGACGGTAACTCCGCATTCGACCGCCTCGGCGGGCAGATCGGCCAGCGGGCGATAGCGCCCCAGTGCCAGCGGCGGCAGGCCGATGGGACTGACCACCGTCACCCGCCAATCCCCGCGCTTCGCCAGCGCCTCCATCGAACGCGCCACGAACGTCCCGAAGCGCGGGTTCACCGCATTGGGATAGAGCGTCGACAGGGCGAGCACGTGCTTCACGCCGGGGGCCATAGCGCCGCGCAGGTTAAAGCGGCCTGACCAGCATCATGGCGACCGCAATCCACGCCGGATTATCGACCACCACCTGCTTCTGCCCGGCACCCGGCGGCAGCAGGCCGACAAGGCTCCCGCGCCGGTCGATCAGCCGCCCGAAGGCAAACCGTCCGCCGGGGCGGGGGACGAGGCAATCGCGGTTGATGGCGCGGGTGATCGCGGCTGGGTCTGCGCCCGGATCGAAGGGTTGCAGCCACACGAGGTCGCCGGGGCGATATTCGCCGATGCTGGCGGTGACGCTCAGCACCACCGGGGCGGGCGCATCCGGGGTGGCGGCCAGATCGCTCGGCAGCACCGCGTCGCGCGGGGCGGCGAGGGCTTCGGGGCCGGTGGCGGTGAGGTCGGCAACGATCCGCGCAGGCGCGGCGGCCTCCGCGCGCATCAGGCTGGCGGGCTCGACCCCGAGCGCTGTGGCAATGCGGTTCATCCAGGTGAGCGAGAGCTGGCGCATCCCCGTCTCCAGCCGCCCGATGGTCTGGGCAGTGGTGGGCGGATCGCAGGCGGCGGCAAGATCGGCCAGCGTCAGGCCCTTGGCCTTGCGCAGATCGCGGATGCGGTTGGTCATATCATGCCCTCAAGAAGCGTAGCGGTAGGGCGACGAGAACGCCCTCACGTTATAACCAGATTGGTTTCCTCTTTCCTACAGATGCGCCGCCTTGGCAAGTCTCCGCTGCAATCAAGCGGAGGAAAGATGATGAAGCGCCACCTCGTCGAACGCGAACTCACCCCCGAAGGCCCGCGCCGCAGCCGCGCAACTGGCGGTCGTCGTCCGGTGCGCACAGTCACGGTCAATCTCGCCGAAAGCCCCCTGACATGGCTCCACGCGCGGGGGCACTTGTCGGACCGGCTGCGCGACGCAGGCGAGGCCCTACGCGCCGACTATGAGCGCGCGCAATTGCCCGCCAACATCACCATGCGCTGGGACCCGGTGCGGGTGAAGACCACCGGCGAGCGCGGCCTCGCCCCCACCGAACGCCAGATCGCCGCGCGCCAGCGCTTCGACGGCGCGATCCGCGCGGCGGGCAGGGGCCTGGAGGACATCCTGTGGCGCGTCGTCTGCGCGGGCGAGGCCTTGCCTGAGGCGGAGAAAACCCTTGGCTGGCCCGCGCGCAGCGGCAAGCTGGTGCTGAAAATTGCGTTGGAAAGGGTGGCGGATTTCTACCGGATCGTATGACTGACCGCTTCGGCTACCAGTGCGCGCAGCGGTGGCAGCACCTCCGTTTCGAACCACGGATGCTGCGCCATCCACAGCCGCGCACGCCATGCCGGGTGGGGCAGGGCGACCACCGGGCCAAAAGCGCCGAAGCGCCGCACTCTCTCGGTCATCGGCAGGCGCTTTGCCTCGGGCAGGTAAGCGGCCTGCGCATAGGTGCCGACCAGCAGCGTCAACCGCGCAGGCGGCAGCAGTGCGAGGATGGGGCTGTGCCATTGCGGCGCGCATTCACGCCGGGGCGGAGCATCGCCGCCTCCCGCCTTGCCGGGGTAGCAGAAGCCCATCGGCATCAGCGCGATCTTGGCCGGATCGTAAAAGGTCGGTTTGTCGAGCCCGAGCCACTCGCGCAGCCGGTCGCCGCTGTCATCGTCCCACGGGGTGCCGCTGGCGTGGACCTTCGACCCCGGCGCCTGCCCGATGATCAACAGGCGGCTGGTGGGGGAAAACTGGACAATCGGGCGGGGGCCGAAAGGGAGGTGGGGTGCGCACAGGGTGCACCCGGCGATGGCGGCGTGGAGCCCAGCGGCGGCCTCGCCCGCAGCGCTCACCCTTCGACCATCTCCGCCAGCATCAGCCAGCGTTCTTCCGCCGCGTCTTTTTCCGCCCGGGCGTTGGCGATGCCTTGGCTGATAGTGGCGAACCTTTGGGGGTCCTTGGTGTAGAGTTCGGGGTCGCTGAGCAGCGCCTCGCCTTTGGCGATAGCGGCTTCGAGTTCGGCGATCCGGGCGGGCAGGATTTCGTAATCGCGCTGGTCCTTGTAGGACAGTTTGACCCCCGCCGGAGGGGCGGGCGCGTTGGCGGGCGGTTGCGCAGTCGTTGCCCGGTCGTCGCGGGGTCGTTGCGCAGTCTTGGCGCTGCCATGCGGCGCTTTGCGCTTCGCCTCCCAATCGGCATAGCCGCCCGCGACAATATCCACCTTGCCTGACCCATCGAGGCCCAGCGTGACCGTTACCGTTCGGTCGAGAAAGTCGCGGTCGTGGCTGACGATCAGCACTGTGCCATCGAAATCGGCTATGACTTCCTGAAGCAGATCAAGGGTTTCAAGGTCGAGATCATTGGTCGGTTCGTCGAGCACCAGCAGGTTAGCGGTGCGCGCAAATTCGCGCGCCAAGAGCAGGCGGGAACGCTCCCCGCCCGACAGGATGCCGACCTTGGTATCGACCAGCCCGGGATCGAACAGGAAGTCCTTGAGATACGCCATCACATGCTTGCGCACCCCCCGAACATCGATCCAGTCCCCCCCTTGGGCGAGGATCTGGCGCACGGTGGCACCCGGTTCGAGGATCTTGCGCTGCTGGTCGATCATCACACCCGAAAGCGTGCGGGCGTGGGTGACGGTTCCGGTGTCGGGCTCCAGCTCTTTCGTGAGCATTTTCAACAAGGTGGTCTTGCCCGCCCCATTCGCGCCAACGATGCCGATGCGGTCGCCGTTCTGGATGCGCAAGGAGAACGGCTTGATGATGGCGCGGTCGCCAAAGGACTTGGAAATGCCTTCCGCGACAATCACCGATTTCGACTTGAAATCATCATCGCTCGAAAGCTTCAGCTTGGCCGTTCCCGCGCCGGAGATCATCGCCGCTCGGGTAGCGCGCATCTGGAACAGCTTTTCGAGCCGCCCCTGATTGCGCTTGCGCCGCGCGGTGACCCCGCGTTCGAGCCAGTGGGCTTCGATCTTGAGCTTGGCATCCATCCGCTCGGCGGCGCGGGCTTCCTCGGCGTAGACCTGTTCCTCCCAGGCTTCATAGCCGCCGAACCCGATCTCCTTGCGCCGCAGCGTGCCCCGGTCGAGCCACAGGGTTGCCCGCGTCAGGCGGGTGAGGAAGGTGCGGTCGTGGCTGATGGTGATGAAGGCGCCGCGATAGCGGGTGAGCCAGTCCTCCAGCCAGTCGATGGCGGAAAGATCAAGGTGGTTGGTCGGCTCGTCCAGCAGCAGCAAATCGGGGTCCTGCGCCAGCGCCCGGGCGAGCGCGGCGCGGCGGCGTTCGCCCCCGCTCGCGGTGGCGGACAGGCGGCTCATGTCGATGCCGAGTTGGCCCGCAATCGCCTCGACCTCGTGCGCTGCGGGCGCATCCTCGCCGCCCAGTGCGAAGTCCATCAGCGTGCCGGTGCCGCTGAAATCGGGCTCCTGCTCCAGAAACACGATCCGCGTCCCCGGCTTCACCCGCCGCTGGCCGCGGTCGGGTTCGATCTTGCCAGTGATGATCTTGAGCAGGGTCGTCTTGCCAGCGCCGTTCCTCCCGATCAGCGCCATCCGGTCACCCGGAAGCACGTGCAGATCGATGGGCTCCGCGCCGCTTGTGGGGGTTGGGCCGCCGAACAGCCAGCGCCCGCCCTGTTGCAATGCGAGGCCTTCGAGCGAAAAGATGGGGGGCTGTGCCATGGGATGCGCCAACTAGGGGCTTGCAAGCCGCGCCACAAGCCTTGCGCTGCGCCATGGTTCATTGCGGCGAAAGCAGGAGGGGTGCAATGGCGCGGCCACACTGGAGGAACCGACTGATGATCAAGCCCGCCACCCTGATGATTGCCGCCGCTGCTGCCGCGCTCGCGATCCCGGCGCACAGCCTTGCCGCTGCCGAGATCGCAATCGAGGCCAATGGCCCCGTCGTCGAACTCAGCGTCTTTGAAAGCGTCTCGGTCGCCCCCGACATCGCGACGATTGGCGCAGGCGTGACCAGCGAAGCGCCGACCGCGACTGAGGCGCTGCGGAACAATTCGGCAGAGATGGCCAGAGTGATCGCCCGGATCAAGGCGCTCGGGGTGGCTGACAAGGACATCCAGACCACCGGCATCAATCTCAACGCGCAGTATGATTACGATCAGGAGGCCCGGCGTTCGGTGTTCAGGGGCTATCAGGCGTCGAACCGGGTGAGTGTGATCCTGCGCAAGATCGACGATACGGGCCGGGTGCTCGATGCGCTGGTGGCAGCGGGTGCGACCGATATCAATGGCCCCAGCTTTGCCATCGAGAACGATGAGCGGGCCAAGGATGCCGCGCGCAAGCGGGCGATCGAGCGGGCGCAGGCGCGGGTCAAGGCCTATGCCGATCTGTTCGGCTATTCGGGGGCCAAAGTGCTCGCGATTGCTGAAAACATCGAAGGGCGCGGGGCCATGCCGGAAATGGCGATGATGAAAATAAGCGCCGATATGCCCGCCGCCGCGCCGCCGCCGGTGCAACCGGGGATGGTCTCGACCGGGATCAGCATCACTATCAAATACGAGCTGGTGAAGGACGAAGAGGCCAGCCCGGCGGGTTGATGGGCCATTCACGGCTTGTTCAATGGCTGCGGGCTAGGCATGATATTGTCATGAAACCTCTGATTGCCTTTACTTGCGCCGCGCTCGGTTTTGCGCTTGCTGTCCCTGCGGTGGCGGCGCAGGATCAGGCGCGCAATGATCAGGGCGAGGCACGGCGCGAGGCGGAAGCGGGCAACCAGCTCAAGCTGCGCGATATCGAGCGGCGCATTCTGCCGCAAATGCAGGGGGCCGAATATCTCGGCCCGGCCTATGATGCGACCGCGCGCGCCTACCGGCTCAAGTTCATCAAGGATGGCCGTGTGACCTATGTCGATGTCGATGCCCGCACCGGGCGCATCATCGGCCGGTCGCGCTAACTTCGGAGCCATGATGCGGGATCGATGGCAGTTAGCAGTGGCACGCGCCCAAGCGCCTTGCTTGACGCTAGCGTCCCAATAGCGCACGACCCGCGCCAACGTAATACAGAAACAGGGTGAAAAATGCGCATTCTGATCGTCGAAGATGAACCCACTCTCGGCGCACAGCTGAAGGCGACGCTGGAGGGCCAAGGCTATGCCGTCGACCTCTCTGCCGATGGCGAGGACGGGCACTTCATGGGCTCGACCGAGGATTATGACGCGGTGGTCCTCGATCTCGGCCTGCCCGAGATCGACGGGCTTACGGTGCTCGGCATGTGGCGGCGTGAGGGGCGGACCTTCCCGGTGCTCGTCCTGACCGCGCGCGATTCATGGTCCGACAAGGTCGCGGGGCTCGATGCGGGCGCGGATGATTACCTCGCCAAGCCCTTCCAGACCGAAGAGCTGATCGCCCGCCTGCGTGCGCTCATCCGGCGCGCCAGCGGCAACACCTCATCGGAGCTGACGGCGGGTGAGGTGCGGCTCGACACCCGCTCGGGCCGGGTCACGCTGGCGGGCGAGCCGGTCAAGCTGACCGCGCAGGAATATAAGCTGCTCTCCTACCTCTTGCATCACAAGGGCAAGGTGGTGAGCCGCACCGAACTGATCGAGCATATCTATGATCAGGACTTCGATCGGGACTCCAACACCATCGAAGTCTTCGTCACCCGTATCCGCAAAAAGCTTGGCGCAGACGTGATAACGACCATCCGTGGCCTCGGTTACAGCCTCGACGACCCCGCCGATCAGCCGCGCGCCTGAGGCATTGCCTGAGGCGGCGGCGCGCGACGGCGATGCCCCCGTAGCTGTGCCTGATGGCGCGGCCAGCGCGCTTGCGGATACGCCACCTCCCACCTCTCGCAACCGCGCCAGCCTTGCGCGGCGCATGGGGTTGATCGCGGCCGGGTGGATCTTCGTGCTGCTGCTGGGCGGCGGCATCGCTCTCGAGCGCACGCTCACCCGGCAGGTCGAGGCCAATTTCGACGAGCAGCTCGATTACATCCTCACCGCGATGATCGCCTCCGCCGAGATCGATCCGTTTGGCGAGGTGTGGTTCTACCGCGCGCTGGGCGATCAGCGGTTTCTTGAACCGGGCAGCGGGCTTTACTGGCAGATCAGCGGCGGGGATGGCGAACCCTTGGCTTCGCGCAGCCTGTGGGACCGCACAATGACCTTGCAAGGAAGCGCGGCGCCGGGATTGACGGGCACGGATGAGCATTTCGACAGCGAGGTCCATTTCTACAATTCATCGCAGTTCAAGGGCGAACCGCTGCGCATCGCCGAGCGCACCGTGATCCTCCCGGGCAGCGAGACCCGCTGGACCTTTGCGGTCGCCAGCGCGACCGAGCAGATGGACCGGCAGGTGGGCCAGGTACGGCTGATCCTCATCTGGAGCTTTGCCGTCCTCGGCTTTGGCCTGTTGATGATGGCGCTGGTCCAGATCCGCTATGGCCTCTCGCCGCTGCGCCGGGTGCGTGCGGCGATCCAGAACCTGCGCACCACTGGTGTGGGCCGGATCACCGACCCGCTCCCGCTGGAAGTTCAGCCGCTGGTTGAGGAACTGAACGCGCTGCTGGAACATTCCGAGCGCCAGGCCGAAGAAGCGCGCCGCCATGCGGGCAATCTTGCCCATGCCCTGAAGACCCCGCTGACCGTGCTCACCAACGCCGCCACCGCGCGCGCGCCCGATCTGGGCACGGCGGTGATGCGCGAGACGCGCACGATGCAGCGCCATGTCGATCACCACTTGGCGCGCGCCCGGGCTGTCGGCCGCCGCGCCGTCGGCCATGCCCGCACCAATGTGATGGCCAGTGCCGAAGCGGTGCGCCGCGCGGTCGAACGGCTTCATCCCGAAGCCCGGCTCGATCTGGCCGGTGACCGCAACGCGCACGTGACGATAGAGCGACAGGATCTGGATGAGTTGCTTGGCAACCTGATTGAAAATGCGGCGAAATATGGCGGCGGCAGTGTGTTTGTCACCATTGACCCTGATGACGCCGCAGCCGCTCGCGATCCCAAGCAATGTCTTATCTGGGTCGAAGATGACGGGCCCGGCATCCCCGAGGCCGAGCGCAGCCGCATCTTCGATCGCGGCGTCAGGCTCGATACCGACAAGCCCGGCACCGGGCTCGGCCTCGCGATCGTGCGCGATGTTGCGGAGATTTATGGCGGCAGTGTCCGGCTCGGCACGAGCGAGGATCTCGGCGGGTTGCTTGTCGAACTGCGCCTCCCACGGGCTGCTTGAGCGCCGGCGCGAAGGGTTTGCTCAGCAGCGGCGTTGAGCAGGCACAGGGCAGGGCGCCGCCCTTTTGTGAGATGAGGCCATTCGCGAGCCAGAATGAAAGCCAGCGTGACGCCTTCGCCGACCACCCCTGACATCGCCCCGCCCGGCGATGACGGGGCACTGTCGGCACGGCTGGCGGCCCGCGATCCGGCGGCGCTGCGCGAAGTAATCGCGCGCCACGCCGGGGCGCTCCACCGCGTCGCCTACCGGATGACCGGCGATGCGCATGAAGCGGAGGATATTGTGCAGGAGGCTGTGTTGCGATTGTGGGATCAGGCGCCGGGCCTGGCCGCGCGCCAACCTGCCGCCAGCTTGCGTCTGGGCGGCTGGCTCCAGCGGGTTGTCACCAACCTTGCTATTGATCGCCTGCGCCGCTCCCGGCGCCTGATCCATGGTGAGGTGCCGGATACCGAGGATGAGGCGCCGCTCGCCGACGCGCTGATCGCGGCGGGTGAGCGCGAGCGGACCGCGCGGGCGCTGATCGCCGCGCTGCCCGAACGCCAGCGCGCCGCGATCGTGCTGACCTATTACGAGGAATTGCCCAATGCCGAAGCGGCGGCGGTGCTGGATATGAACATCAAGGCATTCGAAAGCCTGCTGCATCGCGCCCGGACGGCGCTGCGTCAGGCCTTTGCCGCGCAAGGAGACACGCCATGCGCGTGAACGAGAATGATCCCGGAGGCCCGATTGCGCCCGCCAGCCCGCTGGCCCACATGCTCGATGATTATTCCGTGCCGCCGCTCTCCGCTGGCTTTGCCGACCGGGTACTGGCCGCCGCGCAAACCCGCGCTGCGCCGCTCCCCGCACGGCGCAGCGCGCGGCGCGGGTGGGGCTGGCGCATGGGGCGCGGGCTCGCCATTGGTGCAGTCGGCTTTGGCGTGCTGGCGAGTGCGGCGGCGGCGACGGGGCTGCTGGATCGCTACAATCTCCCCGTGCCCTCGGCCGCGCAGGTGTGGGCGAGTGTGACAGGGAGCGCCGTGCCATCTGCTGCACCAGCCAAGGCACCGGTGTCAGAACCCGCTCCAGCCCTCGTTGTGGCGGAGGTGCCTCCGGCACCCGTCGAGATCCAGGGGCTGATCGACACGCCAGAGGAGCTGGCCGAGGCCTTTCGCCGGATTGATACGGTGCGGCAAGGACGCAGCGAAGCGCGCCGGGTGATGACCGACCAGAAGATCGATGCCGCCATCGCGCGCCGCAGGGCCGAAGGCCTGCCGCTGCCGAGCCCCGAAGAGGAAGCGCGCCTGCGCCAGCGGATTGCCGATTCGCAGGCCCAGCGCGACCAGCGCGCCGCCGAGCGCTTGGCGCTGCGGCGCGAGGAAATGGCGAGCAAGGTCGCAAATGGCGAGGCCTTGACCCGCGAGGATGTTTTGCGGCCTCTTCGCGAGGATCAACGCGCGCTGGAGCGTCAGGACCGTCTCCAGCGCTTGCGCCAGATGACCCCGGCCCAGCGCCGCGAGGCGTTGCGCCGCTTGCCACCAGAGGAGCGCGCCGCCGTGATCGAGCTCTGGCGCACACGGCGCGGTGCGGCGCAGCCCGGGCAGGCCCCGGCTGTCCCGGACATTGTCCCGCCCGAGCCTGCGCCGAGCAGTGCCGAAGCGCAGCCCGATCCGGTTCCTGAGTAAGCAAAAATCGCGCTTCCCGCGACCGCGTCGCAGCCCGCCAAACGGTGCTGCGTGCTGTTCACTATGGGTTCACGGGCGCCAAGCGACTGATAGGGCATCGCAAGACGAAGCCCTGTCACCATGATCGCACCGCGCAGCAGCCTTTTCCTTCTTGTCGCCCTGCTCGGCGGCTGCGCAACCGGCGATTCCCTCAAAGGCCAGCGTACGGTATTCAGCAATCCCTATGTCCCGCCCGTGCTCGATCAGCGCGGCATCGGTCCGCAATGCGAGGTCGATTTCGGGCGCGATGCCACTTGCCTCAGCGGGCCGGTGAACTATTCGCGGCGCGGGCGCACGGCGGTGCTGGCGAACGGGGACATTGAGCGTCTCACCCGCGCGCAGAGGCGGCTGGTGCGCGAGCGGGCCGAGCTGATTGAAGCGCGGCGCATTGCCCTGCCACCGCTGCCCGCACCGCCGCCCGAGCCTGTCCTGCCCACCGCAGAACCTGACAGCGCGCAGCCCTAGCCGGCCTGCGCGCGCTCGTGGTGGCGGATCACTTCATTGATGATGAAGCGCAGGAATTTCTCGGAGAATTCAGGATCAAGATCGGCCTCCTCCGACAGTTTCCGCAACCGCGCGATCTGGCGCGCCTCGCGGTCAGGATCGGCGGGGGGCAGGGTGGCTTTGGCCTTGTACTCGCCCACGGCCTGCGTGATCCGGAACCGTTCGGCCAGCATGTGGATCAGCGCTGCATCAATATTGTCGATGCTCTTGCGAAAGGCGGCAAGAACCGGATCAGGTGCGGCGGAATGGTGCGTGGGATCGGACATAGGCTGCAAACCTAGCACCAATTCACCGCTTGCCAAGCGCGCCAGCGACCCCGTAAGGCTCGCGCTATGAGCGCCCATGTCGTTCCCCTGCCGCGCAAGGCGCCCACGCTGGACCCGATGCTGTCGCTGACAGCGGCTGGGATGAACAGCGTCAACGCCGTCATCCTCGACCGGATGCAAAGCGAGATCCCGCTGATCCCGCGCCTCGCCGGACACCTGATTTCAGGCGGCGGCAAGCGACTGCGGCCGATGCTGACGCTCGCGGGGGCGGAGCTGGTGGGGTATCAGGGCACGCGCCACCACAAGCTCGCTGCCGCGGTCGAATTCATCCACACCGCCACGCTGCTGCACGATGATGTGGTTGACGGTAGCGAACTCAGGCGCGGCAAGGCGGCGGCCAACATTATCTTCGGCAATCCTGCGACGGTGTTGGTCGGCGATTTCCTGTTCAGCCGCGCCTTCGAACTGATGACCGAAGACGGCTCGCTTCGCGTCCTCTCGATCCTCTCTCGCGCCAGTGCGATCATCGCAGAGGGCGAAGTCTCGCAGCTTTCCGCCCAGCGCCAGATCAACACCAGCGAAGAACAATACCTCCATATTATCGGCGCCAAGACCGCCGCGCTGTTCGCCGCCGCGAGCCAGATCAGCGCAGTGGTGGCAGAGTGTTCAGAGGAGCAGGAGCGCGCGCTCGAAGCCTATGGCCGCAATCTCGGCGTCGCTTTCCAGCTGGTGGATGACGCCATCGATTACGATTCTGATGCGGCCGAAATGGGCAAGGAACAGGGCGACGACTTCCGCGAGGGCAAGATGACTCTGCCCGTCATCCTCGCCTATGCGCGCGGCAACGAGGAAGAGCGCAAGTTCTGGGAATCCGCCATCATCGGCCACCGCACCGCCGACGCGGACCTCGCTCACGCTATTGCTCTGATCGAAAAGCACAATGCACTCGCCGACACCCGCGAACGCGCGCGCCACTTTGCCCACCGCGCGATTGATGCGATCTCGATCTTCCCCGATGGCAAGGCCCGCGCCGCCATGGCCGAAGCAGCGCAATTCGCGGTCGCACGCGGGCATTGACCTCTCTCTCCGTTCGCCCTGAGCTTGTCGAAGGGCTGCACTTCTTTTAGCGGTCTGGTCAGAAGCAACTACGATGCTTCGACAAGCTCAGCATGAACGGGTTTTGCCTTGAACCCCGACCTTCCCATTACGTCCGTTCTGCCCGACATCCGCGCCGCGCTGGCGGGGAAGGGCGCTGCGGTGCTGATCGCGCCGCCGGGGGCGGGCAAGACCACGGCGGTTGCGCCTGATCTGCTGGCACAGCCATGGTGCAGCGGCCAGGTCATCCTCACCTCACCCCGCCGTGTCGCCGCCCGGGCTGCGGCTGAGCGCATGGCCGAGATGTTGGGCGAAGCGCCGGGCGAGACCGTCGGCTACATGACCCGGCTCGACAGCAAGGTCTCGGCCAAGACCCGCATCCTCGTCGTCACCGAGGCCATTCTTGTGAACCGGCTGGTCGACGACCCCGAGCTCCCCGGTGTTTCCGCGCTCCTGTTCGACGAGGCGCATGAGCGCGCGCTGGACAGCGACCTCGGCTTGGCGCTGGCTCTCGAAACCCGCGCGGTGCTGCGCGAGGATCTGCGGGTCCTGGTGATGTCCGCCACCATTGATGGCGCGCGTTTTGCCCGGCTGCTTGGTGCGGATGCGGCGATCATTGAAAGCAAGGGGCGCAGTTTTCCGCTGACCATCAAGTGGCTTGGCGGCGATGCCTCGCAGGCGATCGAGGATCGCATGGCAGCGGCGGTTATGACGGCGTGGCGCGACGAGGCGGGCGATATCCTCGCCTTTCTCCCCGGTGTGCGCGAGATCGAGCGGGTGCGCGAGCGGCTGGAGGCGCGTCTGCCGCAAACGCCGATCCACGCGCTCCACGGCCAGATCGAGCCCGCCGCCCAGCGCGCCGCGATGCGACGCGATCCTGATGGTCGCCGCCGGATCGTGCTCGCCACTGCGATTGCCGAAACCTCGCTCACGCTTGATGGGGTAAGCGTGGTGGTCGATAGCGGCCTCGCGCGGCTCGCCGAATTCGACCGAGCGGCGGGCACCACGCATCTCGTCACCCGCCGCGCGTCGCAGGCTTCAGCGGCGCAGCGGGCAGGGCGGGCGGCCCGGCAGGGGTCGGGGGTGGCTTACCGCTTGTGGGAGGAGGCGGGCCATGCCGGCCGCCCGGAGTTCACCCCCGCCGAAATTCTGCAAGCCGACCTCGCCCCGCTGCTGCTGCGGCTGGCCAAGTGGGGAACGGCCGATCCTGCCGCCCTACCATGGCTCGATCCGCCGCCTGAGGCTTCGGTCGCGGCGGCCAAGGGGGCGCTGGGTGCGCTGGGTGCGCTCGATGAGGCAGGCCGGATCACGCCGCTGGGGGAGGCCATCGCAAACCTGCCGATGGGGCCCGATCAGGCCGCAGCGGTGCTCCACGGCGCGGTGGCAGGCGTGGGCGAGGATGCCGCGCGGCTGGTGATGCTGCTCCAGGAACGCGGACTGGGCGGACGCGGGGAAGACCTGCTTGCGCGTCTCACCCGCTGGCGCGGCGACCGCAGCCACCGAGCAGCAGCTGCTGCTGGGATCGCGCGCGGCTGGGCGGGGCAGGCGGCCAAGCTGGCTGGGGTTATCGGGTCCAGCGATGCCACCGATGCCGCCGAAGCGCTGGCGCTCGCCCGCCCCGATTTCGTCGCCCGGCGGCGTGACCCTTCGGGCGAGCAGTGGATCAGCGCGGGCCGGCGCGGCTACAGCCTCGACCCCGCCTCGTCGCTGGCGCGGGCCGAGTGGATCGTGGTCGGCGATGCACAGGGGCACGCCAAGGGCGCGCGCATCACGGCGGGGGCCGAGCTTGCACCGGAACGTATTCCGCTGCTGTTTGCGGACGCGATGGAGGAACGGGTCATAACCCGCTGGAATAGCGACAAGAGCCGCGTCGAGGCCCGACGCGAACGGCGGCTTGGTGCGATCGTGCTGGCGAGCATCCCCGAACCTGCGCCCGATCCCGCGCTCTGTGTGGACATACTTGTGGACAAGGCGCTGGAGAAGCTGGGGGAAGTGCTGCCCGCAGGCTTCCTCGCCCGCGCGCGCTTTGCCGGGGTGGCGGCGCTTTCAGAGGAGGCCTTGCACCAACGGGCGGGCGATTGGCTCGCGCCGCTGCTCGCCGGGCGGCGCGACTTTGACCTGCCGCCGCAACGCTTTGCCGAAGCGGCGCTCAATCTCCTCGATTGGAACGCCCAGCAGGCCTTTGCCCGGGCTGCGCCCACCCACTTCACTTCGCCCGCCGATACCCGCCATGCGATTGACTACGCGGGCGACGATGCTCCGAGCGTAGAGGTGCGGGTGCAGGCGCTGTTCGGGCTGAATAGCCACCCGATGATTAGGGCGGTGCCCTTGCTGCTCAAGCTGACCAGCCCCGGCGGCCGCCCGGTCCAGGCGACCCGCGACCTGCCCGGCTTCTGGAGAGGCAGCTGGCGCGACGTGGTCAAGGACATGAAGGGCCGCTATCCCAAGCACCGTTGGCCCGATCAGCCGTGGTTGGAAAAGCCCAGCATGAAGACCAAAAACGCCTTCAACCGCAGCGATTCGTGATCTAAGAGACTGAGCATGAGCGCGAGAATTTATCAAAAGACCAAGCACGCGATGCAGTCGGGCAAGGCCCATACCGATGAGTGGGTGCTGGAGTTCGAACAGTCGCAAGCGCGCTTTGCCGATCCGCTGATGGGATGGACGGGCACGGGTGACACGCAATCGCAGGTGCGGTTGACCTTCCCCTCTAAGGAGGCGGCCAAGGCCTATGCCGAGAGATACGGCATCCCCGCCCGCGTGCATGCAACCCCTCCCAAGCGGCTGAAGCTCCAGGCCTACGCGGATAACTTCCGCTGAGTTGATTTTCGTCGCAAGGCGCGCCATATGCGCCCTTGGGAGTCGGGTGGACGTTTGCGTCCGCTCACCGAGTCAGGTCCGGAAGGAAGCAGCTCAGGTGGATTGCGGCGGGTCGCCCGGCTCCTTTTCCACGACAATCGCCCTGCCGCGCCGCATGACAAATGGCGCCTGAGCGCCTAGCTTGCCAGCATGAGCGATTCCGAACCCGAACTGCCTGAGGATGATGCTGTCCCGACCGCGGCCGAGCTTGAGGCGGCGGGGCAGAACGCATTGTTCGGCGCGCTGGAGCCGACGGCACCAGCCCCGGTCTTGCCCGCTCTGGACCCGGCCTTGGCCCCCGCAAGCCCCTCGCCAGCCCCGGCTCAGGCCCCTGCCGCTACGGCCCAGCCCTACCGCGTATTGGCGCGCAAATATCGCCCGCAGACCTTCTCCGAACTGATCGGGCAGGAAGCGATGGTGCGCACGCTGGCCAATGCGATTGCGCGCGACCGGCTGGCCCACGCCTTCCTGATGACCGGAGTGCGCGGGGTCGGCAAGACCTCAACCGCGCGGCTGATCGCCAAGGCGCTGAACTGTGTCGGACCGGACGGGCTGGGCGGGCCGACGATTGATCCGTGCGGGGTGTGCGAGGCCTGTGTGGCGATCGCGGAAGGTCGGCATATCGACGTGATCGAAATGGATGCGGCCTCCAACACCGGGGTCGATGATGTGCGCGAGATCATCGAACAGGTGCGCTATGCGGCTGTCTCGGCGCGCTACAAGATCTATATCATCGACGAAGTCCACATGCTGTCGCGCAATGCTTTCAATGCCTTGCTCAAGACACTTGAGGAACCACCTGCACATGTGAAGTTCCTCTTCGCCACCACCGAGGTCGATAAGCTTCCCATCACCGTGTTGAGCCGCACGCAGCGGTTCGACCTCAGGCGTATTCCCGCAGCCATGCTGGCGGAACACTTCGCCAAGGTCTGCCGCCTCGAAGGGGTTGAGGCCGAGAGCGAAGCGCTCAGCATCATCGCTGCTGCCGCCGAAGGATCGGTGCGCGATGGGCTCTCGATCCTTGATCAGGCGATTGCTCATGCGGACCTTGACGGGGAGGGCAAGGTCAGCGGTGCCCGCGTGCGCGACATGCTGGGCCTCGCGGACAAGAGCGCGCAGCGGCGCTTGCTAGGGCATCTTTTGTCAGGCGATGCCAAGGCTTTGCTGACCTCTGTTGATGAGCAATATGCGCTCGGGGTCGAGCCGCTCGCGCTGATTCGGGCGCTGATGGATCTGACCCACCGGATCACGCTGGCGCAGGTATCGGGCGGCGAGCCCGACGCCCCGGCTGAAGAAGAGCGCGCAGCCCTTGCTGATTTCGCCGCAAGGCTGGGGGCTGGCGAGCTCCACCGATTGTGGCAATTGCTGCTCAAGGGCCATGACGAAGTGCGCACCGCGCCCGATCCGCTGGTGTCGCTCCAGATGGCGCTGCTGCGCATCCTCCACGCGGCGCAAATGCCTGATCCTGGCAAGCTGGCGCGGCGGATTGAGGAACTGGCGGCGCGCCCCGTTGCTGCTCAAGTTGGATCAGTCGAAGGCGCAGACTTCGCGCCGCAAGCCGCCGCACCGCCCATGCTCGAATGGGCGGCGCTGGTTGAGCAAGTCGATGCCTCAGGCCAGCTGCGAGTCGCCCAGATGATGCGCGACCGGGTGCGGGTGATCGAACTCGCCCCCGAGCGCCTCGTCTTCGAGCAGGCCGACAATTTCCCCGATGATCCCGCCCCCGACATCCGCGAGGTGCTGTTCAAGCTGACAAGCAAGCGCTGGCAGGTGGAGCGGGGTTCCGGCCCAGCACAGCCTTCCTTGCGCGAAGCTGCCGAGGCCGTGGCCCGCGCACGTGATGAGCACATTCGTTCCGACCCCCTGGTCAAGGCCGCGTTCGAAGCCTTTCCGGATGCCGAATTGCTGAGGCCCGAGGGCAAAATCGCACAGGCTGCCAGCCCCCCCTGGAATTAAGGAGACCCCCGATGAAGTCGATGGAAGAAATGATGGCCGCCGCCCAAAAGGCTGCCGAGACGATCCAGAGGCAAATGAACGAAATGCAGATCAAGCTCGATTCGATCGAGGTTGAAGGCTCGGCAGGCGGCGGCCTCGTGAAGGTTCGCGCCAGCGCCAAGGGGCGCATTCTCGGTGTCAGCATCGACGACAGCCTGATGACGCCCGACGACAAGCAAATCCTTGAGGATCTGGTGGCGGCGGCCTTCAATGATGCGCGCGACCGGGCGGACCGGGTCTCGCAGCAGCAGATGCAGGAAATGCAGGGCTCGATGGGCCTGCCGCCGGGGTTCAACCTGCCCGGGTTGGGGTGATCCGAGGCCTTATGCGCCGTCCACAGCCTCGCCCAGGCTTGCCATTGCGGGCTGACCACCTGGCACCCATATTGCAGTCAAAGGCAGGCCCCATTGGCCGCCATGGACCCAAATCATGACCCAGACTTACCCCCTCCTCCCCCTTCGCGACATCGTCGTCTTCCCCGGCATGGTGGTGCCGTTGTTCGTTGGCCGTGACCGCTCTGTCGCGGCGCTTGAAGCGGCGATGGAGACTTCGAAGGACATTGTCCTATTCGCACAGCTTGATCCGGGCTGTGACGATCCGGAAAGCGATGATCTTTACGATGTGGGCGTTGTCGCCCAGGTGCTGCAATTGCTCAAGCTGCCCGACGGGACGGTCCGCGTGTTGGTCGAAGGCAAGACGCGGGCGCGGCTCACGGGCTTGGTCGAGGAGTCGGCCTATGTCGTCGCCGAAGTCGCGCTGATCGAAGCGGAGACGGTGGCGGGCAGCGAAGTCACCGGGCTGATGCGGCAGGTGGTCGAGCAGTTCGGCGAATATGTGAAGCTCAACAAGAAGCTGGGCGAAGATGCCGGAATCGATCTCAGCGAAGTCGATGATGCCGGCCAGCTCGCCGATACCATCGCCGCAGCGATCAGCGCCAAGGTGTCGGACAAGCAATCGCTGCTGGCTGAGACCAACCCCCTGAAGCGGCTCGAACTGGTAATGGCCTTCATGGAAGGCGAGCTGTCGGTGCTGCAGGTGGAACGCCGCATCCGCGGGCGCGTGAAGCGCCAGATGGAGAAGACCCAGCGCGAATATTATCTCAACGAGCAATTGAAGGCGATCCAGAGCGAGCTGGGTGGCGGGGACGGGGAAGACGGCAATGAAATCGCCGAACTCACCGAAAAGATCGAAAAGACCAGGCTGTCCAAGGAAGCCAAGGCCAAGGCGCTGGCGGAGCTTAAGAAGCTGCGCTCAATGCAGCCGATGAGCGCCGAGGCGACAGTGATCCGCAACTATCTCGATGTGCTGCTCGGCCTGCCGTGGGGCAAGAAGTCGAAGCTGAAGCGCGACATTGCCCGTGCGCAGGCGGTGCTCGATGCCGATCACTATGCGCTGGAAAAGGTGAAAGACCGCATCGTCGAATATCTCGCGGTGCAGGCGCGCACCAACAAGCTTAAAGGTCCGATCCTGTGCCTCGTCGGCCCGCCAGGCGTCGGCAAGACCTCGCTCGGCAAGTCGATCGCCAAGGCCACGGGCCGCGAATTCGTGCGTCAGTCGCTGGGCGGGGTGCGGGACGAGGCCGAGATCCGCGGCCACCGGCGCACGTATATTGGCTCGATGCCGGGCAAGATCGTGTCTAACCTCAAGAAGGCCGGGACCAGCAACCCGCTGTTCTTGCTCGACGAGATCGACAAGCTGGGCCAGGATTTCCGCGGCGATCCGGCCTCGGCACTGCTGGAGGTGCTCGATCCCGAACAGAACGCCAAGTTCCAAGACCACTATCTGGAGCTGGATCTCGACCTTTCCGACATCATGTTCGTCTGCACCGCGAACAGCCTCAACCTGCCGCAGCCGCTGCTGGACCGGATGGAGATCATCCGGCTCGAAGGCTACACCGAGGACGAGAAGGTCGAAATCGCCCAGCGGCACCTGATCGCCAAGCAGATCGAAGCGCATGGGCTGAAGGTGGGTGAGTTCACCCTGACCGAAGAGGCGCTGCGCGACCTGATCCGCTATTACACCCGCGAAGCAGGAGTGCGCACGCTCGAACGCGAAATCGCCAAGCTCGCGCGCAAGTCCCTGCGCCAGATCCTTGAAAAGAAGGCGAACAGCGTCACCATCACGCCCGAAAACCTCGGCGATTACTCGGGGGTGCGCAAGTTCAAGCACGGGGTTTCGGAGGACGAGCCGCAGGTCGGCGCGGTGACGGGCCTCGCCTGGACCTCGGTCGGCGGGGAATTGCTCACCATCGAAAGCGTCACCACGCCGGGCAAGGGTGAGATCAAGACCACCGGCAAGCTCGGTCAAGTCATGAACGAGAGCGTCTCGGCGGCCTTCAGCTTCGTGAAGGCCCGCGCACCGGCCTACGGCATCAAGCCGAGCCTGTTTCAGCGCAAGAACGTCCACATCCACTTGCCCGAAGGTGCAGTGCCCAAGGATGGTCCGAGCGCCGGGATCGGGATGGTCACTTCGATTGTCTCGACGCTGAGCGGCATTGCCGTGCGCCCCGATGTAGCGATGACCGGTGAGGTCACTCTCCGCGGCAGGGTGCTGGCGATTGGCGGGCTGAAGGAGAAGCTTCTTGCCGCGCTGCGCGGCGGCATCAAGACCGTCCTTATCCCCGAGGAAAACGTCAAGGATCTCGCCGAAATCCCTGTCAATGTGAAGGAAGGGCTGGAGATCATCGCGGTGGCGCATGTCGACGAGGTGCTCGCACGTGCACTCGTAGAAGCGCCGGTGGCGATTGAGTGGACTGAGGCTGATGACCTTGCCAGTCAACCGGGTGCAGCAGTGGCCGGCGCAAGTGCGCCTGCATCAGAGGCCCCCACGGCGCATTGAGCCCGCTGACGAGCCAACCGCCGATCAGGCTGCGGCTCACTTAGGCCGCGTGACAAAGCTGGTATCGCTCTGGGCGGCCCGCGCGGGGGGAGCAAAGAGTGTTTCCCCCGCTTGTGTGCATGTTTGACAAGGGCGATTTGCCTTTGACAGCCCTTGGAAAAAGGTCTCATGTCGCACGCTTTCGGGAAGGCGATTCACCGAAGTATCCAGTTTCCATAGCCAGGGGGGGTTCCCAGATGAACAAGAACGACCTGATCAGCGCCGTTGCCGAGGCCAGTGGCCTTTCCAAAAGCGATGCTTCGAATGCCGTCGAAGGTGTTTTTGAGGCGATCACCAAGGCCCTTTCGGGGGGTGATGAAGTGCGGCTGGTGGGGTTTGGCACCTTTTCGGTGGCCAAGCGCAAGGCTTCGACCGGACGCAACCCGCGCACCGGCGAGCCGATGAAGATCAAGGCCTCAAACCAGCCCAAGTTCAAGGCGGGCAAGGGCCTCAAGGATGCGGTCAACTGATCGCACACGTTCCATCGCGTTCCAGCCCTGCTAGGGTTGTCCAAGCCCCGTCAGCATTGGTAGCTGGCGGGGTTTTGTATGGCCACGCGGGTGGTTCAGCGGCTCGTAGCGATCAGCGCAGTGGGGGCCTGAACCGAGCGCGGCGTAATCCGCCAGGTCAGAACCTCGGTCCCTGCCTCCGATGTCGCCCCCTCGTCGGTGTTGTTCGCGAGGATCCGCATCCCGGGCGCGGCACGGATGGTAAAGGTGCCATCGATTTGCGGAATGGAAGGAAGGGCGTCCGTGCCAGCCTCACCATTCTCACCCGAAGCGCCCATTGCTGCCAGCCCCGCCATCGACCCCATGCCACCCATCATCGCTGTCATCGGGTTTTCGCCGTTCTGCGCGGCAAAGCCGGGTGCGTTGATGCGCACCTGACCATTGGTGCGCAGGATCATCTGCACAAATGGGTTGGCAACCGGGAAGCCCTCGATCTGCGGAAACAGGAAATCGTGACCGAGCGAGCCTGTTGCCCGGTAACTGACGTCGAATACCCCGTCGCCTTTGTGCACCACACGCTCCCAGCCTTTCTGGCGCTTGAGCAGGGTGACCAGTTCTTCGGCGGCCTTGGGGTCGGTCGGGTCGATGCCGCCCATCAGGACCGCCATCTGCTCGGCTTCCTTCTTTTTCTGAGCGGCGCGTTCCGGTGCTCCCGCTTCCCAAGTCGCTCGCTGCTCTGCCTCTTCGGCGCTGGTGCAGGGGCGGCTTTCGAAGGTTTCTTCATTGACGCAGCTGGCGGTGAAAGTCTCCTCGGCCCCGGCCCCCATCTGGGCGAGCTTCGACAGGCCAAGGAAGAAGATCTCGCCATCATAGCGGAAGGTGAAGGTGTCGGGACCGGTCAGGGCAAGCTCAGAGGTGAACTTGCCCGGCGACATGAAACAGCCCGACAGCGCCAGCGCGAAGCCAGCCAACACCGCTGCAGCGCGCAGGCGAATGGATGAAAACCTGGTCATGGTGCCCCCCTCATCGCGCCGCAGCGCAGGCCTTTGCCGGTCACACTACTCCCGAGTGGCCACCGCATAAAGCGCAATCGCAGCAGCGTTCGAGACGTTGAGGCTTTCAATCGCCGAGGAAATCGGAAGCTTTGCCAGCACGTCGCAATGGGCAGCGATGTTGTGCCGCATGCCTTCGCCTTCAGCGCCAAGCACAATGGCGAGCGGCCCGGCAGGCATGATGTCGCCCAACACCGCTTCGGCCTCGCCGGCTAGGCCAATGCGCCAATAGCCCGCCTCGGCCAGCTCATCGAGCGCGCGCGCAAGGTTTACCACCCTTACCCAAGGCACTGTCTCCAGCGCGCCCGACGCAGATTTTGCTAGCACACCGCCCTCAGGGGGTGCGTGGCGGTCCTGAGTGACGATGGCTGCGGCCCCAAAGGCTGCGGCCGAGCGCAGGATTGCTCCGACATTGTGCGGATCGGTCACCTGATCGAGCACCACAATGGGCTGCGCCGGATCACCCAGCGCCACTTCATCAAGGAACACATCCTCCAGCGGCGCGCATTCGAGCACCAGCCCTTGATGCGGCGCGTCCTTGGCGACGAGGCGTGCGAGGTCGGCGGCCTGCGCATGTTCAACCGGGAAGCCCGGGGGCAGCTCGCCATCGAGGCTTTCGATCCCCTCGGGCGTGGCCCAGAGCTTGCGGTGCTGGCGTTCCGGGTTCTTGAGCGCGGCCTCGACCGCGTGCCTGCCCCACAGGCGCACCTGCCCGCTGCTGGCCCGGCCCGAGCCGCGCCCGCCCTTCATGCGGCCTGCCCGGCCTCTCAATGCGCGTTTGCGTTCAACCTTGGCCATGCGTGCTCCTTGGCTTGGCGATCAAGCGCGTCCCCCTGCCAGCAGGGGCATTGACAGGCAAGCACCGCTTCGCCAAAGGGGCGCCTCTCGGCAGCGGGCCCGGCTTCGGACTCGCGCATTTTCAGAGCATACCATGCTCAGGAACGCCCCCCTTACGGGGACTGTGTGGACAGGTGGCCGAGTGGTTAATGGCAGCAGACTGTAAATCTGCCCGCGAGAGCGTACGCTGGTTCGAATCCAGCCCTGTCCACCACCCCCTTATCCGCAAGCATCCACGAATGACCGTGGAAATCCCGGAAAACCTAGGGTATTCTGCGCTTCTTGGCCCGCATTTGTCCGCTGCTGTTTGCATGCAGCCAGAGGCTAGTGTGGGAGGGATGTGGGAGTAAGTTGGCTTACTCCCACACTGCACCCCTCCCAAGGTGGGCTTGAAAGTGTGGGAGAAAGAAATGGGCAAGCTCACGGCGGTAGCGGTCAAGGCAGCGATGGCGAATCCTGGAACCTATCAGGATGGCGATGGATTGGTGCTTAGGGTCGATAAGCGTGGTGGAGCCTATTGGGTCCTAAGGCTCCAGCGAGACGGCAAGCGACAGGATATCGGCTTGGGTAGCGCCAAGCAGATGACACTTGCAGAAGCGCGGCAAAAAGCCACGGTCTTGCGTAAGGCGGTTAAGGTCGACCACCGTGATGTTCTGGCCGAAAAAAAAGACGAGGCCGCCGCCAAGGTGACGTTCCGGGCTGCCGCGACTCAGTACCACAGCGAAAACGAAGCGGGCTGGAAAAGCACGGTCTATGCGCGCCAGTGGCTCGCCAGTCTCGAAAACTATGCCTTTCCGAAGCTGGGTGACATGCCGACGGGCAGCATCAGCAGTGCTGATATCATCGCCGTGCTGACGCCAATCTGGCAGGAAATCCCCGATACCGCCCGCCAGGTCCGCAACCGGATTTGCGCCGTGCTGGATTATTCCCACGCGAAGGGCTGGCGCTCCCGCGAGGCCCCGTCGGGCAATGGCAGCCTGAAGGCGGGTCGCGGGCTGCCACGGCAAGTGAAGGTGCGTGAGAATCGCAAAGCGATGCCCTATGTCGCGCTACCCGGATTCCTCACCGCCTTACGGCGCAAACCATCCTTCGGGCGGCTTGCGCTGGAGTTGCTCATCCTGACTGGAGTGCGCAGTCAGGAGGTCCGCCTGGCGACATGGTCCGAATTTGACCTAGAGAGCCGGTTGTGGACGATCCCCGCCGAGCACATGAAGCGAAACAAGGCGCATATCGTGCCGCTGTCTGACGAGGCTCTGGCCGTGCTTGCAAAAGCCGATGCCCTGCGGATGTCTGAGAGCGACGTCGTGTTTCCCGGCGTAGCTGGTAAGCCTATGTCTGACATGACGCTGCTCAAGGTGCTGCGGGACATGAGCGAACCTTACCACGTCCACGGCTTCCGCTCTGCGTTCACCGATTGGGCAGCAAATGAGGGCATCCCCGATGCCGTGGTAGAAGCTGCTCTCGCGCACAAGACGCCCGACGCTGTCCAGGCGGCCTATCGCCGCACAACCTATCTCGGCACACCCGACCAGCCCGGCGCCCGCGTGAAGTTGATGGCAGCTTGGGGGCGTTACTGCCTAGGGGTGGCGACGGGCGCGGACAAGGCAGCCCCGCCGGCTTGAGTGTGGGATCAGCTTACCGATGCTCTCGCGCAGCAACTGAGACGAGAGGCAAACTCTCACCTTGAGCGTCGCTCTACAATTCGGAGCGACCGCTAAAAGCGCCAATGGCGAAGCACTTCGCGGACATAGCCAGGAGTCTCGCCATTGCGGGGAATGCCGCCTGCACGCTCAACGGCGCCGGGACCTGCATTGTAGGCAGCTACCGCGAGGTGGACCACGCCAAACCTGTCGAGCATCTGCCGCAGGTATCGCGCTGCGCCGAAGATGTTGGCCATTGGATCGAAGCGATTGAAGACTCCGAGTTCTTTTGCCGTGGCGGGCATCAGCTGCCCAAGGCCCGCGGCACCCGCCGGGCTGACAGCCAAAGGGTTGTAACGAGATTCTGTCCATACGAGCGCATCAAGCAGGCCCGCGGGCAATGAGTACTTCGCCTCCGCGGCATAGATGTGAGGCAAGTAGGTTGCTCGCCGAAACCCGGATGGGGCCGGCTTGGCATTGGGTTCGTATCTGTATGGCCGGTTGACCCGCCCATCGTCCGCCACTGACAGGCGCGGTGCTGGGGCGGTCTGCGAGGAACGCCAGAGCCCATGCTCGACCAGTTGAAAGCCGTTTGATGCTTCCGCAATCCGAATGCCTTCGGAGTGGCTGGCCGCAGCGCCGTTCGTAGCTGGCGCTGTTATGTCCTGAGCACTGGCCGGGATACCAGAAGTGATCGCGATGCCCGCGATCAAGAGAGTTCTGATTGTCATTTCTCGATCCTTGTCTAGCCGAATCGAGTGAGAACATATAAAGAACAAGCGATGTAGGAAAACTGGACTGGCGCAAGTGAAGAGCGGAGGCTGCGCGGGGAGGGCACCTCAACCGGAGAAGGTCGATGCCCCCGTTAGACAAAGTTCATCAACTCGAACGCCGCGCCCGCACGATCGTCGAAAGCCTTCAAGGTACATGGAGTCGGGGCAAAGGCATGTGCTGCTGCCCCGCGCACGACGACCGCACTCCCTCACTGAGCGTGACACTGGGGCGCAAAGCGATCCTGTTTCATTGCTTCGCGGGATGCTCGAATGATGAGGTGATTGCCGCACTCGACCGCCAGGGTATTCGCAGCCGTGACCTGTTCGATGGCTCGGGGGCCGTTGCCGCTGATCGACCGGAAAAAAGGGCCTTCAATTCCAACGCGCGGCGTTTGTGGCACTCGGCGGCGGCGATCTCCGACAGCCCTGCCGAAGGATACCTCGCGCAGCGCGGGATCCTGCGTGCCTCTGATCAGCTCCGTTATCTCGAGCGCACGCCGCTCGGACCACGTGGTGCGGTCCAGTTCCTCCCTGCAATGTTGGCGGCCGTCACGACTGACATGGGCATAATCGCGATCCACAGGACATTTCTCGACGTGCCGAGCGCAAAGCTCGCCGATTTTGAGCGGCCCAAGCGTGCGCTTGGCAGCCTTGGCTGTGGTGCAGTCAGACTTGCCCCGCCGGCCGCAGGCCGGTTGGGCCTTGCCGAAGGTATCGAAAGCGCCCTGTCAGCCACGCAGATGTTTGGCGTCCCTTGTTGGGCAACGCTCGGTAACGAGCGGTTCGGCCTCGTCGCGATTCCAGAGAGTGTGC
>LSKF01000038.1 GCA_001556995.1 Erythrobacteraceae bacterium CCH12-C2
TGCAGATCGCCAAGCTGAAGCGCGAGCAGTATGGCCCCAGCGCCGAGCGCAGCCGACGCCTGCTCGATCAGATGGAGCTCCAGCTCGAAGAGCTCGAGGCCGACGCTGCCGAAGACGATCTGGTCGCCGAGGAAGCGGCAGCGAAGACCACCACGGTCACCGCGTTCGAACGCAAGCGGCCGACAAGGAAGCCGCTCCCCGAGCATCTGCCGCGCGAGCGCGTCGTGGTGCCCGCGCCCTGTTCCTGCCCGGCCTGCGGCGGGGACCGGCTCTCCAAGCTTGGCGAGGACGTTACCGAGACGCTCGAGGTCATTCCGCGCTCCTGGAAGGTGATCCAGACGGTGCGGGAGAAGTTCTCGTGCCGGGACTGCGAGAAGATCGCGCAAGCCCCAGCACCGTTCCATGTGGTGCCCCGCGGATGGGCCGGGCCCAGCTTCCTCGCCATGCTCCTGTTCGAGAAGTATGGGCAGCATCAGCCCCTCA
>LSKF01000039.1 GCA_001556995.1 Erythrobacteraceae bacterium CCH12-C2
TGCCCACCCTGCCCCCCCGCTCAGAAACGCGCCCCGAAGGCGAACGCATCGCCAAGCTGCTCGCCCGTGCAGGGGTCGCCAGCCGCCGCGAGATCGAGCGGATGATTGCCGAGGGGCGCGTAGCGCTGGATGGCGTCGTGCTCGATACCCCCGCCACGATTCTCGCGAGCCTCAAGGGCGTGACGGTCGACGGCAACCCTGTCGCCGCCGCTGAGGCCACCCGGCTGTTCGCCTTCAACAAGCCCACCGGCCTCATCACCGCGGAGCGTGATCCCGCGGGCCGCCCGACGATCTACACCGCGCTGCGCAATGCCTTGCCCCAGGGCACCCCGCGGCTGATGCCGATCGGGCGGCTCGATATGAACACCGAAGGCCTGCTGCTGCTCACCAATGACGGCGGTCTGAAACGCAAGCTGGAGCTCCCCGCATCGGGCGTGCCCCGCACCTACCGCGCCCGCGCCTTCGGGGTGGTGACGCAGAGCCAGCTGGAAGATCTGATGGACGGGGTCGAGATCGAGGGCGTGCGCTACGGCGCCATCGATGCGAACCTTGAACGCTCCAGCGGGCGTAATCTGTGGATCGAGATGACCATCACCGAAGGCAAGAACCGCGAAGTGCGCCGGGTGCTTGAATATCTCGGGTTGCAGGTCAACCGCTTGATCCGCATCGGATACGGTCCGTTTAACCTTGGCGATCTGCCGCGCGGGCAGGCGGTGGAGCTTACGGGCAAGCCGGTGGCGCATTTCCTCTCGGAGATGACGGGCGTTCCGATCCCGCGCGGGGGCGTGAAGAAGGCAGAGCGGATCGCCATTGCCGCCCCGGCTCCCAATCCCATCAAACCGCCGCGCCCGGCCCGCCCCCCAGCGCGCAAGGGTCCCTCCGCTCGCCCAGCGCCGCGCAAGGATGAAAGCGCAGCGCTCAGCGCACCGCGCCGGGGAGCCAAGGCTGCCCCTCCCCAGCGCACCCCGCGCCCGCCGCGCGCTCCTGAACGCGAGACCCTCGAGACGCTCACCAACGCGCCGCGCGGGTCCGAGCGCAAGGGCGCGGCCAAGCCCAGCGGCGCGCCGCGCTCCGGTCCCGGCGCGCGCAAGCGGCCCAAGCCCACCCGCAATGCGCCTCCACCGCACGGGCCGAAGACATGAGAATCATCGCCGGCCAATGGCGCGGGCGCAAGCTCGCCGCGCCCAAGGGCGACACCACCCGGCCGACAGCGGACCGCACCCGCGAAACCCTGTTCGCGATGCTGACCAGCCGACTCGGCGATTTCGAAGGGCTGGCCGTCGCCGACCTGTTCGCAGGCTCCGGCGCGCTTGGACTCGAAGCCCTCTCGCGCGGCGCAGCCTCGTGCCTCTTCGTCGAACAGGACCGCGCCGCGCTCGACACCATCCGCGCCAATATCGCCATGCTAGGGGCGCAAGGCCTGACGCGGGTCGAGGCCGGATCGGTCACGCAATTGCGCGCTGCAACCCAGCCGCTCGACCTGATCCTCCTCGATCCACCCTATTATTCGGGTGCGGGCGAAGTGGCACTTGATCGCTTGCTGAGGCTCGGCTGGATTGGGCCAGAAACCTGGATCAGTCTGGAAACCGCCTTCAACGAAGACCCAGCGGTCAAGGGCCTCGACATTGAGGCGACCCGCAAGGTCGGCAAGGGCAAGCTCAGCCTGATGCGCCTCGCCGCAGCCGAGGCCTGAGGCGCGTCGTCGATAAGCTGCCCTAGCAGCTTGCCCATGCGGCGATTGTTCCCTACCTGTTCACTGTCACCATGAGCACTGCCCTGCCCTCTCCCGCGCCTAATCGCGACGCTGTCCCCGCCTATGCCGCGCGGCTGAACCCGCCGCAGCGCGCCGCTGTGCTGGCCACGGAAGGCCCGGTGCTGATGCTAGCGGGCGCGGGCACGGGCAAGACGGCGGCGCTCACCGCGCGCCTCGCGCATCTGGTGGCGACCCGGCGGGCCTTTCCATCGCAGATCCTGTGCGTCACCTTCACCAACAAGGCCGCGCGCGAAATGCGCGAGCGCGTCGCGCATCATCTCGGGCCGGGGGCGGAGGGCATCCCGTGGCTCGGCACCTTCCACTCGATCTGCGCCAAGATGCTGCGCCGCCATGCCGAGCTGGTTGGTTTGCAGAGCAATTACACCATCATCGACACCGATGATCAGCTGCGGTTGTTGAAGGCGCTCATCACCGAGGCTGATCTGGATGAAAAGCGCTGGCCCGCGCGTCAATTGGCGGGCCTGATCGACCGCTGGAAGAACCGCGGCCTCAACCCGAGCGATCTCGATGCGGTCGAGAACGAGGCCTATGCCAATGGCCGCGGCACGGCGCTCTATGCCCGCTATCAGGAGCGCTTGAAGCAGCTCAATGCCTGCGACTTTGGCGACCTGATGCTGCATATGCTGAACATTCTGCGCCAGCACCCCGACATCCTCGCCGATTACCAGCGCCGTTTCCGCTACATCATGGTGGACGAATATCAGGACACCAACGCGGTGCAGTACCTGTGGCTGCGGCTGCTGGCGCAGGGGCACAAGAACATTTGCGTCGTCGGGGATGATGACCAGTCGATCTATTCTTGGCGCGGGGCCGAGGTTGCCAATATCCTGCGGTTCGAGAAGGATTTTCCGGGCGCCGAAGTGATCCGGCTCGAACAGAATTACCGCTCCACTCCGCATATTCTGGGCGCGGCATCGGGGCTGATCCGCGCCAATTCGCAGCGCCATGACAAGACGCTCTGGACCGAGGTCAACGGCGGCGACAAGGTCAAGGTGATCGGTGTGTGGGACGCGCCCGAGGAAGCGCGCCGGGTGGGCGAGGCGATCGAGCGGCTGGAGCGTGAGGGCGCAGCGCTCAATCAGGTCGCCATCCTGGTGCGCGCGCAGTACCAGACCCGCGAATTCGAAGACCGCTTCATCCAGATCGGCATCAATTACCGCATCATCGGCGGTTTCCGCTTCTATGAACGCGCCGAAATCCGCGATGCGCTCGCCTATCTGCGGCTGATCGCGCAGCCGCAGGATGATCTGGCGTTCGAGCGCATCCATAATCAGCCCAAGCGCGGGCTTGGCGCGAAGGCGCTGGAGGCGATGCACTCCCACGCGCGCCGCACTGGCCTGCCGCTGGCGGCCGCCGCGCTGCAACTGGCCGACAGTGACGAGCTGCCCAAGCGCGCCGCGATCACCATCGGCGGCTTGATGCGCCAGTTCTTGCATTGGCGCGAACAGGCCGAGGTGCTGACCCCGGCTGACCTCTTGCGGCTGGTGCTGGAAGAATCGGGCTACAACGCCATGCTCGCCGCCGACCGCACGCCTGAAAGCGCGGGCCGTGCTGAAAACCTCTCCGAACTTGCGCGCGCGATGGAGGAATACCAGACGCTCGGCGATTTCCTTGAACATGTCAGCCTCGTCATGGACAATGACCGCTCGGATGCCGAGGAAACCGTCACGATCATGACGATTCATGCCGCCAAGGGGCTGGAATTCGACAATGTCTTCTGCGTCGGCTGGGAGGAAGGCGTGTTCCCCTCGCAGCGTGCGATCGACGAGGGTGGACTGGCATCCTTGGAAGAGGAACGCCGCCTCGCCTATGTCGCGATCACCCGCGCACGGCGGCACTGCACGATCCTGCACGCAGCGAACCGCCGGATTTACGGGCAATGGGTGAGCAGCATTCCCAGCCGCTTCATCGAGGACCTGCCGCCCGAGCATATCGAGCAGGAAACCACCCTCACCGGCGGCGCGAGCCTGTGGCGGGCGAATTGGAGCGAACAGGAAGACCCCTTCGCCCATGTCGCGCGCGACTACCCCGACAAGGCCCAGCAGCGCGGCCCCGGCTGGCAGCGCGCGCTGACCTCAGGCTACGACACCAAGCCCGCGCGGGTGCGCGAAAACACGCGCTCAGCCGCCAGCTTCGCCGCCCCCGCCCGCAGCGACATCGCGATTGGCGCGATGGTGCGGCACGACAAGTTCGGCACTGGCTGCGTGATCGATCAGGAGGGCAACAAGCTCACCATCCTGTTCGAGGATGTGGGCGAGAAGCGGGTGCTCGATAGTTTTGTGACGGTGGTGGGTTGAGACCGATCGCGTGTCCTCATGGTAGGATCATCCCCCACCATTCGGCGATCGAAGTCATCTGGAGCTGCGCGAGGATCGAGCCATTATGTCTTGCTTTACCCTTATGTCTTAGGAGGGGCGCTGTGCAGATCGCATCGCTTTCTCCGAGGTGATCATCCGGGTGTAGGTTCATGCAGATGCGAAACGGTCCTTATCTGGCTTTCCCCGTAAATGCGCATCACAATGCTTGGCTAGACGTCCTGCGCTCGCTCGCGATTATTCTTGTTCTGCTGCGCCACGGCTCGGGGATCGATGCTGGAGGCATCCGCGAAGGGCTGGCGGCGAGCCTTTTCAGAAACGGATGGGTGGGCGTCGATCTGTTCTTCGTCCTTTCCGGTTATCTCATAACAGCAGGCCTATTGCGCCGATCAAGTGCTGAACCCGGACGCTTCGTTCCCTCGCGCTACTTTATCGACCGCATCCTCAGGATCGTACCCTCCTATTATGCCGTCCTTGTACTATGCGTCATCGGGTTCTTCCCCGGCTTTATGGCGGCAGCGCCCGACCTCGGCAAAAGCTTTGTCGCTCATCTTTTGTTCCTTCAGGATTATACTGGCGCGGACATAAACGTGGTGTTCTGGTCCCTGGGGTTGGAGGAGAAGTTCTACATCCTCGCGCCGCTGCTAGTCATCGTTCTCGTCCGACTGCGCAGCTTTGTTTCCTTCGCAGCGTTTGCCGCCTTCCTTCTGCTGATTTCGCCGGTTTCCAGAGGCATCGCATTCGAAGGGTTGAATGCGGATGTCACGTACAGCGAGTTCTTTCAGTATCTGCGCAGTCCGTTTCACATGTCGCTCGAAGGCTTCGTGTTCGGCATCATGGTCGCGTTGCTACAATCGCGAGGGATCGTGCTTTCCGCTCGTCGCGCTTCGCAGGGATTGGGTGTGGGCCTGATTGCCCTCGTGATCTGGATTTGCTCACACGAATTTCTCGCCCACATCACCCGGTTTGATGTCTGGCTGCGGCCGACTGCCCTTGCCGCACTGTTCGCCTGGATTGTCTGGTGCGCCGTTGCTCTGGGAGATCGCAGGCCAGCTTGCGAGCCCTTCTTCAGGGTCAATGCCCGATTGAGCTACAGCCTTTACCTGGTTCACTTCCCTTTGCTCCCGCTGGCAACTTCCCTCGGGCAGGATGAGGGCCCAGCAGTGTTCTGGTTCTGCTATCTCGGCCTTAGTTATGTCGCCGCTCTTGCCGTACATTTTGGGGTCGAAAAGGCTTTCATGCAGCTAAAGCCCGGGCAACCCGGTCCGCGCCCCGTTCCATCCGCCTTCCCCAAGACCGAGGCAATGCCGTCATGAGCTTTTTCGAAAACTATTTGGACAGTATTGTCTTTCTTCTTAGCGCGGCCGTGATCTTCGTGCCGCTCGAGCATGTTCTACCGAGGGTTAGACGAGCCGGGCTGTTACGCGAGAACCTGCGTCTCGACCTCGCATATGCACTCACAGGATCAATCGGGATCATGGCGCTGTCGGCTCTGTACATATCAGGCGCGGTGCTCGTTGTCGGCCCACTGATCCCCGATACGGCCAAAGCGTTCGTAGATTCGACTCCGATCTGGCTGCAGATCGTCGGTCTTATCGTGCTGGGCGACCTTTATTACTATTGGGCGCATCGGCTATTTCACACCGTGCCGTTGTTGTGGAACTTTCATGCGGTTCATCATTCCATCGAGCACATGGATTGGATCGCAGCTTATCGGACTCATCCGATGGATACGGCCATCACAAACTCAGGCGTGGTCATCCTGGCGGTGCTTTTCGACGTCTCGGCTGCGGCTTTCGCGATTTATGTCGTGCAGTTTTCGTGGCATTCGCTTCTGAAGCATTCCAACATAAAGATCGGCTGGGGGCCGCTGCGGTGGATCTATCTGACACCGACCTATCACCATTGGCACCATGCGAATGTCGTGGATGCCTATGACAAGAATTTTGCGGGGCAGCTTCCAATCTGGGACTTGCTGTTCGGAACGGCCAATATGAAAGAAAGGGAAGGGCCCGGTAGGTACGGCGTCGATGACCCGGTCCCGAGCACGCTATTGGGATCGCTGGTTTATCCACTGTGGCGACCAACGCGTTCGGACGGGATAGCGCAAAGCCTCGCCGACTGAACTGCTGCCCTGGGCCGTCAAGCCTAGTAAACGTCAGCCAAACCCCACATCAAGGAAGCTCGGGCGCGGGCCGTTCCATTCTCCGGCGGGGACGGGTTCGTCGTCTTCGTGATAGCGGCGCGGCTTGCGTTCGTCGCTGACGGCCACCCGGTCGGTGCGGCTGCCGGCCTTGTCGCGGCGCGGGCGTTCTTCGCGGGGTGCTCGCTCCTCGCGCGGGGCGCGGGCTTCTCGCGGCGCGCGCTCTTCGCGGTCTTCGCGCGCGCGGCGGGGCTTGCGTTCCGGTCGCACTTCGCGTGCTTCTTCGGGTGCCTCAGGTTGGGCCTTGGCCTTGGCCGCTTCGGCCTTGGCCAGCACCTCTGACAGATCAATCCGCAGGTCTTCCTTGCCGAATACCTTGATCGGGCTGCCGGTCAGTTTTTCGACATTGGCGATGGCTTCGGCGTCTTCTTCCGACACGAAGGTGAACGCCCGGCCCTTGGCCCCCGCGCGCCCTGTGCGGCCGATGCGGTGGACATAGTCATCGGGGTGCCACGGCGTATCGAAGTTGAAGACGTGGGACACGCCCTTGATGTCGAGGCCGCGGGCCGCGACGTCGGACGCGACCAGAATGTTAACTTCGCCCGCCTTGAATCGCTCAAGCTCCTTGATCCGGCTCGATTGGTCCATGTCACCATGAATTTCCGATGAGCGGAACCCGTGGCGCTGAAGGCTCTGGTTGAGTTCGCGCACCGTGGTCTTTTTGTTGGCGAAGATCATCGCGGTTTCCACAAGGTCATTCTCGAGGAACCAGCGCAGTGTCTCGCGCTTCGACCGCGACTTCACCGGCACCTTGAAGGCGGTGATATCTGCATTGGTCGAGGCCGCGCGATTAACCTCGATCCGCTTGGGATTGTTGAGGAATTTCTTAGCCAGCTTCTCGATCGGCGGCGGCATGGTCGCCGAGAACAGCATCGTCTGCCGGGTTTCGGGGAGCTTCGAGCAGATGAATTCGATGTCGGGGATGAACCCCATGTCGAGCATCCGGTCGGCCTCATCGATCACCAGCAGCTCGCAGCCGTTGAGCATGATCTTGCCGCGCTCGAACAGGTCCATCAAACGCCCCGGGGTGGCAATCAGCACATCAACCCCGTCTGACAGCGCCTTCAATTGATCGCCCATCTGCACGCCACCGATCAGCAGCGCCATCTTGAGATCGTGGTTCTTGCCGTACTTTTCGAAGTTCTCGGCGACTTGGGCTGCGAGTTCGCGGGTGGGCTCGAGGATCAGCGAGCGCGGCATCAGCGCGCGGCGGCGGCCGGCGGCCATCACGTCGATCATGGGGAGCACAAAGCTAGCGGTCTTGCCCGTCCCGGTCTGGGCAATGCCGATCAGATCGCGCATCATCAAGATCGTGGGGATCGCCTGCGCCTGGATCGCAGTCGGCGTGCTATAGCCCGCGTCCTCCACGGCTTTGAGCAATTCGGGCGAAAGGCCGAGATCGGCGAATGTCATGCGGTGCGTGGTGTCCGAAAAAGAGCGGGCAGGGCTGCTGCCGGGATAGTCCGACCGGCAAGCGGCGCGAAGCGGCGTACGGTCGCCGCGCCTTTCCCGCAAATGGGGGTAAAAGTCAAGGAAACCTGCGGGCCGCGCGGCTCTCGTTAGTCGCGCACTTCCACCAGTTGGCGCATCGCCTCAACCTCGCAGCGTGCGCCGGTGCGCGATTGGAGCTTGTCACGCTCGACGCACAACCGTCCGTCCTTGCTCTTCTCGACATAGAAGCCGGAATAGAAGTCGCGGGCACGGCACGCTTTTTCGAGATTGACCGAAATCATGCGCTGGTCGCGCAAGAAAAGGACCAAGCGATTGCCGCTCCCTGTTTGCACGCCTGCGATGCCCTCCAAAGCAACGCACTTTTCCTTGCCCCGCTCTTCAAACCGGGGAGCGATTTCGCGCTGTGGCAAATCGGCAAGGAGGTTCTGCCGGGCAGCAGGCGGACGCGGCGTGATGCGGACCACCACGCGCTGTTCGATCCGCACCTGACGCGCAATGCTGCTGTTCCTGAGGGCCGAGAGCGGGTTGATCACGGGCGGCTCAGCGAGCGCAGGCGCGGCGTCGCATTGCGGCGCAGAGGCTGGCACACCCTGCGCATCACCTGTCGGCACACCCGATCCCGCTGCGGCCATGACCGGCAAGATCAACGCCGCCGGCGCCGTCAAGGCGAACAGGCTATGCATGGTGTTTCAGGAACTCTCCTCGCGTAATACGGCCGCCCAGGGGCCGCTCGGCGGCTCCTCCGTCAGAGCGATGTCCAACATCCGCCCTATCAGGGGCGTTTGAACCGCACCTTAACTGGTGACGAGCGCGCAACAAAACATGTGGCAAATTCCTTCATTACTGTGGCAAGTAGGTCACAATGGACCAGACAGTCACCTCCCTCGCCGCTAACGCAACTGACGACGCCCTGCTGCGCTCAGCAGGTGAGTTGCTCGGCCCACGCGGGCTAACGACAGATCCTGAGCGAATGGAGCCATGGCTCACCGACTGGCGCGGGCGTTATACCGGCCGGGCGCTGGCGCTGGCATTACCCGCTACAACCGCCGAGGTGGCAGCGCTCGTGAAGCTGTGCGCCGAGCATCGGGTTCCCATGGTGCCGCAGGGCGGCAATAGCGGCATGGCAGGCGGCGCGACCCCGGATGCGAGCGGCGCGGCGATCCTCCTGTCGCTGCGGCGAATGAACGCCATTCGCAATCTTGATGCCGCCGCGGGCGAGGTGGTGTGCGAAGCGGGCGTGATCCTCCAGCAGCTCCACGAAGCCGCCGAGGCCGCGCAAATGCGCTTCCCTCTGACGCTCGGCGGCAAGGGGTCGGCTACCATCGGCGGGCTGATTTCTACCAACGCCGGGGGCACGCAGGTGCTGCGCCACGGCACCATGCGCGCGCAAGTGCTGGGGCTGGAGGCGGTGCTGGCGAACGGCGATGTGCTCGATCTGCTGACCCCGCTCAAGAAGGACAATCGCGGGTTCGATCTCAAGCAATTGCTGATCGGTTCGGAAGGCACGCTCGGGATCGTCACCGCGGCAACCCTGCGGTTGCTGTCCGCGCCGGTGGGCCGCGCCACGGCATGGGTGGGGCTTGGCGGAATCATCGAGGCACGCACCTTGCTGCGCCAGATGGAGCGCGCGATGGGGGATGCGCTCGAAGGGTTCGAAGTGGTGCCCGCCCATTGCCTCGCCAGCGTGCTGGCCCACCAACCGACGGCACGCGCACCGCTCAACACATCACACGCGTGGAACGCGCTGATCGAATGTGTCTCGTCCACCCGTGACAGCGCCGCGCTGCGTGAAGCCCTTGAAACGGGGCTTTCCCATGCGCTCGAAGCGGGCCTGATCGCCGATGCCGTGATCGCGGCCAATGATACGCAGGCCGAGGCCTTCTGGGCCTTGCGCGACGGTATTTCCGCCGCCGAACGGGCGCTGGGCCCGGCGATGCAGCATGACATTTCGGTTCCGGTCGAGAAGATGCCCGAATTCATTCTCGCCGCGACCCCAGCCATCCAAAACGCCTTCCCCGGCACCTGTGCGGTCGCCTTTGGGCACCTTGGCGACGGCAATGTCCATTTTCATGTGCTCGCCCCCGCTGGCGCCGTGGCAGGCGCATGGGAGGAGGCCGAGGGCAAGGCGGTGAGCGCTGCGGTCTATGATCTGGTCACCCAGTGGGGTGGTTCGATCAGTGCCGAGCATGGGATCGGGCAGATGAAGGTGGATGAGCTCGCGCGCCTCCATGATCCCGTGGCACTCGGGCTGATGCGGCGGATCAAGGCCGCGATGGACCCGGACAACCTGCTCAATCCCGGCAAGCTTATCACGCCCTCGCCTACGGCCTGACCCTGTGCGGCTTGCGCCTTGCGCGCCAAACGCCTAAGGGCCGCCCACCTGGCGGGTTTGGCCCGCTGAGAGGATCAAACTCACCCCATTTTTTCGGAGACGAAGTCATGGCCAGCGCGCCGCAACCGCAACTTCCGTTGTTCTACAACGATCTTCTGCCGCTCAACAGCCGCGACCACGCCGATTGGAAGGCCGGGACGCTGGAAAGCGCCGCCTACCTCGCTGCGACCCACGCCATCCCGCTGACCTCGGACGAATTTGTCGACGCCCAGCGCGATTTCCCGATCGTGTTTACTGCTGGCGAAAACCCGCTGCCGATCGCGCTGTTTGGCCTCAACGAAGGCGTGAACACCTTTGTTGGCGAAGACAACAAGATCATGGAAGCGATCTACCTGCCCGCCTATGCGCGTCGTTACCCGTTCATCCTTGCGAAGCTGCGCCCGGATACGGACGAAATGTCGCTGTGCTTTGATCCCTCCACCAATCTGATCGCCAAGCAGGACGAAGGCCTCGCGCTGTTCGATGCCGAGGGCCAGCCGACCGAATACACGCAGGGCGTGCTTGAGTTCTGCCGCCGCTTCGAAGAAGCCGGTCACCGCACCAAGGTGTTCATGGACGAGCTGATCAAGCTCGACATCCTGATGGAAGGCGAGATCGCCATTACCCGCAACGATATGCCCGAAAAGCCCTATATCTATCGCGGCTTCCGCATGGTGGACGAAAATAAGCTGCGTGAGCTTTCGGCCGATACGGTCAACACGCTGGCGCAGAACGGAATGCTGGTGCTGATCTATGCCCACCTGTTCTCGCTCAACCTGATGCGCACCATCTTCGAGCGGCAGCTCGGACAGGGCCGCGTGCCGATGGTGAATGCTGAAGGTGCCGCCGTTAACTGATCCTTGCGGGGCGACCGCTCCGCATGATTGCGCCATGATCCGGGCAGGTCGCTGAGAAGTGATCTGCCCGTTTCTGGTTTCCGCCAAAGCGCGTTCGGGAAAGGCGCGGTTATTCCGCCGCCTGCAACAGCCCGTCCGCCCCGCCGAGCAAGGCCGTCTCCGCGCCCAGCTCGCGCACCAGGGCCACCAGCATCGCAGCGGTCGCGGCGAGACCTGCGCCGGGTTCCGCCAGCCGACGATCAAGATATTGCGCACGGCACACCTCGATCTGCATCGCGTGCACCCCGTCTTGCGGTGCGCCGTGACGGTCGAGCACGTAGCCTCCTGAATAGGGCCGGTTCTGCGCCGCAGCATGCCCGCGCATCTCCAGATGAGCCAGCGCGCGTGCCATCAGCCCCTGGTGACAGGCGGCCCCAAACCGGTCTCCAAGCACAATCATCGGTGCGCGGCCCTCGCCATCGGCAGCGCGCAAGGGCGGCATAGAATGCAGGTCAATCAGCAGCGCCGAACCCCACTCGGCGCGGATGCGCGCAAGCTGCTCGGCGAGCGCAGCGTGATAGGCGCGATGAATGCCCTCGATCCGCGCGGCGAGTTCAGTCGGGGCAAGCCGACCGCGCCAGATTTCGCCCGAGCCCGGCAGGCGGCGCGGCACCAGCCCGAGACCGCTGCGGGCGCGGGCATTGCTGGCCCGCGCCTGCGAAGCGGGCGGAGCATCATCGGGTCGCCCACCGTCGACCATGTCCCAGTCAACATCATCCTCGGCGCGGTTCAGGTCCAGCATCGCGCGCGGCGCATGGGCCACAAGAAGCCCTGCCCCGGTCGCTTGCGCCACCGCCACCCCGAGGCGGTCGACATGGCGATCCTCCAGCCGCAATTGTGCGAGCGCCGGATCGCGCATCCGCTCCAGCACCGAAGGCGGATAGGCGCGGCCTGCGTGCGGGACAGCGACGAGGACAGGAATGCGCAAGCGCGGCGGCGCAGAAGCGGTGAAGGCCGGTGCACCGTTCAGCCCCGGCACCTCACCCCCCGTCACCGCAAGGCGCTGCACCTGAGCGGGTTGGAAGGGTTGACGAGGGCTGCGGTTTGGAGGCGACATCTCACCATCTGTGCTGACGCCTTTGCGACGGGCTGTCAAAGCCTCAATTGTCTCGATTTGGCGCGATGATGCAGTTACTGGAATGCGACAGGGATTGCGCACAAAGATTTCTTAAGTCCGCAGTGCTATTGCTCCCATCATGAAAGCGACCCACACCCCCCGGATCCTGCTCGCCGAAGACGAGGAGGCCATGCGTACCTATCTGACCCGCGCCCTGACCAATGCCGGCTATGAGGTCAGCGCGGTCGATCGCGGGACTGATGCCGTGCCGCTGCTTGAGACCGGCAACTTCGACCTGCTCCTGTCGGACATCGTCATGCCCGAGATGGACGGGATCGAGCTTGCCCAGCGCTGCGCCGAGATTTCCCCGCGCACCAAGGTGATGTTCATCACCGGCTTTGCCGCAGTCTCTCTGCGCGCCAACCGCGAACAGCCCACTGCACGGGTGCTTTCCAAGCCCTTCCACCTTCGCGATCTGGTGCTGGAGGTGGAGCGGGTGTTCGAAGAGGCCGACGCAGCACGGATTTAGGCCGGTTCGAATCGCTTGCACCTTTCAGGGTGCTGCGATAAAGGGCCGCTCCGCCCCGCGCTGGGGCTGATCCGATGGTGCGGGCGTATAGCTCAGTGGTAGAGCACTATGTTGACATCGTAGGGGTCGCAAGTTCAATCCTTGCTACGCCCACCATCGGCTGATTACCCGCCAAGCC
>LSKF01000040.1 GCA_001556995.1 Erythrobacteraceae bacterium CCH12-C2
GGCCTCCGGGAAAGTATGGGTCGCCTTCAATGTCGTAGAACACGTCGCCTTCCGCCGGTTCAGGCAAAAGACCGAAGCCCTTGCCCGGTTCAGGCTCGCGGAGCTCAAAGGAAGGACCTCCGCCCGCGCGCCGGGCCGTCTGCAGTCTGGCTTGCGCCACAAGCTTGCGCTGCGTCTCGGCTGCCATTTTCGGGACACGTTCCGTCCTCCTGGCAAGCGCCGCCATGGTATCAACTCCGGCTGCCTCGAGTTTCTGGCGCTGGCTGCGGGTTATGCCTGCGACAAGGGCAAGGCT
>LSKF01000041.1 GCA_001556995.1 Erythrobacteraceae bacterium CCH12-C2
TAGCCCTTCTTGGCTTCGAGCGAGATGGCCACCGCATAGGCGAGCCACGCCGCCTTGGCTTCGTCGGCAAGTTCCCGGAAGGCGATGAAGCGTTGGGCTGCGCAGCCATGTTCCTGCCATGCCGTGTCGAGCGCGTGTTCGGCCTCGGCGAGAATCCCCTCAGCTGTGGATTGCGAAAGTTCTCCAGTTGCAGGATCGCTGGGTCGTCCACCCTTGATTGAGGTGCCCCGGCTTTCGTAGCTGCGGCTGTCGGCCAGCGCGAAGATGGCGAAGTCGAGCGCGAGCCCCGCATCGGTGAGCAGCGATGCCGACAGGATATTGCGGCGCTGGACCGAAAGCTCGTCGAACAGGCGGGCGCTGATCGGCTTTTCCGTGCCCGGCGCAACTGCCTCGGGCCTGGAAGGTGCAGCGCTGCCTCGCTTGGTGGAACCTGGCACCGGCTCTTCGGCCGTCGCTGTCACCTTGCCATTCTCATCAGTCTCGAACGAAAAGCGCTTTTCGCTATAGTAATCGGCCTCGAGCACCATTTCGCCGCGGGTGGTGAGAACGAGGAACCGTCCGGCCTCGCTGCGCCATTCTTCGGGCAGTTCGCGCACCGGGTTATTGAGGTCGCTGCGCTCAGCATCGAGATCCTCATACTCGGCCTCGAGCTGCCCGAAATCGGCCCCGTCGCCTTCAGGGCCGCCTTCATGGCCTTCGTCGATGATCTCGCTGATTTCTTCCATCCGGGCATCGATCGCGTCAATTCGGGTTCGTGCTTCTTCGGAAAGCGGCGCGGGCGGGAGGCGAACCGCCGTAACGCCCATTTCGCTGCGTGCCTGCCATGAATTGGTCGACGCCACCGGGCTGATCCAAGCAAGGCCCGTTTCGGCAGCAATGCGCTGGGCTTCGGCTTCCATTTTCTCGGCCGCAAGTCTGTGGGCGATCTCGATGTCGATCCAGCGATCATCTGCCGCTTCGCTGAAGAGGTCGCGTTCGATCTTGCCGCCGGCGGCCACATAGGCATCTTCGCCAATCAGCAGCGCGATTGGGTCATTGCCGCGCATGGAACCGCTCGCCACCATCCGCCGGATGGCATCGGCGCTTGGGTTATAGGCGTAGCGCATCTGCTCAAAGACCCGCAGCTGCACCTCGTGCTGATCGGTCGCGGCGTAAGCCTTGGCGATTTCGAGAGTGACATCGCCCTTGGCGAGTGCTTCGAAGATCGGCTCGGCAAGGTTTGCAAGCCGCAAGCGGCCTTCCACGAAGCGCTGGGTCAGGCCAAAGCGTTTGGCGACTGCGGCAACATCGCCGCCTTCCTTGATGAAGTGCTGGAAGGCGCGGCATTCCTCAGCCGGTGACATCCCGACGCGCTGGAAGTTTTCGGCAAGCGAGGCCTCGCCGGCTTCCTCTTCGCTGCCCTCAAGCAGCTTGCATTCGATCTCGGCATCGGGGGCCCACGCACCGCGCGCGACGATCATTTCGATGGCACGCAGTCGGCGGCCACCAGCGATCACGGCAAACTTGCCGCGCTTCTTGCTCTTCGTGACCAGCAGGTTCTGCAAAAGGCCGCGCGCTTCGATGTCGGCGGAAAGCTGGATATCGTCTTCTTCGCTGCGCGTTTTGCGCACATTGGCATCGCTCAGATAGAGCCGGGAAAAGGGAATAAGCATCGTCGTCACTCCTGATGTACACCCGGCAATCACCCGGGCACACATCCCCTCCCCCTCCCCTTCTGATCTGCGTTTCACGCAG
>LSKF01000042.1 GCA_001556995.1 Erythrobacteraceae bacterium CCH12-C2
TGCGCGATACCCACAACCACTCGATCTTTGGCGCGATCGAGCAGCAGGTGGTGGCAGTCTAGAGCGGTTTATACCTGTGCCGCGGCGCTGCCCCGCAACAAGAGCAATGCCTGGTCGACCAGATGTCATGAGGTCCGGATCGTTATCAAATCGCATCCTTGCGCCATGGTTACCCTGCTTACGGAACATCACCGCCGCCGCCTCTTGCCGGGCGAGTCTCTGACCCGCCTGCCGATTCCCTCGACCATCGTGTCCAACGGCGAATTCACTCCGCCGCCCCCGAGCCAGACCCTGCGCCGCTATGAGGCACTGCTTATGGAGCGCGCCAGCATGGCGGGCGGGGCGACCGAGCAGGCCACATGGCTCGCCTCCCCCGTGGGCATGGCCAATGCCTTCGCCGCACTCAACACGGTGTTCGACACGCATTTCGACGTCGGCGACGGGGAGACCGACGATGCCGAGGCAGCTGAGGCGGCGCGTTCCGCGCTGCAGGACCAGTTTGTCTTCGACGATCAGGTGCATTTCCTGCGCGACGATGCCGACCCCGAATTGTTCGCGCCGCTTACCGGACTGATCGAACTTTCTGCCGAGCTTCTCGGGCTACCCCATGCCGGGCGGTTCGATATCGAGCAGATCAAGTTCGCGCACTTTATCAAGGCGATCTACCTCGACAGCGACACCAAGGTGGCCCTTCTGTCCGGCGCGCCGTCCGAAGGCGTGCCGATGCTCACCAACGACCAAATGGCAGCGGCCCGTTCGGCGGTGAATGCGGTCGTCGGCGAACGGCGGCTTTTAACCCATGCGGTGCTCGGGCCGGGGCAGGATGGCTGGCTCGACGAGGTCGACCGGGTACACGCGCATCTCAAGCCCGATGGCTGGAAGGGCTACACAGTCGGCGAGCCATTCTCTCCCTCGCACAAGCGCTACCGGCTCGACGACGAGGCGCTGATGTATCCCTTCTACGAGCGGATGGTGAAGGCGGGAGTTCGCAACCTGTGCATCCACAAGGGGCTGCTTCCGGCGGATGCCGACGTGGTGATGCCAGGAGCCGAGCCATTCGCCAAGGTCGACGATGTCGGCCGCGCCGCGCGCGATTGGCCGCAGATCAATTTCGTGATCTATCACGCCGGATACCGGACCATCCCGCAACCAACGCTTGCCGAACTGGAGCGGTTCGAGACCGAGGGACGGATCGACTGGGTCAGCGATCTTGCAGCGATCCCCGGACAGTGGGGCGTGAGCAATGTCTACGCCGACATCGGCGCTTCCTTCGCCTTCACGGTGCTGACCCATCCGCGCCTCGCTGCGGCAATGATCGGGATGCTGGTGAAGGGCCTCGGGCCGGACAAGGTGCTGTGGGGCACCGACAGCGTCTGGTACGGATCGCCGCAATGGCAAATTGAGGCGCTGCGCCGCCTCCGAATGCCCGAGGATCTGATGGAGCGGTTTGGCTATTCCGATCTTGGTCCGGCAGATGGTAACGTGAAACGCGCGATCCTGGGCGAGAACGCAGCGCCACTTTATGGGGTCGATCCCGCCGATTACCGAAAGTCTGGGATCAAGGCGACCCAGCTGGACCGGATCGTGGCATCCTACCGTGCCAATGGCGGACTGCCGGACAACGCTGTTCACGGGTATGCCGAACCCGGCGATGACTGAGGCACGCGAGGCAATCCGGCAGCTGCTCCACGCCCAGATCGAGGACATCTGGGGGGCAGGTCGCACCGAACTGGTCACGCGCAATTATGCCCCTGATGTCATCGACCACATGCCCATGCCCGGCCAACCTTCTGGCCGCGAGGCGCTGGCCGAGGTGGTCACCGCCTTCCGCGCCGGAATCCCGGACCTCAGGATGGAGCTCCACGCCACCTTGGTCGCGGGCAATATCGGCGTCGACGTATGGACGCTGACCGGAACCCACGCAGGCTTGTTGCTCGGCCATGAAGCTACCGGCAGACCGGTCGCAATTGCCGGGATCGACATGGTGCGGGTCCTCAGCGGACGCATTTGCGAGCTCTGGCACGTCGAAGAAATGGGCCTTCTGATGCAACAGATTGGCGCCGAGGACTTCGCCTTCGGCGCGCCGCTGGGTGCGCCTAACGGAGCCACGCAGCCTGTGGCAACGGATCAGCGCCGCCCCTCTGCCGCAGCGCACGTGCCCGGCGAGAAAGACCTTACCGCGCGCGAGCAGCGCAACCTCGCCGTCGCGCGCCGCCACATCGGAGACCTGTGGGGCCGAGGACGGGCCGAGTTGGCCGAGGCTCTCTTTCATCCCGACATCGTCGATCACAACCCCGCGCCCGGCCAGAGGCCCGGGATTGCGGGCATTCTCGATGTCCTCCGCTGGCTGCGCGAAGCAGTGCCCGACCTTGCGCTTTGCGTGGAGGCGCTGGCCGTCGAAGGCGATCTCGTTTGCGACCGCTGGACGATGACGGGCACCCACACTGGCGCGCCGTTGATGGGAATGGAGCCGCAGGGCCGCCGTTTTGCGATCAACGGTATGGATGTGGTGCGGATCGACGACGCGGGTTTGATTACCGACGTCTGGCACGCCGAGGAATTCGCTCAGTTGCGCGCACAGATCGCGTGAGGGAAGTTGCAGCTATCGGTCCACCGCGAGGGCTACTTTACAGGCACGCATTTATTTCAATCTGGGCGCCTCGGCTCAGATGCGGGCCGCCAATAGCCTAGAGCGATGCCCAAAAGCCCAAATCTGAAAAACTCCAAGGTCGAATATCATGAGGTGATCAGAGTTTCATGGAGAGGTTTGTGGCGGGTGATGAGGCGAAACTCTTAATTCCACACAACATCAACTTGATGGGGCTCAAGGCTGGTACAAGTCTTGCACACTTTATGACAGCGAACTTTGGCAAACCTCACCCTGGGGCTTTCCAAGTCGAGGTTGGCGGCGAGCTTGGCGGCATCTGATCTGCACCCAGCAAAAAAGGGCCGGAATGCATCCCGGCCCCTCTCATGACGTTCAAATGTACGGCTTCAGGCCGCTGGCTTGCGGGTCAGCGCCGGAATGCGCGCTTCGCTCGGGTTGTCGGCGCGGCGTGCATAGCGCTCCACCAGATCGCTCCATTCGACGATCAGGCTGCCCCCGGTGCTCTGGTGGAGTTTCTCCCACGATGACAGCATCTCAAGGCAGGCATGGTCGATATAGTCGAGCTTTTCGACATGCAGGTGCACTTCTGAGCCGAAGGGCAGCGTTTCCAGCGCATTGCTGAGCTGCGGGATCGAGAAGAAGGTCGCCGAACCCTTCATCCAGACATCGATCCGGTTGGCCTCAACATCATGGTCGCGGCGGATTTCGAGGTGGGAGAAGGTGTAGACCAGCTTCAGTGTCGCCACGATAAATCCGAGGATCACGCCAGTCAGCAGGTCGATCGCCACGACCCCGACAAGGGTAATGAAATAGATCGCCAGCTCCTGCCGTCCGAATTCGGCAATCTTGCGGATCTGCGCCACGTTGACCAGCTTGTAGCCGGTGTAGACGAGGATCGCCGCTAGCACCGAAGTCGGGATTTCGTTGAGGATGAACGGAAAGGCGACCACGGCCAGAAGCAGCCATGCGCCGTGCAGGATCGCCGAGAGCCGGGTGGTCGCGCCTGCATCGACGTTGGCCGAGGAGCGGACGATCACTCCTGTCATCGGCAGCGCGCCCAATGCGCCGCACAGCATGTTGCCGATCCCTTGCGCGCGCAGTTCCTTGTCATAGTCCGTCCGCGCCCCAAGGTGCATCTTGTCGACCGCTGTGGCGCACAGCAGCGTCTCGGCGCTGGCGACAAAGGCGAACACCAGCCCCAGCGTGAGGATTTCCGGCCGGGTCACGCCGCTGAGGGCTTCGAGTGTAGGAATGTTGAGGGCATCGGTCAGGGTCGCCGGCAGATCGACCAACATGATCGGCAGAGCCAGCGCCAGCGCGAAGATGGTGCCGACCATGACCCCAAGCAGTGGCCCCGGGAGCAGGCTGAGGCTCTTGGGCTTGAACTTGTTCCAGAGGATGATTGTGATGATCGTCACAATGCCAGCCATCGCCGCCAGATGGTGCACCGATCCGTCGATCGGGAACACCTTCATGATGGCATCGGGGATCGCGGCGATGTTTTCCAGCCCGCTTGAACGCGGCTTGTCATCCAGCATCACGTGGAACTGCGAGGCGAAGATCAGCACGCCGATCCCCGCCAGCATCCCGTGGATCACCGAAGGCGAAATCGCCCGGAACCACTGGCCGAGCTTGAACACCCCGGCGAGCAATTGCAGTGCGCCCGCAATCAGGCCCACCACGCCGAGCATGATCAGTCCATGTTCGCTCACCAACTGGAACACCAGCACCGCCATCCCGGCTGCGGGTCCACTGACCTGCAGTGGCGAACCAGCGAGGCTGCCGACCACCAACCCGCCGATGATCCCGGAGATCAGCCCCAAGGCGGGCGGAGCGCCCGAGGCGATCGCGATCCCCATGCACAGCGGAAGGGCGACGAGGAAAACCACAATCGAGGCAAGAAAATCGCGGCCATAGATAGCCGCCTTGGGGCTATCGGCGGAAAGCGCGTTCATGGCATTGGTGCTCCGGGGAAAGCGGGATGGGTGTGCATGATCAGCAAGCGTGCGTGGCAAGCGCGGCTGAGGCGAGTTCAGAAGCATAGCGATCTTCGACTGACACCCAGGTCTCGGTCGCCTCGTCATAGGCAGAGACCTCGCCGGTCTTGATGTCATAGACCCAGCCATGCAGCTGCACCGTCTTCTGCGCCAGCGCGACCGCGACCGTGGGGTGGGTTTTCAGGTGCTGCAATTGCAGGATGACATTCTGCTCCAGCAGCATCCGCATCTTCGCTTCAGGATCGAGCCCTGCGCCCAGCGCCTCGGTGATATCGACCGCACCTTGGGCAAAGCCAAGCCATTCGCGCACGTGCGGCAGGCTGGTCAGGCCCGCGCGGTTGATCGCCCCCTTCATCGCGCCGCATTCGGTGTGACCGCAGATCACGATATTGGGGATCTTGAGCGCGCCGATGGCGAATTCAATCGAGGCGGTCATTCCGCCGGTCTGGTTGGTGTGCGGCGGCACGATATTGCCTGCGTTGCGGCAGATGAACAGTTCACCCGGATCGGTTTGCGTGAGCATCGCGGTCTCGATCCGACTGTCCGAGCAGGTGATGAACAGCGCCTCGGGGCTTTGGCCGGTGCTCAGGCGTTCGAACAGCTCCTGCTTTTCCGGGAAGACGTCGCGCTGGAACTTGACGACTCCAAGGGCAAAATTCGGCATCGGGGGTATCCTTTCAATCAAGCTTTATCGGGGGAAGCGGAGGTCCACAGCGCGCGCGCATCATCGAGCTGTGCAGCGCGTTCGGAGCGGTGGCGGAAATCGACAAATGTGAGCGCGTCCACGATCCAGCCCGCTAGCGCGGGCTGGGCGAGGCGGTAGAAATGATTGCGACCCGCGCGCCGCTCCTCAACGAGATGATGCGCACGCAGCAGCGAGAGATGCTGGGAAATCCGGGTAGGAGGTAAATCCAGCGCCTCGGCAATGCCCATCACATCCTTTTCGCCGCTGCGCAGCTCCTCGATCAGGCGGATGCGGTCAGCATGTGCGAGCGTGCGGAGCAGGTCCGCCAGATCGCGCGATGCCGTCAGACGGCTCGGCACGTTTCCCTCCCACATATGCGAAAATATGCAGATATGAAGCTGTGAAGCTATAACGGAAATGAATTGACGTCAATTGGACTTGTCGCTGCCTGGAAGGGCAGGGCCTTGCGGTGCAAAGGGCGGTTCTTTAAGGCCGCGACCCTTGAGCAAAACGATTGAATCGAAGGTCGCACATGCACGAATCGCAAGCCCCGCAAGCGCTCACCGGTCGTCCGGTCATCTCCGCCACGGGCCTGTTCACTCCGGCAGAGAGCATCTCAAACGAAGAACTGGTCGCGAGTTTCAACGCCTTCGTTGATCGCCACAATGCCGCCCATGCCGAGTCGATTGCCGCTGGCGAGGCAGAAGCGCTGACCTATTCCTCGGCCGAATTCATCGAGAAGGCGAGCGGTATCAAGGCGCGCCATGTGCTGAGCAAGGCGCCGATTCTCGACCCCGACATCATGTGCCCGCGCTTGCCCGAACGCAGCAATGACGAGCTGTCGGTGATGGCCGAAATCGGCGTTGCGGCGGCGCGGCAGGCGCTGGAGCGGGCGGGGCGCGCGCCGCAAGATGTCGATGCGGTGCTTTGTGCCGCTTCGAACATGCAGCGCGCTTATCCGGCGATGGCGATCGAAATCCAGCAGGCGCTGGGGATCGAGGGTTTTGGATTCGACATGAATGTCGCCTGCTCCTCAGCGACCTTCGGGATCCAGACTGCGGCGGATTATATCCGTGCAGGCAATGCGCGATCGGTGCTGGTGGTCAGCCCCGAGATTACCTCAGGCCACCTCAACTGGTGCGACCGTGACAGCCACTTCATCTTCGGCGATGTGGCAACCGCCGTGCTGGTTGAGGACGCCGCCATCGCCGCCGAGCAGCACTGGGAAATCCTCGGCACCAAGCTGAAGACGGTGTTCTCCAACAACATCCGCAACAACTTCGGCTTCCTCAACCGCGCTCACCCCGAAACCGCCGCCGCCCCGGACAAGCTGTTCGTGCAGGAGGGGCGCAAGGTGTTCAAAGAGGTTGTGCCGATGGTCGCGCAGATGATCCTCGAGGAAGCTGCGCGCCTCGGCATCGACCCTGAGGGCCTGCGCCGTTTGTGGCTGCATCAGGCCAATGCGGGGATGAACCGGCTCATTTCGCACAAGGTTCTGGGCCACGAAGCGAGCGAGGATGAAAGCCCGACCGTGCTCGACACCTATGGCAACACCTCGAGCGCGGGCTCGATTATTGCCTTCCACCAGCACAGCGATGATCTGGCCGAGGGGGACACTGGGCTGATCTGTTCCTTCGGTGCGGGCTACTCGGCTGGTACAGTATTCGTCCGCAAGGTCGCCTGAGGCGGCGAGCAACCTTGCCGGGGCAGGCTGCTGCCCCTAGAAGCGGTGCCGATGGCAGGCGAAATCCTCGATAACAAAGGTCGCGGCGAGGCGAGCTGGAACTGGCCCACGATCCACCCCGCAGGCCGCAAGTTCGGGCTGATCGCGGTCGCCGTGAGCCTGTTCTTCTTGCTCGCGCTCGATTGGGAGCTCATCGGTTGGCCGCTGATGCTGGTGTCGGCGGGCGTGTTCGCCTTCTTCCGCGATCCCGAACGCGTGGTCCCGCAGAGCGAAGCCGCAATCGTTTCCCCTGCCGACGGGCTGGTGACGCTGATCAGCGAGGTTGAGCCGCCACTTGAATTGCAGATCGATGATGGCACGGGGCTGGCGGTTCTTCCCTTGGGGCAGGTTACGCGGGTATCGATCTTCATGAGCGTGTTCGATGTCCATATTAACCGCACGCCCATTGGCGGGACGGTGCGGCGGGTGGTCTATATCCCGGGCAAGTTCATGAACGCCGATCTCGACAAGGCGAGCGAGGAGAACGAGCGCCAGCACATCCTGATCGAGCGGGGTGACGGGCTGAAGCTGGGCTTCACCCAGATCGCCGGGCTGGTGGCGCGGCGGATCGTGCCCTTCGTGAAGCCGGGTGATATTGTCGCCAAGGGTCAGCGCGTCGGGCTGATCCGCTTCGGCAGCCGGGTTGATGTCTATCTGCCCGCAGGCACGGATCCCAAGGTGATGATCGGCCAGACGGTGGTTGCGGGTGAAACGGTGATTGCCGAGATTGGCCAGCGCGGGCTGATTGAGGGGATTGCGCAATGAGCCGCTTGCGATGACCAAGCCGCCGCGCAAGGGTTCCGCGCGCAAGCTTCCCGGCGCCCGCTTCCTGCCCGCACGCCTCGGCCCGAAGGCGGCCGAGGACGAGGATCAGAGCCCGAGCCTGAGCACGGCGAGCGCGGGCGGGCTGACTTTGCGGGCGATGCTGCCCAACGCGATCACGGCGGCTGCGCTGTGTTCGGGACTGACCGGCATCCGTTTCGCAATCGATGCCCAGTGGACCTATGCGATTGCGCTGGTGGTGCTGGCGGGTGTGCTTGACGGGATCGACGGGCGGATCGCGCGGCTGCTCAATGCGCAGTCGCGGTTCGGAGCGGAGCTCGACAGCCTTGCCGATTCGCTGTCCTTCGGGGTCGCGCCTGCGCTGATCCTGTTTCTGTGGTCATTGCAGGAATGGCCGCGTTTCGGCTGGTTTGCCGCGCTCGCCTTTGCGATCTGCTGTGCTCTGCGACTGGCGCGGTTCAACGCGCAGATCGACACAGACGAACAGCCGCACAAATCCGCAGGCTTCCTGACGGGCGTGCCGGCTCCGGTTGGCGCGGGGCTCGCCTTCACCCCGTTCTACTTGTGGCATAGTACGGGCGAGGACTTCTTCCGCGAACCAGTACTGATGGCGGTCTGGCTGACGGCCATCGCAATCCTGATGATTTCCAACATGGCGACACTCAGCTGGGCCTCACTGCGCCCGCGCCGCTCAATCCGGCTGGGGCTGATCGCCTTCACCGGCCTTGCCTTTGCAGCCCTCGTGCTCGAGCCGTGGTGGACACTCACCGCGATCAGTGCCGTCTATCTCGCGCTGATGCCCTACGGCCTCATCAAGTATGGGCGTATCAAGCAGCGACGCAGACAAGACGCGGCGCAGCGCGGCGCAGCGGTGCTCGGCGATCAGCCATAACCCGCGGTACAGGGCGGCGCAGCCGCATATCCTCCGCCGGGACGGACAACCCGAATCCCGCCTGCATCGCCGCCGCCTCAGCCATCAGCCGTGCATAGGCAGTACGCGCCTTCAACGCACTGTCGGCGATGGCAACGATCGCAGCTATCGCGGTGGCCGTGAACAGGATAGCAATTGCAGCGGCGAGCATCGGGCGTTCCCTTCAAGAAGTTCGTTCTTTGTTCTTACGTCTTGTTCCCTACATGTTCTCTTAAGTCAAGCGCCTTTCGTAAGCCGCTCGCGCAAAAAATCCGCGTACCGGAGCAATCGGCGCTGGATTTTGCCGCTCACCACGGCTAGGGGCGCGCACGCTCAGGGCCAAGCATTCGGCCTGACGCCTGAGCAAATTCACATGGAAGGCGCTCATACCGGTGCCGTTTGCGGGGTCTCCGCATACGCGGTTCCAGCCTTCCAGAGGAACAACCGGAAAGGAAATACCTATGGCGGCACCAGTCGTCACCATGCAGCAATTGATCGAGGCTGGCGCACACTTCGGCCACCAGACCCACCGCTGGAACCCGCGGATGAAGCCGTATATCTTCGGCGCGCGCAACGGGGTTCACATCATCGACCTGTCGCAGACCGTGCCGCTGTTCGCGCGCGCGCTCGATTTCGTCGAAGCGACCGTGCGTTCGGGCGGCAAGGTGCTGTTCGTCGGCACCAAGCGTCAGGCGCAGGAGCCGATCGCTGAGGCCGCGCGCATGTCGGGCCAGCACTTCGTCAACCACCGCTGGCTGGGCGGGATGCTCACCAACTGGAAGACCATTTCGGGTTCGATCCGTCGCCTCAAGAGCCTTGAGGAAATGCTTTCGGGCGATGTCTCGGGCTTCACCAAGAAGGAAGTGCTCCAGCTCACCCGTGAGCGCGAGAAGCTGGAAATGTCGCTTGGCGGCATCCGCGATATGGGCGGCATCCCGGACGTGATGTTCGTGATCGACGCCAACAAGGAAGACCTCGCGATCAAGGAAGCCAATGTGCTTGGCATTCCGGTGATCGGGATCCTCGACACCAACGTCGATCCCAATGGCATCGCTTTCCCGGTTCCCGGCAATGACGATGCGAGCCGTGCGGTGCGTCTGTACTGCCAGGCGATTGGCGAAGCGGCACTCGCCGGTAAGGGCAAGTTCCAGGCTGACGTGTCGAGCGATTTCGGCGCGATGGCTGAGCCCCCGGCCGAAGCCGTGATCGTCGACGAGCCGGCTGCAGAAGAAGCCGAAGCCTGATCTCTTTCGCGGGCGATTGACGCCAACCGTCAATCGCTCGTCACATTCCCCCTCTAGCGCGCCCGGCATTGCCCCCCTCATCGGACGGCAGGGCCGGGCGCCTGACAACACACGAAAAGGATATTCTCATGGCCGATTTCTCCGTCGCCGACGTGAAGAAGCTGCGCGAGCGCACCGGCGCTGGCATGATGGACGCGAAGAAGGCGCTGACCGAAGCGGGCGGCGACATCGAAGCTGCGGTTGACGCGCTGCGCGCCAAGGGCCTCGCCACCGCCCAGAAGAAGTCGAGCCGCACTGCGGCTGAAGGTCTCGTCGGCGTGGCCGTTTCGGGCACCCGCGGCGTTGCGGTTGAAGTGAACTCGGAAACCGACTTCGTCGCCAAGAACGACCAGTTCCAGGATTTCGTGCGCAAGGTGACCTCGGTTGCCCTGTCGCTCGATGGCGATGATGTCGAAGCTTTGAAGGCGACCGCCTATCCCGATGGCGGCACCGTGGCTGACAAGCTCACCGATAACGTCGCCACCATCGGCGAAAACCAGCAGATCCGCCGGATCAAGACCGTTGCGGTCGAGAAGGGCACTGTCGTGTCCTACATGCACACCGCAGCGGCTGATGGCCTCGGCAAGATCGGCGTGCTGATTGCGCTCGAAAGCGAAGCGGGCGCGGACGTGCTCGAACCGCTCGGCAAGCAGCTTGCGATGCACGCGGCGGCAGCTTTCCCGATGGCGCTTGATGCCGACGGCCTCGATCCCGAAGTGCTCGAGCGCGAGCGCAAGATCGCCGCTGAAAAGGCTGCCGAAAGCGGCAAGCCCGAAGATGTGCAGGCCAAGATGGTCGACGGTGCGGTGAAGAAGTTCGCCAAGGAAAATGCGCTGCTCAGCCAGATTTTCGTGATGGACAACAAGACCGTCATTTCCGATCTGGTCGCGCAGGCCGGCAAGGCTGCGGGCACCCCTATCGTGCTCAAGGACTATGCCCGCTTCCAGCTCGGTGAAGGCATCGAGAAGGAAGAGGTCGATTTCGCCGCGGAAGTGGCTGCGACCCTCAAGGGCTGATTTCAGCACAGCAAGCCAAGCACGGCCGCCGCAGCGTTCAAGCTGCGGCGGCCGTTTGCTTGAGCGCGCAGCCCAGCGCGGCTACCTTACCCTTTGCGCCAAGGGCGATTGCCCGTTAAGTGCGCACCACTCAGATTCCAGCCCCGGAGCCCAGCGTCCCCATGTCTCTCCCCCCGATCAAGCGCGTCCTCTTGAAATTGTCGGGCGAAGTGCTGATGGGTGATCAGCAGTTCGGGATTGACCCTGCTTTCGTCGCCGAGCTCGCCAAGGAGGTGAAGGCGGCCAAGGAGACGGGGCTCGAAATCTGCCTCGTGATCGGCGGCGGCAACATCTTTCGCGGGATGGCGGGCGCGGCCAAGGGGATGGACCGGGCGCAGGCCGATTACATGGGCATGCTGGCGACCGTGATGAACGCGCTCGCGATGCAGAACGCATTGGAACAGCTCGGCGTGGAAACTCGCGTGCAATCCGCGATCCAGATGGATCAAGTGTGCGAGCCGGTGATCCGCCGCCGCGCCGAGCGCCACCTTGAAAAAGGCCGCGTCGTGATTTTCGCCGCTGGCGTTGGCGCCCCCTATTTCACCACCGACAGCGGTGCGGCGCTGCGCGCAGCGGAAATGCAGTGCGATGCGCTCCTGAAGGGCACCAGCGTCGACGGGGTCTATGACAGCGATCCTAAGCACAACCCGCAAGCGATCCGCTTCGACACCGTGACTTACGACAAGGTGCTCGCTGATAACCTCAAGGTGATGGACGCCTCGGCTGTGGCGCTGTGCCGTGATAACCAGATCCCGATCGTGGTCTTCTCGATCCGCGAAAAGGGCAACCTCGCGCGCGTTTTGGCGGGCGAGGGCGTCCAGACCATTGTTCAAGACAGCTGAGAAGCGAAGGAAACCCCAGCCATGCCGCAATATGACAAGGCCGATGTCGAGCGCCGGATGAAGGGCGCCGTTGAAGCCCTCAAGAGCGATCTTCAGGGCCTGCGCACCGGGCGCGCTAATGCCAGCCTGCTCGATCCCGTGGTGGTCGAGGTGTACGGCTCTATGATGCCGCTGTCGCAGGTTGCGACGGTCTCGGCGCCCGAACCGCGCATGCTGAGCGTGCAGGTGTGGGATAAGTCGAACATGATCCCGGTCGAAAAGGGCATCGCCCATGCCAACCTCGGCCTCAACCCGATCATCGACGGCCAGACCCTGCGCCTGCCGATCCCTGACCTGACGCAGGAGCGCCGCAAGGAGCTCGCCAAGCTCGCCGATCAGTACGGCGAGAAGGGCAAGATCGCGATCCGCAACGTGCGCCGCGATGCCATGGAAAGCCTGAAGGCGGACGAGAAGAAGAAGGAAATCTCCGAAGACGAGCGCAAGCGCGCCGAGGACGAGGTTCAGAAGTTGACCGATGCCCACGTCAAGGAAGCCGACGAGGCGGTCGCCAAGAAGCGCCAGGAAATTCTGACGCAGTGATTGCAGCGTTCGGATCGTAGGGAACAGGCTTGGACCAATCGCGCGCCAGACATGTCGCCATCATCATGGATGGCAATGGCCGCTGGGCCAAGCAGCGGGGCCTGCCGCGCGCGGTCGGGCATCAGCGCGGCGTGGAAGCGGTGCGACGGCTGGTGCGCGCGTTGGAGCCGACCGGGCTTGAGTGCCTGACGCTATATGCGTTCTCGTCCGAGAATTGGAAGCGGTCCGAGGACGAGGTCGATGATCTGATGAACCTGATGCGCCGGTTCATCAAATCCGACCTTCCCGAATTCGTCGCCAATAAGGTCAAACTCAAGATTATCGGCGATTGGCAATCACTGGCGCCCGATATTGTCGCGATGCTGGAAGATGCGTTGGCCAAGACCGCGCATGGCAATCAGACGCTGGCGGTGGCGCTCAATTATGGCGGGCAGCACGAAATCGCCCGCGCGGCGGCCAAAGCGGCGGCGGCGGGCGACGTAACCATCGAGAGCATTGCCGCGCAGCTCGACACCGCCGATCTGCCGCCGCTCGACCTCTTGATCCGGACCAGCGGCGAGATTCGCCTGTCGAATTTCCTGCTGTGGCAATCGGCCTATGCCGAGATGCTATTCGTGGACACGCTGTGGCCCGATTTTGAACCTGCCCACCTTGCCCAGGCGCTCGATGATTTTGCCCGGAGGGAGCGGCGCTATGGCGGACGCTGACAATCGCGCTGGGACGGCGACCACCAATCCATCAGACCTGCCCATCCGGCTCGCCTCAGCCATTGTCATGGTGGTGATCGCGGGCGGGGCGCTCTGGCTCGGTGGCTGGGCGTGGAGCGCGCTGGTCATCGCTCTCGCTGGCGCTGTGCTGTGGGAATGGAACCGCCTGGTTGCCCGTTTCCAAGGCGGCGTGCTGGCCGAGACCATCTGGTTCTTCGCCGGCGTCCTCTATGTCGGCGGGGCTGCCATCGCCATGCTGGTGGTGCGCAATGGGCGACAGGTGTTTCCGTTTGACCCAGAGCTGCTGGGGTATGGCCCGTTCGAGGTGCTGGTGGCCTTCATTCTGCCGGTTATCGCGGTTGATGTGGGGGCCTATTTCGCTGGGCGCGCGATTGGTGGCCCGAAGATTGCACCTCGGATCAGCCCGTCCAAGACCTGGGCCGGGCTGGGCGGCGGCGCGGCGCTAGCAGCGCTCGTAGGGGTTGCCGTTGAGATCAGCGATTTCGGTCCGGCGGCCGTTCCGGGCTTTACCATCGGCAGCATCGGCTGGGCGGTGCTCGGCGGCGTATTGATCGCGGTGATCGCCCAAGCGGGCGATTTCTTCGAAAGCTGGATGAAACGGCGGGCCGGGGTCAAGGATTCAGGCAGCCTCATTCCGGGACATGGCGGGCTGTTTGACCGGCTCGATGGCTTCATCGCGGTATTCTTCGTGCTGTTTGTGATTGCCACACTGCCCACTTTGCTGGGATGAAGGGGCAATGATGCGTTCGCTTACCCTGCTTGGCGCCACCGGATCGATTGGCGCATCGACCCTCGACCTCGTCCGGCGCAATCGTGACGCCTGGCAGGTGGAGGCGCTGACGGCGCAATGCAGCGCGGCGGAGCTGGCGGCACTGGCCATCGAATTTGATGCCAAGCTGGCGGTCGTCGGCGACGAGACCTGTCTGCCTGAACTGTGCGCCGCGCTCGCCGGAAGCGGGATCGAAGCGGCGGGCGGAAGGGCGGCGCTGGTTGAGGCGGCAGCGCGGCCTGTCGATATGACCGTGGCGGCGATTGTCGGCTGCGCGGGCCTCGCCCCGGTGATGGCGGCGGTGGAACGCGGCGGCACGATTGCGCTCGCCAACAAGGAAGCGCTGGTGTCCGCAGGCGAGGTGCTGATGCAAGCAGTGGCGCAGCACGGCGCGACACTGCTCCCCACCGACTCCGAGCATAATGCGATCTTCCAGTGCCTCTCCGGCAATCGCATCGAGGATGTTGCCAAGATCACCCTGACCGCGAGCGGTGGCCCCTTGCGCACCTGGTCTTCCGAGCGGCTGCAAGCCGCCACCCCGGCTGAGGCGGTTGCGCATCCCAACTGGTCGATGGGCGCCAAGATCAGCGTCGATAGCGCGACGATGATGAACAAGGGGCTCGAATATATCGAGGCCTATCACCTCTTCCCGGTCGGCCTCGACAAGCTCGGGATCGTCATCCACCCGCAGAGCGTGATCCATTCGATGGTCGAATTCCGCGACCGTTCGACGTTGGCGCAGCTTGGCCCATCTGACATGCGCGTGCCGATTGCCTCGTGCCTCGCGTGGCCGCAGCGCATGGAAACGCCGCTTGCGCCGCTTGATCTCGCCGCCATCGGCGAACTCACCTTTCACGCCCCCGACGAAGAGCGCTTCCCCGCCACCCGCCTTGCGCGCGAGGCGATTGCGGCGGGGGGCTCGGCTCCGGCGATCCTCAACGCTGCCAACGAAGTCGCGGTCGCCGCCTTCCTCGCCGGTCAGATCAGGTTCACCCGGATAGCGGCAGTGGTGGAAGAAACCCTGCAGCGCAGCAATGATGCCCCGCGCCCCGCCAGCCTTGAAGAAGTGCTGGCGACCGACCAATCCGCCCGCCGACAGGCGCTTGCCTTGCTGGAGACCAGTGCCCTTGTTTGATGCGCCCCCGTTCTGGATGTATGTCGTCGGCTTCCTGCTGCTGCTCGGGCCGCTCGTCACCGTGCATGAGCTGGGCCATTTGCTGGTCGGCCGCTGGTTCGGCGTGAAGGCTGATGCCTTCTCGGTCGGGTTCGGCAAGGAAATCGCCGGGTTCACCGACCGGCAGGGCACCCGCTGGAAGCTCTCGGCCCTGCCGCTGGGCGGCTATGTCCAGTTCAAGGGTGATATGAACCCGGCCAGCGTGCCCGATCCCGATGCGCCTGAAGAAGAGGGCAGTTTCCAGCATGCTGCCTTGTGGAAACGCGCGCTGATTGTGGCTGCCGGACCCGTCACCAACCTGCTGGTGGCGATAGCGATTTTCGCCGCGTTTTTTGCCATCATCGGCAAGCCCACACTGTCAGGCGAAACGGATTCGCGCATGGTTGGGGGGTTTTCCGAAACCAGCGTCGCCGCGCGGGCGGGCATCAAGGTCGGTGATCTTGTTGTGGCCGTCGATGGCCGCCCGATCAACGATTTCAGCGAGCTGCGCACAGCGGTGGCGCTGCATCCGGACAAGCGCATGGTGTTGACCGTCGAGCGGGATGGCCAGCGGATCGATTTTCCGCTCACCACAGCTCGGGTCGTGGAGACCGATAGTTTCGGCAATCAAAGCGCGATCGGACAGATCGGCGTCGCTGCCGCCGGGGTGTCTTACAAGATCGAGAAAGTCGGGCTGATTGAAGCCGTTCCGCTCGCCGTCAAGCAGAGCTGGGATCTGATGGGCATGATGATCACGGGGATCAAGCAGATCCTTGTGGGAGATCGGTCTTTCAACGAATTGGGCGGCCCGCTCAAGATCGCCAAATACTCGGGGGAGCAGATGAGCCTTGGGGCGGTGGCCTTCATCAATTTCGCAGCGCTGATCTCGCTTAATTTGGCATTCATCAACTTCTTGCCAATCCCCGCGCTCGATGGCGGGCATTTGATGTTCTATCTGGCCGAGGCAATTCGCCGCAAGCCGGTGGGGCCGCGAGTGACGGAATGGGCCTATCGCACCGGAATTGCTTTGGTCCTTATGCTGATGGCGGTGGTGACAGTGAATGACGTTGTATCCTTGCCGCTGTTCGGAAGTTGATTGGCGCGCGGAATCGACTGGGCGCATGATCGTGGAAAGCATACCAGTGGCCAGGGCCTGGCTGTGCGCGCAGCTTGATTGGCCCTCGCACTTCGGGCAGAGGCAACGCCGCAATGCGCTCCGGGGATCGGAAGCGCGAAACAATCGGGTTGGACGGGACTTTAACTGAATGAACCCAATGAGCGATACGGGCCGAGGACCGGTCAATGGCGCGACGGGCGCAATGCGCCGCGCATCACGTCCGGCAAGGCTGGCGGTGTTGCTGTGCTGCGGCTCGGTGCTGGCCGGGGTGCCCAGTCTGGCGCAGGCCCAGACGGTGCCCGCAACCCAGCCCGCTGCTCCGCAGGCACCGGCTCGTTCTGACAACGTCATCCGCACGATCACCGTGGTCGGGGCCGAGCGGCTCGAGCCATCGACCATCCTCAGCTACATTCGCCTGCGCGTCGGGCAGGAATACACTGGCACGGCGGGTGACGAGGCGCTCAAGGATCTTTACGCGACCGAGCTGTTCGCCAATGCTTCGATCAGCAACAATGATGGCAATATCGTCATCAACATTGTTGAAAACCCGGTCATCAACCGCATCGTGCTGGAGGGCAACCAGCGGTTGAAGGCAGACAAGATCCTGCCCGAAATCAAGCTGTCCCCTCGCCAGATCTTCACCCGTTCCAAGGTGCGCGCTGACGTGTCGCGGATCATCGAGCTCTACAAACGCCAGGGTCGGTTCGCTGCCAAGGTCGAGCCGAAGCTGGTACAGCTGCCGCAGAACCGCGTCGATATCGTGTTCGAAATCAGCGAGGGGCCGAAGTCCAAGGTTCGCCAGATCAACATTATCGGTAACGAGAAGTTCTCTGACGGCAAGCTGCGCGGCGAGTTCGTGACGAAGCAAGCGCGTCTCACCAGCTTCTTCAGCTCCAACACCAGCTATGACCCCGATCGCCTCGCGTTCGACCAGCAAAAGCTGCGGCAGTTCTACCTGACGGAAGGCTACGCTGATTTCCGCGTCGTTTCGGCCGTGGCCGAGCTGACCCCGGACCAGCGCGACTTCATCATCACCTATGTGGTCGAGGAAGGCGAGCGCTACACCTTCGGTGAGGTCAAGGTCGACAGCCAGCTGCGCGACTTCGACAGCGAGGTGATGAGCACCAACCTGCCGATGAAGGACGGTGACTGGTACAACGCCAAGACCATCGAGGACACGGTCGAGCAGTTGACCGAGCTGGCGGGCCGCTATGGCTATGCCTTTGCCGATGTTCAACCGCGCATCCGGCGCGATCCTGAAAACCGCAAGATGAACGTCACCTTCGTGCTGAGGGAGGCGCCCCGCGTTTATGTTGAGCGGGTCGACGTCAACGGCAACACGCTGACGCAGGACAAGGTGATCCGCCGCGAATTCCGTCTGGCAGAGGGCGATGCCTTCAACAGCCTCGGGGTGCAGCGCACCACGGCGCGCATCAATTCGCTGGCCTATTTCCAGGAAAACTTCGAAGTCACCCAGACCGAAGGCAGCGCTCCGGACCGGATCATCCTCGAAGCCAACATCGAAGAGCGTCCGACCGGCGAATTGCAGTTTTCGGCCGGGTTCTCCTCGATTGAGCAATTTATTCTGGCCGGGTCCATCCGCCAGCGCAATTTCCGCGGGCGCGGCCAGACCATCGGGCTCAGCGTCAATTATTCGCAGTTTTCGCGGTCTGCGCAGGTCAGTTTCTCCGATCCCTATATATTTGACCGCAACATTTCTGGTGGGATCGATATCTACCGCCGCGATGTCAATCAGTTCAACTTCACCAATCGTGATCGCAACACGACGTTCCGTCAGGCCACCACCGGCTTCTCGATGCGCGCCGGTGTGCCCCTGACCGAATATATGTCGCTGATTGGCAGTTATGTTCTGAACTACGATCAGGTGACGCTGGATCAGAACCTGTTCTTCTCCGATCTCGATCAAGATGGCACGCGCGAATGCGATCCCTTGCTGGCGGGACGGTTCCTGTGCGACACGATCGGCAACCGGCTCAGCTCCATCGTCGGATTGAGCTTGAATTACAACTCGCTCAATTCGCGCATCCGCCCCACGCGTGGGCGGACGGTGTCGCTAAGCAGCGAATTTGCCGGTCTGGGCGGGGATGTGCGCTATGTCCGGCTCCGGGGGCGCGCTCAGCAGTTCTGGAATGTTGGCAATTCCGGCTTCATTTTCTCGGTGCTGGCTGAGGGTGGCACGATCATCCCCTTGCAGGAACGTTCCGGTGAGGGCGTTGACGATATTCTCCTGACCGACCGGTTCTTCCTGGGTGAACCGCAGTTCCGTGGTTTTGCGATCCGCGGGGTCGGTCCGCGTATCTTGACCCAGCGCTATGTGCCGGGCGTCGATGGCGGCCCACCGACACTGGTTACGGAACGCAACCAGACGCGTGATGACGCGATCGGTGGGCGCAATTACTATCTCGGCCGGGCGGAGCTTGAAATTCCGCTGGGTTCGGGCGCGCGCGAATTGGGCCTGAGGCCGTCGATCTGGGCCGATATTGGCGCATTGTGGGGCGTGGAAACGCCGGTGCTGCAGGATAATCCCAATGGCATCCAGGAACGCGATGCCAACGGCAATCCGATATTCTTCACCCGGCGACTGGATGAAAATGGTCAGCCCGTGCTGATCGGCGATCAGCCGGTGTTCGATCGCACCACCAATCCGCTTGCGCCGGATGGCACGCCGAACGGCCCTTCGATCCGGCCCGGCAGCGAAATCAGGGAAACTTTCCTTGGCAATTCTCCCAGCCCGCGCATCACGGCGGGGATCGGGGTCAACTGGAACTCACCCTTCGGACCGTTCCGCATCGACTTTGCCCAAACCATCCGCAAGGTCGAAGGCGATGACGAACGCCGGTTTACTTTCAACGTAGGAACCCAATTCTAATGACGAAGCTTTCCAAACTGCTTGCTCCGGCCAGTCTCGCACTCGCCGCGATGATTGCCGTGCCTGCCCATGCTCAGGTCGATGGCCGCGTGGCGACGGTGGACATTTCCCGCACCGTGATCGGCTCGACAGCGTTCCAGACATCGTATGAGCAGGTCAATCAGACCTATGCCCAGCAGAATGAACTGCGCCGCACCAAGGCGCAGGAGCGCCAGACGTTGCTCGCCACATTCGACAAGAATGGCGACAAGCAGGTCGATGATGCTGAGCTGGCGGCAAAGCAGAACACCCCGGATTTCACCAAGCTGCAGACCCTGGAGCAGGAAATCACGGCGCTGGGCAACCAGATCGACGGTGCGCGCGTTTATGCGATCGAGCAGATCCTTGTGCAGTTTGGTCCGGCCCTGCAGGAAATCACCACCGCCCAGCAAATCAAGCTTGTGCTCGATCCGGGCTCGTTGCTGTTCGGCGTTCCTGAAGCAGACATCACCCAGCAGGTGACCACCGCGCTCAACGCCAAGGTCGCATCGGTCGGTGTGGTTCCGCCGGCTGGCTGGCAGCCGAGCCGTGAAGGCGTGCAAATCTACCAGGACATCCAGCAGCGACTGCTGACCGCACAGCGTCTGCAGCAGGCGCAGCAGCAGCAGCAGACCACGCCGGCCGCACCGGTCGGCCGCTGATCGCGGCACTGGATCGAACAGGGGCAGCGCGATGAGCGATGATAACGCAGCGCCAGCGGTGGTGCTGGACTATGATATCGGCAAGATCCTCAAGGCCTTGCCGCATCGCTATCCGCTGCTTCTGGTCGACCGGGTGCGTTCCATCACGCTCGGCGAGCGCATCCACGCGGTCAAGGCCGTGAGCATGAACGAGCAGTTCTTCCAGGGCCACTTCCCCGGCGCGCCGATCATGCCCGGTGTGCTCCAGATCGAGGCGCTGGCGCAGGCGGCGGGCATCCTCGGGATCGAGACGATGGAGCTCGCTGGCACCGGCAAGCTTGTGATCTTCATGGGAATCGAGAACGCCAAGTTCCGCGCCCCGGTGACCCCCGGCTGCCTGCTCGATCTCCACGTCGAATTCACCCAGAAGCGCAGCCGGGTGTACAAGTTCAAGGGTGTGGCCAGCGTCGAGGGCAAGACCACTTGCGAGGTCGAGTTCACCGCGATGATGACTGATCCGCCCGCCTGAGAACGGAAGCAGACATCTGAGGTTGCATTCGCGCGCAAACCCCACTAAGCGCGCCGCTTCCCATTCATAGCACTGCCGGTCGGCACCGGCGAAACGCTGCAAAGGACACGCTCATGAAGGCCGAAGGTCACCCCGACTACCACATGATCACGGTCAAGATGACCGATGGCACCGAATATCAAACCCGTTCGACCTGGGGCAAGGAAGGCGACGTGATGTCGCTTGAAATCGACCCCCTCAGCCACCCGGCCTGGACCGGCGGCCGTCAGCAGGTTGCCGAAGGTGGCCGCGTGGCGCAGTTCAACAAGCGTTTCGGCGGGCTTACCCTCAAGAAGTAAGTCGGCTTTCAAGCTGCGCAGCCTCCGGGCTGCAACGAGGAGGGCGGCCCGACGGGGTCGCCTTTTTCGTTTTAGCGTTCAGGCGGCGCAGGCGATGCAGGTTGTGGCCGTTGGCTGTGCTTCGAGCCGCGCACGCCCGATTGGCTCGCCGCAGCCGGTGCAGATGCCGTAGGTCCCATTATCGATCCGGGCGAGCGCGAGGCGCACTTGCCGCGCTTCGGCGCGCAGCACATCATCGACCCCTTCCAGCGCCTCGTCGTCAGCAAGATCGACGGCCTGCTCGGAAAAATCCGCGTCGAGCGGCTGACGCAGGTCATCCTCGATCTCGTTTGCACGGCCTGTCAGTTCGGTCAGCCGCAGCCGCAACTTTTCGGCAATATCGGCAAAATCGCTCATCACCCCCTCCATTCCTTTTCGCGATACCACTTGGTGATCACGTATTTGACGCCCTTTCTGACCTTCATCCCGTGATGCAGCGTTGCTTCATTCACCCCGCCATCGGGCAGACGGTTGTTCCAGCACAGCAATTTGCCCGCCTCGGGCTGAAAGGTCTTGTCGAGCAGTTTGAACCTTGTCGCACCGCCTGCCGCGACGTCATTGAGATAGATCATAAAGGTCCAGGTGCGCTGCCCCGAGAGGGTGCAGAACTGCTGGTAGTCGCGCCCACCCGGGGCGAAGTAATCGGTATGGGGCTTGAACTCCTGCCCCACATCATAGCGCTGGCCTTGAAGGGGTTCGCCATAGGCCGGATCGATCCCTGACAGCTGCGTGATCATGGCTTCGATTTGCTGCACCGGCGGCAGATCGGCGGCGAGATCGCAGGTTTCGCTGGTGCGGAACAGGGGATCGCCATTGTCGTCGGCGATGGTGGAGGGGCGCCGGTCGCGCTCGATCAGCGCGATCAGATCGGCGCAAAGTGTGGGCGAGGCAAATTCTCGCAGCTGGAACACCTCGGCCTTCGGAGTCGGAACGCGCTGGATTCTGCCGTGCTTGCCAAGCCGGGCCGTGATGGATTCGCTGGTCTCGATCATGGCGCGCAAGGATAGATGCGCGCCAAGGCTTGGCAATGGTTTCGCAGGCCGCGTAATAATCTTGCGTGAAGGCCTTCGGGAAACAGTTTTCGCTTCCCTTGCGAGGGCCTTTATGCAAGACGCGCGCCTCTCGTGCCAGCGCACTTGACCGCTCGCTTGCCATGCGTAAACCGCCTCTCTTCGCGTGGGCTTGGCAAGCACCGGTTTGGTGATATGCGGGCAGGGGCGTGTGGCGATCATAGCTCAGTTGGTTAGAGCGCCGGTTTGTGGTACCGGAGGTCACGGGTTCGAACCCCGTTGGTCGCCCCATCATCCCCCTTCCTTTTGCACGGTCACGCACCCACAGGGGGACGATGCATGACCGCTTTCTGGGCCGAGCCTGATTTCGACGCACACGAATTGGTGCAACTGGTCCATGACCGGGCGAGCGGGCTGACGGCGATTATTGCGGTCCATTCCACCCATTGCGGCCCCTCGGCGGGTGGCACCCGTTTCTGGCACTATGCCGATCCGGCGAGCGCGATGCGCGATGCGCTGCGGTTGTCGCGCGGGATGAGCTACAAGAATGCTATGGCGGGCCTGCCGATGGGCGGGGGCAAGGCGGTGATCCTTGCCGACGCCGCGCGCACCAAGACGCCCGAAATGCTCGCTGCCTTTGGCGATGCGGTTGAGGCCTTGGGCGGTCGCTATGTCACGGCTGAGGACGTCGGGATCTCAGAAGCGGACATGGTCGCAGTGGCTGAGCGGACGGCGCATGTATCGGGTCTACCGGTGGCGGGTGAGGGCAGTGCGGGCGGCGATCCGGGGCCGTTCACGGCTTACGGCATCTATCTCGGGATCAAGGCGGCGGTGGCGCACAAGCTGGGGCGCGAGAGCCTCGCAGACGTGCATGTCGCGGTTCAGGGCACCGGCAGTGTCGGCGGCGGCGTGGCGCGTTTGCTCGCCCGTGACGGCGCGAAGCTTACGTTGGCCGACATCAATGCCGAGCGCGCCGCTGCGCTCGCCGCGGAACTGGACGCGGCACACACGGGCACTGATGCGATCATGACCACGCCGTGCGATGTGTTCAGTCCCAACGCTTTGGGCGCGATTCTCGATGACACGAGCATCGCCGCGCTTGACTGCGCGATCGTTGCGGGCGGGGCCAACAACCAGCTTGCGCGCGCGGAGCATGGCGCGGTGCTGGCCGCGCGCGGCATCCTCTATGCGCCCGACTACGTCATCAACGCGGGCGGGATCATCTCGGTGGCGACCGAGTACCTCGCGCGCCGCGCCGGCCGCACGGGCGACGTGGCTGAGGTGAACGCCTTGATCGCGCAGATTCCCGGACGGCTCACCAGCATCTGGCAGGAGAGCGATGCGACTGGCGTACCGTCCGATGAGGTGGCTGACCGCATGGCGCAAAAGCTGATCGGGCGCGGCTGAAACCCGCTTCCAGCGGGAACTAATCCGTTGATCCGTGAATTGCTCTCTTGTCCGGTTCGGGTGTAAGACTACAAGCCCCGCCAGACACGATACACCATGCACATCTACGCCAACCCCACCCGTTTCCTGTCACTTGCAAAGTGGCTTATGCCGCTCCTGTTCTGGTGCGGCTTAGCGCTGTCTGTGGGCGCCGTGGGATGGGGCCTGTTTGTGGTCCCGCCTGACCGGCTGATGGGCGAGACGGTCCGCATCCTTTTCATCCACGTGCCCGCCGCCTGGCTCGGCATGGGCGGCTGGGCCGGGATCGCGATTTCCAGCGCGATGCTGCTGATCTGGAAGCACCCGCTCGCCGCAATTGCTGCACGGGCGATTGCGGTTCCGGGGATGGTGTTCTGCGCGATCTGCCTTGCCACCGGCTCGATCTGGGGCCGCCCGACCTGGGGCACCTGGTGGGAGTGGGACGGACGGCTCACCTCGATGCTGGTGCTGCTGTTCCTCTACGCGGGCTATATCGCCCTGACCGAGGCGGCAAGCCGCGAGGGGAGCTCTTCCAAGATCGCCGCGATTTTCGGCATGGTTGGCGCGATCAATGTACCGATCATCAACCGCTCGGTGGTGTGGTGGAATTCGCTCCACCAGCCCCCCAGCATCACCGCGGGCAAGAGCGCGATCGAGGCCACCTTCTTAGTGCCGCTGCTGGTCGCAGTGCTGGGCTTTTCGTTGCTGTTCGGCGGGATCGTGCTGATGCGGATGCGCACGCTGATCGCGCAGGAGCAGGTGGAGGCCCGGCTGCGCCGCCGCGCGCTCGATGACGAGGCCCCGCTGGCGGCGGCCCCGGCGATAGAGCAGGCGTGATGCGCGAGGAATTGAACCAATGGGACTTCGTGATCCTCGCCTATGCGGTGGGCGTTATTGCGCTCGCGGTGCTGATCATCTGGGCATGGCGCGCCATGACCCGCGCCGAAGCGCGGCGCGATGCCACGCGGCGGCGCTGAACGAGGATATGACATGAAAGCCAAGCATCAACGCCTCGTGCTGGTGGTGATCGCGCTCCTCGCGATTGTCGGCGCGGGCCTGCTGGCCGCCTGGAGCCTGCGCAATCAGGCCAATTACTTCTACCTTCCCGAACAGATGGCGGCTGAGCCCCCGGAAGTCGGCCAAGCCGTGCGGCTGGGCGGGATGGTGCAAAAGGGCTCGATCACAACCGAGGCCGACGGGGTGACGGTGAACTTCATGGTCACCGGCAACACGGCTGACGCGATCCCCGTGCGCTACACCGGCATTCTCCCCGATCTCTTCGTCGAAGGCTCGGGCGTGGTCGCCGAGGGCAGCTTGGGGCCGAACGGCGTCTTTATGGCCACCAACCTGCTCGCCAAGCATGATGAGAATTATGTGCCCAAGGAGCTTGAAGGCATGGGCACCGATGAGGCCGCCAAGATGGCCGCCGACACGACGGTCGGATTGAAATAGCGATGCGCACCGGCCGAGGGACCAAGCAATGATTGCCGAAATCGGATTGGCCGCTCTGTGGCTAGCGGCGGCACTGGCGGTGTTGCAGATGGTCTCGGGCGCCTTTGCTCTGCGGGCTGCCGCTGGCGAGCAGAACCCGATGGCGATCTATGCCCGGCCAGCTGCGGTGGTGCAGGCGCTGCTGGCGGTGCTGGCTTTCGTGATGCTGCTGTGGGCCTTCATGATCACCGATCTGTCGATCAAGCTGGTCGCCACCAATTCGCATTCGATGAAGCCGCTGCTCTACAAGATCACCGGCACCTGGGGGAACCACGAGGGCTCGATGCTGCTGTGGGTGGGCGTGCTGGCACTGTCGGGCGGCTTGCTCGCGGCGTTCGAGCGGCGGCTGCCGGAGCGGACCATGGGCGCGACATTGAGCGTGCAGGGGTTTGTGGCGCTGGGGTTCTATGCCTTTCTGCTCTTGTCCTCCAATCCGTTCGAACGGCTGCCGGTGCCCGCGGTCGAAGGCGTGGGGCTGAACCCGCTGCTGCAGGACATTGGCCTCGCGATCCATCCACCGACGCTTTACGCGGGATATGTCGGCCTGTCGGTCGCGTTCAGCCTTGCGATGGGCGCGCTGCTCACCAATCAGGTCAATCCGTCGTTTGCGCGCGTGATGCGCCCGTGGGTGCTGGGCGCGTGGGTGCTTCTCACCTTCGGGATCACCGCCGGATCATACTGGGCCTATTACGAGCTTGGCTGGGGCGGCTGGTGGTTCTGGGATCCGGTCGAGAACGCCTCGCTGATGCCGTGGCTGGCCGCGACCGCGCTGTTGCATTCGGTGAGCGTGCTCGCCGCGCGCGATGCCCTGCGCACCTGGACGATCATGCTCGGCGTGCTGGCGTTTTCGATGTCGATGCTGGGCACGTTCCTCGTCCGCTCGGGCGTGTTGACCAGCGTGCACGCCTTCGCGGTGGACCCTGAGCGCGGAGCCTTCATCCTTGCTCTGCTGGGGCTCTATATCGGTGGGGCCTTCACGATCTTCGCGCTGCGTGCGGGCGCGGTGGCGGAAGGCAAGCGCTTCTCTGTCACCAGCCGCGAGGGCGCGCTGGTGTTCAACAATGTGATGCTCTCGGCGATCCTCGCGATCGTGCTGCTCGGCACGCTCTACCCGCTGCTGACCGAGGCGTTTGATCTGCGCGTCAGTGTCGGCCCGCCCTACTTCAACCCGGCGAGCGCGATCTTTGCCGTGCCGATGTTCCTCGTCATGGCGGTCGGCCCACTGCTGCGCTGGAAGGATGATAAGCCCGCGCGCATCCAGTTTGAGCTGCTTCTGGTCGCGGCGGTGCTGATTGGAGTCATCGCGGCTGTCAGCTTCTTTGGCGACTTCCCATTCTTGCCCTTGCTCGGCCTCGGCTTGGCGGCCGCGCTGGCGGTCGCGGCGCTGTTGCCCCTCAAAGGCCGCAAGCTCACCCGCGTGCCAGCCGCGACCTGGGGCATGGTGCTGGCCCATTTTGGCGTTGCCGTTTCGCTGTTTGGCATGGCCTGTGAGGGCACCTTCACGCAGGAACGCCTCGCCGCGGTTGCTCTCGGCGGCACTGAGCAGGTCGGCGATTTCGCCGTCACCCTCGAAAGCGTGACCCCCGTGGCGGGGCCCAACTGGACCGCCATCGAAGCGCGCCTCGCTGTGCGCCAGAACGGCGGCGCGCCGGTGATCCTGACCCCGCAGGCGCGCAATTTCTGGTCGCCCCCGCAATCGACCAGCGAAAGCGCATTGCTGACCCGCTGGAACGGTCAGCTTTACGCGGTGATCGGCAATCAGGCCGAGGATGGACGCTGGCAGATCCGCGTGTGGTGGAAGCCGTTTGTGACCTTCATCTGGTATGGCGGACTGCTGATCGCGCTGGGCGGTGTGCTGGCGATCGCAGGCCGGGTGCAAGTGGACGTCAAGCGCCGCAAGGCGACGGCCTTGGGCGAAGCACGCCGCGCCGATGTCGAAGCGCTCGGCGCGGCTCCGGTCCCGGCGGAGTAGCATCACGTGACCAACCGCCTGACGTTCTGGGTGCCCTTGGCGCTGTTCGCCTTCTTCGCGGGGCTGGCCGCCTTCATGCTCACGCAGGAAAAGGACCAGTTCGTCGAAAGCACCATGATCGGCGAGCCGCTTCCCGATTTCGCGCTCAAGCCCGCCTTCGCCGCGCTCCCCGGCGCGTCGAAAAGCGATCTGATTGGCGGTCAGCCGCGCCTGCTCAACATCTGGGCGAGCTGGTGCGTGCCGTGCATCGCCGAAGCGCCGCAGCTTGAGGCTTTGAAAGCACAGGGGGTCGAGATCATCGGCATCGCCATCCGTGACCGACCCGAAGATGTCGCCAATTTCCTCAGCCGCTATGGCAATCCCTATGCGCGCATCGGGGCGGATGACATTTCCGAGGTGCAGCTCGCGATCGGCTCGTCGGGCGTGCCGGAGACTTTCGTGATCGATGCCAAGGGCGTGATCCGCTATCAGCATATCGGCGACATCCGGCCCGAGCATGTGCCGCTGCTGCTCGCCGAACTGGAGAAGGCGAAATGATCCGCGTTGTTCTGGCCCTGCTCGCGATGCTGTTGGCCGCGCCGCTGGCCGCGCAGGATTCGATGCCGCCCGCGCCCTACGCCTATAACCAGCTCGAAGACCCCCGGCTTGAGGCCGAGGCCTCCGCGCTGATGCAGACCCTGCGCTGTCTCAAGTGCCAGTCGCAGTCGATTGCTGATAGCGACGCGCCAATGGCGGGCGACATGCGCCATCAGGTGCGCACCCGCATTCTGGCGGGCGAAAGCCCCGAGCAGATCCGCGCCTGGCTGATCGCGCGCTACGGCGATTACGTTAGCTACAATCCGACCGTGAGCTCGACCACGTGGCCGCTTTTTGCTGTCCCCGTGCTGGTCATCCTGATCGTCGTGGGCGTGCTGCTGCGGCGGCTTGGCAAGCGGCGCGGCGAAGCGGAGGAGGCGGCGTGATCGGCGGTTGGCTCGCGATTGGCGCGCTGGCACTTGCGGCATTTGCGCTGGCGGCGCTGGTGCTGCGTTTGCCGCGCGAAGGCTTTACCTTGTTCGGCGCGGTGCTGGTGTTCGGGCTGGCGGGCTATGCCTGGCAGGGCGCGCCGGGTCAGCCGGCTGCGCCCAAGCAGCCGACGACCGCTGCCAGCAACCAGGGTGAAGCGATGGTGGAGGGCCGCGCCGCCCTGTTCGACCGCACCCTGCCGCCCCCCGATTATCTGGTGACTTCGGACGCTTTTGCCCGTCGCGGGCAGTTTGCCGATGCTGCCGGCCTCCTGCAGCGCGGCCTTGCTGAAAATCCGCGCGATCTGGAAAGCTGGCTGGCGCTGGGTCTCGCGCTGGTGGGCCATGCCGATGGCTTTGTGACCCCAGCGGCGGTGCAGGCCTTCGGGCGGGCCAAGGCGATTGATCCCGAGCATCCCGGCGCTGAATACTTCCTCGGCTTTGCCTATCTGCAGAGCGGCGAAATTCGCGCCGCGCGCAATGTCTGGGCCGGGCTGGTGGAGCGCTCACCCCCCAATGCGCCATGGCGCGAAGGGCTGGAAGCCGAAGTTGCACGGCTTGATGACATGATCGCCCGCGCGCCGATGTTGCAGGGGCAATGATGCTTTCGTGTCCGGCGCGTGTCACACTGCGGCGGGATGTTGCAGGTGCGAACGCGTGGTGCTAGGCGCGCCCCCTTACCCGCCGGAGTCGCTCCGGTGTCTTGGGCAGTACCGAACCAACGGGAAATCCGCTTGATATGAGCACATCCTCTTCCCCCGCCGATCCCCAAGCCGCGCACGCCCATGGCCATAGCGCTTCCACGCTGACCCTAGCGGTCGGTGCGGTTGGTGTGGTGTTCGGCGACATCGGCACCAGCCCGCTTTACGCCTTCCGCGAGACATTTGCCTCGCACCACGGCGTGGCGGCGATCACGCCCGATTCCGAGCATATCCACGGCGTGCTGAGCCTCGTCTTCTGGTCGATGATGATGGTGGTGACGCTCAAATACGTCTTCACCATCATGCGCGCCGACAACAAGGGCGAGGGCGGGAGCCTGGCGCTGCTGGCGCTGATCAAGCGCACCTCGGACAAGTCGGGGTGGACAGGGCCGCTGGTGCTTCTGGGCGTGTTCGCCACCGCGCTGTTTTACGGAGACAGCATGATCACCCCGGCGATCTCAGTGCTTTCGGCTACCGAGGGCCTGCAATATATCGTCCCCGGCTTCAAACCGTGGATCGTCCCGACAGCGGTGGCGATCCTGTTTGGACTGTTCGCGATCCAATCGCGCGGGACGGACCGGGTGGGCAAGCTGTTCGGCCCCATCATGCTGACCTATTTTGCCATGCTGGCGACGCTCGGCGTCATGCATCTGACCGCGAACCCGGCGATCATCCTTGAGACGATCAATCCGCTGAACGCGCTGCAGTTCTTCGTGTCCGATGGCTTCACCGCGTTTATTGCGCTGGGCAGCGTGGTGCTGGCGGTGACGGGGGCCGAGGCGCTCTATGCTGACATGGGGCATTTCGGGCGCAAGCCGATCGGGCTGTCGTGGCTGACCTTTGTGTTCCCGGCGCTGATGCTAAATTACATGGGGCAGGGCGCGCTGATCCTCTCACAGACCACGCCTGAGGCGGCGGCCGCGCTGATCAAGGATCCGTTCTTCCTGATGATCCCGGACATGGTCCGCGTGCCGGTGATCATCCTTGCGCTGCTCGCCACGATTATCGCCAGCCAGGCGGTGATCTCGGGCGCCTTCAGCCTCACGCAGCAGGCGATCCAGCTGGGCTTCATCCCGCGCATGGAAATCCGCCACACCAGCGCGGCGGCGGCGGGGCAGATTTACATCCCGGCGATCAACTGGGGCCTGATGGTCATGGTGATCCTGCTGGTGCTGTTCTTCCAGTCATCGAGCAACCTTGCCGCTGCCTATGGGATTGCGGTCACTGGTGCGATGTTCATCGACACCTTGTTGCTTGCTGCGGTGCTGTTCGCGCTATGGCGTTGGCCGGTGTGGAAGGCGCTGCCGCTGGTCGCGGTGTTCCTCGTGGTCGACATCGCCTATTTCGGGGCCAACCTGATCAAGGTGCCGCAGGGCGGGTGGGTGCCGCTGCTGATCGGGTTCTTCATCTTCACGCTGCTGACCACCTGGTCCAAGGGCCGTGAGCTGATGCGCGCCAGCATGACCGAAAGCGCCCTGCCGATCGAGATTTTCGCCAAAAGCGCGCATGGCAGCGCCACGCGCGTGCCGGGGACCTCGGTGTTCATGGCCTCGACCAATTCGGGCGTGCCCTCGGCGCTGCTCCACAATATCAAGCACAACAAGGTGCTGCACGAACGTGTGCTGATCCTGACCGTGGCGGTGCAGGGTATGCCCTATGTCGAGGAGACCGAGCGCTACGAGTGCAAGAACCTCGGCAACGGGTTCTACCGGGTGACGATCAATTGCGGTTTCCTTGAGGAAACCGATGTGCCCGCGCTGATCAAGACGCTCGACCTGTGCGGCGCGCCGTTTGACATGATGCAAACGAGCTTCTTCCTGTCGCGCCAGACGCTGCTGGCCTCGGCCAAGCCGGGAATGGCGATCTGGCGCGAGAAGCTGTTCGCGTGGATGCTGCGCAATGCGGCAAGCGCGATGGAGTTCTTCCGCCTCCCCACCAACCGGGTGGTGGAGCTGGGGAGCCAGGTGGAGATTTAGCCCCCCAGCGTCAGCCCTTACTGCGCCTCCCGTCGTTCGACGAAATTCGCCATGAGCTTGTAGGTTTCCTCGATCATGGCGACCGTGGCATCCTTGCGTTCGGCCAAGTGTGCGGCTTGGTCTTCAAGTTGCAATGCAAGTTTTGCCCCATTGGAGTCGGGCTCTCCGCTACGGTGCTTCAGGTCATCAATCTTGTCCTCGATATCGAGGATCCTGTTACGGATGAACTTCAGTTCGCTGGCTCGCCACTGGCGCAGCACGTCACGCAGAATTTGGCGGACTTGTTCGTCCGAGAGCGTGGGATTTGCCATCCAATTCTCCTGTCTGTCTGTTGAGCGCACACAGCAAAGCGCGGGCAAGGTGAACCCTTGTCCGCAAATGATAGTGCCGCGCTTCGAGGAAAAGTCGCTGAAAAATCTCTCAGCGCCTGAGAGTTAGCGACGAACAGCCCGCATTGTCAACTCAAGCCCCCGTCGGCGGTTCGTCCTTGAACGGCTCGTCGCGGTCTTCGAAGCTCAGCCCGTGCTTCAGCAGCATCGGGATCTGGCTGAAGGTGAACAGGAAGGTCAGCGGCAGGAACACCCACAGCTTGGCCCACAGCCAGCCTTCGAAATCGAGGCTGGCGCGTAGGGCCTCGTTGAGGCCCGCAAGGCAGAGGAAGAACACCCCCCAGTTGCGCGACAGCTTGAGCCAGCCTTCGTTCGATAGGCCTTCAAACGCGGCTTCGAGCAGGATTTTGAGCAGGGCGCGGCCCATGAAGAATCCGGCCAGCAACGCCACCCCGAAGACCGCGTAGATGATCGTCGGCTTCAGCTGCACGAAGGTCGGATCGCCGAAGACAATCGTGAGGCTCCCGAAGCCGACGATCAGCGCGGTTGAAAACCACAACATCGGCGAGACCTTGCCCAGCCGCCATTTCGACACGCCCAGCGCGATCACAGCGGCGAGCATGAACGCGCCCGTCCCAGCAATGATCGCCGACAGCTCTCCCACCGGGCCGGGCTCTGCGGGCGCGTTCCAGCGGTAGACCCCGAGGAACACCAGCAGCGGGCCGTAATCGACCGCGACATTGAGCCAGCTGGAGGCGGCTTTCTTGCCCTCGCTCTCGCTCATCACGCCACCCCGGCAATCACGCGCGCCACCAGATCGGGGTCGAAGGGGCGCAGGTCTTCAATCTTCTCCCCCACCCCGATGGCGTGGATGGGGAGGCCATATTGCTCTGCTGCCGCGACCAGCACGCCGCCGCGCGCGGTGCCATCGAGCTTGGTCATGATGAGGCCGGTCACGCCAGCCACTTCCTTGAACACGTCGATCTGGGCAAGCGCGTTCTGGCCGTTGGTGGCATCAAGCACCAGCACCACATCATGCGGCGCTTCGGGGTTCAAACGCCCCAGCACGCGGCGGATTTTCGCCAGTTCGTCCATCAGTTCCGTCTTGTTCTGCAAGCGCCCGGCGGTGTCGACGATCAGCGCGTCGATCCCGGTGTCGGTGGCCTGTTTCACCGCGTCGAACACGATCGCCGCCGGATCGCCGCCCTCAGGCCCGCGCACCAGATCAACCCCGATGCGACCGGCCCATGTCGCCAGCTGGCCGATGGCGGCGGCGCGGAAGGTGTCTCCTGCGGCCAGCAAGACGCCGTAATCGTCTTCCTGAAACAGATGCGCGAGTTTGGCGATGGTGGTGGTCTTGCCGCTGCCATTGACCCCGATCACGAGGATCACCTGGGGCCTGGGGAAGGCGGTGATTTCGAGCGGTTTGGCCACCGGGCGCAGGATCGCGGCGATTTCTTCGGCTACAGCTTCGCGCAGTTCGCGGGTGGTGATCTCCAGCCCGAAACGCTTGTCGGCCAGCTTGGCGCGGATGCGGCCTGCCGCTGCCGGACCGAGGTCGGACAGGATCAGCGCGTCTTCGAGATCGTCGAGCGTCGCGTTATCAAGCTTGGCCCCGCCGCCCACCACCGGCAGGCTCGCGGTGAGCCGCTCCGAGGTCTTGGCAAAGCCGCCCAGCAGGCGCTGGCTCCAGCTGGTTTCACTCATATAAGCACGCCTTCCTCGATCCCGCGCACCGTGATGTCGATAATCTGCCCCGGCACACAGGCAGGGGGCAGGGCGACGCGGGCGTAATTGGGGGCATAGCCGGTGCCATCGCGTTCGGCGAGGACGGGCAGGGTTTCGCCCACAAGGCTGGCGAGCCATGCGGCGCGGCGGTCAGCGGCGCGCTCTCGCAGGGCGGCGGCGCGGGTTTTGACCACCTCGCGGGGGACTTGTGGCATCCGCGCAGCCGGAGTGCCGGGGCGGGGGGAGTAGGGGAAGATGTGGGCGTGGACGATGTCGAGCTCGTCAATGATACTGAGGCTTGCCGCATGGTGCGCCTCATCCTCGGTCGGGAAGCCGGCGATGAGGTCGGCCCCCACCGCCACATCGGGCCGCAGCGCCTTCAGCCGGGCCACGAGGTCCACGGCATCGCGGCGCAAGTGACGCCGCTTCATCCGCTTGAGGATCAGGTCCGCCCCGTGCTGCAGGCTGAGGTGCAGATGCGGCATCACCCGGGGTTCGTGCGCCAGCAGGTCGAACAGCAGCGGATCGATCTCGATCCCGTCGACCGAGGACAGGCGTAGGCGAGTTAGTTGATGAAATTCATCCAGGATCGCCTGAACCAGCATGCCCAAAGCGGGCGTGCCCGCAAGATCATGTCCCCAGCTAGTAAGATCGACACCCGTCAGGACAACTTCCTGTGCGCCAGCCGCGCAATGATTTCCTACTTCCTGTAGGACTTCGGCGACCGTCAACGAACGGCTCGCGCCCCGGCCTTGCGGGATGACGCAAAAGGTGCAGGCATGGTCGCAGCCGTTCTGCACTGCGACAAAGGCGCGGGTGCGGGCCGGGGCGAGCGGGGCGGCCTCGCTCGCCACATTCCAGCTGCGCGGATCGAGCTTTGCCGCATTGGCAACGAGCCCATCCACCTCGTCCATCGCGCCGATCATCGCCCGGTCGATCTCGGCCGCGCAGCCTGTCACCACCAGCCGCGCCTCGGGATGATCGCGGCGAGCACGGCGGATCGCCTTGCGGGTTTGGGCCAGCGCCTCTCCCGTCACGGCGCAGGAATTGACCACCACCAAATCACGCTCGCCCGCCAGCATCGCGCGCATCCGCTCGCTCTCGGCGATGTTCATGCGGCAGCCCAGACTGATGATATGGGGTGCGTTCACGCGTAATCATCCCAGTCGAAGGTCCCGCGGAAGCTCTCGGTCGCGGGGCCGCTCATCAGGATCGTGCCGCCGCGCTCCCAGGCGATTTCCAGATCGCCGCCCGGCAGGGTGACGCGGACCGGGCTGGCCACCAACCCGCGCCTAATCGCCGCGACCGCCGTCGCGCAGGCCCCGGTGCCGCAGGCGCGGGTCAGGCCGGCGCCGCGCTCCCAGACGCGCAGCTTGATGTGGTCCGGCCCGGCGATGCTTGCCACGTTCACGTTCACGCGCTCGGGGAAGATCGCGTCATGTTCGATGATCGGGCCAAGCCGGTCGAGTTCTACCGCGTCGGCATCGTCCACGAAGAAGATCGCGTGCGGATTGCCGACATTGACCGCCATCGGGCCTTCCAGCGTCTCCCATCCCACCGGCATGGTGAACGTGTCCATCGGATAGGCGAGCGGGATCGTGTCCCAATCGAAGCGCGGGCTGCCCATATCAACACGCGCGCCGCCCTCCAGCGGTTCGAGCGCAATCGCCCCGCCGCCGGTCTCGACCAGTGCCGGCGCGCCGTGCAGCAGCGCGACGGCGCGGCTGCCATTGCCGCAGGCTCCTGCCTCGCTCCCGTCGGAATTGAAGAACCGCACGCGGAAATCGTGGGTAGCGCTGGGCTCCAGCAGCACCAGCTGATCGCAGCCGATCCCGGTGCGACGGTCACTCAGCGCGCGCGCGATGGCGGATGTGATGGGCGGCAAGGGTGCTGCGCGCCCATCGAGCACGACAAAATCATTGCCGAGCCCATGCATCTTGGTGAAGGGAACGCGCTTCGTCACGGGCCGCATCTATGCACCCGAAGCCCGTGCGTCCAGCCCTGTGCGGTGTGGCAGGTCGCCAGATGGCTGCGCGCCTCAGGGGCGGGCAGCGCGGACCATGCTCTCGTTTTCGTCGGGCTGGGCGGAGATGACAGGCGCCAGCGGGTTCAGCTTGCCGGCCGACCGCAGCCGCGCCCGCACGCCTTCGGCATCTTCGGGATAGCCATAGAAATAGCCCTGCGCCTTCAATCGGCCCATGGATTTGAGCGCATCCAGAATGTCCTCATCTTCCACACCCTCGGCGGTCAAGGGCAGGTCGAGGCCGCGGGCGAGCGCGATAATCGCTTCGACAACGTTCGAACGCCGCCCCGGCTCGCGCAGTTCACTGACAAAGCTGCGATCGATCTTGATTCGGTCGAAGGGCAGATCGCGCAGCTGTTCAAGGCTGGAATAGCCGATGCCGAAATCATCGAGGCTGATCTTCACGCCCTGGTTGCGCAAGCTGGTGATGATTGACCGTACCAGGCTGATATTCTCGTGCAGACAGCTTTCCGTGATTTCGACTTCCAGCCGCTGCGGGGGGAAATTGGCTGCGACCAGCTTCTTGAGCAGGCGCTGGGCAAACCATGGATCGCGCAGCTGAATGGGCGAAATGTTGATCGACAGGGTCAAGCTGTCATCCCATTCGCGGGCATCCGACAGCGCTTGTTCGATCAGCTGATCGGAAAGCTCGGTGATCAGGCCGATTTCCTCGGCAATCGGCACGAAGATGTCGGGGCTGATGAGGCCAAGCTGCGGCGAACGCCAGCGGGCCAGCATTTCGAAGCCGACCAGCGTGCCGCTCTCGAGATCGACCTGCTGTTCATAATACGGCACGAATTCGCCCTGTGCCAGACCGCGCCTGATCCCGGTTTCCAGCTGGTTGCGGAACCGGATTTCGTTTTCCATGCTGTTTTCAAACCAGAAGAAGCGGTTCTTGCCCTCCTTCTTGGCGTGATAGAGCGCAATGTCGGCGCGGTGCATCAGTTCGGCCGCATCGGTGACCATTCCGATCCCGCTGTCGGCATTGTGATCGGATGCCACGCCAACCGACATGGTCAGTTCGATCGTCCGTTCGCGCAGTTGGAACGGCATGGCGATATTTTCGAAAAGACGAAGGATAAGTTCATCGATTCTTTCGCCTTGGCCCTGAGGGTATGAGGTAACGAAGGCGAATTCATCGCCGCCCAAACGGGCAAGCCGAGATTCGCGCGGCAGCAGGGCGTGCAGTCGTTCGGTTAGCATGACAAGCACCGCATCACCGCAAGCATGGCCATGCATATCGTTGATCTGCTTGAAATTATCGAGATCAATCATGCAATAGGCCACGGTGTCGCCGCGGATCGCAGCCTGAGCGCGAACCGCGTTGGTGGCATCCACCATGCTGCGCCGGTTGAGGCAGTGGGTGAGCGGATCGGTGGTGGCGAGAACGCGTGCCTGTTCTTCCGCCCGGCGGCGCTCGGCAATCTCTAGGGTCAGCTCGCGGTGACGCCGCCAGCCGAAGATGATCAGCGCAATATTGAGCAGCATGGCATTGACCAGCAGCGGATCAGGCTGCTCACCATTGCCGAACAGAACCGCCAGTGACTTCGGCACCACCGCGCCTGCCGTGCCGACCAGCAAGATGATCGCGGCAATGGCAATGCCAAAGGTAACGATGTCACGCTCGACAGGTTCCGGCGGGTTGTTGGGCTCCAGATCCATCAAAAACCATATGCCTTATGCGGTTGGCCCAGTTGGCCGGACATGCACGATCTTGAGTTTGTTTCGCAGATGTCGCTAAAGATCGGGTTAACTGCGCGCCCGCTGCCAAGGCGAAGCTTAAAGGGCTTGGCGGCGCGACCTGCGGCGGGCTATCCGCCCGCGTCCCAACCGCACAGGAGCACGCTGCCCCATGGCCTATTGGCTGATGAAATCCGAACCCTTCAAATACAGCTGGGATGATCTTGTGGCTGAAGGCGAGGGCACTTGGGACGGGGTGCGCAATTATCAGGCGCGCAACAATCTCGCGGCGATGCAGGTGGGGGATGAGGCGTTCTTTTACCACTCGCGCGAGGGGCTGGAGATCGTTGGCATCTGTACGATCAGCGTCTCCGGGATCACCGATCCGACGGACGAGACGGGCAAGTGGGCTGCGGTGAAGGTCAAGCCGAAGACGAAGTTCGCCCGCACGGTGCCGCTGACCGCAATCAAGGCCGAGCCGCGACTGGCCGAAATGCAGCTGCTCCGCCAGTCGCGCCTTTCCGTGTGCGGGGTGACGCCGGAGGAATGGGCGGTGATCTGCGCAATGGCGGCGGGGTAGCAATGATGGCCGCTGACAGGTGTTCTATCCCGCCAGCGCCACACCCCGTCCCGGAGTCGACCGAAAGTTAACACAGGTTCATGTTGCTTCGACCATAAGTAAGACCGAGGGCAAAGACGCCCCGGTTCAAATGGAGAAAGCCATGGGAAAGCTAACGGAAAACATCAAGGGAACTGCCAATGAAATTGCCGGTAAGGTAAAGCAGCAGTCCAACGATCCCGAAACCCGCGCCGATGGTCTGAAGCAGGAGCTGAAAGGCAAGGCCCAAAAGCTCAAGGGCGATATGCAGGGTGCTTTGGGTGACGACATCTAAGCACATCTGCCACGAATACTTGCAAAGGCCGCCCCGACTTGGGGCGGCCTTTTTGCGTCAGGCGGTTGCCTTCGCGCGGGCGCGCAGGCCGGTGATGGTCGCGCCGCTGGCTGCGATCCGTTCCAGATCAGTCACCGCGTGGATCAGGCGGATGCCTGCGCGGTCCTTGGCCTCGTCAAGTGCAGCGATGAATTGCGCCGTCGTTTCCGCCCGCGCACTCCACGCGCCATACGCGGCAGCCAGCGCGGCGAAATCGGGGTTGGCGAGCGTGGTGGCCGAAACCCGCCCGGGATATTCGCGCTCCTGATGCATCCGGATCGTGCCATAAGCGCCGTTGTCGACCACCACCACGATCAGGTTCGCGCCATGCTGCGCGGCGGTGGCGAGTTCCTGGCCGTTCATCAGGAAGTCGCCGTCGCCCGCCACGGCAACCACGGTGCGTTCCGGGAAGCGCAAGGCCCCCGCGATGGCGGCGGGCACGCCGTAACCCATCGCGCCGCAGGTGGGGGCGAGCTGGCCGGGATAGGCTTCGTACCGCCAGTAGCGGTGCCACCATCCGGCGAAATTGCCCGCACCATTGGCGATGATCGTATCGGCGGGCAGGCGCTCGCGCATCGCCGCAACGCAGGCGGCAAGGTCGATCGCCGCCTCCGAAGGCTGCGGCGTCGCCCATGCGCGCCATTCGGCATGGGCTTCCGCCCCGGCATCGAAGGGGATCACGCTCGCATCCTCCCACAGGGCCGCGCATTCGGCGAATTCATCGACCGCGCAGCACAGCGCAAGGTCAGTGCGATAGACCCGTCCCAGTTCCTCCGGGTCGGGATGGATATGGACCAGCAATTGGCCGGGGTGTTCGAGCGTGGGCACGGTGTAGCCATCCGTGGTCGCTTCCCCCAGCCGCGCGCCGACCGCGATGACCAGATCGGCCTCGCGCACCCGCTCCACCAGCTTGGGATTGGGGCTATAGCCAAGGTTTCCGGCATAGACCGGGCTATCGGGAGCAATTGCGTCCTGCCGCCGGAAGGCGGTGGCGACGGGCAGGCCGATGCGCTCGGCAAACTGCTGGAAATATTCCCGCGCCTTGGCGTTCCAGCCAGCCCCTCCGATGATGGCGATCGGGCTGGCGGCGTCAGCGATCAGATCGAACAGCGCCTGCATCGCATCGGGGCAGACGGCCTGCGCAGTCCGGGTGACAAAGGGGCGGGGCGCGAGGTGAGCAGCCACCTGTTCGACCAGCATATCCTCGGGCAGGGCCAGCACCACCGGGCCAGGGCGGCCATTGATCGCCACCGCATAGGCGCGCGCGACATATTCGGGGATGCGGGCCGGATCATCGATCCGGGCGGCCCATTTGCAGATCGGCGCAAAAAAGGCCGGAAAATCGATCTCCTGAAATCCCTCGCGCCCCTGCATCTCGCGCGCGACATCGCCCACGAACAGGATCATTGCTTGCGAATCCTGATGGGCGACATGCACGCCGATGCTGGCATTGGTCGCACCCGGGCCGCGGGTGACGAAAGCGACGCCGGGCCTGCCGGTCATGCTCCCGTCGGCGCACGCCATGAACGCCGCCCCGCCTTCCTGGCGGCACGTCACCACGTCAATCTCTGGTCGATCAGGCAGGGCATCGAGCACCGCGAGGAAGCTCTCCCCCGGCACGGTGAAGATCCGCTCGCAGCCCTGAACGGCCAGACAATCAACCAGCAGGGCAGCCGCGCTGCGGGTGGAATCGGACATGTGTGCTCTCCCGTCGTGTTCCGATGGCGTCTAGCCCCGGGCGATGACGCGCGCAAACCTGTCCCATGCTGCAACAGCGGGGGGCGCGCTGGTTTGCAACGGTTAAGAAAGACTTAATTATGATCCTCTGAGAAGGAGAATCGCACCATGCGCCGCAGTCTGGTTCTGACCGACGAAACCGCCCGCCACTGGTTCCGGGCAAGCCTGCCGCCGCATGTGAAGCGCGATCTGATCCCGATCCCGGCCGAGGCCCTGTGGCGGCTGACGATGGACGATGTGCGCGGCGTGGCCAGCACCTACGTCGCCGCGACGGCAGCGATCCTCGTATTTATCCTCTAGGCCGGCTCCGGCGCGCGCAGCGCCTCTGTCGCGTGGAGCTTGCGCGCGAGGCTGGCCGACAAGAGGCACAGCACGAGGCTGAGCAGCAATTGTTCCTGCAGCGGGATACCGAAGAGCCCGAGGGCCCCGGCAATGCCAGCCCCCACCACCATGAACACCGAAGAAATGAAGTTGTTCGCCGCAACCGAGCGCGAGGCTTCGGATTTATCGACGCGGGTGGTGAGGAAGGCATAAAGCGGCACCACGAACATGCCGCCCGCCACCGCGATCAGCAGCAGGTTGGCCGTCAAGAGCAGCGCCAGCGGCTGGGCCAGGAATTCCCACACGGTGAACAATTCGCCCGCCGGCTCGAGATTCCACATCCGGCACAGCAGGTAGAAGCTGATCAGCAGCCCGCCGAGCACCAGCACCGAAGGCGCGGAGTAGCGCGCTGAGATATCGCCTTTCAGCAGCGCATTGATCGACACCGAGCCAATCGCGATCCCGGCTGAAAACGCCACCAGCATCACCGAGGCGACCTGCTTGTCAGCCAGCAGCACATTCTTGGCGAGCGGGATGAATTGCACCGACAGGATCGCCGCAATCGCCCAGAAAAAGCTGATCGCCAGCACCGAATAGCGCAGCTCCAGATTACGCATCGCAAAGGCGATCAGCGATTTCGAGGCGCGGATCGGGTTCCAGTCGACCTTGGTTTCGTCCGACTGCGCCGGAGCGGCGGGGATGAACTGGCAGGTCGCAAAGCCCACCAGTGCCAGCGCCAGCACTGCGGCAACGCTCCACATGATCGGCATGGCGCCGCCAAGGATCAGCCCGGCGAGGATGGCGAGGTAAGTGCCGGCTTCGACCAGCCCGGTGCCCGCCAGCACTTCATCCTTGTGGAGATGCTGCGGCAGGATCGCATATTTGATCGGGCCGAAAAAGGTCGAATGCACGCCCATCGCAAACAGCGCGATGAACAGGAGCGGGATTGCCACGGTGTCGACCTGCATGCCCCCTGCCGCCAGCACCAGCCCGGTCGCACCGACGCTCATGATGATGATCTCGGCAAACTTGATCCAGCGAATGATTGTCGCCTTGTCGCGCATGTCAGCAAGCTGGCCCGCGGTGGCGGAAAACAGCACGAAGGGCAGCACGAATAACGCCGTGGCGAGGCCGCTGACCAACGTTTCCATCTCCGGCGAATCGTAGATCTGATAGACCACGAACAGCACCATCGCGTTCTTGTAGAGATTGTCGTTCAGTGCATTGAGCAGCTGCGTCAGGAACAGCGGCAGAAACCGGCGCTGGCGCATCAGGTGGGTCGATGTGGTCATGTTCTGGTTTCGTGTCGCCGCCTGCGGAGGTTACTCTCTGCGCGACATAGCGTGAAGGAGGGCTTTCACAAGAGGCGCGGGTCTGAGGCCGCTTTGCCGGGGATGGCGCCGCCGGGGGCTTTTGCAGGGGAAGCGGGCGCGCTAGAGCGGGACCTGCGATGCTGAACCTGCCCAACATCCTCACGCTCTCGCGCATTTTCGCGGTGCCGCTGCTGGCCTTCTTCCTGTGGTGGCCTCAGTGGCAGCTGGGCTATCTGATTGGCTTTGGTCTTTATTGCATCATCGCCATCACCGACTTCTTCGATGGCTATCTGGCGCGCGCGCAGGGGACGGTGTCAAAGCTGGGGATCTTCCTCGATCCGATCGCCGACAAGATCATGGTCGCCGCGGTCATTCTGGTGCTGACCGCGCAGGGCTACCTGCGCGGGCCTTATGTCGGCGATATCCATGTGATTGCGGGTCTTGTGATCCTGATCCGCGAGATTGCGGTGTCGGGCCTGCGCGAATTCCTCGGCGGGATTCAGGTGTCCGTGCCAGTGTCGAAGCTCGCCAAGTGGAAGACGACCTTCCAACTTGTGTCGCTCGGCGCGCTGATCTTGGGCGGCGCGGTTCATGGCCAGCCGTGTCAGGCGGTGGGCGATATGTGCAAGACCGTTGGGCAAAGCTGGGTGCATCTGGTCGGCCTCACCGCGCTGTGGACGGCGGCGGTGCTGACCTGCGTGACCGGGTGGGATTACCTGCGCGTCGGGCTCAAGCACATGGATTGAGGCGCCGCGCGCTTCGGGTTACATCATCTCCTATGGGATCGGATTCGGCGCGCGGTGAAAGCGCATTTGTCGGACAATTGGCGGATGAGGCGCGCAAGCTGCAACGCGAGGCGCGCGACGCGATTGCGCGCGGCGATTATGCGCAGGCATCGGCGCTGATCGGGGATGCGGAGCTGCTGGCGGGCGATGTCCACGGGCTGGTCGATGATATCGAGCACCGCGAGACCGACCGCATGATCGGCCACGCCTTGGCCGAGGCCCAAGCGCGGCGGTTAACACGCAGCAAGCTGCGCGCTGGCCGTCTGCGTCTCGCCATTGGCGCGAGCCTCGCCATGAGCTTTGCTCTGGTCGAGTGTTGATCCGCTCGCGCTAACCCGCCTTCAATTCCTCCGCTAGCAGCAGGAAATCCGCCTCGCGCGGCGAGTTCTTGCGCCACGCCAGCACGATTTCGCGCTTGGCGGTGGGGCTGTCGACGGGGCGGGCGACCACCTGTGTGCCATTGAGGATGCCCGCCGTCAGCGCCATTTCCGGCAGCATCGTGAGGCCAAGGTCGTTATCGACCAGCTGCACCAGCGTGTGCAGTGAAGTGCCGATCATCGCCGCGCTTGCCCGCAATTCGCTACGCGAGCAGGCAGCGAGTGCGTGATCGCGCAGGCAGTGCCCATCCTCGAGTAGCATCAATCGGCCCTGATCGATCATGTCGGGCGAAATGCTCGCCGGGGGATCGCGCGGATCATCCTTGGGGAAGGCGATGAACAGGCGGTCATCGGCGATATGGGCTATGGCCGCATCGCCGGTGTCGAAGGGCAGGGCCAGCAGCACGCAATCGACCCGCCCGTGGGAGAGCGATTCGAGCGCATCATGGCTGGTCTCCTCACGCAGCAGCAGCTTGAGTTCGGGGCGCTCGCGGCGCAGGCGCGGGAGGACGCGCGGGAGCATGAAGGGGGCGATGGTGGGGATGACGCTCATGCGCAGTTCGCCCACGAGCGGCTTGCCAGCGGCCTGCACCAGATCGGCGAGCTCCTCGGCCTCGCGAAGGAGCCGGTTGGCCTTGGCCACCACCTGCTCGCCCAGCGCGGTGAAGCGCACGACCCGGCGCGAGCGCTCGACCAGCACCACCCCCAGTAGCGACTCCAGCTCACGAATCCCCGCTGACAGCGTCGATTGCGAGACGAAGCTGGCATCGGCCGCCTTGCCGAAATGGCCATGCTCATGCAGCGCGACGAGGTATTGCAGCTGCTTGATGGTGGGGAGGTAGGTGGACATGGCCTATTTCATAACCGTTCGGGCTGAGCTTGTCGAAGCCCTGCACTTTCCCTCGAAGACAAAGACAGCCCTTCGACAAGCTCAGGGCGAACGGATTTCTGGGCTATTCTGCCGCCAACGCGTCAGGGTCCATGGCGGGAGCGGCCACCACCACATCATCAATATGCGTCATCTTGAGCTTGCCCCGCTCGACCGCGAAGGCGAGCTTGCCCTCGACAAGGTCCAGCGCATCCTTACCGAACACCTCGAAGCGCCAGCCCTTGAGCACCGGCAGATCGCGCACCCCTGCGGCGAGCGATTCCATCTCCTCGGCGCGGGTGAGCAGGCGCGGGGCGACGTCGATTTCGCGGGCGCGGATCTTGAGCAGGAGCTTGAGCAGGTCTGCCACCAGCGCGCCTTCCTTGCCCAGCGGTGCGCCATGCTTGATCTTCTCGGGCATTTCGTCCTTGGGCAAGGGCTGGGCATCAGCGAGCACCTTCATCAGCCGCTTGCCGATGTCATTGTCTTTCCAAGCGGTGGAAAGCCCGCGCACCTTGGCCAGATCAGCTTGCGCCTTGGGCGGGCTTGAGGCGATGTCGGCCAGCGTTTCGTCGCGCATGATCCGCCCGCGCGGGATATTCTTGTGCTGCGCCTCGCTCTCGCGCCAGGCGGCGAGCGCCTTCATGCGGCCCAGCACCTGCGGATTGCGCCCCGGCTGGCGGATGCGCTTCCAAGCCTGCCCGGGATCGGTGATGTAGTTGGACGGATCGGCCAGCTTCTCCATCTCGGCATCAAGCCACACGCCGCGCCCCGTCTTGATGAGCTTTTTCAGAATGCGTGGGAAGATCGTTGCGAGATGCGTCACATCGCCGATGGCATATTCGATCTGCCGGTCGGTCAGCGGACGGCGGCTCCAGTCGGTGAAACGCGCGCCCTTGTCGATGGTGAGGCCCATCCAGGTCTCGACCAGATTGGCATAGCCAATCTGTTCGGACTGGCTGATCGCCATCATCGCAATCTGGGTGTCGAAGATCGGGTGCGGGGTCTTGCCCGTGAGATTGACGATGATTTCCACATCCTGCCCGCCAGCGTGGAAGACCTTGAGCACGTCCTCATTCTCGCACATCAGATCGAGCAGCGGGGTGAGGTCGATGCCGTCTGCCATCGGATCGATCGCGGCGGCCTCTTCGGTGTTGGCGATCTGCACCAGGCACAGTTCGGGCCAATAGGTGTTTTCGCGCATGAATTCGGTGTCGACCGCGACGAATTCGGACTTGGCGAGGCGTTCGCACAGGTCCGAGAGGGCTTCAGTCGTGGTAATCAGCGGATGGATTTTCATGTCATCTTTTCGCTTTGCAGGCGGAGTGCCGCCCTCGGGATTGATCCCAGCCGATCCTCGCACACCTTGACAAAGTGCGAGGCTTCCCCTGTTAGCGCGCCGACAGCCGGGCCAAGCCCAGCGCGCCGCGTGCGCGCCCCTAGCGTCATAGCCTCGGACAGGACAAGAGTTTAGATGCACCCCTATCGCACGCATACTTGCGCACAGCTTTCTTTGGCCGATGTCGGCGCCACCGTTCGCCTGTCGGGATGGGTGCACCGCAAGCGTGACTTTGGCGGGGTGCTGTTCGTCGATCTGCGCGATCACTACGGCATTACCCAGATTGTCGCCGACGCGGATTCGCCCGCGCTGCCGGTGCTCGACCGGCTGCGGCTGGAATCGGTCATCACCATCGAGGGTGAGGTCAAGGCGCGCGCTGCCGAAACCGTGAACCCGCGTCTTGCCACCGGCGAGGTCGAGGTGTTTGCCCGCGCGATTACCGTGCAGAGCGCGGCGGAAGAGCTGCCCATGCCGGTGGCGGACGAGCAGCCCTATCCTGAGGACATCCGTCTCAAGTACCGCTTCCTCGATCTGCGCCGCGAGACGCTGCACAAGAACATCATGACCCGCGTCGCGGTGATTGCTGACATGCGCCAACGGATGGCTGCGGTCGGCTTCAATGAGTTCTCGACCCCGATCCTCACCGCCTCCAGCCCCGAAGGCGCGCGCGATTTTCTGGTGCCGAGCCGCATCCACGCGGGCAAGTTCTACGCGCTCCCGCAGGCGCCGCAGCAGTACAAGCAGCTGTTGATGGTGGCGGGCTTCGACCGCTATTTCCAGATCGCCCCCTGCTTCCGCGACGAAGACCCGCGCGCTGACCGCCTGCCGGGCGAGTTCTACCAGCTCGACCTCGAAATGAGCTTCGTCACGCAAGAAGAAGTGTGGGAGACGATGGAGCCCGTCATTCAGGGCACCTTTGCGGCTTTCGCTGGCGACAAGAAGGTCACGCCTGCGGGTGAGTTTCCGCGCATTGCCTATGATGAGGCGATGCTGAAGTACGGCTCCGACAAGCCCGATCTGCGCAACCCGCTGATCATCAGCGATGTCTCGCACCACTTCACCCAGTCGGGCTTCGGCCTGTTCGAAAAGATCGTCGGCGGCGGCGGTGTGGTGCGCGCGATCCCCGCGCCCGGCACCCACGAGAAGAGCCGCAAGTTCTTCGACGACATGAACGATTGGGCGCGCAAGGAAGGCTTTGCGGGCCTTGGCTATGTCACTCGCAAGGGCGGCGAGTTTGGCGGGCCGATCGCCAAGAATCACGGTGCAGACCGTATGGCTGAGCTTTATGCAGAGCTGGGGCTGGGCGAGAATGACGGCCTGTTTTTCGCGGCGGGCAAGGAAGCCGACGCGGCCAAGCTGGCAGGGGCCGCCCGCAACCGGGTGGGTGAAGAACTCGGCCTGATCGATGAAGATGCCTTCGCGCTCGCCTGGATCGTCGATTTCCCGTTCTACGAATGGAACGAGGACGAGAAGAAGGTCGATTTCAGCCACAACCCCTTCTCGATGCCGCAGGGCGGGATTGAGGCGCTCAACGGGCAGGACCCGCTGACGATCAAGGCGTTCCAGTACGACCTGGTCTGCAACGGCTACGAAATCGCCTCAGGTTCGATCCGCAACCACATGCCCGAGACGATGGTGAGGGCCTTCGAGATCACCGGGCTGAGCCAGGCCGATGTCGAGGAACGCTTTGGCGGCATGTACCGCGCCTTCCAATACGGCGCGCCGCCGCACGGGGGCATGGCCGCAGGGGTGGACCGCATCGTGATGCTTCTGTGCGGAGCGAAGAACCTGCGCGAGATCTCGCTCTTCCCGATGAACCAGCGCGCCGAAGACCTTCTGATGGGTGCACCGAGCCCGGCCGAACCGCGGTCCTTGCGCGAACTGCACCTGCGCGTGGTCGAGCCGCAGGCCAAGCCCGCAGGCTGACCTGCGCGGGGAGGGTGGTCTAACCGCCCTCCAACCCGGCGATGAATGCTGCGACGTTTCGGCCCAAGGCTGCGACGTCGTAGCCGCCTTCCATTACGGTGATCGTCGGCAGGCCGAGCGTCGCGATGCTGTTGCCGATCCGTTGCATGTCTTCGGTGGTCAGTGCGAAGTGCGATATCGGGTCATTGGCGAAGGTGTCTGCGCCGTAGCTGACGATCAGGGTCTTTGCCCCGAACGCGGAAATCGCCTCCAGCGCCTTGCCGAGCGCCACCTCATATTGTGCCCACCCGGTGCCGCGCGGCAGCGGCTGGTTGAAGGTTGTGCCTTCCCCGGCACCCGCCCCGCGCTCGTCGGCGTGGCCCCAGAAATAGGGGTAATCGGTGCGCGGATCGGCGTGGATCGAGGCGAAGAACACAGCCCCATCTTCGTAGAAAATGTCCTGCGTGCCGTTGCCGTGGTGATAGTCCACATCAAGCACCGCGACCGGCCCCAAACCTCGCGCCTCGGCAGCACGCGCGACGATGGCGGCGTTGTTGAGGTAGCAATAGCCGCCAAAGTAATCTCGTCCCGCGTGGTGCCCCGGCGGGCGACATAGCGCGAAGGCCTGCGACTCGCAGCCATCCGTGACGGCCGCGAGCGCGCTCAGCGCCGACTGCGCCCCCCAATAGGCAGCTTCCCAGGTGCTCGCAGTAATTGGCGTGGCCGCATCAAAGCCATATTGCCCGAGCCGCGCATCGATCCGGTCATGCGCGAGCGCGCGCCGTCCGCGGATCGGGAAGGCATAGCCAATTGCATCGCCGCTTCGTCCCTGAGCCAGCCACGTTTCATGCGCGGATTGCACGAAGGCGACGTAAGCGGGATCATGCACCGCAAGGATGGCGGCAAGCCCGTGATCAACAGGGGGCGTCGTCTGAGCCACTTGCGCCAGCATGGAATCGAGCCGCGCGGGGCTTTCGGCGTATGTCATCCATTCGCCGTTGTTCAATTCGCGCAGCGGGGCGTGGGCTTTCTGCCGAGGGGAATAGATTGTTTTCATAATGATCTTGTCGCCCTTCGCATGGCCGTTTGGCGTCTGGCAAGATGCGAGCCGTGCCGACGCACCGGAACTTTTCATTCATTGCGGATCCGACGCGCGCTTACCGTCATGCCCACTTGCGTATCCCCGCGCCCTTCATTAGGGCGGGCGGGACTATTCTAACCCCAGTCCAAGAGGGAATAACATGAGCGATACTGCCGATCGGGTCTCGAAGATCGTTGTCGAGCATCTCGGCGTCGAAGCTGACAAGGTGACTCAGGATGCCAGCTTCATCGACGATCTGGGCGCGGACAGCCTCGACATCGTCGAACTGGTGATGGCCTTCGAAGAGGAATTCGGCGTCGAAATCCCCGATGATGCGGCCGAGAAGATCACCACCGTTGGTGACGCGACCAAGTACATCGAAGAGCACAAGGGCTAAGCCCTTTTCGCCAAGCGCCTTGGTGCTCGCCTCTGCTGCCATTCACTCACTCCGGATGGGGACCGACGTGGCGGCGAACCGGCGACTGGTTTGCCGGAACGCGTATCAAGGCTTAAACAGGCTCAGCCCCTAACCCGGGTTGGGCCTGTTGCTTTTGCGGAGTGCCGCCACGCTGCGGCATGATCCGCCTTTTCGGAGAATGCGAATGCGCCGTGTGGTTGTAACCGGGCTTGGCCTTGTCACCCCGCTGGGGGCCGATGTCGAAACGACATGGGCTAACCTGATCGCAGGTGAGAGCGGAGCGGGCCAGATCACCCGGTTCGATACCTCGAACCAGAAATGCACCATTGCCTGCGAGGTGAAGCCCAAGGATCATCCATGGGGATTCGACCCCGACAAGCGGGTGGACCACAAGGTCCAGCGCCAGGTCGATCCCTTTATCGTCTATGGCATCGATGCCGCAGGTCAGGCGCTCGAAGACGCGGGCCTGACCGAGATGACTCAGGCCGAGAAGGAGCGCACCGGCTGCTCGATCGGTTCGGGCATTGGAGGCCTGCCGGGGATCGAGATCGAGAGCGTCAACCTGCACGAACGCGGGCCGTCGCGGGTTTCGCCGCACTTCGTCCACGGGCGGCTGATCAACCTCATCACCGGACAGGTTCAGATCAAGTACGGCTTTATGGGGCCGAACCATGCGGTCGTGACCGCGTGCTCCACCGGCGCGCACTCGATTGGCGATGCGGCGCGCATGATCATGGCCGACGATGCCGACATCATGCTGGCGGGCGGGGCGGAAAGCACCATCAACCCGCTCGGCATCGCTGGTTTCGCGCAGGCGCGCGCTCTCAACATGAGCATGAACGACCGTCCGACCGAAGCCAGCCGCCCCTATGACCGGAACCGCGACGGCTTCGTCATGGGCGAAGGCGCGGGCGTGCTGGTGCTCGAGGAATACGAACGCGCCAAGGCGCGCGGTGCGAAAATCTATGCCGAAGTCACCGGCTATGGTCTGTCGGGCGATGCCTACCACGTCACCGCTCCGCACCCCGAAGGCCGCGGCGCGGAACTGGCGATGCGCATGGCATTGAAGAAGGCGGGCCTTGGGCCGGGCGATATCGATTACATCAACGCCCACGGCACCTCGACCATGGCTGACACCATCGAACTCGCCGCGATTAAGCGCGTGCTGGGCGATGACTTGGGCGGTGCCTCGATGTCCTCCACCAAGTCCGCGATCGGGCACCTTCTGGGCGGTGCGGGCGCGGTGGAGGCGATCTTCTGCATCCTTGCGATGCGCGACGGGATCGTTCCGCCAACGCTCAACCTGCACGATCCCGACGACGGCACCGAAGGCATCGACCTCGTTCCGCTCGTGGCGAGGAAGCGCGAAGTGCGTGCGGTGCTGAACAATTCCTTCGGTTTCGGCGGCACCAACGCCTCGATCATCATGCAGAAGGTCGACTGACACAGTGACACGCGCGCGTGGGCTGGTGCTGGCTGTGCTCGGCGCGGGTCTCGCCGCGCTGGTGCTGGCGTGGGTCTTTTTGGGATCGGCGACTGTCACCAAGGAGACCAGCTTCACCATCCCCGCCGGCGCTTCGGTCGCGTCGGTGGCTGAGAAGTTGGAGGCCGAAGGACTGATCTCCTCCGCCGCCGGTTTCGTGCTGCAAGCCCGCGTGTTCGGATCAGACGCACCGATTCAGGCGGGCGAGTTCCTGCTCAAGCCCGGTATGAGCCAGAGCGCGATCCTCGCCGCGTTCCAATCGGGCGATGTGATCCGGCGGTTCGTCACCATTCCCGAAGGCATGCCCTCGATCCTCGTGTGGGAACGCTTGATGGCCGAGGACCTGCTGACCGGCGAGATCGACGTGCCCCCTGAAGGCTCGATCCTCCCCGATACCTACGCCTTCGAACGCGGTCAGCCGCGCGCCGAGCTGGTCGCGCAGATGCAGGCGGCGATGGACCGGGCGCTGGCCGAGGAATGGGCCAAGCGTTCCCCCCGCATCGCGGTCGACACGATGCGCGATGCGCTGATCCTCGCCTCGATCGTGGAGAAGGAAACCGGCAAGCCCGAAGAGCGCCGGATGGTGGCGGGGCTCTATTCCAACCGCGTGCGCACGGGCATGAAGCTCCAGGCCGATCCCACGATCATCTACCCGATCACCAAGGGCAAGCCGCTGGGCCGCCGCATCCGCCAGTCGGAAATCGCTGCGGTCAATGGCTACAACACCTATACCCGCGTCGGCCTGCCCGAAGGCCCGATCACCAATCCCGGGCGCGAGAGTATCGCCGCGGTAATGAACCCGGAGAACACCGCCGCGCTGTTCATGGTGGCCGATGGCACCGGCGGGCACTGGTTCGCCAGTACGCTCGCCGAACACAATGCCAATGTCGCCAAGTGGTATGCGATCCGCCGCGAGCGGGGTGAAATGTGACGGCTTGCCCGTCATCCCGGACTTGATCCGGGATCGCTCTCCCAGCAGACCACCGGCATGGCTGACCCCTTCATCCTTACCGCCGCGCTGCCACCCGATCTGGCGGGCTTTGCGGAAGGGCTCCGCCGCGCGCATTACCCGCCCGAGCGCAATCACCTGCACGCGCACGTCACGCTGTTCCATTCCTTCGCGCCCTCGCTGCTGGAGGAACTGCGCGACTTCCTCCCTCGCATCACCGCCGAATTCGCTCCCCCGCAAGGCGCGGTGAGCGGGGTCATGGATCTCGGCAAAGGCACCGCGATCGCGTTGGAAGCGCCGCAGCTCTTGACCCTGCGCGGTCTGATCGCGGAGCATTTCCATGGCAGCCTGACCGCCCAGGACCTCCACGAGCCGCGCCCGCATATCACTATCCAGAACAAGGTGACCAAACACGAAGCCCGCGCGCTGCAGGCAAGCCTGCACCCGGTGCTGGCGCCGTGGGCGGCCAAGGGCTGGTTCACCTTCCCCGCGCTGGAACTGTGGCACTATCGCGGCGGACCGTGGGAGCGGGTGAAGACCTGCGCCTTTCGCGGGCGCGCCAGGCTCTAGGCCCGCAGCCCCGCATCCGGGCTTGACCGCGCGCACCCAGCGCCCTAGATGCGCGCCTCGCCCGGGCCGACACCCGCAGGCGAATCCGGTCGCCTGCGCGCCGCCGGAGCCCTCTGGGGCGGAGTAGCTCAGCCGGTTAGAGCAGCGGAATCATAATCCGCGTGTCGGGGGTTCGAGTCCCTCCTCCGCTACCATAGGCCTTTCCGGAAGCTTCCAGATGCTTCCGAATTCATCCGAAAATCGCTGAAAAAGTAGAGGGTTGCGGGTGATTCGCGTCCGCATGCGTCCATGGCCTTCCACATGCAGCCAAATTTGGTGTGGGGGTATTTTGGGGGTATTTTCGCGGAGTATCGGAAAGGAGCGATACCCCCATGCCTCTCACAGAGAACCAAGCGAAGAACGCCAAGCCGCTGGAGCGCGCTTACAAGCTAGCCGACAGCGAAGGCCTGTTTCTGCTCGTCCAGCCGAATGGCGCGAAGCTCTGGCGGATGAAGTACCGCTTTGCAGGCAAGGAGAAGCTGCTCTCCTTCGGAGCCTACCCGGCATTGGGGATCGCAGCTGCCAGAGAAAAGCGTCGGGCGGCTAAAGCCCTCCTCGCGGAAGGCAGAGACCCGATGTTGGCCAAGGGCCAAGTAATATCGGAGGGAGGGGACACCTTCTTCGCCGTCGCGAACCGCTGGCATGAGAACCGAAAGACTGCACTGGATCCGGCGCATGCCGATCGTGTCTGGTCCCGAATGGAGCGGGATGTGTTCCCCTACATCGGCCAAAGACCGATTCAGGAGATCACCGCGCCAGAGGTTCTGGAGATGATACGCCGGATAGAGTCACGCGGCGCGCTCGATATCAGCCGGCGTGCTAAGCAGGGGGTGGGTCAGGTCTTTCAGTTTGCCATTGCTTGCGGGTTGGCCTCCAGTGATCCGACAGCAAATCTCCGCGGCGCCCTGAAGCCACGGCCAAGGGTAAAGCACATGAGCCGCTTGCCACTTGTTGAGTTCCCCGCGTTTATTGAGAAGGTCCGAGACTACCAGGAAGAAGGTGACCGGCGCTCGGCAATCACGAGGGACGCGGTCATGTTCGCCTTGCTGACCTGGGTCCGGACCAAGGAGCTTCGTCTCGCTGTCAAATCAGAGTTCGAGGACCTCCACGGCAAAAATCCGCTGTGGCGCATCCCGGCCGCGCGGATGAAGATGGGGCGAGAACACCTAGTCCCTCTTTCCGCTCAGGCTGCCCAGATAGCTAGGAGGACGATATCGCGCGCGACAGGCGAATTCTTGTTCCCTGGGGTGAGCGCAGACAAGCCGCTGTCTGAAAACACTATGATCTACGCCCTATACCGGCTTGGTTATCATAGTCGGCAGACGGTCCATGGGTTCCGGGGGCTGGCCAGCACCTGGGCGAACGAGCAACTGGTCGAGTTTGGCAAGCCTGCGATTTGGATCCGGAAGTACCATGAGGATTGGGTCGAGATGCAGCTCGCCCATTCCGAAAAGAACGACGTCCGAGGTGCTTACAACGCTGCCGAGTATCTCGTCCCTCGGCGACGCATGATGCAGGATTGGGCCGACTTCCTCGATGGGAACAAGGTGGTCCAGCTCAAAAAACGTATGGCCCGCCCCGCTTGCAAGTAGGATTTTGAGAAGCTCTGATC
>LSKF01000043.1 GCA_001556995.1 Erythrobacteraceae bacterium CCH12-C2
TTGACAGTACATGAGCCCAATCTTGGAAACCGTGTCAGAGTTTGCAACAGAGCCGCCTCGATGACATCCTACGTGCCCGGGTGTTCGCGATCGCGTGCGGCTATGAAGATGCCGATGATCTCGACGCCCTGCGCGACGATCCGGGCTTCCGCCTGGCGCTGGGCAAGTTGCCGGGATCGGGCGCGGGGCTTGCCAGCCAACCGACGATGAGCCGCTGGGAGAATGCTCCGACCACACGTGAGCTGGCCAGGATGATGGCTGAGATGATCGGCGTCTACTGCGCCAGCTATCCGGCTCCACCGGCGGCGGTGACGCTGGACCTCGATGATACCTGCGATGTCGTGCACGGCTATCAGCAGTTGTCCTTCTGGAACGGGCATCACGGTGAGCGCTGCTTCCTGCCGATCCATGTGTACGACACCGCGACCGGTCGTCCGGTCGCGATTCTGCTGCGCACCGGCAAGACGCCGTCGGGCGCCGAAGTTGCCGGCCACATCCGGCGCCTGGTGCGTCATATCCGCCGGTACTGGCCGGAAACGCACATCACCTTCTGCGGCGACGGGCATTATGGCCGCCCCGAAGTCAAGGCCTTCTGCGAGGCCCACCGCGTCGATTACGTGTTCGGCTTGCCGACCAATGCCGCGCTGCGTGCTGATACGGTCATCGTTGCCATCGTCGATGCCTGCGCGGTCAAGCGGGCCACGGCCCAGTATCCGGTCCTGCGCAACTATGCCGAAACGCACTACGGCGCGAAGAGTTGGAAGTGCCAGCGCCGCGTCGTCGCCCGGATCGAGGCCAGCACGCTGGGCATGGACATCCGCTATGTCGTCACCTCACTGACCGAAGGCTCAGCCGAGCATATCTATGACACGCTCTACTGCGCGCGCGGCCAGACCGAAAGGCTGATCAAGCGCCACAAGGCTCAACTCGCTAGCGATCGCACCTCGTGCCGATCCGCCAACGCCAACCAGATGCGCCTCATCCTCCACACCGCTGTCTACTGGCTGATGTGGCGCATCCAACAGGAAATCCCCAAGACAGCCGCGCTCGCCACAGCCGAGTTCGCAACGCTACGCCTGCGGCTGCTCAAGGTCGCTGCCCGCGTCATCGAAACCTCCTCGCGTATCCATCTCGCCTTCGCGTCAGCCTGCCCGGACGCCGGCGTGTTCAAAGCCATCGCCACCATTCTCCGGCCAGCACCGACATAGCCAGTGCGGCAGTGCCGATGAAAGCCCGAGCCCTCGTCCATCAACCTCGAAAAGCCCATCGCTCCTGCTGCGGGGAAAAACGCCGGCGCCGGCGCTCGCCCAGATCACGCGGCAACCGACCCACCAAACCCTAAACACCCCAGTGCAGCGGGCTCATGAATAAGCCGGGCTAGAGGCGATGCCGCGAAATCGAGCCTTGATTGCTGACAACCCCTCGATCGACGGGCCACAAGCAGCGTGTCCCCCGCACGACCGAACCTGTCACGGCCTTGCGGGGGATGGGGAATGCAACAGTCCGGTCGTTCAGACGCGAACGAATTTCGATGGTCATCAAAGCGCGGTGGTTGCAGTCTGACGATCGAATATCATCGATTCGTAGCCCGAATTCCGTACCGATTGAAGTTCTGAACGGTAATTGCCGAGACCACCGAGATAAAACATCACTGCGTTTTTCTTGCCAGGAATGTTCGCCCCGAAAATCCACGATTCCGCCTTAGGGAACAGTGTCATGTTGGCAATTGTCCGGCAGGTTTCCACCCAGGCATCTTCGGCTTCCTGCGTCGGCTCGATAGTGGAGCGGCCGTCAGCTTCCATGGTTGCAATCGTGTCGGAAATCCATTCCACCTGGCTTTCGAGACTGGGAGGAAGGTTTGTGAATGGACCGTTGGGGCCCAGGATCATGAACATGTTCGGAAAGTCGGCTTCCATCATCCCGAGGTAACCCAGAGGGCCATCGGCCCACTTGTCCCGGATGGTGACGCCACCGCGTCCCCGAATATCGATCTTCGTATAGTTTCCATCGACCGCATCGAAACCTGTAGCGAAAATCACCGCGTCAAGTTCGTGTTCGATCCCACTGGCCAAGCGGATGCCTCTTGTCGTGAATTCTGCGATCGGATCGTCCTTGACGTCTGCCAGCGATACGTTTTTCCGGTTGTAAACACCGTAATAATCCGTCGCGCACAGCGGGCGCTTGGCATAGATATCGCCGGGCGTCAGTTTCCGGGCGATTTCTGGATCCTTCACGATCTTGGCAATTTTCCGCTTGATGAAGTTTGCCGCCGAGGTGTTAACCTCATCGCTGATCGCGACATCGTTGAAGGTCTCGAACATGAAGCGGAATCCACCACCGCGCTGCCACGCTTCCTCGAATACGCACTCCCGCTCGGCCTCGGGGACGTCGATTCCCGCAACGGTGCTCTCGACAAAACCGAAGGCGACATTCGAACTCTTTATCTGCTTCCAGATTTCGTCATAGTTGGCCTTGTAGGTATCGATCGTCTCAGTGTCTTCGGGCCAGTTTCCGATCGGAACGACGTATTGGGCAGATCGTTGGAATACGGTCAGGTGCTTTACCTGGGGCGCCAGGGCAATGATCACCTGAATTCCGGTTGAGCCCGTCCCGATTATGCCGACACGCTTTCCGCTGAGATCGACCCCTTCAGGCCACGCGCCTGTATGGTAAATGTCACCGGCATAGTCGTCGATGCCACAGAACGTCGGCTTGTTGATCGCCGAAAGAAGTCCCAGGCCGGTAATGAGATACTTGGCCGATGCCGTCTCACCCTTGTCCGTTACTACATGCCATAGCCCAGTCGCTTCGTCGAAACGGGTCGATACTATCTTGGTGTTGAACTGATAGCTGCTGCGCAAGTCGAAGCGGTCAGCGACATTGTTGAGATATTCCAAAATCTCGGGCTGAGTGAGATAGCGGGTCTGCCAGCTGCCTTGATCAAGGAGTTCCTTGTCGAATGAGAAGCGATAGCAGAAGCTCTCGGTATCCGAGAGCGCTCCCGGGTAACGATTCCAGTACCAGGTCCCTCCGACATCGCTCGCATTGTCATAGGCCTTTACGTGGAGACCCTGGTCATTACGCAGCTTGTGGACCGCATAGAGCCCTCCGAAGCCTCCGCCGATCACAATTGCGTCAAAGTCCGCGCCAGGGGTCTTTGTCGCGGTCACATTTCTGATCATATTTACCTCCAGCGCGGGATTTCCGCGCAAACCATTGTTGCAAGATGCGTTTTTCCGGCGGTCAAAGTGCGCGATACCACGCTGAGATCCTGAGCAATTCGTCGTCCGCCTCATGCGCGCGCCCGGCAAGGGCCGGAAAGACATGCTGCATTCCGGGGACGACCGAGAGGGTGACGGAAACGCCTGCGTTGCGAGCTTTTTCGCTCAACGACTCGGCATCGCTCAGCAATGCCTCGGCTCCACCGGCATTGATATAAAGCGGCGGGAAGCCCTGAAAGTCATTCTCGAGTGGATTGGCCAGCGGATCCAGCGGGTCCGCAGTGCCGCCAAGAAACATCGAGATCATGCCCTCGAGTATCTGGCGCCCGACAAGAGCGTCCGTCGCCGCGTTGGCTTCGAGTGTCGCGCCACGCAGCGCCATGTCCAGCCAGGGAGAAAAAGCTATGATGCTGCCCGGAAGTTGCCGGCCCAGCTCACGGAGCCGAAACGCAATGGCAATGGCGAGATTGCCGCCCGCACTGTCCCCCGCAGTCGTTATGAATCCAGGGTGGAAACCTCTTTCGATCAAACCGAGATATGCGGCGATCCCGTCTTCGATCTGGGCAGGGAACGGAAATTCGGGGGACCGCCGGTAATCGGGAATGAACGCAGTTACGCCCAGAGCGCTGGCAAGATGCCCTGCGAGCTTGCGATGACTATCTGCCGATCCCACGGCGAAACCTCCGCCGTGGGTGTAGAGAATGACGCGCGCGGAATCGGCGTCTTGCGGAAATGCCCATATTCCCGGGACTCCGCCGACTTCATCTGATTTGTAGCTTACGCCCTCGGGTTCACGTGCTGGTTTGCCCCACTCGTCGAACATACTGCGCAAATCGGCAATCGACATTGCGGGATTGGCGGCCATCCGGCTGCTCCAATCCTCGTACAATTCGCGCAGGAAATCTGCTTCCCGATTGTCCGCCATTTGGCCTCTCCATCCATCTTTTTTTGAACGCCCCAATCGATCGTTGTCCGAAACTTCGGGCGGCCGAGAGCTGATCCAGTGGAGAAGCTATGTCGTGCTTGGCTTCAGGTCTTGAATTTTACTGCGCGTTCCGTTGTCGTTTTTTGCGGCCACCCAGAGGCAGGTCTCCTAGACCCGCTCCAGCAGCAGCGCGCTTCCTTGTCCGACGCCCACGCACATAGACACAATGGCGTAGCGCCCGGTCCCTTGAGCAAGTTCAATCGCTGCGCTGCCCGTAATCCGTGCCCCGGACATGCCCAGCGGATGACCGAGCGCGATCGCTCCGCCGTTGGGATTTACGCGATGATCTTCATCATCCAGACCCAACGACCGCGTGCAGGCCAGCGCCTGGCTGGCAAAGGCTTCGTTCAGTTCGATCACGCCGATGTCGCCCATCGTCAGCGATTGCCGAGCGAGTATCTTTCTGATCGCCGGAACCGGACCGATACCCATGATCCGGGGAGGAACCCCAGCTGCCGCAGCGGTCACCACTCGGGCAAGGGGTGTCAGCCCATATCGACGAACAGCTTCCTTCGACGCCAGCAGCAATGCTGCGGCACCATCGTTCACCCCGGATGCGTTTCCTGCCGTGACGGTCCCGTCGGTACGCACGATTGGTCGTAGTCGAGCGAGGTCATCTATGGTCGTGTTCGGTTTCGGATGCTCGTCAGCGTCAATTATCGCGGCTTGCCCCCGCTTCACTGGGGCGCTGACCGCCACGATTTCCCGCGCCAATCGTCCGTTGCTGCCTGCTCTGGCAGCCTTGGCCTGCGACCGCAGGGCAAAGGCATCCTGATCGGTCCGCCCGATCGAATACTCCATCGCGACGTTTTCGGCGGTCTCGGGCATCGAGTCGACGCCATAGCTCGTCTGCATCGCCGGATTGACGAATCGCCATCCAATGGTCGTATCCTCCATGGCGACAGCGCGTGAGAACGCGGTTTCGGCTTTTAGCTGAACAAACGGGGCTCGACTCATGCTCTCCACGCCGCCAGCGATCACAAGCTGGAGTTCACCGCACCGTATCGACCGGGCACCAGTGATAACCGCCTCAAGACCTGAGGCGCAAAGGCGATTCAGGGTCAGGCCGGGAACTTCCTCGGGTAGGCCCGCGAGCAGGGCAGCCATGCGGGCCACGTTTCGGTTGTCCTCGCCTGCCTGATTTGCGCAGCCAAGCAGGACCTCATCGATCTCGACCAGGTCGATCGACCGATTTCGCTCGATCAGGGATCTGATCGGAACAGCGGCCAGATCGTCGGCGCGTACCCTGGCAAGGGCCCCGCCGTGGCGGCCGATCGGCGTGCGGATGAAATCGCAGATGAACACATCAGCCATGTCTTCAGACCTATCTTCAAGTTCAGGCATCCGCGAACGACCTGGCGTCGCGAACCAGGTTCGTGATCAGTGAAGGGACTCTCCAGCCCAGAGGGTCGGCGGACGAAAACTCGGTGATCCTTGCAACCACGCAAGCCGGAGTCAATGTGTCCGCGTGATACATCAGTCCCCCTCGCCAGCGAGGGAATCCGTAGCCATGAACCAAGACCAGATCGATGTCCTGTGTCGAGGCGGCGATTCCTTCTTCAAGAATAAGGCAGGCTTCGACGATCATGGACGTGATAATTCGATCGACAATCTGCGCCTCACTCAAAGTCCGACGGGCAAAGCCTTCTTTCGCCGAGATCGCCACGATGAGGTCTTCGACCAAGGCGGACGGCCGGAGCCGACCCGCGTCATCGTAATCATACCAGCCAGCCATCGATTTACGGCCAAGTCTACCATGCTCTTCGACCAGGCACTCGAGTATGGGAAGCATTCTTGCGTCGGCGCGGCCGTCCAGGCGTTGTCGCTGGCGATTGGCATATGCAATATCGAGACCCGACATGTCCTGGGCTTCATAGGGGCCCATGGCCATGCCGAATCCCCGCATTGCCGCATCGATGCTCGACGGTGTTGCGCCCTCGGCAAGAAGGATGTCCGCCGTTTGGCGATATCGGGTCAGTATCCGGTTTCCGATGAAGCCATCGCACACACCGGCCACGACCGGCACTTTGCCTAGCATCCTGGCGAGCGCGATGCCCACGCCAAGAGTTTCCGGAGCCGTTCTGCCACCACGCACGATCTCGAGCAGTTTCATCACGTGCGCAGGACTGAAGAAGTGCAATCCCAGGAAGCGCGCGGGCTCGGGAACACTTTCCGCCAGAAGATCGACATCCAGGTACGAGGTATTCGTTGCGAGAATTGTCGAAGGCGGCAGATTGTCACCAAGGGCTGCAAAGATAGCCTTTTTGACAGCGAAATTCTCGAACACGGCTTCGATGGCGATGTCAGCCGCCCCGAGATTTTCGAGCCCCACCACCACGTTCGTCAAACTGCTGATACTGTTAGCCTCTTTCTCGGTCAGGACCCCCTTCTTTGTGCCTTGTTCGACCAGCCCCGAGAATCGCCGCCGGGCATCTGCTGCCCGCTGGGCATCCATCTCGACCAAGGTCACCGTGATTGAGGCTCGGGCAAGGGCGTAGGCTATGCTCGCGCCCATATTCCCCCCGCCTACGACAATCGCCCGTTCGATCGGACGGTCTGGTCTTGGGTAACATGACCGGGTTGAAGCGGCGCGCTCGGCGAAGAAGATGTGGCGCAATGCCTTGGCCTGATCGGATCCGCGAAGTTCGAGGAAGGCCTCCCGCTCGCGATTCATCCCGACATCAAGGTCCCAGTCGGTACTCCCGGCCACCAGTTCCAGCGCGCGCTCGGGGGCCTTCTGCCCTCGGGCGCGGCGGGCAGCATCCCTGGCAATGGCCGACACCGCATCTGGATGTGCCGCTGGCGCGGGACGCCGGTCGGCGACCAGCATGGTATCGAGTTGATTCCGGTCCATGCCGAGAGCGGCGGCGACGGGATCGGATGCAACACTATCGACAAGTCCGATATCATGCGCCTCCCGTGCCGACAGCAGCCTTCCGTGCACAATCATGTCGAGCGCGTGGGGGATGCCCACAATACGGGGCAGACGCTGCGTTCCACCAGCGCCCGGCACTACCCCGAGCGTCACTTCGGGCAGGCCCAGCCGGGCCGAAGGTGCGGCAACCCTGCACCGGCAGGCCAGCGCAATCTCGAGGCCTCCGCCAAGCGCGCTCCCATTGATCGCAGCGATGGTCGGCACGGAGAGTTGCGCGATCTCCCGCAGCACGTCGTTCAAATGCGGCTCTATCGGAGCATCGCCAAATTCCCGGGCATCGGCCCCGGCCACGAACGCCTTGCCTGCCCCGGTTATGACAATTCGCTCGGGATCGCTGGCGGCGGCCGTGCGTATCGCCGCAAGCAGGGCGGCACGTACCGCAGCCTTCAGGAGGTTGAGCGGAGGATTGTCGATGGTCAGAAGCGCAACACGATTTCGCCACTCGATCCGCACCAGTTGCCCATCGCTCACGCACAAACTCCTGCGAAACGCGAAACGAATTTCGTGTTGAGGTAGCCATCGAAAGTCTCGCTGCCGCCTTCGGTGCCATATCCACTGTCACGGACCCCTCCGAACGGGGTTTCGGGCAAGGCCAGTCCAAAATGATTGATGCTGACCATGCCGGCCTGCAGGCATGCCGCAGCGCGGTCCGCGCGTTCAAGCGAGTTGGTGAAGACATAGGACGCCAGGCCGAACGGCAATGCGTTTGCCCGATCGATGGCATCGCTCATGTCGTCAAAGCGCGAAACCACGGCGATGGGGCCAAAAGGTTCATCCCGCATCAGCGCGATACGATCGTCCGCAGTATCGACGATAGTCGGTGCGAAGAAATAGCCCGCATTCCCCTGTCGTGTGCCGCCGGCAAGGATGGCGGCTCCACCGGCGCGCGCGTCGTCGACCAGGCGTTCCATTTCGGCAATCCGCCGGGCGTGACACACTGGCCCCATCTGGATATCGGGCTCAAGGCCGTCACCCACTTTGACCGTCGCAAAGGCATCAACCAGAGCTGCGACAAAGCGTTTGTGAACGCTCGCCTGCACAAAGAACCTGGTCGGCGATATGCAGACCTGTCCTGCGTTGCGCAGCTTGTTGCCGGCCAGCACCCTTGCGGTCGCCTCGGCGTCTGCATCATCGAAAATCAGGACAGGCGCATGACCGCCAAGTTCCATCGTGGCGCGCTTCATGTGACGACCAGCGAGTTCGGCAAGGCTCTTGCCGACTTCGACCGATCCGGTGAAGGTGATCTTGCGAACATCGGGATGGGCCACCAATGTTTCTGAAATCATTGCGGCATTGCCCCAGACGAGATTGAGGCATCCATCAGGCAATCCCGCTTCCTGCAGATAGCGGGCGATGGCCATACACGCAGACGGGGCTTCCGCAGGGCCTTTCAGGATCATTGTGCAACCGCAGGCCAATGCTGCGGCAACCTTTCGCACTGCCTGGCTCAAAGGGAAGTTCCATGGCGTGATTGCCAGGCAGACGCCCACCGGTTCCCGCAGAACCTGCTGCTGTACAGCAGGGGATCGCGATGGGATTATGCGACCGTAGATGCGACGCCCTTCTTCGGCGTGCCAATCGATATGATCGGCCGAAGAACGCACTTCAACAATCGCTTCGGCCAATGGCTTTCCCTCGTCGAGGGTAATGGCGGCTGCAATTGCCTGTTCGTTCTCACGAAGCAGATTGGCAAACCTGCGCAGTATGGCGCTGCGATCAAGCGGCGAAAGCTGCCGCCACCCTTCGAATGCCACGCGGGCCGATCTCACCGAAGCCTCGAGATCATCGGGCGTCGCTTTCGCGATAAGCCCGATCTGCTGGGCGGTCGCCGGGTTGATGACGGGCTGGGTTTCGCGCTCTTCCGGGCCGATCCACGTGCCTGCGATGAACAGTGCGATGTCTGCATAGTCATGTTGAGTCATAACAATCCTCTTCACCGTCGAGTTTTGGCAACCACGCGGAACTGGACAAACCCGATTTTATTCCGCTCTGCGGAAATATATTCCGCAATATTGACAAACCTCTTACTACCAGTGTAGAGACATTTCAAGTCGGCAACGGCCGGGGTGAGAGGAGTATTGCGGTGCGACCGCGCAAGGAGCTTTCAAAACAGGAAGGTACGGACCGCGATTTCGTGGTTGCCCTGGCGCGTGGACTCGAGGTCTTGCGCGCTTTCCGCAGGGAGGGTGAGGCGCTGGGCAACGGCGATTTTGCCGCTCGGACCGGCTTGAGCAAATCGACCATATCGAGATTGACTTATACGCTGCACCGCCTTGGCTACCTCAGCTTCGACCCGGAAACAGCCCGATACCGCCTCGCCCCGCCGGTACTTTCGCTGGGATTCTCATGCCTTGCCGGATTGCCGGTCATAGATCTGGCCAAGCCGTACATGCAGGAACTTGCAGACTATTCGGGCATGCCTGTTGCGCTGGCAGGCAGGGATCGCCTGACGATGATATACTTGGAGCGTTGCCGCGGCTCGAACCCGATCACGCTCGCGATCGACGTGGGAGCCCATATCAAACTGGCGACCACGGCCGTGGGCCGCGCCTTTCTGGCGGGGATATCCGAAGAGCGCAGATCTGAAATTATCGAGGACATCCGCCACCACGAGGGTCAGGCATGGCCGGCAATCGAGAGAGGGATAAATGATGCTCTCGAGACCTACGCCAAACACGGATACTGCCTCTCGATCGGCGAATGGAAGGCGGATGTGAACTCCGTTGCCGTGCCCTTCATCCCTGCAAACGGTGCGCCCGTTCTGGCCTTCAATTGCGGCGGGGCGGCATCTCATCTGACTCGCGACTGGATCGAAACCGACATTGCTGCCCGGCTGATTGAACTTGTCCGCAACGTCAGCGCCATTTCGCCCTGAGCCTTTAGGAAGCCCATTTCATGTCAATGGACAACGAAACTCTTTCACAGTTCCTGGACACGCTGGATCGCTTTGTTCGCGAGCGGCTCATTCCGTGCGAAACCGAGGTGGCCGAGAATGATGCAATTCCCCAGGCTCTTGCCGAGGAAATCCGGAACATGGGTCTTTTCGGCATGTCGATACCCGAGGCGTTTGGTGGCCTCGGCCTGACCATGTCCGAAGAGGTAAAGGCGGCATTTATTCTTGGTCAAGCATCTCCCGCATTCCGATCTCTGTTCGGCACGAACAACGGCATTGGATCGCAGGGTATCATCATTGACGGCACGCCTGAGCAAAGGGAGCACTACCTGCCTCGCCTAGCCACGGGCGAATTGATTTCATCCTTTGCCCTGACAGAGCCCGATGCTGGCTCCGACGCTGGCTCACTTTCCACATCCGCGAAGCGGGACAGCGAGCACTTTGTGATAAATGGCACCAAGCGCTATATTACCAACGCTCCGCTGGCAGGGTTATTTACGGTGTTCGCCCGTACCAAGCCGGGAACCAAAGGTTCCTCCGGGGTCACCGCCTTCCTCGTGGACGGGACTACCCCTGGTATCTCGTTCGGTGCACGCGATCGCAAGATGGGACAGAAGGGATCGCAGACCTGCGATGTGATCTTCCAGGATGTGCGTGTGCATGAATCGTCGATCATCGGCGGGCCTGAATTCGAAAACAAAGGGTTTCGGACAGCGATGAAGGTCCTTGATCGCGGCCGCTTACACATATCAGCTATATGCGTCGGGGCCGCCGAGCGGCTGATCAAGGAAAGCCTCGCTTACGCCCTGGAGCGTAAGCAGTTCGGTGAACCCCTAGCCGAAAAGCAGCTTATTCAGGCCATGCTGGCTGACAGCAAGGCCGAGGCTTTTGCCGCACGATGCATGATCGAGGAAACCGCTCGTCGGCGCGACGCGGGCCAGGACGTGTCAACCGACGCGGCGTGCTGCAAGATGTTCGCCAGCGAGATGGTCGGCCGGGTCGCGGATCGCGCAGTCCAGATTCATGGCGGCGCGGGCTATATGTCTGAATACCCGGTGGAGCGGTTCTACCGCGATGTGCGCCTGTTCCGTATCTACGAAGGCACCACCCAAATTCAACAACTGATAATCGCCCGAAACATGATCAAGGAAGCCGCCTTCTGATCGGAGCAACTTCCTCACCGGAGAAACTTATGGACCTCAACTTCCTGTCTTGTCCGCGCATTATTTGCAAAGCGGGATCGCTGTCCCAAGTCGGTGACCTCGTCTGCGAGCTGGGAGGCAGCCGAGTCCTGCTCGTCACCGATCCTGGCATTGTGGCTTGTGGATTTTCCGAACAGGCCATGTCCAGCCTCGGTGCGGCAGGCATCGCGGTCGAGATTTTTGACCGCGTAGCAGCAGATCCGCCCATGGCAATCGTCTCGGAAGCTGTTGGATTCGCCAAATCGTTCGGAGCCGACGCAATTATCGGCCTAGGTGGAGGAAGCTCCCTCGATACGGCCAAGGTGGTCGCGCTGGCAGCGGCGAGCGGCCAGACTATCGACGGCATGATTGGTGTCGGCAAAGCAATCGGCCAAAGGCTTCCACTCATCCAGATTCCCACAACCGCCGGCACTGGCTCGGAAGTGACGTCGGTTTCCGTCTTGACCAGTGCCAAACAGGAAAAGCTGGCTGTTTACGCGCCGCAACTGCTTCCAGACATTGCGCTGCTGGACGCAGCGCTTACACTCGGCATGCCTCGCAAGATCACGGCAGCGACCGCACTCGATGCCATGGTCCACGCCATCGAGGCTTCGACGAGCAGGACTCGCAAGAATTTGATTTCCGACGGTCTGGCAGACAAGGCCCTTTCGCTCCTGGGGCAAAACTTGCCGCGCGTCCTCGACACCCCATCGGATCTAGCCGCACGCGAAGCAATGTTGCTGGGCGCAACCCTTGCAGGCATGGCATTCATCAACGCCAGCGTGGGTTCGATCCATGCACTATCGTACCCGCTGGGAAGCCATTTTCACGTGCCGCATGGACATGGCAATGCTCTGGTTGCTGCACCAGTGATGCGCTTCAATCTGGTAGTCGCAGAAGCTGAATACGCGCATCTTGCCAAGGTATTCTTGCCGAATCGGACCTTTGCAAGCAACGCGGAGGCTGCCAATAGTCTCATTTCGGCAATGGAGGAAATGTTCGCAGCGAGCGGTCTGGAAACGCGGCTATCGCAGCTGGGCATTTCTGCCGATGCCGTTCCGGCGATGGCGCGCGAAGTCACCACGGGACTTACTCGCCTGATAGCCAACAATCCTTGCGACATGTCTTATGATGATGTCGTGTCACTATACGAAAACGTGCTATGACCTCGGGTCCCCTCACAGGAATCCGTGTCGTTGACCTCAGCCGTGTTCTCGGCGGACCATACTGCACGCAAGTTCTCGCCGACTACGGCGCCGACATCATCAAGATCGAACCACCTCAAGGAGACGAGACGCGAGGATGGGGCCCTCCATTCAAGGATGGTCTCAGCGCCTATTTTTCGGGCGCAAATCGCAACAAGCGATCGATCGGCATCGACGTTGGCAAGCCCGAAGGACGCACGGTCGTGCTCAAGCTGCTGGAGAGCGCGGATGTGCTGGTCCACAACTTCAAGAGCGGGACTTTGGAAAAATGGGGGCTGGGCTACGATCAAGTGCTTCAAGCGCTGTTCCCGAAGCTTGTCCTTTGTCATGTGACGGGCTTCGGCGCTGACGGTCCCCTGGGCGGACATCCGGGTTATGACGCGGTGGTCCAAGCAATGACCGGATTGATGAGCATCAACGGCGACCCCGGAAACGGGCCGGTCCGTATGGGCACTCCGGTGGTTGATATCGGGACCGGCCTTATTGCCTGCAATGCAATCCTTGCCGCATTGATCGAGCGCGGCAGATCGGGGCTTGGCCAGAAAATCGAGGTTCCGCTCTACGACTGTGCGATCAGCATGCTGCATCCTCAGGCCGCCAACGCCCTGATGTCAGGCAAAATTCCGGTAGCAACGGGCAACGGACATCCGAACATCGTGCCTTATGACATGTTTGAGACGCGCACCGGAAAGATCTATCTTGCCGTTGGCAACAATGGCCAGTTCGCCAAACTTTGTGCAGTTTTGAAACGCCCGGATATTGCCGTGGACGCCCGCTTCGTCGATAATGCCGCAAGAATCGCGCATCGCAGGGAACTTGGCGAGTTGCTGACGCAATGCCTTGCCGAGCTTGAGGCCGAAACTCTCGAACATATGCTGCTGAATGCCGGCGTGCCGGCAGGCGTTGTGCGCAACGTGAGCGAGGCGCTGGCGCATCCCCATACCATTCACCGAAACATGGTGGTGAAGATGGGCAATTACAGCGGCACGGGAATTCCGGCACTGTTCGGCCGGACGCCCGGGTCTATCCGCAGTGCACCGCCAAGCTTCGGGCAGGACAGCCGGTGCATTCTGCTTGAATCTGGGTACAGCGAAGCTCAAATTGCACAGATGGAAGAGCAAGCCATAGTGTTTGGTGCAGGAGAGAACGAAACTGGCCAGGTTTGAAATGGCCGATCTCGACTGAGATTTTTCCAATCACCATGCGCTCTGGGTTGGGGGGTGAGCCATGAATGATCTAATTCCGCCAGAAGATATCACGAAATGGATTCCTGGACGCAAAACGATCGACAGCACTGCACAAGGCTGGCGCGGATTAACATTAATGGGTTATCGTTACGCTGGCCTCGAAGTCGAGATTCCGCCGATGCGGGATTATATGATCGTGGTCTATCAAGACGCCGATACCAGCATGCGCCGTCGTTGCAATGGCCCTTGGCAAACCGAGAAACTTCGGCCGGGCTCCATTTCCCTGCTCACACGGGGTGAACAATCGACGTGGCAATGGGACGATGCGATCAACGTCAGGCATATCTATCTTGGCCATAGTGCGATCAGCGAAACCGCTGCCCAAATATTTGACCGGGACCTCGCGAGCATCGATATTGCAGACCGTGTTTGTACGACGGATAATATGATCCAATTCTGTCTAAATATGCTTGAACAGGAATACAGTGGTTTTGGAGTAGGCGAGTGCCTCTTCATTGATGCATTACGAACGCAACTTGCAGTCCACCTGATCAGAAACTATGCTGATATTGCAATAAAGGAAACTCATATTGGTACTTTAGGATCAAATTTGCGGAAGGTGGTTTCAGAGTACATCGAGGAATCGCTAGGCGATCGAATTCATCTCGAGGATTTGGCATCGATCGCGGGATTAAGCCCGTTTCATTTTTCCCGAAGGTTCAAGCTCGAATTCGGCGTGACACCACATGCATTCGTAATTCAACGAAAAATTAAGAAAGCAAAGGCATTGCTTCTCAAACGGGATCTGCCTTTGAAAGCGATTGCGGCTGATTGCGGTTTCTCCGATCAAAGCCATATGAACAGAACATTCAGAAAGGTGTTAGGCATTACACCAGCGGAATATCGCCGATCTGCCTAGCACTACTTTGGCAGAAATGTGATTTTGGGGATTCCCCTGACGTCGAATGCGTGATTCATGGAGAGCCAGCTTTGACGGAGGCTGGCGATGGGCGAGAACTGGCAGGCAGACTTGGAGCGGTGGCTTGGAGCGGTGGCTTGGCCCGTATTTGGAGGGGCTGGGGAACAAGACAGGACGTCGGATGTGTCCGGCCTATATCGCCGGCCTGATTGGGCCGGGTGATCGCAAGAGCATTCAGCCCATGGCGGCCCGGTCGGACGCGGTCGCTTATGACCGGCTGCATCATTTCATCGGTGCCGGCCTGTGGGACAGCGCCCCGCTGGAAGCGACCTTGTGGAGCCAGGCGGACGAACTGGTTGGCGGTGACGACGCTTGGCTGATCATCGACGACACCGCCCTGCCGAAGAAGGGCAAGGCGTCAGTGGGTGTCGCACCCCAATACGCCACGGCGCTGGGCAAGAACGCGAACTGCCAGACGCTGGTGTCAGTGACGTTGGCCTCCGGCGAAGTTCCACTCATGCTGAGCTTGCGTTTGTTCCTACCGGAAAGCTGGACGAGCGATGTTGGGCGGATGGACAAGGCCGGCGTGCCTGCTTCCTTGCAGGAATATCGCACGAAGCCAGAGATCGCGATCGAGGAGATCGATCGCGTTATCGCGGCCGGGGTGCGCTTCGGCTGCGTGCTGGCCGATGCCGGTTATGGGTTGTCCGCTCCGTTCCGGCAGGCACTGAGCGAGCGCGGCCTGTGCTGGGCCGTCGGCATCCCCCCGGCACCAGAAGATCTACCCGGCCGACGTGCAACTGATCTTTCCGGTCGCTGGTCGCGGGCGGCCCCGGGTGCGGCACGTGCCGGACGTCAAATCCCGGGCCGCACACACCATGCTCGAAGCCGCGAAGTGGCGTCAGGTTAGTTGGCGCAAGGGAACGAAGGGACGCCTAGCCGCACGCTTTGCCGCCGTGCGTGTGCGCATCGCCGACGGAGCTCCCCAGCGGATCGGCTCCGCCGGAGCCCAGCACATGCCGGGGGAGGAAGCCTGGCTGGTGGGCGAGCATCGCTCGAACGGCGAACGCAAATGCTATCTCTCGAACCTGCCCGCCGGCACCCCGGTCAAGGACCTGGCCGGCGCAATCAAAGCGCGCTGGATATGCGAGCAAGCTCATCAGCAACTCAAGGAAGAGCTCGGCCTGGATCACTTCGAGGGCCGGTCCTGGACCGGACTCCACCGCCACGCTTTAATGACCATGATGGCCTATGCCTACCTCCAAAGCCGCCGGATCGCTCAGGCGGGACGGAAAAAAAAGAGTCCTTGGCCCGCCGCCGCAACCCACACTGCCAGCAGTGCGCCAAGCCATTCTTGACCACCTGTCACGCTCTCCACCGCCCCAATGTCCTCGCTGCGGATGCCTCTTGAACGCAAGGTCAACCAAACTTCTGCCAAAGTAGTGCTAGGGTCTCGGCCTTTGCATACCATTCGTGCCCCGCAGGGAGGTCCCCAAGCTCGATGTGGACAGCGCCCAACAAAGTGCATGGTCTATAGTCGCTTGAGGTCAGTTGATGCGCTTCGCTTGCCAGTGCCTTCGCCTCGTCGAGGCGGCGCAGGTCACGCATTGCTCCGCCACGCGTTGTCGCCAAGGCCGACCTAAGTTTGGGATTTGATCCGACCTTTGCCAAGGCCGCGTCGGTCAGACGCAAAGCTCGCTCCGGTTCACCAGCCTTACGCCAATGCCCGCTCGCATTCACGGCATTCCAGGGATCACCGCTGCTTTCCCATGCTTTGGTCAGGGCTTCGGCTTCCAACGCATGCCAGGCTCTCTGCAGTTCGTCGGTCCAGCAGTAATCGGCCTCGGTCTTGAGCCATGCGAGGTCCTCGACAGTGAGGCGTTGCCCGGTGGCGACCTGCCTGAGTAGCGCCATCACGCGCCGATAATCTTCGCTTTCGATATATCCCACGCCGAAGCGTTGCCGCAGTTCCTTGGCCTCTCGATTTCGACGGAGGGCGGGGTCATTAGCCATGGCGGCGAAGGTTGCCTTGACCGCAGCGGCTCTGGCATCAGCGCGTTCCGCCAATTCTGCCGCATCCTTCACGGCCTTGACCGAAGCCTCTTCAATGCGCGCGGCTTGCTCCTGCTCGGCCGCGGCCTGAAACTCTCCCAGGGTTGCCTTACCGTCCGTCAAGGTGACGAGGGCTCTGTTGCAAACATGGGGCACGGCCGCGCGGCGTCACCCAGTTGGGGGATT
>LSKF01000044.1 GCA_001556995.1 Erythrobacteraceae bacterium CCH12-C2
TCTCGCCAGCAGCGAGGAACTGGTAGGCAGCGACCGTGGGATCGAACGTGTAGGTGCCATTGGCCGCCAGCGTCAGACCAGCCACCGGAGTATCCAGCGTGTAGGTCAGAACGTCGGTCGCATCGACATCGCTGTCGTTGGTAGCCACCGAACCGGAAACAATCACACCATCTTCGGTCGCCGCAGCCACATCAGCCACCGCAACCGGTGCATCGTTCGTGCCAGTCACCGTGATCGTCAGGGTCGACGGAACAACGCCGCCGTTGCCATCGTTCACCGTGATGTTGGCAACCACATCCAGCGTCTCGCCAG
>LSKF01000045.1 GCA_001556995.1 Erythrobacteraceae bacterium CCH12-C2
CGACGAAGCCCCAACCCTCCTTAAATCACAACCTCAAATCTGTGCCATTGGTGCTGACGGGGGACAACCTCCAACAGTCCGCTATGGGACTGGCTCGAGGTGACCGAATGGCTCTACGCCCTTTCGAAAATCGACCGCGAAGCGGTAGTCGAGGCCCGGGTCGTCAAGGAGGCCAATCGCTTTCTTGAGTTGCATGTCGGGGAGCCTGATGACTTCGTCCAGCTGCTTAGGATGCTGGAATCTGCCTGATCTTAGGTAGCCTCATCCCGGTTGATTGGACAATCTGGGTGCTAATTCGGCTATCGGCGTGACATGCACGAATGCGTCTTGAAGAGCATGGACCATCGCCGCGCGACAGATCCCGAACAGGAGCGTATGACTGCAGCGCTTGCACGCGCAGCTTATCGACCGACTCCAGATCGATCAAAATGGACCCGTGGGTGGCGGGGAAAGCATTTGCATAGGAAGGCCGCGCAGTGGCTGGTTGAAAGCGATCAGATACAATCCACTACGCGGCAAGTGCGTCGATGCCGTGTTGGTAGGAGGTCAATTACCCTTCGTGATGGCGGTAACTGTCCCAGCCCGGCCGTCCCATTGGAGATCAAACGAAACAGCATCGCCAACATCGATGCCTGCAAGTTTGTCAGCTTCTACCGCGAAGCCCATTTCCATTGCAGGCCATTCCAGTGCGGCAATCGGGCCATGATTCAGTGTGACCCTGCCTTCGGCTGCGTCGATCGCGGTGACGGTCCCGGTTCCACTTGCCATCACCGGTTCAGCCGGCATCGCCATTTCTCCCATCGGATCGGCCGACACATCCGCTTTGGGGGCGGCGGCGTTATTGTCACAACCAGCGATGGCAACGGACAAGGTCACAAGCATTGCAATTGATACTAACGTCTTCATTTCAAATCTCCTTGGTGTTTAATCTGGGTGCGCCGGCGCATCAGCAAATACGCAGCGGGAATGATCAGCATCGAAAGTAGGGGCGCAGTCAGCATCCCGCCTACCATCGGCGCTGCGATGCGGCTCATGACTTCCGATCCGGTTCCAGTGCCAGTCAGGATGGGGAACAACCCCGCGAGAATTACCGCAACTGTCATCGCTTTGGGGCGAACACGAAGCAACGCCCCTTCGCGGACTGCGGCTTCGACATCCTCTGGCTTGTGTTCGGCCAATGCGTGCTTCAGGTAGATAAGCATCACCACGCCGAACTCTGCGGCGACCCCTGCGAGCGCGATGAATCCTACACCTGTTGCAACTGACTGGTTGTAGCCCAGCAAATAGAGCAACCATACACCACCAGTCAGCGCGAACGGCAGTGTCGCCATGATGAGCACGGCCTCGTCCCAGCGACGGAACGTTGCATAAAGCAGCGCAAAAATGATCAGCAAGGTTGCGGGAACCACGATTTGCAATCGCTGCGTTGCCCGCTCAAGAAACTCGAACTGGCCTGTGTAGGCGACGCTGATCCCAGGCGGCAATTCGACCTGCTCGGCGACTGCCCGCTGCAGATCGCCAACAATATCGGTCAGGGCGCGGTCGCGGCCATCGATATAGACCCATGTCGCAGGTCGGCCATTCTCGCTTCTGAGCATCGGCGGCCCGGTGGTGACCCGGACATCGGCGACCGTTCCGAGCGTGATTTGCGCCCGCGATGGGGTCAATATCGGAAGATTGACAAGCTCATCAAGGCTGTCGCGAAGCTCGCGGGGATAGCGCACACTGATCGGGTATCGCGCTAGTCCTTCAACGGTCTGACCGATGACTTCACCGCCAATCGCGCCAGAGACTATGGCCTGAACATCGGCGATATTCAGGTCATACCGTGCAGCAGCGGCACGGTTGATGTCGACGTCGATATAGCGCCCGCCGGTCAGGCGCTCGGCCAATGCTGAGCTTATTCCCGGCACGTTTTTGGCCACTGTTTCGATTTCGCGTGCCACACGATCGATCTCATCGAGGTCCGCACCGGAAACCTTTACGCCGATGGGGCTCTTGATGCCGGTTGCCAGCATGTCGATCCGATTGCGAATAGGCGGTATCCAGAAATTGGCGAGGCCAGGAACCTGAACTGTTCGATCAAGCTCGTCGATCAGCTTCTCTTGCGTCATGCCCGGACGCCATTGGCTCTCGGGCTTGAACCTGATCGTCGTTTCGAACATTTCGAGCGGGGCAGGGTCGGTGGCCGTATCCGCACGCCCCGCTTTGCCAAACACGCTCTCCACTTCTGGTACGGTCTTGATGAGACGATCGGTCTGTTGAAGGAGCAATGCGGCTCTCGCAGTCGATATGCCCGGTAACGCCGACGGCATGTAGAGGAGGTCGCCTTCGTTCATTTGCGGCATGAACTCGCCACCGGTCTGGCTGATAGGCCACAGGCTTGAGGCAAAGATGAGTCCAGCAATGATCAGAGCCTGCTTTGGTCTGGCAAGCACCCAATCAAGCGCCGGACGGTATATCCGCGTGAGGAAGCGGTTGATCGGATTGGCGTCTTCGGCAGGAATCTTCCCGCGGATCAGCCAGCCCATCAGGACCGGCACCAATGTTATCGAGAGCAAGGCCGCTGCGGCCATCGCATAGGTCTTGGTAAAGGCCAGCGGTGCAAACAGCCGCCCTTCCTGACCCTGCAGCGAGAAAATCGGGATGAAAGAGAAGGTGATGATGAGCAGGCTCAGGAACAGCGCCGGGCCGACCTCGGCTGCCGCATCGGTGATGACGCGCCAGCGCTCTGCGCCTTTGAGCTCCTGGTCGGGATGCTCGTGTGCCCAGCGTTCGAGATGCTTGTGCGCATTTTCGATCATCACTACCGCTGCATCGACCATTGCCCCGATAGCGATGGCGATTCCGCCCAACGACAGAATGTTGGCGTTCAGGCCCTGCACGCGCATGACGATGAAGGCCATAAGTATGCCCAATGGCAACGTCAGGATCGCAACCATCGCTGACCGGGCGTGCCACAGAAACAGGACGCAAACGAGCGCGACAATCGCAAATTCTTCGAGCAGCTTGAAGCTCAGATTTTCAACGGCGCTGTCGATCAGGCCCGAGCGGTCATAGGTCGTAACAATTTCGATCCCGTCAGGCAGGCTCGATTTCAACTCGGCAAGTTTGACACGCACACCCTCGATAACCTCGCGGGCATTCTTGCCCTGGCGCATGACGATAACGCCTCCGGCGACCTCGCCTTCGCCGTTCAACTCGGCAATTCCGCGCCGCATGTCGGGGCCAATCTGGACAGTCGCCACGTCGCCGATGGTAACAGGAATACCGCCTGCGGCGCTGCGCACTGGAACGGCACGAAAATCATCGAGCGTCTCAAGATAGCCTGTTGCGCGTACGACATACTCGGCGTCGGCCAGTTCAACCACGGCCCCGCCGGTTTCCTGATTGGCGCGCGTGAGCGCCGCGCTCACATCCATCGCGGTCACACCGTAAGAGGCGAGCTTCTGCGGATCGACGATCACCTGATATTGCCGGACCATCCCGCCGATGCTGGCAACCTCGGCAACGCCGGGCACGGCCTTCAATTCAAAGCGCAGGAACCAGTCCTGGATGCTGCGGAGCTGTGCGAGGTCGTGACGCCCTGTCCGGTCGACCAGTGCATACTCGTAGATCCAGCCCACGCCGGTTGCATCCGGACCCAGTGAGGCACGGGCTCCTGCTGGCAGGCGGCCTTGCACTTCGCTCAGATATTCAAGCACCCGGCTTCGTGCCCAATAAAGATCGGTGCCATCTTCGAACAGCACATAGACAAAGCTGTCGCCGACGAAGGAGTATCCGCGCACAGCGCGCGCACCAGGCACCGAGAGCATCGTCGTCGTGATGGGATAGGTGACCTGATTTTCGACGATTTGCGGCGCCTGTCCGGGATAGGTCGTACGAATGATCACCTGCACGTCAGACAGATCGGGCAGGGCATCGACGGGTGTCGTGCGCATGGCTCCGATGCCGATGATGGTCAGCACAAGTGCTGCCATGACGATCAGGCCGCGCGCCTTGACCGACCAGCGGATGATCGCGGCAATCATCGGGCACCTGCAAGCGGACGGACAGCAATACCGGTGAGGCTGGCTTCGGAATCGAGCAGGAACTGCCCTGAGGCTACCACCCGCTCGCCGGCGGTCAAACCCTCCAGTATCTCCGTTTGCCCGCCGCCTTCGCGGCCCGCCCGCACTTCGGCGGGGTGGTAGCGGCCATCGTCCTTGGCGAGCATCACAATGGTGCGCGTTCCGGTACGAATGACCGCTTCGCTGGGGACCAGCAGCGTCGGCGGGCCATCACCTCCCAGAGCGACCTGAGCAAACATGCCGGGACGCAACCGTCCGCTGCGATTGGTCAGTTCGATACGTGCCGTAAGGGTGCGGCTGTCTGTCTGCGTGGTCGGTAGAACAGCGATGATCCGCCCAACGAAACTCTCGCCGGGAAATGCAGCAAGTGTCGCGTTGGCGGGCTGTCCAATGCGGAGCGTACTCGACTGCGCTTCGGGGACCGCAGCGTTGAGCCATACGGTGCCAAGGCCAGTCACTCGCGCAAGCGTTTGCCCTTGGTCCAGCGTCACGCCGACGCGCGCATCTAGCGTCTGGATAACGCCAGAGATCGGCGAGGTGATCGTCATCGTGCCGTCGCTGCGACCCGTGCGCTCGACACGAGCGATCAGCCCGTCGGACATTCCCAGAAGCCGCAGCCTTTGTCGCGCCGCCGATGTAAGTTCTGGTTGGTCAAGGCGCTTGACGCTTAAGAACTCGGTCTGCGCGCTCCCCCATTCAGGCAACTGGACATCGGCAATTGGCGCACCCGCGCGCACCACGTCGCCAGGTGCGCGGGCATAGACGCGGGTGACGAAACCGCCGGACCGCGCCTGAATGACTGCCACATCCCGGTCGTTGAATTCAATGGTGCCGGTCACGCTGATCGTGTCCGCCAGACTTCCCATCTTGGCTTCGGCGACGCGGATGCCGAGATTTTGCATGGCCGAAGGGTCGATGCTTACACCTGACGCGTCACCTGCACCACCCGCGCCGTCATCCGCACATTTCGGTTCCAGCTGCATGTCCATGAACGGCGATTTGCCGGGCTGGTCGAACTTCTGCTGGGGAAACATCGGGTCATAATAATAGAGAACTTCGCAGCCATCCTCGCCCGCCGCACCAGAAGTTGGGCTCTCGCTGCCGCGCTGCCCAAGATAATATCCGCCGGCCCCGGCGATCAGCGCAGTTGCCATGATTCCGGCGCGCCAACGCGCTGCCCGCTGTGTAGCATCCGTCATGGCTGCTCTCCCGAATAGGTAATGATAATGCGCACTGCGTCGCGGGCGACGGCGGCTTCACGGTCGAGCAAGTCGACTTCCGCCTCCGCAACGCTGAGTGTCGCGAGCAAGGCCGTCCCCAGATCGACAGTGCCGGCACCGTAGCTGTCAAAGTCCAGCTTGGCGCGCCTTCGCGCGAGGGGCACCAGAGTGTCGCGTGCATTGATCAGCAATGCGTGATGCATGGTATGCTCAGCCAAATCGTTTTCAAGCAAGGCCAGAGCGTCGCGCTCGCTAGCCACCCGGTCGAGCCGGGCACGCTCCAGTTCAAGTGTCCGTGCTGCGATAATGGGGTCCTGGCGCCTGCGGGCAAAGAGAGGAAGGTCGATTGACACGCCCACCGAGACCAGATCGCCGAAGCGCGGTTCGCGCCTGCCATACATCGCGCTCACCCGCCAATCCGGTCGCTTTGCAGCTTGGGCCAACCGGACATCTGCGTCCCTCGCCGTCGTCTGGGCGTCGAGCGCTCTCAGGCTTGGTAGATCATCGAGCTCCGCAAGCAGTGCTTCGCGATCAATATTCAGGTCGGGTGGGCCGCCAACGACCGAAACGTTCGGATCGCCAATATATCGTGCAAGCCGGGCACGTGCCTGTGCAATCTCGGCCACCAAAGCGCTGCGCCGGTCACTGACCTGCGCGCGCAGTTGTTCAGGTTCAAGGGCTTGCGAGGGGCGCGCACTGCCCGATGCAAGACGGGCCGTTACAGTCGCTTGGAGATCAGAAAGGCTCTCATCGAGCAGCGTCAGTTGTTGCAGGCGGCGCTCGGCATAATAGAGATCGATCCAGGCCAGCGCGGTTTCCAGCCTGACTCTGCGAGCCTCTAGCGCGACATCAGCTTCGGCGATGCCGATCTCCGCTCCGGCGCGAGTAGCCCGGGCACGACGCGTTGCCGGATTGATAAACTCTTGGGTTACACCAATCGTCGTCATCGTGAAGTCGTCGCGGTTGAAGCGTCCGGCGTCTGGCCCGGTGACAGGAAAGTCGCGGATACCAAGGTCGAGTGTCGGATCCGGAAGACGATCGGCGGCAATTGCTGCCGACTGTGCTGCCTCGACACCGGCCGTGCGCGCCATGACACTTGGCGCGTCGCGCTTGGCGCGTTCGAGCGCTGCGTCGAATGTCAGCGGCTCGGCTGCAAGTTGTCCGGGCAGCACGATCGCCGCCATGAAAAAGGTCAAATGTCGCATACGCGCCCCCAAAGTGAACCAATGTCAGGGAAGCTCCCCGCTGGCACTCACGCACCAGCGGGGAGAGCCAGGCATTATCCCAAGGGTGGCTTTTCCATGCACGAACCGCTTGTGGCGGTGCCGCGCATCATCGGACAGTCGCAATTGGCCATGGTGGACGAGTCCGCGACCCAAACGCGAACGCGCGTAGGCAGGTTCGACTTGTTCGGGCCCGCAACGGGCCGATTTTGCCATTCCCAGTGGCCTGGCCCGCGATCATGGGCGGCAGCGGGCGACACAGAGGTGACTGCCGCAAGCGCAGCAGCAATTGTCAGTAGAATTTTCATCTTGGGTTTCCTTGATTGAATGACTTGAGCACCCGAAGCAGCGTCAAGGCTGCCGGGGTGCCGGTTCGTTCATCCAAGGAAGTTGGGCGGGTCCGGGATTGGCGCTTCGGCGCGCCCGTTCAAGACCGGGCTGAGGGAGATGTCATGAACTGCCGTCGCAACCAAATCCAAGCCTTCAGCAGGCGACATTGGTCCCAGACCCACAAGAGGCACACAGCCCGCCATAGCGAAACAGCCGGCCTTCATGTCTTTGCATGGAGGTTCGTCCTGACGCGATTGCTTTTGGGCATCCATGCAATCCGACATGGAATCCATCTCACCGGGGACGTCGCTGCTAGCAGATGTCTGCGCGTGCTGCATCTCAGCGCAAGGCGGCGAAGCATAGGCCACGCCCTGCCACAGAAGGCCGAACAGAGCTCCCAGCAGCAAGAGATGGCGAAAAAGCGTTTTCATCTGGTCCTGAGAATTGAGGCTAACGGCTGTAATTGTCAATTCGGTTGGTAACGCGGAATGGTTACGCCGAGACCATCTTACGCGGTCCAAGTGTCTCGATGATCTTGCAGTCGGCGACTGTCCCGTGACGGCAGGATCCGATCACCCGGTCGAGTTCGCCGCGCAGCGCGCTCAGATCGGCGATCTTGCGATCGATTTCGGTGAGGTGGATGCGCGCGATTCCGTCGATTGCATCGCAGGATTGATCCTTGTCATCCGACAGCGTGAGGAGCTCGCGCACGGCTTCGAGCGTGAAGCCGAGATCGCGGGCGCGGCGGATGAATGACAGCCGCGCCAGATGATCAGTCCCATAGGCCCGGTAATTGGCGCTTGTCCGTGCCGGTGGAGGCAGCAGCCCGATCTTTTCATAATAGCGCACCGTCTCGACCTTGGTCGCAGTAGCGTTCGCCAGCTCACCGATTTTCATGCCTTGACCCTATAGTTGCTACAGGGTGTAGATAAATACCCGACTCGGGATTTGTCGAGAAAGATGTTGTATGGTGAATAGTTGTTGTAAAATCGCTGGTGGAAGCGAAGCGTTCGCCGCCTATCCGCGTTGGCGGCAACTGCTGTGGGTGCCACTGTTCGTTGATCGCTGTTTGACACTAACGGTGCGGCATAATGACTGAACCAGACTTCACCCCTGCCGCTGGCCGCTTCTTGCCAGTCAGCGCCTACGACCGCTTGCTCGCTCTGTTGACCCGTGAGGACATCTGGCGGGCCAAACTTCTCGAAGTGCTTGCCCCGAAAGGCGGCGAGCGCATCCTTGATGTCGGATGCGGGACTGGCTCGTTAGCGATCCAGATCAAGCAGGCCGAGCCCGGCGCACACGTAGTCGGACTTGATCCCGACCCAGAGGCCCGCAGGATAGCAGCGGCCAAGGCGGAAACTGCCGGAGTGGAGATCGAGTGGCATTCCGGTTTTGCGCGCGACGCCGCAAATGTCGGGCAGTTTGACAAGGTCGTGTCCAGTCTCGTTTTCCACCAGGTGCCTGTCGCTGAAAAGCGCGCCGGTCTTCAAGCTATGTTCACAGCGACAAAACCAGCCGGGCGAGTGCTTGTCGTTGATTATGCGGAGCAACGAAGCTGGTTGATGCGACAAGCCTTCAGAATCGTTCAGGTCGCCGATGGAAAGACCAATACACAGCCCAATGCGGATGGGTTTCTCGAACGCGAACTGACCCGAATTTGCGGCGCTCAGCTTACGGAAACCTGGACCTTGAACACCCCTACCGGCACGATTTCGATATTCAAAGTGGCCCCAGCGTTCCGATAATCTTGCAATGGTTTTCGTTGAGGTGGACGCGCGCGATCCCATTCGCGGCGTCACAAGACTGGACCCTGTCGTCCGACAGTGTGAGCAACTCGCGCCCGGCATTGAGCGTGAAGCCTTGGTCGCAGTGGCGATCGTCAGCTCGCCGATCTTCAAGCCGGAGTTCCGCTTTCACCGGTCCAGTAAGTCCCGCTCAGCGTGGCAAGGATCGGGCAGCCTCTGAACGAATCATGGTCGCAGGCACCAATCGCATCAGTGAGGACCGCCTCCATCCGCTTGAGGTCTTCAAGCCGCGCTTTCACAATCTGCAGGTTTGATTGCGCAATCGCCTTCGCGTCAGCGCAGGCATCAATGCCGCTATCCGATGCTGATTTAGTTAGCCTGAGCAAATTTCGGATTTCTTCGATTGCAAATCCCAGAGCGCGGGCACGCTTGATGAAGCGCAAACGATCCGCATCTCCGGTTGTGTAGTAGCGATACCGTCCGCGTCGATCGGCACGCGGAATAAGGCCAATCCGTTCATAATAGCGGATCGTTTCGATGTTGCATCCGCACTGCTGCGACAATGCTCCAATCGGAAATTCTTGCTGGGTCAAAAGGGCGCCTTCAAAAATCGCTTGAGTCTGTAGTCGCTACAGACGGTACGGTGTTGGTCATGATTCGACAAGGAGCTAGCGATGGCCGACCAACCTGACGACCAATCTGACAAAACAAAACTCGGCGGAGCAGTTGTATTGACCGTCAGCGGCATTGGCGCAGCGTTTGGAGTGGCTGCTTGCTGCGCATTGCCGATCTTGCTGGCAACGGCGGGTATCGGAACGGCTTGGCTTGCGGGTATCGCGTCAATTGCAGCCCCCTATCGCGAGATTTGGATCGTCATCAGCGCGCTCTCCCTGCTGATCTCGGCAGTTTTGCTTTGGCGGGCGCATCAAAACGCGGTCCGCTGTGGCGGTGTGGCGGCGAGTTCGCCGCGGTGGTTGCGGATTGCTCTTGCCGTTGGATTGGCAGTCGGAGTCACACTGCTTGCTGCTGGAATTTTCTATGTCTGATCGGGCCGTCGTCCTCCAGTCCACTCTGACCTGCCCAGAATGTGGCACACAAAAGCTGGAAACCATGCCGACAGACGCATGCTGGTTCTTCTACGATTGTAGTGGTTGTCACACACTGCTTCGCCCTCTGGCCGGGGATTGCTGCGTGTTCTGCTCATATGGAACCGAAAAATGCCCGCCAATCCAGCAAGGCGATGATTGTGGTGGCTGCGGATAGAATGCGTTTGACCCTATAGTTGCTACAGGGTGTAGATAGAGTGCCGACTCGCAGATTGTCGAGAAGGTAAGAAGATGGCTGATGATTGCTGCAAGGCCGCGTGCGGAACGACGGCAACGCTGAATGACCCGCGCTGGCGCAGGGTCTTGTGGATCGCGCTTTGTGTGAACGCTGGCATGTTCGCGGTAGAAATGGCGGCAGGGGCTGCCGCTGACAGCCGCGCATTGCAGGCTGATGCGCTCGATTTTCTGGGCGATGCCGCCAATTATGCGATCAGCCTGCTGGTCGCCGGCATGGCGCTGGCATGGCGGGCCCGGGCCGCGCTGGCCAAGGGTCTTACCCTCATCGGTCTGGGTGGCTGGGTGATGATCACGGCCGTTCTGGCAGCGCTCGGCGGAGCTGCACCCGAGCCTGAATTGATGGGGATCATCGGCGCGCTCGCGCTCGCGGCCAACACCGGTGTCGCCATCATGCTCTATCGCTTCCGCACCGGTGACGCGAACATGCGTTCGGTCTGGATCTGCTCGCGCAATGACGCGATCGGCAATATCGCCGTGATGGCGGCTGCACTTGGCGTGTTCGGCACCGGGACGGCCTGGCCCGACCTTATTGTTGCAGCGATCCTGGCGCTGCTTGGGATCAGTGGCGGCATCCAGATTGTCCGGCAGGCACGACGTGAGTTGGGGAGCGTTGCGGCATGAAGGTTTCCCGTGCGACACATATCGCGCTCAAGCCGGACACCGTCTGGGCAGAGGTCCAGACGGCGGGCTTATTGCAGCATATCGCTTGGCCGCTGGTGCGCTTCATCCCGGTCGACGACGCGGCGTTCGAGAGCTTTCAGCCCGGCGGGCGCTATCAGGTTAAGCTCCGGCTGTTCGGCATGATCCCCTTTGGGACCCAGTGGATCGTGACGTCCCTGCACGAAGCTCAGGGCACCCAGTGGCCCAAGCGACTGCGTGATGACGGCTATAGTGCCCTCATCTCGAAGTGGGATCATTGGATTACCGTCGCGCCGGATAAGGAGGGCGGGACGCGTTACAGCGACGAGGTCGAAGTTTCGGCCGGGGCTCTGACCCCGTTCATCTGGGCCTTTGCACAGATCTTCTATTGGCACCGGCAGCGGCGGTGGCGGGGACTTGCCAAGAGCCTCGCGGCGCGGCGGGTGATCGCGGCCGAAATGGCGGCATACCGGTCAGCGGTCGAAGCAGGCGACGATGATCGTGCTTGGCACCATCTGGAGCGGGTTCATATCGTTTCGCAGCCCTATCTTGGCCCACATCTCGCCAGTCATGGCGCCATGCTGGGGTTCGCGATCGAGAAGCGCGATTGGAGCGAAGTTCTGGGCCAGATGGTCCGGATCATTCTGGCTCCGCTCGGTTCGCTGACGGGCCGGTGGCCGGTGGGTAACACCGGGCGATCTAATGTGAGCGCGTTTGCGCCAATGCCAGTGCCGGATGATCTTCAACTGGAAATTGATCAGCCTGATCAAGGAAGCAGGTGATGCCAGATCGTCCTCAATTACGGTGTGATAATATAACCTTATATATTACGGGGATATTTCGGCCTTGCTCCACCCATTTGCCAATGTTACTGGCGCCGTCACGTCCATGACGCTTGCACTCCGCCCTCTTGCCCTGCGCCCTCTTGCCATACTTCTGGCGCTGGTGATGCTTGTCCTGGCGACGGTCGCTGATGCCGCAACCTGCGGGGCTGAAGCCGGATTTTCCGACGGGTCTGAAATTTCGACCATTTCGCTTCAGGTAGAAGCATCTGGCGAGAATGATCAGGGCGATCCCGATACTCCTGTCGAGCAGCACGGCGTGTGTGCTCACGGTCATTGCCACCACGGCTCTAATGTAGAGGGCGCGGCGTTTGGTATCGAGAGCCGTGAGCTTTTGGCCGTGCATTTGTCGGCACGCTTTGACCGCTTGCCGTCGGTTGATCGCGAGATAGTGAGCCCCCCTCCTCGAGTCTGACGCTCCACGCGCGCCGGAATGATTTCCGGTGCCGTTTTTTGAACGTCAGCAGAGGAAGTCATCCAAAATGTCAGCCATATTATGGCGGGGCGCCCTCATTGCAGGGTTGGCCTTCGCCGCTTCTATCGAGCCTGCTGCCGCGCAGGAGCCAGCGGTTGTTTCGCTCGATGATGCGCTCGACCGCAGCGGGGTCACAGATGGCTCCGCGTTTTCCGACAGTAATCCGCGCCTTATCGGGCCGCGCGCTGAAACCGAGGCAGCACAGGCGCTCATCGGTCAGGCGCGCTTGCGGCCCAATCCGCAGGTCTCTCTCGAAGCTGAGGATTTTGCCGGTAGCGGCGCCTTCTCCGGCTTACGTGCGACACAAATCACCTTGTCGGTTGGCCAGCAGCTTGAACTTGGCGGGAAGCGGGGTGCGCGGATCGCAGCAGCCGAGGCCCAGGCCGACCTTGCAACCCTGAGGGCCAACCTCTCGCAGGCGGAGCTCGGGTTTGTGGTGCGCGAACGCTATATCGCAGCCGTTGCAGCCGTATCGCGCCTTGATCTTGCCCGCGATATCGTCGCGCGCAACGAGGAACTGGCGCGCATTGCGAACCTGCTGGTGGATGTCGGCCGCGAGCCGCCGCTGCGAGCCTTGCGGGCGCAAGCCGCGCTCGCTGAAGCGCAGGCTGAGCTCCAAGCTGCGCAAGCGGCCAGCCTTGCTGCACGAACAGGCCTTGCCGCTTTGTGGGGCGAGCAGGCAGCGCCGCCTGTGGTGCCGAGTGAGTTTCCCACCATTGCACCGCCAGACCAGATAATGGCAACCAGTGCGCCATTGCAGTTGGAATTTGCGCGGGCAAACACAGCTGCCGCATCCGCAGAAATAGCGCGGGAACGCAGCCTGCGCATCCCGGATCCCACCATCTCGGCCGGCGTGCGGCGGTTCGAGGAGAGCAACGCCAATGCCTTTGTAGTCGGCGTCTCGATCCCGCTCCCATTCAGCAATCGCAATCAGGGCAATATCGCTTCTGCCGAAGCCAATCTGCGCGCAGCAACTGCCCGCGAAGCTGTAGCGCTCGCGGATTACGAACTGGCCGTTGCCCGCGCACGCGCCGCCTATCTGGCTGCCGAGGCGCGCGTTGAAACCCTTTCCGCAACATCCCTGCCACAGGCCGAAGAAGCGTTGAGGCTCGTGCGCATCGGCTACAGCAATGGCCGCTTTCCGCTGATCGAAGTCCTGGCCGCCGCCGATGCCCGCGACGCCATCCGTGAGGCGCTGATCGCTGCGCAGCAGGACCGGGGACAGGCCGCCGCCGAACTTATCAGGCTAGCTGCACAATGAGGAATATTGTCATGAACCGCAGAACGCTGGCGATTGTCGCCGCGATTGTAATCGCCGCCGCAGCGTTGCTGTATTTTATCTGGCCCGCGAACGAGGCTGCTGTCCAGCAAGACGATGAGGCGGCCGAATCCGCCTTGCCGGAAGGTCTTGTCCTGATCGGTGATGAACAACTGCGCGCTGCCAAGATCAGAATAGAGACTGTGCAGTCCGGCGCCGCCGTTGAACTGGTCTTTCCCGCGACGGTTGCGGCCAGTCCCGCTGCCACTGCACGGATTGATGCACGCGCTACCGGTGTGGTTCGCAGTATCAGCAAGACATTGGGTGACTATGTCAGCCAGGGCGAGACGGTCGCCCGGATCGAAAGCGCTGATGCTGCTGCGCTCGCTTCGCAATTGAGTGCAGCGCGCGCGCGGGTGACGGCGCTTTCTTCTGCCTATGACCGTGAGCGACGCTTATTCGAGGGGAACGTCACGGCGAGACAGGATCTTGAAGCTGCGAGGGCCGATCTTGATGTCGCCCGGTCCGAACTGTCCCGTGCACAGGCCGCTGTCTCGGCAGCGGGGGTAAGCGGGGATGGCCGCTCACTGGCTGTTACCAGCCCCATATCTGGCCGTGTGACAACTGCGCCCATCGTGCTTGGTTCATATGTGGATGCCGGTGAGGAACTGTTTCAGGTCATCAATCCCGATGGTTTGCAGATCGAGGTCGCTTTGCCATCTGCCGATGCTGTCCGGATCAAGCCCGGCGATGAAGCTGCTCTCATTGTCGGCGATGGACGGGAAATCGGAGCGCGCGTGCGCTCGGTGACACCGTCGCTCGACCCTGAAAGCCGCAGCGCAACTGCCATTCTCAATCTTCCGGGAAGCGTCTCCGGCCTCCAACCCGGATCTTTCCTGCAGGCCCGCATCCGTCCCTCCGGCGAAATGGACCAGAGCAGCATCGCTGTTCCTGAAGATGCCGTCCAGGTGGTTGACGGCAAAGACGTCGTATTTGTTCGAACCCGCCGCGGGTTTCAGGCACGTGAGGTGGAGACAGGCAACCGCTCGAGCGGAATGGTGACGATCCATTCCGGTCTGAGCGCCGGACAAGCCGTCGCGACTGAAAACGCCTTCCTGCTGAAAGCTGAACTCGAAAAGGAGGAAGCCGAAGATGGGCATTGATCACACCGCAGCTCCCTCGCACGAGGATAGTCCGAACCACGGCAATGATGAAGGCCACGGCGTCATCGGCATGGTTCTCGACATTGCGGTGCGGTTTCGCTGGGGGATCATCGTTCTTACCATCCTTGCGGCGATCTATGGCGCATTCAATCTGGTGCGCCTGCCGATCGATGCGGTGCCCGACATCACCAACACGCAGGTCCAGATCAACACCAGCGCGCCCGCACTTTCGCCTTCGCAGGTCGAAACGCAGGTGACGTTCCCGATCGAGACCGGCCTTGCCGGGATCGAGGGGCTCGAAATGACTCGCTCGATCTCGCGCAACGGCTTCAGCCAGGTGACAGCGATATTCGAGGAAGGGACCGACATCTACTTCGCACGCAGCCAAGTGAACGAGCGGCTTGCACCGATCGGCGCATCGCTGCCCGAAGACGCGGAACCCACCATGGGGCCGATCTCGACCGGCCTTGGGGAAGTGCTGATGTATACGATCGAATATGAGCATCCCGGAGGCAAGGGTGCGGCAACAGGTGGGCGAACGGGCTGGCAGCCCGACGGCAGCTTCATTACCGAGCGCGGCGACCGGCTCGACAGCGAGGTGGCCAAGGCCGCCTATCTGCGCACCGTGCAGGATTGGGTGGTGGCTCCACTCATGCGGTCCATCGATGGCGTTGCGGGAGTCGATTCCATCGGTGGCTTCGAAAAGCAGTATCTGGTGCAGCCTGATCCGGCGCGGCTTACCGGTTATGGTCTTTCTTTCGAGTCGCTGATTCAGGCATTGGAAGCAGCCAATCTGGCGGCCGGGGCCAATTTCGTCGACCGCGCAGGGGAGGCGTTGCTGGTGCGGGTGGATGCCCGGCTTGATGGGATCGAGGCCATTAAGGAGGCCGTGGTGGCGACCCGCGAGGGCGTTCCCGTCCGCATTGGCGATGTGGCCGATGTCGCCATCGGCGGCGACCTGCGCACCGGGGCGGCATCGCTCAACGGCGAAGAGGCCGTGGTGGGCACGGTTCTGATGCGCGCAGGCGAGAACAGCCGGACCGTGGCCGCGAACGCCGCTACTCGGCTTGAGGAGGTGCGCGCATCGCTGCCCGAAGGTGTAGTGGCCGAGATCGTCTATAACCGCTCGTCTCTGGTCGATGCCACGATCGCAACCGTCGAGAAGAACCTGCTCGAAGGGGCCTTGCTGGTCATCGCGGTGCTGTTTCTGCTGCTTGGCAATATTCGGGCAGCGATTATCACGGCGCTGGTCATCCCGTTCTCGATGCTGCTTGCAGCGGTGGGGATGAACCGGCTCGGTGTGTCGGGCAATCTGATGAGTCTTGGCGCATTGGACTTCGGGTTGATCGTCGATGGCGCTGTGATCATCGTCGAGAACAGCGTCGCACGCTTGGCGGCACGGCAGCATCATGAAGGGCGCTTGCTCACGCTCGGGGAACGCCTGACCGAAACCCGCCTCGCGGCACAGGAAATGATCAAACCGACCGTTTACGGCCAAGCGATCATCTTCCTTGTTTTTGCCCCGCTGCTCACCTTCACCGGAGTCGAGGGCAAGACGTTCTCGCCGATGGCCATCACTATGATGCTGGCGCTGGCATCGGCCTTCGTGCTGTCGCTGACCTTTGTCCCGGCGATGATTGCGGTGCTGCTCAACAAGAAGCTGACCGAGAAGGAAGTGAAGCCGATTGTCTGGGCAAAGGAGCGGTATGGTCCGGCCTTGCGCAAGGCGATTGCCCGGCCTTGGCCGGTAATCGGAGCGGGTGCCGGAGCCTTTGCGCTTGCGGCAGTGCTGTTCACCTTCCTCGGCAGCGAGTTCACCCCGCAGCTCGACGAGCGCGACCTGGCGGTGCAGTCCCTGCGCATTCCCTCCACCTCGCTTGAGCAATCGCTTGTGATGCAACGGCAGGTGGAGGATCGCCTCGCCGAGTTCCCTCAGGTTGCGCTGGTGTTCTCACGAACAGGCACAGCCGAGGTGGCGAGCGACCCGATGCCGCCTAACGCTTCAGACGCCTATGTCATTCTGAAGCCACGCGATGAGTGGCCCGATCCCAGTCTGTCCAAGGATGCGCTCGTTACTGAAATGGAAAGTGCGCTCGGCGGTCTAGTCGGCAATCTCTACGAGTTCAGCCAACCGATCGAACTGCGTTTCAACGAGCTGATCGCCGGCGTTCGCGGTGATGTGGCGGTCAAGCTTTATGGCGATGACCTCACCGCGCTCACCGATGCGGCGGGCGAAGTTGCGGGAGTCCTTCGCGACGTGGAGGGCGCCGCCGACGTGAAGGTGCAGCAGGTCACGGGCTTCCCGACGCTCGACATTGCGTTCGATCGACCGACAATAGCCCGCTACGGGCTAACAGTAGAGGAGGTGGCCAAATCGGTGGCCATCGCTTTGGGCGGTCGGCCCGCAGGCATGGTGTTCGAAGGGGACCGGCGGTTCGATGTCGTTGTGCGCCTCGATGCTGCCACCCGCGACGACTTCGACCAGCTTGGTGCGCTTCCGATCGTGCTTGAAAACGGTGTGTCCATACCCCTGCGCACGCTCGCCGATTTCCGGGTGGTCGATGGTCTGGCAGAAGTGCGCCGTGAACAAGGGCGTCGGCTCGTGATTGTATCGGCCAATGTCCGCGAACGCGATCTGGGCTCCTTCGTCGAGGAAGCGCAGGAGGGTGTGGCGGCGCAGGTCGACATGCCTCCTGCTTCTTTCATCGAATGGGGCGGCCAGTATCAGAACCTGCAAGCGGCGCAGGCGCGGCTCGCTATCGTCGTGCCGGTCTGCTTCTCTTTGGTGCTGCTGCTCCTGTTCATGGCGCTCGGCGGATGGGTTCCGGCTCTGGCGGTGTTCAGCGCCATTCCCATGGCTCTGGCAGGCGGGGTCTTTGCTCTGGCCTTGCGGGGGCTGCCCTTCTCGGTTTCGGCGGCGGTGGGCTTCATCGCCCTTTCCGGCGTGGCGGTGCTCAACGGACTGGTGATGATGACGGCCATCCGACAGCGCCTCGACAAGGGCATGGCACTTGAGGAAGCGATCATTGACGGTGCGCTGGCGCGCATCCGTCCGGTGCTGATGACTGCGCTGGTGGCATCGCTTGGCTTCGTGCCGATGGCGATCGCGACCGGGACCGGGGCCGAAGTGCAGCGGCCGCTGGCGACCGTGGTCATCGGCGGCCTCATCACCGCAACGATTCTCACGCTTTTCGTTCTGCCGGCGATCGCCAAGCTTGTGCTGGGCGATTCCGACGACAGGCGCAGCTGGAGGCAGAAGTGGCGCGAACGCTTGCGCCGCAATGCCACGGAAGAGGAACAGGGCGAACTCGGTGAGGTTACCTAGGTGAGGTCCGGCGCCAGCGCGACGTGGAATGGTAAACCACGATTCCATCGCGCTGGCGGCCATCCCGTCTGGTCTGATCAGGAAAGTTGGGGGACAAAGGAGAGATTGAGATGAGCGGCGAAGGTGAACTGAAGCTCGACACAGCCGAAAAGCGGCGCACCCTGTGGATTGTGCTGTGGCTTAACGTCGCCATCGCTGTCGGCTTCTTCATTACCGGCATCGCGGGCGATTCCAACGCGCTGCTCGCTAACGGGCTGGATAATTCATCGGACGCGGTGGTTTATGCGCTGAGCCTGCTGGCCCTGTCCCGCTCCCGCGTATGGAAGCGCGGCGCGGCACGCTTTTCCGGTATCATGCTGCTCGTTTTTGCAGGCGGCGTCATCGCCGATGCCATCCGGCGCTTTGTCGAAGGGTCAGAGCCAGCGGGTATCATGATGATGGCAATGGCAGCGGTGGCGGCCGTCGTGAACCTGATCTGCCTCAGGATGCTTCAGAAGATGAGCGACAAGGACGTCAACCTGCGCGCGGCGACGACTTTCAGCTTCAACGATTTTATTTCCAACGGCGGCATCATCATCGCCGCTATCATTGTGATGATCACCGGGGCGAATTGGCCCGATCTTGTGGTCGGCATCGCTGTCGCCGGAATAGCGCTGTATGGCGGTATCGATATCCTGCGGGACGCCCACATGGACGTCCATGATGAGGATGGCACAGAGCATGAGAAGGGTGATCAGTTCAAACTGTGAGCGAGGATCCGTCTTCCCTCATTCAAGCTGGGCGCGGTCCCCACAGAATGATCGACGCCCCTAATAAGCAGATGGCCACTCCGATAATATCCCAACGATCAGGTTTGATCCCCTCAGCCATCCAAAGCCAACCGAGCGCCGAAACAATATAGATCCCACCGTAAGCCGCGTAGGTGCGACCAGCATGCTCAGCCTCGACGAGCGTGAGCAGGAAGGCAAAAAGGCACAGCGACAGAACGCCAGGGATTAGCCAGATCGGTGTGCGATCAAGGCGCAGCCAAGCCCAAAATGCGAAGCAGCCCGCGATCTCGGCCAGTGCCGCACCGATGTAGATCAAATAGGTCATCGCGGTGCCTGTCTGACAGGCACGAACGGGCGTGGCAATCATTCGGAATCCATGGCAGGATTCCACCCACTTTGCCACACTCGCTGGTGTGATGCGTCATCCCGAAAGCGGCATGTCCGCTTGGGGCCGAACTTGGCGGCGAATCTGGTTGCTCGGGCTGTGAATTGTGACGATCCAAGGATCGCCTCCTCATGAGCATCCAACCATTGCGGCATTTTGAACTCTGACGAGCCGCGCGCTCCAAATCCGAAGCATGCCCCGCTTTCCATTCGCAGGGCGACAACGACTAACCCTGAGGTCTGCGTGAAACGCAGATCAGAAGGGGAGGGGGAGGGGATGTGTGCCCGGGTGATT
>LSKF01000005.1 GCA_001556995.1 Erythrobacteraceae bacterium CCH12-C2
CTTGACAGTACATGAGCCCAATCTTGGAAACCGTGTCAGAGTTTGCAACAGAGCCATCCGGCGTGGGGGGGGTAAATCATGAAGTCGGGGAACCGAGGGTAACCTAGTGTTACGCGTCCCTGAACCTCGTGATGAAGATTATCGTGCTGGCAGCACATCAGCAGGTTGACCGAATTTTTGACTCAGTACTAACTGCCCTCATGCCGAACGTGACCCGAACAATAGGGCCCCTGCACCTTGAAGATCTGGAGCCTCACAGGTTCGAAGATTTGGTGCGCCAGCTAATCTACGACTTTCGAAGTTGGCAAACGCTCGAGGCAACCGGTCGTCAAGGCGGCGATGATGGCTTTGACGTACGAGCGATCGAAGCGGGTTCTTCTACAACCCTTTTGGATGCCGAGGCAGACTCTGATCCCCCTTATGAGGCGGAACACCCCCACCGCGTCTGGCTGATCCAATGTAAGCGCGAAATGTCCATCGGCCCTGCGAAAATTGAGAAATATTTGCGTGAACTGCCAGGTCCAGAGGATGGCTTATATGGCCTCCTATTTGCTGCCGCCTGCGATTTCTCCAAAGCTGCTAGAGACCGTTGCTTTGCAGTCGCGCGAGAGCGCGGCTTTGCAGAGGTTCATCTGTGGGGCAAGGCCGAGCTGGAGGATGCCCTGTTTCAGCCCAAAAACGATCACCTCCTCTTCGCATATTTCGGAATCTCTCTTCAGGTCAGGCGCCGGTCACTCCAGACCCGTGTTCGCGCAAGACTGGCAACCAAGAAGAAGTCCACGCGTGTCCTGCACCCCAATCAGCACGTCCTGGTGATTGATGCCTCAGATGATCGGTATCCATACGCCGATCCCGGCGAGGACCAGCCATGGCAAAAGCGAAGAAGCTGGCAAGTCTGGCAGTTTGGCGAGGTCGGAAGCCGTGGCATAACCGTTCTACTCGAGCGAAGCTTCGCTTATATTGCCGACGACGGGATTGGCTGGGATCGAGCGGACAAGGTCAATGATGCGCGCGCATCATTCGATAACCCTTGGCTTCCCCGAGACCGAGAGCGGATCACAAAAAATCAAATTATCCGTTCTGACGCAATGACAGAATGGGAGGCTTTTCCCGAAGCGAACCGTGCATGGTTTGAACTTGAGGGGCACATCCCCTTCGACGCGATCCTTGCCATCGACGATGACGGCGACCACCATTTCCGTGGTCCACACATCTACGTTCAGCAATGGGACAGCGCAAAAGGCCCTTTCTCCCACTTCACCTCATCGCTCGAAGGCACTGATCAATTTAGCCCGCGATGGGCTCGACCTGTCGATGGCACCAGGCTGGCCATTTTCTCGCCCGCATTTCGTGACTAGCGGGAGTGTCGTTCGCATATCTTACCCTTCCATACTCAATTTTTGTCACACGAGAAAGCTCATCGGTTCTTGTGTTACGCAAACCCATGAGCTAGTGATCCCAGACCTAGGGGAGAACGACATGGGCCGACCGCGCGCCAGCAATCCACGTAGTGCCATCGCCAACGTTCGCCTGACGGACGACGAGAAGACATCGCTCGAAGATACCGCCGCTGAGATGGGCTTTACCAACATCTCTGAATACGTGCGGTTCTTGCACAATCAGGTGCTCGCCAATCAGGCTGAGGCCGAGCCCGATAAGACCGAGGATTACCGCTTCAAATTTCCCAGAAAGATGCTGCGGCACTTTCACAAAACAGCCCTTGGCGAGATGGTGCTGGGCGATTCCCGCGCCTACCTTTTCAATGAAGCGAAGCCCGACAGCGTGGACCTCATAATGACCAGCCCGCCTTTCGGTCTGGTGCGCAAGAAGAGCTACGGCAACGAGGACGCCGACGAGTATTGCAACTGGTTCCGCCCATTTGCCGAGGGCTTCAAGCGAGTTCTCAAGGACGACGGCAGTCTCGTGATCGACATCGGCGGCGCATGGGTGCCAGGCCAGCCCACCCGTAGCCTCTACCACTTCAAACTACTGGTGATGCTCGTTGAGGAATACGGCTTCCACCTGTGCCAGGAGCACTATTGGTGGAATCCCGCCAAGCTCCCCACACCGGCGGAGTGGGTGAACGTACGCCGGGTGCGGGTGAAAGATGCCGTGAACTCGGTCTATTGGCTTTCTAAAACGCCTTTCCCGAAAGCGAATAACCGCCGGGTGCTCGCACCCTACAGCAAGTCGATGCAAGACCTTCTTCGCAAGGGCTACACCGCCAAACTCCGACCGTCCGGGCACGATATCTCGGAGAAGTTCAACCGCGACAACGGTGGGTCCGTGCCACCGAATCTGCTGGCAATCGCAAACACAGAGTCCACGAGCCGCTATCAGGAATACTGCCGCGACAACAACATCCCGATCCACCCCGCCCGCTTCCCGCCCCAGCTACCCGAGTATTTCATCCGCTTCCTGACCAATCCGGGCGACATTGTCCTCGATCCATTCGGCGGATCATGCGTTACCGGCGCAGTCGCCGAGGCTCTTGGGAGAAAATGGGTCTGTTGCGAGATGTCAGAGGAGTATCTGCAAGGTGCACTGGCGCGCTTTGTTCCCTACCCCCTACCGCTCTTGAAAGATCGGCCATCCAATTACGAAATCGCCCCGCCCTGCGCTGTGCCTGTGGACGATGAAGCTACGCCTTTATTCGCTGACGGGGGTGCAAAGCGCCCTCCTCTCGGCAAAGCTGAGGCAAGCACGCCTAGTCCTCGCCGTCGAATTCAATCGGCATGAACCAATCAACCAAGCTCCTTGATGAGCTTGGTTTCGCTGCGCCTCGCTCTATGGGTTGGGCAGAATGGAGCGCTGTGCCGGATACCCCGGGGGTCTATGCGATGTTTGAACGGACGGAGATAATTTACATCGGGATGGCAGGGCGTGACCAGAAGGGCTCGCTTCGTCGCCGTCTGCGCGACCACGCCAGTGGTCAGATCGTCAATATGTTCGCACAATATGTGCTCTTTGCTCGCTTGCTCAGCGGCGCGGACGTGCCTCGATCACCACGCGAGGCAACCCTCAAATGCCGAGCCTACATTCGAGAATGCTGCACATTCCGTACTCTTTCTTTGGACGACAAAGCTGAAGCGCGGCGGCTCGAAAAAGAACTTCGCCAAGCTCTCCAACCGACGTTCAATCGCATTGATTCTGATGCCCTCTACCAGGGCAATGCCGCTACTGATTGAGCCCAAGCGTCCAGGGGCTCTTGTGCCATTATGCCTGCGAAATCGATGCTAGCCGGAACGGCCGACCCTGCATCAATCAGAACCGGCGCATCCTTGGACAGGGCAACGAGTGAGCGCTTGAGTAGCGGCTCTGTTTGACCTAGCGCAGCGTAGCTGCGGCTATACCTTACGACCTGATCGACAGCTTCGCGAAAGCGCGAAACCGTTGTATCTCCTGCGATGTATTTGACTTCCACGACTGCGGCGACCGCATCTCGGTCTCTATCAACGATCACTAGGTCTGGTCGCTCGGTGCCAACATTGATCCCATAGGCCTTTAGCACCTCCCGTGCCTTTGCTTCAGACGGTTCCAGCGGTGCTGGTTGATGGTGCGCCGTGATTTGTTGCCAATAGACCGCAAATCGTCCCGCCGTAACGATAGGTCCTGCGGAATCTGAGCCGAGAAGGTGAAGGCGGAGCGCTCCTCCCGTCACGCGCGCCAGGGCCTCACCCACTGCCAATCCAACAGCCAGCTCAAAACGGCGCCAATCTTCAAGCGGGGCAATTAGAGCAGACCGCGCAACACGGCTCAGTGCATCGGGTTCGCCGCGCTCCAGCCCCTGCAAGAGTCGATAGGCATCAACTGCCAAGCGATAGAGTTTGCGCCGTGACCGAATGGATTCTCTGACTGCGCCAGGCCCAGGTCGCTGCCCGAGAGCTACAGCTCGCAGCGGTTCTCGGAACGCCTCGATGCGTTGCACTAGGCGCATTTCAGACTGAGCCTGCTCGATGACTGCCAGATAGGGAGAAGCGCTGCCCTGCCACGACAGGAGCCGTGAAGAATACGCCGAAGACTCTCGTAAAACCCAAGCGAGCAGCAGATTTGGACCGGTATTGAAGCTCCGCACTGGCTCATGCGTCACCAGTGCGGCAGGCATTCCCGTTTGCTGCCGGTAAAGCCAACTTTTCCGTGCATCGATTCTGCCACGCGCCATCGCGTCATCAACCCGCTCCCGAAAAGCCAAGAGTGCCTGCGCCTCGTGCGGATGGCTAAGGACATGGCCGACAAGAGCACGCACAGGGTCCGAAACAGACCAATGGCCTTTGAGAATTTCGACATCCCGTTTCTGATCGAGACGGGGTGCCTCACCGCCTATTGCAGCACCGCCTCGAAAGTATCGCAGGAACAACCCCGCCGAAAAATCGACGATGGCTGAATCGATCGACATCAAATGGCAACGGCTTGGAGCCGCCGTGCGACGCGATCTGCATCGCTTCCCGCCAAGCCGAAAGCTGTGATAGTCGCCTCAGCGATGTTATGCGCATCCTGGAGCACAATCCCATCGAGCATGGGCAGCAACACCATGTCCAGAGCATCCAGTGCCGCCTGACGCATGGCGTCGTCAGGCGCGCCAAAAAAGGACGCGTCAGGTGCCAGAACACGAATTGCATTAATTGCGTCTATGATTGGCGCAGGTCCGATCACTCGAGCGGCGTTGATGGCCGACCACAAATCCGCGAGCGGACAAGATTGGCCTGCAGGATCTGGCGCAGCGGGATCAATGCGAGCCACGTAGGCCGCGATGAAGAGAGGCAGATCAGTGGGTGCATCAACATACACCCAACCGAACCGGCGGCTGAGCGCGTAGGACATCTGATAGAGCGAGGCTTTGTCGATCGAATTGATTGTGGCGATCAAGCGCCATGCAGGTCCCGGTGCAAACTCATGCTCAGCCGCCCCCGCCTTCGGTTTCGGAAGGATCGTGTAGGGCTGGCTACCCTTGTCACTCAAGTCCGTGCGATAAGGCAGAGTCGTCTGTTGGCCGCTCAGCACCGTGAACAGCGGGCCAATGACTTTGTCGATGTCGCAACGATTGAGTTCGTCGATAATCAGTGGTTGATCGAATGCGCGCAAAAGGATGCCCGGTACAAAATCGACATCGCCGCCGCCAACCGGCTGATAGCCTCCAATGATGTCTTGCGACGACCAGTCAGACGAGCCGGTCACGAGTGTCCACTGTCCTCCTGGCAGGCTGCCTGCAATCCAACGGGCAAGCGAAGTCTTGCCGGTGCCTGGCGGACCATAGAGCATGATATGCTGCTTGCCCGATTTAAGCATGGCATTAATCTGCCGGTAAACAGCAGGGTCGATGCCGAGCAAATCGGGATTCTCGGGAATTTCGATGTTGTCGAAATCAATTGCCTCGGGTGCGGCTTCGGCCTCGCCCTCGGCCGCAGCATCTTCATCAACAGGCGGAGGACCCGCCGCTTCCCAAGCGGCCTCGATGTCAGTCGTCAATCGCCCCGCCTCGTCACCCTCGCTGAGGTCATAGACCTCAATCGGCGCCGCGGCGCCGCCTTTCGGGTGAGCGACAATCGCCGCCGCCACCGCATCGAGCACCTCGCCATAAGTGACATCTCGATTGTTGCCCCCAACGTCGATGGCGATTGTGTCGTTACGAGGACGCAAGCCCAACAAGCCTGCGAATATGAATTCTTCCTGCTGTTTTGCCTTGTCGATGCTGCGGGACAGTTTGCCGTCAGCAACGTTGTAGGAGAATGCGTCCGACGACGACCCACCTTTCAACGGGCCATGAAAAATGAAGAGCGCGTTGATCTCGAAGTCGTCCATGCGACGAAATTGATTCGCACCTGTCTGCAGCAAAGGCAGGATACGAACGGCAAGACCTGCTTTGTCGCCTTGTGCAGTATTGGACCCACCAATGCCGATTTCAACGACACCGCTTGGCAGCCGTCCGACTCCCTGCGGTTCGGTCACATCGACATGGAAGAGCCATCGGATGGGCTTATTGCTCGAGTACTTGATGTCGCCCCAATTACCGGAGGCTTCATCGACCGTGTGCTTCCCGATATCATTTCCACCCTTGAAGCCAGCGCGAGAGAACTGGAGGCCCTGATCCTTCAGAAAGCCGGACAACCAGCTGAAGGCCGCCTGTCGATGGTCTATCCCTGTGGGCATTGAAACTCCCCCTCTTTCGCAATCGTCAAGCGCAAATCCGCCGCAACCCAGCCCTCGTTTCGCAAAGACCGCGACGGCAAACAAGCTAACCGATGATGAAGCCTAGCAAATCGCCGGCGCTTTGGGATTCTTTAATCGCAAGTGTGCTGTCCAAGGGGTCGACTACTGAGCTTGCTGGCTCCTCGCCGCGAGTAGCTGCGAGGGAATTCGAGCGCACGGGTCAATGTTCGGATTTAGCATAGTCCGGGATGGTGAAGCGCTGCACATATGGAACTGAGCGCGAACGATTCATCACGTCCCAATACATGGCGTACGCTATCGGCTCGGTGATCTCGGCCGGCACATGATAACCATACATGGGGAATAGCTCGGTCCATCCCTCCTTGCGATGCCAAGAGCGGCGGAATTCAGGCTGGAGATAGTCATATATCGCCCAACGAATGTTGTTGAGCTGCTCGGCGATTTGGCTCGCATGATAGATGAAGATGTTGTCGGCGAACCACTCGTAGAATGAAGGAATTGCGAGATAGGCCTCATTCTCCGAGATCGGATTGCCCGCGGCTACCATCAGGTCGCGCAACCGCTTAACGTTCGCCTCAAGCCGCGCCAGATTGTGCTTCGCGACATCACCGCAGATCCGAATGTATTGCAGACGCGACACTTGCAGATCGATTCCATTATCGATGCCGTGAAGGTTCACTCCCTCAGTCACGAACTCGCGTTCCAACCAGGCAGCGAAGATCTCTACCGCGGCACTCAACCTCGACGTATCGGTGCCGAGGATGGGTCGCGCGCAAACCTGTCGGAGGTGGAACAAGAACGTCAGGTTTGAAGAAGTCGTATCCCTCGGCGGCTCATGAAGCCCTAGTGGTATTGGCTTTCCGCTAAATCCGCGCGTCTGCGAAAGAAAGTCGGCAAGCAGGATCAGAAACAACTGCCGATGCTGGCTGGTTGGGAACCACAAATTGGATAGCACGGACTGATCGGTCTTTTCGAAAATCGCCCAATTCACCATTTCGTCGATCATCTGCCACGCGCAGTTAAGAATGATCGCCTCGCGCTCAGTGTCGTTCAATGTGGCCTCCCCCTTAATGGCCGAAGTGCGATATCGCCCGACCATCAGCATAATGTTCATATCGGCCATCTAGCCAAGCGGACAATCGCCATGGCAAAGCGCGTCCATGACAGAGCACCCCCTTCTAACCGCAACCAGGCACGCGCTTACATCGTTGTGGGACCTGAAGGCCCCCGCTCCGAGGGACTTCCACAATCATCCGTCTTTCGTGAGCTTCAAGTCGTTTTGCGAACGGACCTTCACTGCAGCTGATCGCGGACTTGGCTTTTCTTTTGGTCTGGCCGACGCCCTCCGCGGCGCTGGCTTGCCATGCTTAGTCCCTGACACCGCAGCCCCGTGCTCACTTGACGAAATTGCGTGTAGGATCATCGATTCCTTCGAGGCAAGAGCGGTAAAGCGGCGCTATCTCTGCCCTCTCGACCTCGCCGACTCCCTCCCCACCATGCACTTCGGCCTTGCATCGGTCCGCAATTGCTCACCCGCCGACCTGTCCCAACTGCTCGACGGGGCGAGGCTTGCTCGGCACTATCCGGGGCAGCCGCTCGACCCTCGCTGCCTTGCAGCATTCCAATGGCTAATTATTGAGGAGCAAGCGCCCGTCCCTGATCGAGCGGGTCAACGCGCGATGCCATTCCTTTATGAGAGTTGGAATCGGGACCTAGGCGCCATCGAACCGCATGCCGGCAACTATCCGAAGGTGGTCAACGATGCCCTGTTCGGACTACTGCTTGCGCCATGGGAGGATTGGCATTCGCTGGAGAACGACTGGCGCGGCTTCCGGATTCCTTGGATTCATGTTGCGACGGACGACCTGTTCGTGCGGCCGCGGCCCGTCCCGGCGGCAGGTACCTTGACATGGGAACATGCCACCCTTGAAGGGGACGACGGCGAGGTTATCGAATATGAACGCCCCCTTCGCATCCATCTTGACCAAGAAGCCGAGACGTTTCTCGCCGGGTTCAATCAAACATGGTGGGCCAGAACCGAAGCTGCCATGGCGACAAGCCTTTTCGAGACACCCGTGAAACATTTCTTGGTGCGGGCGGCGTTCAGCGAGGGCATGGACCAGATCATGGCCCATATGACCACTATCGAAGCCGCGCTTGGATTGCGATCGGATTTCAAACAGTCTCATAGGGCCAAGGGAGCCCGCATGTCGCCTAGCGAACGATTGGCGAAGCGCGTGGGAGTTATACTCAGGGATCCAAAGGCTGGCCGCGACTATGCGAACCTTTTTGAGACACGCAGCGCTTACGTGCATGGACGCTCGATCGAGGGTGTCGTGCCGAGCAAAGATCGCAATTTAGCGCGCCAGTTAGCGCGGCGTGTGACCGTGGCACTGATCGATGCAGCGAACGGGCCCGCCGGCCACATGGCCCGCGCCGATTATCTGAATGGCCTCGCTTGACCGACTTCGAACAGTGATGGGCATCTCGACGAGCGCCAAGATCATTCACTGCCCTCTCTTATGCGCGATGCTTTCCACTCGTGCGCGGCCGGGCCGCTACTCATCGATCTCGGCTTCTCGCAGCCATCGGCCATCATTCTCGATATACCCGCTCAGGCGCTGCCAAACGATCATCGCTTCAGTCAGGCGAAGGCTGTCGTTGACCCGATAATGCGCATTTGGGTTGCGGGCGACGCTGATAACTTCGATGTCCCGCTTAAACCAGTCACGGTTCCTGAAGATTGGCTCGAATACTTCTTCCCAATTGTCAGCCCTCAGCACGACGTCCATGAGCTCCCCAAGGGTCAGGAATTGAATGTAGGGGGCCCATTCTTCGCCAGCCTTCAGGGACCGTTCGCGCGTTTCCCTTGCCTTAGCAACAAGCGCTCCGGGCACTCGCTGCCTGAACCATTTGGGGCCGGCAACTTCAGACAACTTTCGAGACAGAAGGCGACGGAGCGCACTTTCGATTACTCCAACTAGCTCATATATATCGGTTGCAAGATTTTCGGTGGTGAGCGTTAGCAGCCCAGTCGCAGTATGGCCGATGATATATCGACCTTGCTCGATGATTTCGCCGACTATTGCGCCGCTGGCGATGGCGATTTCGAGTGCCGTCTCAGGGTCTGCTTCGATCAGCCCCGTATCAACCTCCGCTTCGCGATATAGTTCACGACGAAATGCAAAGTCGTCCCAGTACCTGTTCGGGAGGTTAAAATCGGTATGCCAACTGCCGAGTAACGCCTCGGACGTCCGTCGGTGCAGAGCCCCAAAGCCATATGTGTCGGAGATGCCCGCAAATGCAGCCAGACGTTTGCCCGTCAATCCGAGCGAGCCGAAGCTATCGATCGTCGCTAGGGCGTGGATACTCAGGGTCGGCTGTGCGAGTTGTAGAGCCCTTCCAGTCGCAGAGATGCTGTTCGATATTTCGGCGAGAGCCGTTTGCAGGTCGCCGTGCTGGCGCGCAATGGCGCCGATGGTGGCTTTATCGAGATTGAAAAGTCCGTCCCTCCAACGAAGCGTTCCGAGTTCGTGCGCCCAAGACATGGACTCGGTTATCCGCCGCACGCTTTCTGTAATGCCAGACAATGAGTTTTGATCGAGAGTGCCTGCCCCCAAAACCCCACGCTGCGATGCAGCAAGCATGTCAGCGAGAGGCGATTCCGACATTACTTTCGCTAGAGCGAATGCGGGTGAACCGATGAACTCGCGCGAAGCCATTGAGGCAGCTGTTCCTCGCGCTAGTGAGGCATGATCCATGATGGATGGCAACGCTACCGCGAGCTTGTTTTGCCTTACGCCTTTCGAGATTTTGTCGGTTCTCTTATCGGAGGTCATGTTCGTACCTTTGTCAAAGCCGTAGCTCATTGCAAGGTCGCCGGCCTGCTTCGTCCGGTGATTGTGGCTCACCGGCGAGAGCTTACATCCACGGAAACCGATTACTCGCGGGTATCCTTAAAAAGTGTCGCCCCTGAACCCTTGCCAACGGTTACCCGTGAACCGACAATCACTTAGGGTGATTGAGACGACGGCGGGCGTATAAGTGCTGTTAATTGCAGCCTTTAGAATGCCTTGTCAGCCGAACAGTCGGCGTCCACCGCGGCCTAGGCCCCGATCATTCAGCCCTTTACGGATCAGCGTGGTAAGCCGCACCTTCCAATCATCGGAATGGATGATCCGATCGAAGTGAGCGTCGCGATCGCGAAGGAGTTCAAGGCGCGACCGCTGCGAAATGGTGGGCCAATCCTCATAGAGGACATAAACCGCATTGCCGTATTTCAGGTTTTCGAAAACGACCAAATCGTCCGCGAACTGTGCTCCAAAATATGAACCAAAGCCGCCTTGCCCCCGAATGTACGCGGTGGGGTTGAGCCGTTCGAAAAGGTGCACCCGGTCGCGAACATGTTTGTCGAAGTCTGGCGCGTTGCGCGGGTCCGCTGGTTGTTGGGCGAGCCGTTCTATCACCTCCTCTATCGTGCCCGGCGGAAAGATTTGCCAGTCAAGCATGATAGTGGCGATATAGTCATCTCGGGTGGCATCAGCCGCGAAAACCCCCGTGACGCCCGTGTTCTCCTGAAGAACATTAAGCGACCACAGCAGCATCAGGTCGAACCCGGGCTCGGTCCGCTCCAGGAAAGGGGTCAGGGTGAACTTAATGGCGACGTAGTCACCGCCTGAATCTTGCAACACCTCAGGTTCGATCAGCATCCCTTGCGGCTCGAACACTTGATGCTGATAGACCTCGCGACCCCACGTATGCATGTGGGTGCCGTATGTGGCGGCATCACCGAAGTTCGGTGTCTCAAACACGAAGGTTTTCGTGACCATCGGCCAATCGGTCCGCTTCCGGTCCCACCCGTGGGCATTGCGCTCCGACCATTTTCCGGCGTCCGCCTTAGGCAATAAAGGCCCGTCTATGGTTATGACCCCATTCGCTGCTCGCAATCCGACGTGGGCATACTGGCCCCGTTCGATTTCCGCGCGAGCGACCGTCTTCGTAGCTGCAATTGCAATAAGATCGCCTTCAATTTCTTCGAGTGCGGTCAGAACGTGCGGGGGAACCTTGCGGTAGTTCCTCTTCCACGGGAATGCACGGTAGGCCATTTCACGTTGTCTCCTTCAAGGGAAGCGCCGCCCGGGTGATCGGGCGGCGCTAAAGGCTTACTTCTCTCTGGTAGTGGTGTGAGGGCTCCGCTTGCCATGCGCGGAGGTTACGAACCGCCCGGAGATAGCACTGCGGTACGCACCGCCAGTGCTTCCGCTCTTCCCACTCGCTTCGTGAACCGTGGTAGTGGGACTGCGCTTGCCGTGTGCCGAGGTCACGTAGCGTCCACTGATTGCGCTGCGGTAGTGTCCACCGCCACTTTTACCTTTTGCCATAATCAAGGCCCCTTGTGCTTGCGACAGGTGAGTTCGTTACTCCCATACGTTCTGTATGGTAATCACGAGTTCGCTTGTCAAGCACAGGAAGTCTGGTTATCGCCGAACTTCCCTAATAGCATCGGAGGTCAGATGCCATCCCTACTCGGCACCAAGATTAATGAACTTCGTCGGGAACGAGGGCTAACGCTTGAACAGTTGGCGCACGCGACCGACAGCTCAAAGAGCTATATGTGGGAGATCGAAAACAAGGACGTCGCCCGCCCGTCCGCTGAAAAACTTGAGAGGATCGCGAGTGCTTTAGGGGTCACCTCGGCGTTCCTAATGGACGCCTCGCAGGTCAAGCCGACCGAGGACGTTGAAGACACGGCATTCTTTCATCGGTTTCAAAAAGCTGACCCAGACGTCAAGGAAAAGCTCAAGCGGATTTTGGATGTGCTGGACAATGAGGACTGATCCCACCACCCCCTGCGCTTGGGCCAACACCCTCGTGACGATGTGGGGGCCGCGGTTTCCGGTAGATGTGCGACAGATTGCGCTCGAATACTCCCGGCGCTTCAGCGACCCGATTCTGGAAATCATCGAAGCGCCAGTCCCCAGCTTCGAGGGCGCGCTTGCTCCACTCCAAAAGCGTGGCGGGTGGGCAATCTTATATAATCCTCGGATCCGCTCCCCTGGACGGATCAATTACACCCTCGGGCACGAATGGGGGCACTACCTTTGTCACCGCCAGCAAGCTCCCGCTGGATTCGAGTGTGGCGAGACCGATGTACTGGGAGGCTCGCGGCAGCAGGAACGGGAAGCGGACAAGTTCGCATCCTATCTGCTGATGCCGCTCACCGATTTCCGAGCTCAAGTGGGCAAACAGCGCATGACGCTGGACCTCTTGAAGCACTGCGCTGATCGCTATGGTGTATCCCTGACGGCCGCTGCGCTGAAATGGCTGGAGAGCACCGGTTTGTGTGCCGCTGTTGTCGTCGCCACCAATGGTTTCGTGCTCTGGGGCCGCCGGAGTGCAGCTGCGGCGCGCGCGCGCATCTTTTTCCCAAGTGGGATGGAATTACCGCAAGGATCGCTCGCTGCTGGTCACGACAGGTCTTCCGCTCCCCCCGAGGGAGAGGACCTACCTCCCGGTGTCTGGTGGAACCGGCCGGTGCGCGAAATCGCTATTTTCGCTGACCACTACGAGATGACAATCTCGCTGCTCGTCTTCGAAGACTTCGGTGTTTTGCCAGACGGTTGGGAGGATGAGGAGATCGAAGACGCCTTCGATCGTTTCAAATCCATTAGATAATTGTCGAGTAAGACGCTCTAGGTTGAGCGCCCCTCACTTCTCAGAGCCCTCTTGATCTAAACTGAACGGACACGCGGGTGTGGTAAACCTGATCGTTCCGGCTAACAGACAGACGGTACAGATTCAGGCATTCAGACAGACACGTGGCCCGCAAACATTCCAAACGAGACCAGTATCGCGAACCTCCGGAAAGGGAGGAGACTAAAGCTTCGGCGCCGCCGTGCTGGCTATGTGGTCGGCCTACCGGCAAGACGATTGTGTGGCACCACCCCGTGCCCAAGAGCCGGGGTGGCCGCGATGTTGTGCCCATGCACTCCATTTGCCAGCAGACGCTGATCGCCAACTTCACCAATTCTGAACTTCAGCGTCATGGGACGAACGTCGAAAGCTTGCTGGCCTACCCGGCCGTCCGCAAATTCGTCGACTGGGTGGCCAACAAAGACCCGGATTTCACCGCCACCATCGCCAAGAAGCCTCGCTGATCAGATTGGATTTTTCGGCGCTGATACCGCTTGTCGCTCGCTCACGTTGGCAGCGCGTGAACCATATGCTGGCTGTCCGCTTCCGACGAAAGTCGCGTTGTGACCTGCTGCTTGACGGATGGTCGCGCGTAATCGTCTCCAGTTGACGGGTCTACGGCTGGATGCGACCATAAATGGTGAGGTACAGGCTTTTACGGGGCAATTTTGCTTAAGGTTTCTGCCAGCAAAGGGTGAACGTTGACCGGCAGCGTCTCGATGCGCCTTGTGCGGTATTGGATTGAGGTGGGTGGCGTGGGATCGGGATCTAAAGTTGTCGTGAAGTCGCGCGGGTCCATAGGTCCGAAGGCGAAGAAAGGGTCGGGGAAGGAGGAGCCGAAGCGCTTGGCGCCGAAGCCCGACGTGCTTCGGGAACTGTATTTACTATCGGGCAATAACTGTGCGATGCCGGACTGCGATGGCCTGATTATCGACAGTAGAGGTGTTGTGCTCGGTCATGTCTGTCACATCGAGGCAGCGATGCCGGACGGCGCTCGTTTCAACAGCAGTATGACGAATGAGCAACGCCGAGCGGGCGCCAACCTCGTCTTGATGTGCGGTGGACATCACGCGCAGATCGACAGCAAGCAGTACGAGAAGGACTATGATCTTGAAAGGGTCCGCAAGATCAAGCGCGACCACGAGGCCCGCTTTAAAGGTATCGGAAATTCCCTCCGACAGTCCTTTCGAAGCGTCTATTCGGACGCGACTGACCGCCTCAACCCGACCGGCTCCGGCCTATGCAAACGCTTTGAGCAGATCCTTCCAGACTGCGTCGTTGACGAGGATGACGCGAAGACCCGCGCAATACAGTTGGGCGAGTACGTCGAGCGGATGCGCAAGGTGCCCGAGCCGGAGCGCGACTTCATGTTGGTGGTTATCCGTCGCGCCGCGAAGCTAGACGGCGCGAACTCCCTCCTCGTGCATGTCGACGACGTGAAAAACGCGCTCGGCGTCCCGGTCACGCGGATGAAAAGCCTTGGTAAAGCCATGGAGCGTCACGGCGTGGGCGACATCGACCACTACTCGACGAACGGGGAGGACGAGCCGCACGTTTGCGTCCACGACCCCTCCGATTATGTCACGTGGTTCGACATCGTCCGGTTCTGTGAAAAGTCGGGCGCGGCGCTGGAGGATTTCGTCATACGGTTGAAATTCGGACTGCTCGACTGACCCGCCTAACTGAAGGCCTAGTGCTCTATGTTCGAACTCGCCATGATCCATCGTCCCGGCATTGTCGATGGGAGACAGGACCTCGGCCGCATCCTTGAGGCGATGCTTTACTACGACCGAGTCCATCTGATGATGAGTGGTCAGATGTTTTCAGCTCTTTGGGATATTCTTGGGCCGGACGATCTCTTTGAACTGGTCACACACCCTTCGGTAACGACGACGCTAACCTCCGAGATGCTGGCTGTGAAGAACGAGATTGGCCCGCTAATAGTCACACACCGTCCCATAGCGATGAAGATGTCCGGCCGGTCGGGCAAGTTGATCGACGTGCAGGACGATGTTGGAAGCCTTCTCCAGATGCTCGAAGGTCTTCCCAATCGGCCCGGCGGAACGTGGTCGCAGGTCAATCGGATCGCAAAGAAGGCAAAGCTCTCGCGCTATAGCAAAATTCTTGGGGGAAGTGTCGCAAGCCACGAACGCTTCTTGTCGCTCGTCCGCGATGAGACCACGCTAAAGCTATTCTTGCGCGGCTGGGCAATGGCTGAAGGAAAACAGATTCGAGAAGCAGCGCTAGAGCATGCACATATCTCCGCAATCGAGATCGGTGACGAGATTATGGTCTCGAGTACCATCGATCCCGGACTTATCGTAACCGACTGGGATCCGCGCGAAACCTGGGGGCGGATCCTCAACCACGTCCAGGATTTTGCCGTCGACCTATATCTATCGCAAGCCTATGGTGCTGACATCGTAACCGATCCGGCGGTGGCTGAGGTAGCTAGCGCCCGTCTCGACGTCAGCTTGCAGCGAGCGATGCGCAATCGGCAAGAGATCAGCGCCTTCGAAACCCTTGTTTTCGAAGAGGCGCATGGCTTTGCCGATGGAGTTAACCGTGGTCTCCTGACCTTCGCGGAGGCACTAAAGGCAATAGATCAGTCGCGTCGCTTCAGGGCTTGGACGAAAGGGATCGCGCCCGACGCTAACCTGATCGTCGAATATCATCGTGCGATCTCAAAAGAGCCTTGGGTCAAGCGGTTGCCAGCCAGCATCGCCCGCTTCGCCATTTTCAACGGCACAGGTATGCTCGCTGATGCTGCAGCGCCTGGCACCGGACTGATCGCATCTGCCATGGACAGTTTTGTAGTTGATCGCCTTATGGGTGGATGGCGACCCAATGTATTCGTCCGAAACCTGCAAAAGACGTTAGTTCGGGCTGGTGCGCGGGCGGGCTAGCAGTCGCAAACCGAGCTCTGATTCCACCAGACGCGCGCCGATGCGCTTGAGGTGTGCGAACAGCATCTCGACCTTCTTTCTCTGGCGGCGCGAGACGAGGTAAGCGGCGGTCGTGGCGATATGGCGCCCCCCCCGTGGAGTGAACGCAGGATCTTGCGCGCTGGCTGGGTCGGGCATCAGCGTGGCTTGAGGGCGCAGGCACCGCAGTCGAGCTTGCTGGCGCGGTAGCGCAGCATCCCGTTCTCATCGACGAACGGCCGATCCTCGCGATAGACCTTCTCCCTCTGGCGCAGCCGCTTGCCGGCAAGGCAGATATAGCTGTCGTCCTCGTGGTCGTAGCTGAAGGCCGAACGCTCGAAGGTAAGCGCGTCGATTTCATTGAGAAGTCCGGCGTCAGGAACGGCGCTGCTAACTTGCCCGTCTCACGTCTCAGAACCCTCAGGTTTCTCCGCAAGATTATCGCGTTGCTCGGCGTGACGCAGGCACGCTGACAGCATCGGTTCCAGCTGCAATCGATGTATTGTTCCATCCCGCATTGAGAGTTGCGCGGAAGGGAAGGTGGAACAAATTTAGAACGCTTGGACGATCCTTGCCGTCGTGATATGGTGCCTATGAAAGGTCCGGATCATGTCAGTTCACGATCATTCAACGCCGCATAACCCTCTTGGGCGATCGGATAGTCCCTACACGCCAGGTACGCCGTCGGGTGAAGCACTCCGTTGGTATGAGTTCCGAAAGAGTGAGGCTCTAGTCGAGCGACCTTATCCTCCGTACAAAGGCAAGCTACCTGTTGTGCGCATCGCAGCTACATTCATACTTGGTATGTGGGGCGCGATTATACTCGGGCTTCTTCTTTAGGCCTAAGCGCTAATTTCAAGCGAAAAAAATCGCGATCACTTCCTGTTAGGGAACGAGAAGTGCAGGTGGTTATCATGGCCCTCGTATTTCTGGGTTAGCCCTTCCTTCACAAGCACCGGATCGTTGAAGAGGACGGTCGTACCAGGGTTACGGTCCTTCATGAATTCGATGTAGCTGCGGGTTTGCTCCCGATCATAGGCACGACTCTGCCAGGTGACAGGAGCATTCCCACCATCGCGACGGAAGGGGCGAATATCGACCTGCCTGCCTTGCTCGTGGGTTTCATGGCCCGCAATGTCTCCGCCGCCGGGCTTGCTGACGTCACCGATGTTGACCGGAGAGCCACCACGCCTGGCCCACTCGGCCGAGGACGTGCGCAGTTCGTTGACCACCGACTCAGTCCCATATTGTCTGTCCGGCGATGAATAGGTGCGAAATCCTTCTCCTGAGCGAGGTAGAACAGCGTTGACGGGACCACCACCAGAGGCCCCTCCCCCGCCGATACCCAGAGAGTTTCCGACCCGATCAGAGGTGTCGGAGATCCATCCCTTTGCATCCTCGAGGTAATTCTCTGAGCCCTTAATGACCGGAGACACCAAGGAAGTACCGATGGATTGATGATTGCGCTCATCAACCCGGTCTCCAAGGGCTCCAGCACGGCTCTCGGCACCGCTGACCTTGTTGCCAAGAGACAAGCCTTCTGAGGTCAGGCGGAACGAACCCTCGTCAATTCTCTCGGCCGCTTCCTCTTTGACAGAAGAGTCCCCCGAGTAAGCGCGGACGCTGACGTTCGGGCCGCGCGCCGAAATCGCGCCAATGTTCGCCTCACCGAACGCTTGAACGTCCTCAGCCGATGAGATCGAGGGACGCACGCCTGTCGGAGTGCCCAGTTCCGGGAATGATACACCGAGTTCCTGACGCACGTTGTCGACCTTGTCGTCCATGAACTGCTTCAGCAAGATCTGCTTAACCTGCTCCTGTTCAGGCGTGGTAGCCACAAGCCGAGGCTGCCACCCTGTCGATGCGAGAAGGCTATTCTCCGGCTGACGCAGCGCCTGCTGCGCATAGGTAACGAACTCTTGGGTTTCATCCTGGCTGAGTGAGTAACCGCGCGAAGCGGCCTCGCTGAAGTCCTGACTGTGCCGTTGGTAGGCCTCCTGCGTGCGAGATGCCTCATTCGAAAAGGTCCGCGTGTCAGCAAGGCTGGCAGAATAGCGATCAGACAGTGACTTGAGTTCGGTATCGGAACTCGAACTCGTCGCGCGCGTGAAATCTTCTCGTGCCTGGCGAGCCTGCGTCGAATTCGATTCCTTGTAGGCGTAATCCGCGACCCGCGCGAGCGCCTGATCGGCGGTCAAAGTTTCGCCCGTCTCATGCTTATGCTGAGCAGCAATGCGAAGACCAAGATTGGCAGCAGCATCAGCACCGATCGCAGCAACGATGCCTTCGGTGCTGCCGACACCGATTTTTCCGTTTACACCAACTGTCCCACTGCCCTCCCCGGTTAAGAAAAAGGACCTCGAGATGCTCTGCGAGTCGCTTTCGCTAAGGCCAAACCTCTCCTGAAGGGTGTTAGACAGCGACCGGACCTGGTCGTTGAATTTTGACACGCTCGAATTGAACGACGACCCGTTCTCGGTCGACGACGACGCGCTTCGGCTTGCGCTTTCGAGCAACTCGGTGCCATTCGACACAGTCGCGCTTCGAGACTCGGAAGCAGCCTGGCGAAGACCCTCTGCCCTGTTGAACCCTTGGGAAAGGGCCTCCCTGAAATCCGATGCGAACCCATCCGTGCGCACCGGCTTGTAGGCCAGAGAGGAGATAGCCTGACGAGTGTCGAAGGCGTTGGCACCATTGGCGAAGCCGGTCTCGATCCCGCCATCGGAATGGGTGAATGAAGACGTCCCGAACCCAGAGGCGTGCCTGAAGGTGTCGTCGTGCTTGTTGAGGCTGCTGTTGTTCGCCGTGAGGTTCTGGAATGAGGTATTGCCATAGGCATAGTTGCCTGTGGTGCGCTCGAAGGCTGCGGCCTGTCCGGCGGCCTGGGCCGGGCCGAGCAACGATGTGGCCTGCCCGGCAATCGCCATCGCACCGCGCGCCATGCCGGCCGCAATGAATGGCACGCTCATCATCATAAACCCGGCGATGGTGGCGATGTCGTTATTGACCGCCGTGATGCCGTTGCTGACCAACAGGGTCGGCCCAGTGGGTGCGACCGCAGCATAGGCACTGGCGGCCCGGTTCATCACGAACATGTGAAGGACCACGTATAGGGGCCCCCAGCTCGCAAGATAGAAGAAGCCCATCCCGTAGCCGCGAAGGGTGGTGACCCCGGTTCGCGGAAAGAGGAAAAGCGGGAAGATCACCGGGAACATGGCATAGAAGACGACGTGCAGGACGATGCCAAGCAGCGGCACCCAGGTCATCGCCTGCTGCGCGATCGAGGTGTAGGTGTTGCGCGCCTGTGCGTCAGCGCGCTGCGCCGCATAAGCGTCCCAGCCCGCGTCCGAGAAGCTCTCGCGCGCCGCCATGAAGGCGTCCATCGTCGAGACCTGCTGAAGGTACGCGTAAGGATCGGTTGACGTGCCATGCATGGTGCCAGCCACGATACCAAGATCGTTCCTGAGTCGTTGCGCGGCAATCGCGTCTGGGAGATCGGGATAGGCACCCTTGGAAAAAAGCGGCAAGTCAGCATCGATGACCGTGGTCCACTGAGCCGAGAGCTGCTGATAGGCAAGGTCGCACCGAATGATCGCAGATGTGACAGAGCTCCCACTGCGAGTGAGGTACTTCTGCGCGCGAGCCTGACTTCCTGGACCAATGGCAGCCCACAGATTGTTCGATGTGGTCAGATCCTCCATCGGCTTGAAGCCAAGAAGCACATCATAGAAAACGCACTGCTTGAAATGCTCGTCAAGATTGGCGCGGAAGACGGGATCGGTAACCTGAAAGGTCTGCGCCTTCTCGAGCAGCCGCGCGCCATAGATGATGCCATTGTTGGTCATCTTGAGCGCGTCGGGCATGACGAACACAGTCTCGGCTGTCCGGGTCATCCAATCGCCGAACTGACTGGTGAAGGACGCCATAACCCCCAGTCCCAAAGGGACGTTGGCGACAGTGGCGGGCGCAAGCCCGGGGTCGATCCTATCGGTGACCTTGATGGTCACGGTAGGCACAAGAAGCATCATGTAGATGGCGGTCGCCTGCAGGAACCAGTTCATCCATGCCCGCCAGTCGAAATTGAAGGCGAGCACCAGAAGCGAGTAGATCAGGCCCATCACGAACACGACCTGGAGCATCGAACGGAACCCGCCCCCGCCAGACCATGCCGCAACAGCATTGAGGACATTGACGATGTATTCGCCCCCTCCGACCGTGAAGACCTCAAGCATTGCGCTGCCCTTCCCTCAAACCCGACGCTGCGGAGCCTACCTGATCCCTTGGGCCGAAAGCCCGCGGCCAAAGCGCAGCGACGCCGAGATTTGAGGGCTCATGGTGTTCTTGAGCGTCGCCTCGAGCATCTGGTTGCGCTGGATGATCTGGTACGTGTCCCCAAGCCTGCCGGACATCTCAGCGCGCTTTTGCCCGAGCCGCTTGCGCACATTCTCGACCTGCGCCCGCCACTGATTGAAGTTCTCCTGGTCGGGCGTCTGCATGCCAATCTGAGCACGCGTGACGTCCTCAAGCATGCGATCGATGTGTCCGAGAAGCACTTCGACCGCGACGATCTCGGACAAGGAGTCAAGCTCGCCGGCACTCAGCCCGAACTGAGAAGCGGCGTTCACGACCATGATCTTGTAGATCGGGATCGAGGACAGACCGAGAAGATTGACCTCATCGTTCGAAAGACCTGTGTTGCTGTTGATCTTCCCGGCGATGCTCTGCATCATCTCCTTCACCCGCGCCTTGTACGCTGAGTTTTGACTGATACTCAGAGGCGACGGGTTGGGATTGAGACAGCCATAAGGATCGCTGCCGCCGGCATCGCACCGATAGATCTGCGCGGAGGCAACGGCCGTACCGTCGAGAAGCGCGGTGTAGGTGTCCCAGCTTGCTGGCGCGATGAAGCGGAAAGTCCCCGGAACGCTGTCACTCTGCGGCTTGATGTAGATGATCGTGCCGACCATCGTCATGAGCCACTCGGCGTAATCCGTGCTCGGCCGCGTGGCAGCGTTCCCCATCAAAGCGTTCCAGGTGTAGTTCTTACTCTTGGCTATCTCGGCCTGCGGATCAGTGCTCCCGTCAGTGGCAGCGTTGCGCGCGCTCTGATTTTGGCATTCATGCCGGGCTTTGGCTTCGTCGGAGAACAACCCCGAGCTACGTCCGAGGTTCTGGCAGATGGTCTGGCTAGCACCGTCCATCTTCGGCCAGATCGATCCCACCGCTTCCTGCGCGAACTGGCAGGAGTTCATGTTGAACTCGTTCATCTGCTGGATCTTGTGAGCCATGTCCTTCATCACACCACCGATCTGCGCGGAGATGGAATCGATCGCGAGTTGAAAGGCGAAGCCGATCGCATTGTTGGCAGTCGCCTTCAGGGTCGCGACGATCTCATCGGTGTTGATGAAGCTGAATGAGCCCCCGAAAAGATCGATCCCGCCACAGCCCCCGCTCGCACGAGGCAGCTGCAGGTTGACTGGGTTGATCTGCTTGGTCGGGAAGCGGGTCCACAGGCTTCCGCCAGAATAGTAGCCTGCAGCCTGCCCGTCGAAGGCAGACGGCCCGGTGACATTGGCAGCTGCTCCGGCCGAGTTGAAATAGGAATTCATCTCACCCTCCACGCTGGCCATCGCCGGCGACGCCGCGAGGCTCATAGCAGCAAGGCAAGTCAGAGAGGTTCCGGTGATGCGAAAGCCGCGGTGCCGCAAGGAATTTTGGGAACAGCTCATCAGAAGTCACTCCCCGGCTCAGTGTTGGTGAGGGTGAAAATACGGTCCATGACATCGTCGGCTGCCATCACGCCGTAACCGATCGGCATCGGCTGCTTGGTCACGGTGTCGAACAGCACCAACGCGGGCACCTGCTTGCCGGCCATGCCCATCGCCTGGAACTGGCCCGTATCGATCAGGTAATTGGGAAAGGCGGCATTGGGGCCGCCATCGATCGAAACGGCCATGACAGTCATCCCGAAGCGGTCGGAGACGCCCCTGATGATAGGGGAGAACACCTCGCATGCGGCGCAACCTGAGGAGTAGAAATAGAATACCCCATACCGCTGACTGATGGCGGCAAGCGCCGCATCGCGCTGGGCTGTGCGCTGCGTTGTCCAGGTCTTCTTGCCAAGCGCATTGATCGGGCGCTCGAGGGTGTAATCCAGCTCGGGGTTCTGCCAGATGGCGCGGCGCCAAACGTCGGCAAAATCAGAGGCCCGGTCGAGCTGCTCGCGCTGGTAGGAGATATAGGCCTGCACGTTCTGCGTGGTGGGCTCGAGTATGGCCCTAGCCTTCAGCTCATCTAGCTTCTCGCTGATCGCCTTGAGCCGCACAGCGGCAGGAATATTGGTCTGGTTCTGCGGCGGACTGTCCGGATCGCGCCTCGGCTTCTCGCAGTAGAACCACTGGCCCAGGTTGCGCTCGCGACAATAGAAATCGTCGCCTTGCTGGACCCGGATCAGCCCATCGTCGCCCTCGTCGCTCATCTGCGCCATCGCGAACGAAGGCGCCATTGCGGCACCCACAATCGCCGCGCTCAGCACACCGCCCAATATCCGTGTCATAGCCCTATTCCTTGCTGCTGTCGCTGGGGGCCTCCTGCCCCTTGCCCTTGCCTTTGCCTTTGCCTTTGCCTTTGCCCTTGGGGCCAACCGTCCCGGCCCCAAGCTTGGCCTTGCGGGAAGCCTCCCGTGCAGCCCGCGCCTCGTGCCGGGCGTGCTCGCGAATGTCCTCGCGCTGCGCGTCGGTGAGGTTCGACTTGCCGTGCCGCTTGCGCAGTGCCTCCTCGGCCTCGACCGCCTCGTCCTCCAAAGATTTCTTCGCGAGGTGCGCCAGAGCCGGCGGATCGACTTTCTTGAGGGCACGACCGAACTCGCTTCCGACGATTCGGATCAACGCGGTAAACGACACCGCGACAGGCTCCGAGGCGGCGCGGCGAGGACGCAACGTCCCGTCCTCCAGCGTCGTAAGGTAACCCTGATGTTCGAGCCTGCGAAGCGCGGGCCGAATGTGCCCAAGCGAAATTGCAAAGCCGAACCAATCCGATAAAGTCGGTAGCAATACAGGCGCGGGCTGCGGGCCGAGGCGCATCAATGCGATCATGATCGCGAACTCGACCACACTGAGGTCGGGTAATGCACGTCCGCTGGAAAGCGGGGTTACGGTTTCCATTATGGCCGTCCATTTTGCTGCAGATAGTCCTCAATGCGTTGCTGGATTTGCCGGGACGTGTCCAATTCATCAGGAACCTTCGCAGCGTCGAGAAAGTCGGCGTAGACCTCGGTGAAATCCATCACCGAAAGGTCGAGCCGTGAGAACTCTTCGAGAGTGAATCCTTTGCAGGTCTCGCGCTTGGGCTCATCCCAGCGCTTGTTGATCTGCTGGCGACCCTGCTGCTGCAGGATACGGCTCAGCTTGGACTCGAAGCAGCAATAGGCATCCTTGCGCGTGACGCAGACGCCAAGCACCCGGTCCGAACAATAGGACCCGACCCGGTGGCACAAGCCTTTGTCGTCCTTCTTATCGAGCTCACGCTCGGCAGCAGGACACAGGAACGGCGTCAGCAGAGGAACGCCCTTCCCCGAGCAGCAATTGGATATCCCGAACACCTTCTTGGTGCAGGTCTCGCGGGTTCCTGAAAACAGCGTGAAGTCCGCCTCATCAAACTCGGCATTGGCCTGACCGAGCGTGTGGAGGCCGACGAGAGCATCCTTGAACTCGGTGGAGGCTTCACGCTCGATCGGCTCACACTCGCCGTCGATGCAGTAGACATCGTCACCGCAGATATACTGCGACGGATCAGTGGTGCCGCCGCCGGGGATCGGGCAACGGTAGACGCGGGTCGCAACCTGGCAGGCCCCCACTTGAGGATCATCGAGGCACTCCTCGCGAAGGAAGGTGCATCGGGTGTTGTCCTCGATCTCACCGCAGTCCGTTGCCTGCGTGGTGCTCGAGCACTGATAGGTGCGCTCCCACTCCCAGCACGGTCTGGTGACGGCCAAGCCATTGATGGTCCGCGTCTCAGGCTGTCCGGTGCAGACCTCACCTGCCTGGGTGCAGGTCAGGCCGTCGGTCGCCGCCTGACACATCGCCTCATCACGGCTCTCGCTGACAATTCGGGTGGTGTTGCGAAGTAACCCCCCGCGCACACCGGGGATCTGAACGGGACAAGACCAGACCTCGCGAAAATTGGGGCCGCCGGGCTCGGCGCACCAGGGGCGCCCCCCCCTTTCAGGATAAACCCATTGCAGGCAGGAAAACCCGATCCTCTCGCGATCGATGAGGGTGCAGCCGCCGCCCTGAAGCGCACTCTCGATGTTCCAACACACACCGGCATGGCCGGGCTGCGGCTCATCAGAATAGCAGCTGTATTCCCAGTATTGCGAACCATCGGCCTGAATGACCAGCGGGACGCGGCAAGTGCGAGCTTCATCGATTGGCTGCGCGCCCTGCTCGCAGGTAGCCTCGTAAAACTCGGTGCCGCCTCCGGAGGGCGGCAGAGGCTGACACTGCGCATTGGCAGCGCCAAGGCTAGAACCTGCCAGATAAGCGTCAGGGTTTTCCTCGACCGCTCGAGCACGGAGCAGGCCGTCGCGATCAAGCGTGACCACTGTCCGGTCCGGGTTGGTCACGACACGCCATGGATCGTTGCCCAGAGCTCCCGCGGCACCCTGCGAGGTCAGACGATCCGGATCATCAGCGAGTGCCTCCTCGGGAAGCCTCTGCCCCGTGTATCCGGGAATCGTACCGGTGAGATTGGTCGAGGTGGCTATCTGGCGGTTCGCAGAGCGCGAACCGGTGACGAAGGCCTTACCGTCGGCCTTGGCGGCGTTGATGTCGCCCTTCGGGAAAGTGAGTGGTCCACCTGGAACATAGGGCGCAACCGGGAATGATCCCCCTCCCCCGCCGCCCGAAGGCGGCGGGCTGATCGGTGATGGCGCGGGAGTGGGGGCGGGCGAAGGCGCGGGGATCGGCGCGGGCAGAGGATCGATCGGCGTGATCGGATCGTCGGGCAGCACCGGGAGTATCGGTTCAAGCGGATTGCGCTGCGGCGGTTGCTGGGGAAAATAGGGATAGTCATCGAAATCGTAAAAGCCGCCGCCGGGGGCAGGCTGGGCCGGTTGAGCCAAAGCGGCTGACGGCACGGTTAGTGCGAGACACGTGGCGCCTACAAGGACCGAGGCGAGCCCTCCCCTCACCGCGCGCGCGCCATGTTGGCCAACGCAGTGCGCGCGACCAGCGCGCCGGGGCCATTGTCATCGGAGAAGGTCTCGAGCGCATAGCGCACAGTGACGTTCCCACTCATAGTGTCGAAGGGCGGCGGGGTGGTGGTGCAGTTCAACCCATCGCAGGGCATGAAGTCGCTCGATACCGCCACAAAGGTCGGAACCGCCTGAACGCCGAAGGCACGGAAAAGACGCGGATCGACGCCAATCGAGGCGAACTGGTCGTCGTTGGTGAGGACCTTGCTCATCCCGGCTATAAACTGCTTAGCCGAATTGTTCGGGAAGCCCCGAAACACGACGAAGCCGCCGGCAGCGGTGGTCTGGTCGATGATCTGCCTAAGCGCATCGTCGGGCATCGAAAGACTGACGAACACCATGAACTGCGGCGCGGTGGCACGGTTGTCGGTGAGGCTGCCCGAAGCCGCCACGATCATTTCATCGAAATCGATCGCACCAGATGAACCCTTGGGGAGCGTGGCCGGATCGAGGCCTTCGACCTTTTGCCGGGCGGCCGCTTCAAGCGCTGCGGCATCAGGACGATATTCTTCAACGCGGCGGGCCACCTCTGCCGACAAAGTGACAGCATCATCGCTGTGGGCATCTGCGCGGGCACGGATCGCATCGAGGTCGAGACCGTCGACAGTCTGGGCCAGGGCTGCGCCGACACCAGCGAAACCGCCAATCAGTGCCAGCGTTATGAGGAATCTGCGGGTCATTGGTCCTCCCTCACAACATGCAGCAATTGCGCTTGCGCCAGAGCAGATAACCAAAATCCTCACCGCCGACCGGATAGCCGCGCCCCGCATCGGGCGGCATGGTCGAGGCTCCGATCGGGGAGCAGGCGTATTTGCCGTTCACCGTGGCAATCGGATTGGTCATCTGGATCCGGTATTGCGACTTCTTGAGGATCGGCATGATGTACTTGCCGCACAGCGCCTTGGAGCCCGCAGTGCCCCAGGCGAGCCCCTGTCGGTGCATTTTGAAGAGAATGCGTTCGGCTGCGAGACGCGAGGACTGCACCGGGGAATTGTGCGCCGCGATGTTGCCGTTCATCGGGAACATCAATCCATTGCAGCCATCGCACCAAAACAGCTCGTCGAGCGGCAAATTCGCCGTGGCTGCGGCGCAGTCGCCAGCGCAAGCAGCGACCGCAATGGGATTGGCGAAGAGCGCGACCTCAGGGTTGATGAGCGTGGTGAGCGTATCGTCGTTCCACAGCGGGTCGATCTCGGTCATGTAGGCGATATCGAAGCTCGCGGATTCGAAGCACAGGAAATCGGTCAGGATCTCCATCCAGTAGAGCAGCGGGTAGACGTAGTAATGCGCATGGTAGTTGGCGGAGTTCGCTGTCCGCCCTCCCCCCATCTGGGGGCCGGTCACCTGACCTCGCCCCACATCGAAACCGGGATCGAGCTTCAAGCCGCCCAGATTGGGAAAGCACCAGGGCTTCGTGGTCACATCGACCATCCGCGCCGGCTCCCAGAACCCCACTGCAAGGCCGATGCGAGGAATCGGCGTCCCGCAAGCACAGATAGGGAAATCCGGGTTGTCGGTATCGGGGCGGCCCTTCCAGAGCTTCGCGCCGCCGAGCGATATCGGAAAGATGCAGCTCCAACAGACATCGGTGACCGGATTGACGAACTTGCCCGAGCACTTCGAAGGCGGCGTCTGGGCCGAGGCGCTGACAGGCGCAAGGCACAAGGTAAACAGTGCTGCCAATCCGAGAAAAATCTGACGGATCATCGTTCCGCCTCCCCAAGCAGCGCAGTGAGGTGCGCATCATCGGCGCGGGTCTTCATGATAAAATAGACGGGCACGAGCACGGCCAGGACAAGGAGTAAGCCTGCCACGACCGCGCCCACGCCGATCCCGATCGCCGTCCGCAGGGGGGCGATGGCGACGAGCGAGATAACGATAGCAAAGCTGATCGCGATGATCGCGAAGCGCATGGACTTAAGCGTGCGGGTCTCGGGCGCCGCCATCGGGGTCTTGAGCCAATCGAGGAGGGTCAGCATCATGAGGGTCCCTTCGCTGGCAGGACGATCTCGCGCACTTCGAGCAGCTGGCCCTTCTGCGCGACCACGGCGGGCACATGCGCGATCCCGAAATGGCTTGTGAGCTTGCCGTGCTGGTCGAAGAAGAAGCGGCGCTGGTATTCGCCCATGCGGTCGAACGGCGAGCCCGAGACGAAGATGATCTTACTCTTGGTGCTCGACCAGTTCTTCGTCGCCCATTCGAGCTGGCCGGCATCGCGCCCGTCGACGAACACCAGGTCGGTGGTCATGTCGATGAGGGCGAGCGGATTGACCCGCGCACCGCGCGCAGCAATCACATTGCCCTTCTGATCGCGCACGTCGTTTTCGACAACGATCGAGGGATCAAACAGCCAGCTGCGGTCCATCTGCGTCGCGGAAATGCCGGAAACGGGCAATGGATTGCGGACCCGGTGCTCGGTCTTGGCGACCAACTCGCGCTGCATGCGCTCGATGCTGCCGTTCTCCTCGAGCGTCTTGAGCTTGATATCGATGGTTGTGAGCAGGTCGGGCTCGGCAATCGGCCAGGTCTGGCCCATGACGCCATGGTCGCGCGCAAAGGCCATCGAAACCAGCGGCGCGACCGTGATCAGGCTCAGGAGCGTGAAGCCCGTCGCAAGGATCGGCCAGGCCCTCACAGAATGGGTGTCCCTGTACCCAGAATCGCCTTGCGGCAGGCAAAGCCGATCTCGGCATAGCGGCTGTCGAACCCGTCAGGGTGCTCGGTCCCGACATAGTAACAGTCGCGCGGCACGACGCCGGTCGGCCCCGGATGCAGCGGCTCGCCCAGGCGGGTGCGCGGCTTAATGCGCGCGACGCTAACGCCATCCACATAGACCAGCTCGCCGCGATGCTCGACCAGCGCGCCCGGCATACCAATGACCTGCTTGCCAAAAGGGCCCTGATCCGGCCCGAAGTGACGGCTGACGATCTCACCGGGCGGCGGGACGAAAAAGACGTAGTCGCCCTTCTGCGGCTGCTTACCCGCGCTGACGAAGAAGGCCCAGTTGGGCAGGCTCTCGCTCGTGTTGATCATGAAGGAATGACTTTCCTGCCATGCAGCAATCGCATTGTGCGAGACGATGCCAGCGGCGAGGACGCCAATCATCGCCCAGCGGGCAAGAACCGAAGGACGGCGAGATGGAAACGAAGCAGTCATCGAGCGATGCCCCAGCCAGAAGTTGATGTCGCTTCATGCGCCGGCGCAGCCTGCAGGCATCCCGACAGTGGGAAAACAGGCAGAAGGGTCGCCGCCAACACTGATCCGCGGATGGATGACATCGGCGAAGTGCGCATGACGGCGGCCCTCCCCTTCCCGACCTACTGTCCGAGGACCGGCATAACGGCCGGGCCAGTGGGCAGTTGTTGCTGCCGTGCATACGCGGGAGGCGGAGCGGCTGCTGCTGCGGCAGGCGGGGGAACTTTTGCATAGATGGCGTTACGCACATCGGCCGTGATGTCGGGCACATTCTGCGAGAGAACCGCTTCGCCGACCATGACCGTGGTGCCATCGGCGCCGCGCGCCTTCAGCTCCTCACCGAGAGCGGCCATGAAGACCCGGGTCTGCTGTGTCACGACCTCGGGAGGCGTGTTGCTCCTCGCCTGCGCCTGAACATACTCTCCGATGATGCTTTCAAGCCGCACGCTGGCAATCGGCGCTTTTACGACCGCTGGATCGAGGATGTTCTTTGTCACCCACGCCCCCCAAAGGAGGGCAGCCACGGCAAGCGCGCCGAACACATAGGCCGTCGGGGGCAAGCCCCTGTGCGGGGCCTGACTTCGCTTGCCGATGCCGGCAGCGCGGCGCGCATCATTGGGAGCGGCGTCGTCAACGAAGCGCGCCCCGCCGCGATCATGCTGCTGCGGCGCATCTGGAATGAGTTTGAGCTGCTCTGACATGGTCAGTCCTTTCGGCGGTCCCCGGCACCCGAGAACAAGGCTGCCAGCGAGCGGTACCGCGCCGCGCTGACAGTCAGGAACATGATGAGGGTGACGACCGCGAGCTGCCGAACGAACAGCGTCTGGCGATGCGGACCGGCGTCACCGAAGCGAACCGAGAGATTGGCCAGATGGGCAAAGAAGCCATCGGCAGTGAATGCGCCCAGCGCCATGAAGAATACTGCAAAGAGTCCGAGCGTCGTCAGCCCGGTGAGGGCAAGCCAACCGGATAGTCGAAGGGCGAAATAGCAAAGATCGGCCAAGAGACGGCGAGCGCCCTGATGCGCGGCATCTTGTCCACCCTTTCGCGCGCGGGGTTCCACGGCCAGCGGAACGATGCCCCCGCCCCCACCTTTTGACGGCCGTTTCGGTAGAAGCACGGTCATTCCGCCGCCTCCCGCAACATGGCGTTCTCGAGATGGGGAAAGGCAACCATCTCGATCGCCTCGTCCATCGTGTAGCCCTGCTCCATCAGCCGCTCGATGCGCCCGAACACGGCCGGCGAGGAGGAATAGAGTGTGGCCGAATAGGGATCGAGCACCAGGCGGCCAACCGTCAGAGTGTCGGGGCCTTTGATCATCACGTCCGAATAATCGGTGCCGCTGCGTTTCAGAGACCGGAGCAACGCCTCCGTGTACGGGTCCATGTCGAAGCGGCCATGCTTCTGGAAATCCGCGATAGTCTCGGGCTTCTGCTGGAGGATCACCGACCAGTCGGAGTTTTCGAGCGCTGCCAGCGAGCCTTCTGACTTGTAGTAGTCGTTGAGGCTTTGTGTCGCGGTGATGAGCGAAGCCCCATATTTGCGGCAGGTGCGGCTGTAGGTCTCGACAAAGTCGGCCATCGACCCACCGCGCAGCATCTGCCAGGCTTCGTCGATCAGCAACGCCTTGGGGATCTCGCGATCAATCTTGCGCATGCTCTGGGAAGACAGGAACATGATCGCGGTCAGAACGACCGAGCGAAGCTCCTCCCGGCTCGACAGGTCGGAAAGCTCGAAGACGGTGAAGTCGGACGACATGTCGACCGTCGCCTCGCCCATGAAGAACCGGCCATAGGTGCCCTTGGAGGAGAACGGGAACATGGCAGTCGCCAGATCCTCAGCCGCAAGGCTTCCATGGGCCACCAGGACTTCGATAACGTCATCGATCGACCCTTCGCGGCCCTTGGCGTACCAGGCTTGCCCGACCGCATTGTCGATGAGGCCGCGCTCGGTATCGCTGAGATGATCGACATGCCGCGCCATCTGACCGATGATCGATTTGAGCATGGCCAGCGCATCGACAAGGTAGTCCTCATCGCTGTCGATGAGAGCGGCATCGATCATCGAAAAGGGGTTGAGGCTGAACCCGTCGCGTAGGCGAAACTCGACAAACTTGCCGCCCAGCATCTTGGACATGTGCTCAAACGAACGCCCGTCGTCGATCACGATGATCCGCGCGCCGATGCCTGCAAAGGCGGCGCACAGCTCCTGAAGCGCAACCGACTTGCCTGAGCCCGACTTGCCGAACACCGCCACATTATGATTGCCCGCGCTGTTCTCGAAGGGTGACCAGAAAAATGGCTGTCCGCGCCGACCGATGAACATGAGGTGCGGCTTCGCCCCGCCAAGAAACTCCCCCTGAAGCGGTGCGAGGTTGGCAGCGGTAGTGGTGAGCATCGTGCGCAGCCGCTTCATGCGCTTGAGATCGACATCGAGCCCGTTGCCAAGGGTCATCGGCAGACAGGACATGAAGGCCATGATCTGCAGGAAGCGCTCGTCGAGCAGATCCCAACCCGCCGCCTTGTAGATCGACTTGATGGTGCGCTCGTTCGCATCGCCCTTCCCCTTCGGGCTCATGATGCCAACCGTGTAATAGACCTGCACAAGCTTGCGCCCCACGCGCAACTCCTGCTGAACATGCTCCCACTCGCGGCTCTGGTCCTTCAGCTGCGGCAAAAGCCTCGCTGAAGGCGTATCGGCAAGGCTCGAGGTCCGCATGAACTTGTAACCGGCCTTCGAACTCGCCGCTTCCTCATCCTGATAAACGATGCACAGGCTGGTCATGGTCGGGCAGCCCGGGCGCAGCTTGTCAGCGAACATATCGCCGATGACCTTCTGGCAATCCCATGGCGCCCAGCGTGTCGGCAGGTTGCGAACCGAGAAGAAGCGGTAATCGAAGGTGTCGGGGCGGATCTCCTCGAACTCAGTGTCTCCGCCCAGCGTGGTCACGGCCCGCAGCGGCTCGCAGGAGACGAGGATGCGATCGGCCTGCACCACGGTCTGCACATCACGGCGCACGCACTGGTCCGCGATGGGATCGAGCTCGCAGTATTCCTCGACATGGTCGGACACATCGAACGCCGGAGCGGTCAGGTCATCGATGAGGGCGATAAGGTCGACCGGAGAATAGCGGCTCACATCAACATTGATCGATTGGAGCAGCGAAGTGATCGAGTCGCGAACCGTGATCAGTTCCTCGACACTGCCCTTACCCAGCTTGAACGAGACCGAGAGGACGCAGCGGTGCTGGCGCACGTGGAAGGGTCCATCCTGAGCAAGCGAGTTCCACGCCCCATGCCGCAACATCCGCGACCGGTGCTCGGCGATCTTCTTGTGCACGCCGCTGGCGGCGTAGCGCGGCAAAGCATAGCGCGCGATCGTCTGCCCGACCCGGGGGCTCTGGAACGAAAGGATTTGCAACCGCGAGCACGGCGGCAGCGCCTCAGACAGGAATTGGGCGAGGATTTCACCGGTGCGTTCATCAGCACCAATAAGCGGCGCAACCTCGAGGGCAAAAGCGATCGAGTCCGTTTGGTAGAAGACCTCGGTCTTGGGATCGAAGCTGCGATAGGGAAGCCATTGCGCCAGCATAGGCGCGCCATGACCAGGCGTCCCCTCATCGGGGGCTCGCTCATCGCCAAACAGGCGAGCGAGCCAGCTCTTCCTCGGCTGCGAGGACGAAGTAGGCATGGCCTAGTCCTCCACCACGGGATTGAAGAGCTGTGGCCGATTGACAGGCACTACACCTGTCTCGCCACGCGCAGCGGCAGCGCTCGCTGAAGTCCTCGTAGCGCCCCGTGCGCGCGCGGCAGCCACGGCCTCGGCTGACGGCAGGCGGGTGTCGTTCAACCCGACCCGCGCGGAGGTCTCAGCAGCGATCGGTTGACCCTCGGCAACCTCCTCACCCATCTGGGAGAGAATCTCGGGGTTTACCGTCAGATTGAGGCTGGGCGCCATCGCAACGGCGTTGGAAGGGCTCGCTGCTATCCATTGGTCATTATCGACCACCGCCTTGACCACGCTGGTCTCGTGGTAGCGACCGGCGCGATCGACGTGCGCGGGGAAGACAATGCGCAGAACCTTTTGCTGTCCGGGCACGATCACGGTTTGCGGGGCAGCGGCAAGCGCTGCTGTACCAGGCTGCATTTCGCGAGCGGGGACGCGGTAAGGCCCGGTGGGGACATAACCGGCATCGCCGGTGATCTCTGCGAGGGCACGGTCGTCAATGACGGTAGCGGGCGAACAGGACCCCTCACCTGCGGGACCGCAATTGAACTTCCCGTTGATGTTCGTGCCGAGCGTCGTGCAGCCAGCGAGAAATAGCAGCCCGCCGCCGATCGCAGCGACGCGCTGCCGGGTCAGGGGCGGCCGCCAGTTGGCGGCAGAGCCATGAGGCAGACAGATAACGTCGGGCAGAGACTTACGCTTCATGTCACGCTCCCTTCAGCCAGGCGATCAGGGCCGCCTTGGGTCGGTATCCTTCGAGAACGGCGCCGTCGGAGCGCACGATCACGGGCGTTCCGGAAAAGCCGTGTTTGCGGGCGAAGGCCTCGTTCTCGTCGAGGCCACGGGTGTCGCAGGTCGCTGCCTTGACTGGCATTTGGGCATAGGCGGCGCGCACGGCCTCGCGCTGGTCACTGGCGCACAGCACGCGGTCGGCGATGTCCCGGCTGCCAAGCACCGAGATCGGCCGCTCAATCACCGTCACGTTCATCTGTTCGAGCTCGCGGCTCAGTGCGCGGCAGTAACCGCATTGGAAGTCCGAGAAGACAGTAACCTTCTGCCCTCCCTTCCCCCACACAATTGCGCCCGCATCAGACAGCGAAGAAAGATCGACTCTCTGGGCAACCTGCTGCGACACCGTGCGCTCGTTGCGCGATCCGCGGCCGCCTTCAGAGGCTTCGCCCTCCCCGGCATTCGCAAGCGCGTTGGCCTTGGCCGCGCCGCCCACCAGCATATCGGGATTGAGTTCGAGGAGGCGCGCGGCCGTCAGATCCTGACGGGTTTCCATGTCGTAGACCCGCCCGATGATGAGATAGCGGGCGCTTGCATCAACATAAAACAGGTTCTCCTTGGCGGTGACCTCGCAAAGCCCGGCAATCCGGGTGCAATCGACCCCCGTCACCTCGGTCTTGGGAAGCCTGGTCTTGAGCAGAGCGGTGACGTCGGGCGAGCTGGTCGCAGCTGTTGCGCCGAGCAGAAGCGACATTGATGCGATGGCGGCGTTGGTGGTATTGAGCATGTGCAAACTCCTTGGCTGCTAGCCGCGGCCGGGGCGATCAGTTCTGGATGAACACGCCTTCGAGGAAGACGATCTCGACATCGATACCCGTCGGCATCTCGATAACGGGCTGGTACTGCTCAGCGCGTTCGATGAGATATTGGGACAGGGTGCTGCCCGCGTTTGCCGCCCCGCCGCCGATGGCCTGGATGCCGACATCAGAGGCCGACGGGAGCACGGGATCCTGCGCAATGCGCGGGATCTGGTTGGCGCCTTGAAAGGCATTACCGACACCGCTCACGAGGCCCGCAAGGAACGCTTGTGTCGCCAAGCCGCCTTCACGGCTGACCACCCTGCCCCGCACCCCAGTCTTACCGCCAAAGCTGATGAAGCCCTTGACGTCGGAGACCGCGTAGCGACCGTTGGCCTGCGGGCATGTCATGCGCTGGAGCTTCACATAGACCTTCTCGCTTGAAAGGTCGCCGCGCGCCGCGCCGTTGACCAGGCATCCCTCGATCTTGGTCGTGAGCAGCTTGCCGTCCCGGTAGACCGACCGAGCCGGGCCGATGATCCGCAGCACGACCGGCAAGGGATCGGTCTGCGAGTTGACGCCCGCTGATGCATCGACCCCGACGATAACCCGCGCCTTCGCAATAGAGTTGGGAGGCAAGTAATTCGGGCTGTCCGTGTAGCTGGTCGAACCGCCACTAATCCGGGTTCCAGTCCCTGAAGGCCCGCCTTCGAAGGCGACGAGCTTGATCGAGCGAGGACTGTACGGCGAACCGGCCACCGCGGCTGCGGCCGCCGCCCCTGCCCCGCCCTGCGGAGCACCGCGCCCGGCTGCGGGACCAGTGGGGCCATACATGCCTAGAGGTGGCGGCATCGATACTGCGGCCCGCTGGGCGAGTTGCTGGCGAAGTTGATCGTTCTCGGTCTGATAGGCACTGACCACCCGCTGGCCGTCGGTCGCCATCGACTGGTTCTCGGCCTGAAGCGCTGCGATCTGTGCCTGCAGCGCATCGAGCCGCTGGTCCTGACCCTCGACACCTCGCAGCTGGTTCTCAATACCTTGAATCTGCGCTTCGGACTGGGCCTGCCATTCCTGCTGGCCCATGTTCCTGTTGACCATGTCATCAGTGGAAACCTTGATTTCCTGACCATTTGCGACCTGTGCAGCCTCCTCGCCTGCATCGCCGCCGAAGATGTAGGCTGAACCAGCCACCAGAGCGACGAGCCCTGCGCCCGTCATCAGCATCATCTGCTTCTTCTTGACCGCGTCATTGGTGCCGAATTCCTCGACATCGACGGTGTCGTCGGCATCGAGCTGTTTGGGCTTGCGCTTGAACGGGTTGGTGAAGTTCATGGACGTCCTCCCACGGAGCTGGCCGCGATCTGGCCCGATGGCGTGATGATGTAGGCTGTGGTCACCTCGCCGCGGGCGAGCTCGGTCTTGACGACACTCACCGCGACGGCACTTCTCGGTGCGATGGTCTGCTCGTTCAGAACCGCGGCAGCCTTGCCGGTGTTCTCGATCCTGAGCACACGGCCGACAAGGTTGAGACCGTGATATTCGGTGATCATCTGGACCTTGAGGGGCCCCACCATTACCGGGCGCATCGAGGGTTGGCGGATCTCGAACCCGTCCATGGCCTGAGATTGATACATCGCCTGGATCAGCGATGCCGAGGTCTCCTGCGGAGAGGCAGCACGCGCGAGCTCGGCAGGCCTCTCGCCGAGGATGTCGCGGTTCTCGACGAACACCTGATGGGCGCGATCGCCCTCAAGGCGGCAGGCAAACTTGTAGACGAAGCCCTTTGCCGTAGTGCCGAAGAACGAGACCTCGTTCTTGGTAAAGCCCTCGGGGACAGAGATGTAGATGTCGCCGCGCGTAGGCTCATTCACCACCGTGAAATCATCGACCTCATTCCCGGTTGTCAGTTTCGAGACACTGGCAAAGCGATCATCCTTGAGGCTGACCCGCGTGAGACCCGATTTGGAGATCGTGCAGGCTACCTCGCTGTTGTCGGTGGCAAGAAGGGTCTCGTCTGCGAGCGCCGGTGAGGCCATCAGGAGAGCTCCTGCGACCACCAGACCTGCGCCGATGGTGCGACTGCTGAGACAAAGCGGACGGGCAGCGAGGGCTGTTCCACTTGCAAAGAGTCCCAACGCAAAAGGCGTGATCATGTCTCTTCCCCTTGTTCCTGACCTTCGACCTTGGAGATCATGCCGAAGCCGACAAGCTGCAGAGACAGCCCCGAATACTTCCAGGTGAAGCGAAAGCGCTTGTGCTCCGCCGTGACAGCCTTTGACCCAACGACTGTGTGAAGCGTGCCCGACACCTCCGATGTCAGGGTGTCGGGATCGACACGGATTGCGCCGATCGTGAAGTACTGGCTGATGCTCGAATTGCCCTGCTCCTTGATGACCTTCATGAGGTCACGCTTGAGCGCCCCGTGGGCCTCGGGTGCGGCGATCTCGAGGATCGATTCCATCCAGTAGTTGAGGTTCTCAGGGCTGCGATTGAGCGCGATGAGCGCGGTATCGCGCGTCACCATCTCGAGATAGTCCTCCGAGACGCCGCTCGAGGATATGGTCAGGGGGCTACGCAGAACCGGTTGAAGCACGATCTCGCGGTCACGTGTGAACCCGAAGATCAGAAGAAGAACCAGCAAGGCCGCGAGCGCCAGCACGGTGATACCCAGCATGTTGCGCTGCTTGAGTACCCGCTGCGATTTCGCCAGTCCGTAGGAATGGTCCATGTCAGCCCACCATCATGCGAAGATGGGAGGGCGGCGTCGCCTTCAGTCCGGTAAAGCTCGACGGCAGGTACCAGTAGGCCATGTGGAATACCCACGATGTGGCCCGGCCGGCTTTGAGCTTCCTAAAGCCCCACCATCCGAACACCGCCAGCACCAATCCGATCACGACGTGCTGCGTCAGAATGCCCCAGATGAACGGAACCGCCATCGCGAGGAACTCATCCAGCGTCCAGAAGCCGATCAGCTCCGGGTCGTCGAGATGCGAAGGAATGCTGTACCGATCCATGACTTACCGCCCTCCCCTAGGTTGTACGCCGCCTCAGATCGTCGCGGTGACGGTCGAGGTGACGATGGGGACGCCAGTGCCGGCACCCACGCCGACAGCGACGGGAACGGCGACCTGGGCGAGGCTGAAGCGGCCCGAACCGAGCGCAACGAGGCCGCCGGCAAGGCTCATGACGGTGATGATCCGGCCGCCCGAACCTTCCAAAAAGTTCGTGAAGGTCGTCAGCGCCGTGTTGAAGGTGGTGTCCGCACCGGCATAGGCGACGCCGGACATCAGCAGCGTGGTCATGGCGAAGACCGCCAGGGCCAGCAGGATCGTGTGCGGCGACAGACCCTGCTTGATCGAGAGTGCACTCATTGCAATTCCCCATTCCAAGGCCCCACGGGATTGCGGAACCCTGTTTAGAAAATGGGAAACGAATTAATGCTTCAAGTGAAATATGATTTACTTGCACTCGGTTCGTCGCAACTCGTCAATTATTTTCCTCATTCTAGGAATTTCGATGTCTTTTGTGGGAAACAGATTGCGACGCATGGCAGAAATTTTCGTCAACGCGGGAACTTCGCTCCTCCGCCATGGAATTTTTTTCCTCTGGGAATCAATTAATTTCTCATCACGGCATTAGCCTGACCGAATGTGTCGCGCCGAGTCGACTTCGCCGCAGCATGTTGCGCGCGAGTCAAAATGCCTAGTCCAGATGATTAAAGCTTGACAACTCGAAAGGCTGTTTAGTTAATAGAGTCGCTTGCGATCCGATATTTCTCAGGTCGACCGCGCAAATTATCTGTTTTTGTCGCCGTCTCCGAGTGCCAGAACAACGCATCTGCGCTCGGGGTTTCTTCAATAACCAGGGGGTCGCAAACGCCATGGACAAAGGTTGGAACGAAGAACGCCGATTCGCTCGCTTCGAGCAATATCGTCTGGTGCTGGAAGAGGCCTGGCGGCGCAACGGAATGACGAACAAGCAGGTGGCCATGGCGACGGGCAGAGGGCCAAGCCTGATCAGCAAAGTTAAGAACGGGCGAGCGAACATATGTGCTGATCTCAGGCATCAGCTGATTGACCTCTTCGAGCTCGATCGGGTCCGGCTTTTCATGGCCATCGAGATAGTGGGCAATGGGATGCTCTATTTTGACCCGGCCTTCAAACATGTCTGCCATGCATCAATGTGCTTCGTGCAGGAGTTGCTGACCCTGATCGATGAAGACATCAATCCGGAGCATAAGGCGTTGTTTGCAGCCTTTTCGGAGCAGACCATCAGCAGTGTCGCTGGCCAGGCCGGCTGCGAGGTCACAAGTCGCATCACAGCAATCATTCCCACCCTAAACAATCTGGGGAGGCGATCGCAGTCCTAATCTCGGTCGCCGGGTCAAGGTGCAGTCTGAGAACGGACCGCTTTGGCTTTGGGTCAAACATCGCGAAGATTGCCCAAAACAGGTTCTGACAAGCTCTACCCCAAATTTGAATGCCTTGAACGCTCGGGTTGCTGATTTGGAGGCTTTCCGTTAATTGGAGCCTAGAAAACCTTCAAGGACCTCCCCAATGGCATATTCAGATTCAGTGGTGGGTCAGATCGGCGATCTCGCTGATGCGGGCGAACGCATGATCGAGCGGCTTCGTCGCAAGGCCTTCCTGCCTGACAGCCGCAAGGGTCTCCATATCCGATTCGGAATTGCTGAGACAGCGCAGCTGCTCGGATGTTCAACCAACAGGATCCGAATGGCCGAAGAGGACGGCAGGCTCCCCCCTCCTCCGTCAGGCGAGAACGGAAGGCGTCTCGGCTACACAGTCGAGGACATACTCCTCATGCGGCAAGTGCTCGACGCAAGTCCCGCCCGCGGCCCCAAAGACACGCCCGCCATGATCGCCGTCCAGAACTTCAAGGGCGGCGTCGGCAAATCGACCGTCACCACTCACCTCGCGCACTACTTCGCGGTTCAGGGCTACCGCGTCCTCGTCGTTGATTGCGACAGTCAGGCTACGACCACGACCCTGTTTGGGTTCAATCCGCACTTCAACATCACGAGGGAAGAGACCCTTTACCCGTATCTGTCGATTGATCCGACGCAAGCGGACCTTCTGTACGCGGTTAAGAACACGCCTTGGCCAAACGTCGACCTGATCCCGTCGAACCTCGAACTCTTCGACGTGGAATACGAGCTCGCAGCCTCGGGAGCAGACGGCCAGAATGTCCTTGCCGCGCGCTTTCGCAAATTGAAGCAGGGTCTGACCGATCTTGCCCGAAATTATGACGTCGTGATCCTCGATCCGCCTCCGGCGCTAGGAACGATTTCACTTGCAGTCATGCAAGCAGCGAACTCGCTGTTGGTACCCCTTGCGGCAACCACGCCGGACTTCTGCTCGACGGTGCAATTCCTCTCAATGATGGATCAGGTGATTGATCAGCTGATCGAAGCCGGGGTAGCGGTGGAATACAATTTCGTTCGGCTCCTATGCTCAAAGTTCGACAGCGGTGATCCGAGCCACGAAATGGTGCGCGCCATCATGGAGCAGGCCTTCGGTCCCGCCCTGCTGCCCGTTCCCATCCTCGAGAGCGCCGAAATCAGCCACGCTGCACTGCGCATGATGACGATCTACGAACTGGAGAAGCCTATCGGCACGTCACGGACGCACAAGCGATGCAGGTCCAACCTCGACGAAGCTCTCGGACAGGTTGAGCAACTTGTGCGGCAAGGCTGGGGACGGACCCAGGCCATTGATGAAGCCCTCCTCGTCAATGGTTGAGGCGACAGCATTTCTCGGGTCAAAATTGTGCGCTCGGAACCACATCGCGCCGCCACTGACGGCACAATGAGAGGCCTACGATGGCAAAGAAGCAAAAGGATTATCTGACCGCATTGCTGGCAGATGAGATCGACGGCCAGGAGGCAGAAGCGGCTAAAGGCGAGCCCGAAAGCGTGCCTACTCCGCGTACAGACAGGGCCCGCAGAAATTCACTTCTCGGACGCGAGAGCGCCCTCGCCCGGGTGGCCAGCGGCGAAGTCAGGCAGGTCACACAGATTGCGCTGGACCCCGCGCGCGTACGCCCATGGGCGGGCAACGCGCGCTCCTATAATCATCTCAATGAAGAGAATTGCCGCGAACTGATCGACGCTATCGTCGCCGAAGGGGGCCAGAAGGTTCCTGCTATTGTCCGCAGGGTGGAAGGCGATCCTGCGTTCGAGTTCGAGGTCATCGCAGGCACGCGCCGACACTGGTCAATTTCCTGGCTTCGCCAGAATTCCTATCCGGACATGAAGTTTCTCGCACAGGTTGCGGATCTCGACGACGAGGCGGCTTTCCGCCTGGCAGACATCGAAAATCGCGCCCGCAAGGATGTCTCTGATCTCGAAAGAGCCCGGAACTATGCCGCTGCGCTAAAAGCCCATTACGGCAATCACCAGTCTCGGATGGCTGAACGGCTCAAGCTCTCGCAAAGCTGGCTTTCAAAGATGATCAAGGTTGCAACCATACCCGACGCAATCGTTGCAGCTTTTGCGTCTCCCGCCGACGTCCAGCTTAAGCCAGCCTACCCACTCGCGCAGGCATTGGGCGACTCAAAGAGAGCGGCAGCGATCCAGAGGGCCGCCAAGGATTTGGCAGCCATGCAGGCGCAGCTGCACAAGGAGGGGAAGCCCCCCTTCCCTGCCCAAGACGTCATCAAGGCTCTGCTGACAGCAGATCAAGCTCCACCAGAGAGCCGCGAGATCGTCTTGAATGGAGCGCACGACCGCCCAGCGGTAAGCCTGCAGCGTGCGAACCGGCAAGGTGTAACCCTGCGCCTGCACGCCGGGCACGGCCTTTCCGATGACGAGCTACTGGCGAAGGTGAAGCTGCTGCTTGAGACACTCGCCGCAGACGGCGGGGGACTTAAAAGATGACCACCCCCCTGCCCTTATCAATCAGCGTCACGCGATCGCCTGATTATTCCCCGGGGAATAATGGTCAGTCGAATTATTCCCCGGGGAATAATTTCTGCGGCGAAGGGGGCGATTCCCAATGACGCAGGCAATCAAGAAGCGCGTTCCCGAGCAATTCGACCTCTTCCTGCCCTACCTCGCAGACATGCCGCTGCGTGACCAACGCGAGATGATGGAGCGCCCCTTCTTTTCGCTCGCTAAACGCAAACGGACCAAGCCGATCGAATACACTGCGCCGGACGGCAAGCTTTGGGTGCATGTGAGTGCCAATCCCGATTACGGCATGGCCACAATCTGGGACGCCGACATTCTGATTTATTGCGCCAGCCAACTGGCTGATATGTCCCGGCGCGGGGTGAACGATGTGCCCCGAAAGCTCCACATCATGCCCTACGATCTACTCCGTGCAATCGGAAGGCCCACGACTGGCCGCGCCTACGAGCTTCTCGGACAGGCGCTTGATCGCCTCGTCTCGACAACGATCAAGACCAACATTCGCGCCGAGAACCGCAGAGAGGCGACCTTTAGCTGGCTCGATGGCTGGACCCAGCTCGTGGACGAAAAGACCGAGCGAAGCCGTGGCATGACGCTCGAACTATCAAACTGGTTTTGGGAAGGTGTGATGATGAAGGGCGGTGTGCTCAGCATCGACCGCGCTTATTTCGATATCACAGGCGGCCGTGAGCGCTGGCTCTACCGGGTCGCCCGCAAGCATGCAGGCGGTGCAGGCCAAGCCGGATTTGCAATCTCGATGCCCGTTCTGTTCGAGAAATCGGGGGCCGAGGGTGAGTATCGCCGCTTCAAATTCGAGATCCTCAAGCTCGCTGAGAAAAATGTCCTGCCCGGCTATCGGCTTGTCATTGAGGAGGGAAGGGGGGCAGAACCACTTCTCAGAATGATTCGACTCACTGACTTGGCAGGTAGCTCCGCTGAGAATGAGGCGCACAAAAGTGGGTCTGCCCCAGTATCAGAGGCGCTCAAGCCAGAACCAATTCGGGCAGTTAAATTGAAAGATCCCGAGACAACAGCCGCCGAGTCTCCCCAGGAGGAGACCCCGCTGTTTTTTGACGCCCGTACTCTTGTTCGATCCGCTGTCGCTGGCTTGTCCGACAAAGCGACGCGCGGGATGATAACGGATGAAACCATCGCCTATCTACGTGAGAAATGCCCGGGCTGGGACCTCTACGCTCTCCATGCCGAATTCGAGGCATGGGTGAACGCGGACCCAGCACGGACGCCCGCGAGCTGGCAGAAGGCCTTCATCGGTTGGGTTAAACGCCATCACGAGAAGCACAAGCACGAGCTGCGCAGATAACCAACCTGTGTGTGAATACCGCTAGAATCGGACGCCACTGAGTGGCGAAGGCTCAGTGAGTGAGGGCCCATGCGTGCGAAGCGTTCCAAATGTGTCGTGTCGATCAGGGGCGCATGCGCTCGAATGGTAACGCCAAGGCAAGATTGAAGCTCTTCTCCCAACCTCGCCTCGATAATGATTCAATTTGTCTCGCTCCTGACCCCCATAAGACCGGATTTCGACACTTTAGGAACAGCCTTTCCACAACCACCGACACTTCAGGAACGAAGACACGGTCTTTCGGGAACAGACATTCGGAACATCGGGAACACATCGCCGACACTTTGGGAACCGCATGTCCGAAATTCCAAAGAGAATCCGACGAGTCGCGACCCGGGAGCGCAGCCTTAACTGATCTAACTTAGATACAAACCGTCTAACCAACGGGAAGCTTACAGCTTTTTTGGATCAGTATGATGAGTGCTCCCTGACAGATACCAATGCTCACGATGTTCCCTGCGGAGTAAGCAGGGCCAACGGGCGTGGGTCGGCACGACCTTCGACACAGAGCAAGGTGCGATCGTTTTTCTGAATCACAGGCTGCCCAGTGACTCAGAATCCCAATTGGACCCTGCGATGATCGGTCTGGCAGCATAAGGCATGGAAAGACCTTACGATCAGTCATGGCATTGGCAGGCAATTGACCCCTCACGGAACATTGCTCGCAATTATCACCTTTGGGTCGCCACTGATTTATTCGGATGGACAACGGTCGAGCGACGTTGGGGACGGATAGGCACGAAGGGGAAGGGCGCTACGGCCTCATTTGCGAACAGAAGCGATGCGGAAGTGGCCGCTAAGCGCATTCGTCAGCGGCGAAGGAGCTCCCTTCTTCGCATCGGAGTCGGCTATCACGAAATCGATTGATGGCTCGGTCGGCGGGCGATCTCGACCATCGACCTTACAAGCATTCGACCCCCAGTGATTTCCAGCATACCAGAAGCTGAGTTCGTGTTACCCTGTGAAGAATTCAGGAGGCTTTGCGCATGCCTATTGCGACCTACAATGCCTGGCTTACTCTCTACACCGGCGTCGGGCTTATGGTCGCGCTCTGCGCTGTGCTGGCTGCCGTGAAAACCATCTATGACCTTCGCCTGGGCTTGCTCGTGCTCGAATTCAGCGACTGGAGAGGGCGGGTCTTCGCCGTCCCGAAACTATGGTGGCGCTGGCAGATCAATTATCTCTCAGGCACGCCAGTCATCCTGCTGACGGCGATCCTGTTCGCCCATCACCTAGGATTTGCCACACTTGTTGATGTGTAGTCAGCCACGGACGCCCTTTGGGGACTGCCAAGCGTCGGAATAGTGGAGGACCCAGCGAAACGGATCGGGCCGCGCTGCTCTGCGTTGGCCCAGGCTGCGGTGATTGTGCGTACATAATCGATCGTTTCGCGGATACGCGGAATGCTCCGCGTCGCCCGGACCCTCCCGGGCCCTGCATTATACGCTGCCAGCGCGAGGTCATATCGGCCGAACTCTTCAATCTGCATCCGGAGATAACGCGCGCCTCCGCGCAAATTTTGAACGACGTCCCACGGATCGGCAACGCCAAGCTCCCGTGCGGTTCCCGGCATCAGTTGGGCAAGGCCGATAGCTCCCTTGGGCGAGCGGGCAAGGACCTGATACCGGCTCTCCTGCCAGATCAATGCGTCGAACAGGCCAACCGGAATCTTCTCCTGGCAGGCTATAGCTGCGATCAACGGAAAATACTGCAGCCGTCGCTGCTCAGTTGCCGCAGGAAGATCATTTCGAGGTCTGTACTGGGCATCTCCGCAGCCACCCATAGACATCGGCGAAAGGAAGAGTGCCGGCTGGATGGTTGAGGGTGCAAGGCCGCTCTGCATCCATTGAGGAACATCGATGGCTGTCGCTGGAGGGACAGCATCACTTGGCTGCCCCGCGCCAATCCCGGCAAAGTCGGCGGCAAGGGTCGTTCTCAGATCGGGCTCCTCGCGGATAGTCGTTTGATCGACCGGATCTGTCTCCGGGCCAACATGGATGACAAAGCCCAGGGGCGGGGCGGCACCGAATTCTATAAGCTCGACCTCCTGCGCCGTAGCCGCCGAATGAAGCGCTACGATGAACAGGCTCCCGATGATGGAACGAAAAGGCATGACCTTGCTCCTGCAAAGGGCTGAGCATCCCTTGCTAACACTCAGAGTCAATTGGGAAAAAAATTCCGTCTTGCGTTGCTGGGCCGTCCAACGTCGGATCCGGGACAAAGGAAAGGGGGGAGGGGAGGGAGAGCTCGAAAGGAATTGCCATGCCCCTTATTGCCAAACCCCCTTCACAGCGTCTGGTCGATATCGTGGGAGCGCTTGGCGGCAGCTGGTCAGGTTACAGCGCCATGTGCCGATGCCCTGCCCATGCAGATGCCACTCCCAGCTTATCGCTGAGGCAGGGCAACCACGACATCCTTGTCCATTGCTTTGCCGGATGTGATCCGGCTGATGTGTTGCGGGAGCTCGCATCCGTCGTGCCGGGCAAGAAGTACGTTTTCCCGGACGGCCCCGCAGGCCCATTCGACTCCACCGCGATCGCGCGCAACCTTTGGTCGCAGGGCCGCGAGCTCGCGAACACCTGGGGCGAGGCCTATTGCCGTTACCGCGGCATTGTCGGGCGCCATGACGATCTGCGGTACCTCGCGCGCTGCCCAAAAGGCAGGAAGCCCAACACGGTGTTTGAGCCTGCGCTGCTGGTCGGCGTGCGCGAGGGCAACGACATCAAGGCGGTTCAGCGCATCTTCCTCAAGCCAGAAGGGCAGGGCTACCGCTCGAAGCTGATGATCGGGAACCCGCAAGCCGCCAGCTGGCAGGGGCAACGCCCCGTGAAGATCCTCGCGCTTGCCGAAGGCTTTGAAAGCGCTGCCCGGTTCGCCGAACTCCACGGCATTCCCACATGGTCATCCCTCGGAGCCGAACGGCTCGACCTCGTCCGCCTGCCTGACAGGATCGAGGAGCTGATCATTGCTGAGGACAATGATCCCGAGGGTCGGCGGGCGAGCCTCAAAGCGGCGCAGACGCATGCCCGCGACGGCCTGACGATCCGGCGCATGGCGCCGCCGTCCGGCTACACGGACTGGGCCGCGGTTCCCGGACCCAATTAAAGGGGAGGGGGAGGGGAGGGTTGGTTCGCCTGAAGGGAGGCGAGCCGAACCCAGGAGACCTCCATGACAGATCTGTTCGAAGCGGCAGCGCAGCGCCGCACACCCGCCCAGCTTGCCGCCCGCGCGCTTTCCATCCTTATCGACAACGGCACCGTTATCACGCGTGCGATGATGAACCAGGCCATGGCCAGTGCCTTTGGCGGAAGCGATGCAACCGGCCGCTGGACCCAGCGCGAGAGCTTCGAGGTGCTTGAGCACGCGCTTGCGCTGAAGCTCACGTCTCGCAGGGGCGCAGCATTCAGCGCAGGCGATCTCGGCAAGGCGATGGAGATCGCATCGCGGCTGCCCACTCAGACCGTTCGGAGCGAGGATCAGATCGACTGGCAGCAGTTTTCAACGCCCGTCGATCTTGCCGCCGTGGCCGTCATGCTCGCGAATGCTCAGTCGGACGATATCGTCCTCGAGCCGAGCGCCGGAAACGGTCTGCTGATCGCGCAGCTTCCTCATGTTGCCCAGCTGCAGCTCAACGAGCTGGACGAGGTCCGCCGCTCGCGCCTCGCCGATATCTTCCCGGGCGTTTCGATCACTGGCCATGACGGCGCTGCGATCGCGAGCACGCTTGGAGGCCAGACCCGGCCTTCCCTGATCCTCATGAACCCGCCATTCTCGCGCTCGCTCGGACGCGGCGCGGATCACCTTGCTGCCGTCCGCCATCTTGCCGCCGCCATCACCCATTTGCGCGCTGGTGGCCGCATAGCGGCGATCATGCCGGACTGGTTTGCCCCTTCGGCCAGGATGCGCGAGATCTTCGAGAACACGCTGGCGCCCGTCACGGTCCGGAGCTCCATCCGCCTCGAGCAGGCCTACACCAGGCACGGGACCAGCATTGCAGTCAGGCTCTATGTCCTCGACAAGGTTCCCGGTACGCGATCACCCGCGACCATCCAGCGCAGGGACGTTGCCGCGCTGGTGAGCAGCCTCGAGATCACGCCTCGGGCAGAGCTCATCGACGAGAAACGCCCGGCAACAGCGCCCGCCAAGGCCATTTCGCTGTTCGGCGCGACGCGGAACGCCAAGCCTGCGGCGCTCCGCATCTTCCGCGCCCCGGCCCGCAATGACGTGCTTCCTGTGGCCTACACCGCGCTCGATACACCTGCACCGCTGCTCGAACAGGCCGGGGTCTATCTTCCCTATCGGCCGAGCCGGGTTATCTTTGACACCGCCGGCGAGCACCCCACTGCACTCGTCGAATCGGTGGCGATGGGCTCGATCCCTGCGCCGATCCCGCAGCACATCCCGCAACTCCCGGAACGTACCGTCGCCGAGCGCCTGCTGTCGGCCTCACAGCTCGAAACCGTCGTCTATGCAGGCCACGCATGGAGCCAATGGCTTCCCGGCACATTCCGGCCTGATCCCGAAGGCGTGGGGCTGCTGATCGACGAGGAGGGTGCATCCTATCGCAAGGGCTTCTTCCTTGGCGACGGCACCGGGGCAGGGAAGGGGAGACAGGTCGCCGCCACCATCCTCGACAACTGGCTCCAAGGCCGCCGCCGGGCGATCTGGATATCGAAGAACGAGCCGCTGCTCGACGATGCCCGCCGTGACTGGGCGGCCCTTGGCGGGCTCGCTGCCGACGTCCAGTCGCTTTCGCGATGGAAGATCCACGAGCCGCTCACCCTTGATGAAGGCGTGCTGTTCGTGAGCTATCCGACGCTGCGCTCGGCACGCGGCGATCACAGCCGCCTTGAACAGCTCATCCGCTGGGCCGGCGAGGACTTTGACGGTGTCATCGCTTTCGACGAGGCCCACGAGATGGGCGGGGTCGCAGGCGGGGAGGGCGCTTCTGGCAAGGGTATTGGGGGGACCAAGAAGGGCTCGCAGCAGGGCATAGCCGGGGTTCTCCTCCAGAACCGCCTGCCCAAGGCCCGGGTGCTCTATGCTTCGGCCACAGGGGCCTCCGAGGTCAACAACCTCGCCTATGCCGTCAGGCTCGGCCTCTGGGGTCCGGAGACCGCCTTCGCCTCGCGCGAGGCCTTCATCAGCGAGATCCGCGCCGGCGGGATTGCCGCCATGGAGCTGGTCGCGCGCGACCTCAAGGCGACCGGCCTCTACATGGCCCGGGCGCTGAGCTTTGCCGGTGTCGAATACGACATCCTGCGCCACGAGCTGACGCCTGAGCAGGTCACCGTCTACGATACCTACGCCGATGCCTGGGCCATCATTCATCACAATCTTGAAGCGGCGCTTGAGCAGACCGGCATCGTCGATGACCTGGACGGAAGCACCCTGAACTCAGGGGCCAAGGCGGCGGCCCGCTCGCGGTTTGAATCCTGCAAGCAGCGATTTTTCGGCCAGGTGCTCCTGTCGATGAAGCTGCCGACGAT
>LSKF01000046.1 GCA_001556995.1 Erythrobacteraceae bacterium CCH12-C2
CGGAGATGTGTATAAGAGACAGTCCCCATGCCGGGCACATCATGCCCGCTGCGCCGATGACGCCAGCGCCTACACCTACTGATCCGCATGCCGGTCACACGATGCCTGCAACACCGACAGCTCCGCCGGTTGACCCTCATGCCGGGCATGCCATGCCAGCGATGCCCGCATCTGATCCAGCAGATCCGATGGCGGATATGGATCATAGCACCATGGATCACGGCATGATGGACGACGCTGCGTCGGCATCGCCTGGACCTGACATGGAAACCCCGCCGCCGCCTGAGGCTGGAAGCGGTCCACCTCGCGCTGCCGATGCCATTTGGGGCGCCGACGCAATGCGTGCTTCGCGCGAGGATCTGCAACGCACCCACGGCGATTTCCCGGTCTTCTGGTTTCAGGGCGATCGGTTCGAAACACAAGTGCGCGGCGGCGCAGACGGCTACCTGTGGGACTTGCAAGGTTATTATGGCGGGCCGACGAGCCGGTTCTGGTTTAAGAGCGAGGGCGAAGGCACGTTTGGCGAACAGATCGAAGACGCCGAGGTTCAGGCACTCTACGCGCGTGCTATTGCGCCCTTTTGGGATCTGCAAGCGGGCGTGCGGCAAGACCTCGGTGGACCTGACACCACGCATGCAGTGATCGGCGTGCAAGGGCTTTCGCCCTATCAGTTCGAAGTCGACGGCGCCTTATTCCTGTCGCAGCGCGGCGATCTGACCGCGCGGATTGAGGGCGAGGTCGACCAGCGGATCACGCAGCGTCTGATCTTGCAACCGCGCGCCGAGGTGAACTTGTCGGCGCAGGACATTCCGCGCCTCGGCATCGGTTCAGGGATCGACTCGGTCGAGGTCGGCGTGCGGCTGCGCTACGAATTCATCCGCGAGTTTGCCCCCTATATCGGCATCGAACAAAGCTGGCGCCTCGGCGGCAGCGCCGATTACGCCCGCGCACGCGGCGAGGATCCCAGCGTCACCAACTATCTCGTCGGCATCCGTTTCTGGTTTTGAAGTAAAGGAATATCCCATGAAATTCGCTTCTGTTTTTGCCGCAATCGCAATGGTTGCCGCTCCGCTTGCAGTTCCGTCCGCTGCGCTAGCTCACACCAAGGTCGTCGCATCAACACCGGCGGAGGGAACGACTGTTGGCAGCGCGCGCGTGGTCACGCTGACATTCAATGAAGCACTGCTCCCGCCCACAGCGGCGGCAAGCATCGTGATGACCGCAATGCCGGGCATGGCGAACCACGGCGACATGGCCATCCGCAACTTCACCACTGCCTGGTCCAACGGCAACAAGACGATGACGCTCAACCTGAAAAAGCCGCTCGCCAAAGGAACCTATGAGGTGCGCTGGCAGGCTGCGGGGGCTGACGGCCATCGCATGACAGGTAAAGTCAACTTCATCATCGGCTTGTCCGTCGTCAGAACATTTGGCGCAACTCGTGGCGTAAATTAGCGGAGTTCGGGCCTCGTCTGGGGGTTGATGTTAAGCGGCGAGCTTGCGGTGTTGCAAGCGCCGATGCTCGATGGTCTGTCGCTTGATCCTTTCACGCTGTTTGATGATGGCTGGTGCCCTGCCGAAGTAGGCGTCGGCGGGCGTCACGTTGCTCAGGCTCTCGTGATAACGCTGGTGATTGTAGTGCTCGACGAACGCCTCGATCTGGGCCTCGAGGTCGCCGGGCAGGAAGTAGTTCTCCAGCAGGATGCGGTTTTTCAGGGTCTGGTGCCAGCGTTCGATCTTACCCTGAGTCTGGGGATGCATCGGGGCACCGCGCACGTGGCTCATCTTCCGGGCCTCGATGTATTCCGCCAGTTCGCCGGCGATGTAACTGGGGCCGTTGTCGCTGAGCAGCCGGGGTTTGTGCAGCACCTTGGCGCTGTCGCAGCCGGAAGCCGCGAGCGCGAGGTCGAGCGTTTCGGTGACATCCTCGGCGCGCATGTTGGTGCACAGTTTCCACGCGATGATGTAGCGCGAGAAGTCGTCGAGGACGGTCGACAGGTACATCCAGCCCCAGCCGATGATCTTGAAGTAGGTGAAGTCGGTCTGCCACATCTCGTTCACCCGGGTGGTCTTGGTGTGGAACTGGTCGGCGGCCTTGACCACGACATAGGCCGGGCTGGTGATCAGATCATGGGCCTTCAACAGGCGGTAAACCGTGGCTTCGGACACGAAGTAGCGCTTCTCATCGGTGAAGCGCACGGCAAGCTCACGCGGTGACAGCTCACTGTAATCCAGCGCCATCTCGACGATCTGGTCCTGCACTTCGGGCGCGATGCGGTTCCACACCCGGCTCGGGGCCGACGGCCGATCCTCCAGCGCCTCCGGGCCGCCTGCAAGGTAGCGATCGTACCATCGGTAAAACGTCCGGCGGGCGATGCCGAGCTTGTCCAGGGTACGCTTGGCAGGCAGATGCGACTGCTCGACGATCCGGATGATCTCGAGCTTTTCCGATGCGGGATACCTCATGCGTCGTCGCCCCCATCCGCGATCATGCTTTTTTTGAGCAGACGGTTTTCGAGCGTCAGGTCGGCCACGCATTCCTTCAAGGCGCGGGCCTCGCGGCGCAGGTCCTGGACCTCACCGCTGGTCGCAGCGCGGGCCGTGTCGCCGGCCAACCGGCGCTTGCCGGCTTCCATGAACTCCTTCGACCAGGTGTAATACAGGCTCTGCGCAATGCCTTCCTTGCGGCACAGCTCGGCGATGCTGTCCTCGCCGCGCAGGCCATCGAGCACGATGCGGATCTTGTCTTCAGCCG
>LSKF01000047.1 GCA_001556995.1 Erythrobacteraceae bacterium CCH12-C2
CCCGCCGCCGCCTCCACCCCAGCCGCCACCATCATTGTCGCCGCCCGAAGCCAGCCCGCGGACAATTGCGCTGCCCACTTCCCACAAGATGATATCGCGCGCGGTATCCCCGACATCGCGGGTCGCGCTTCCCCAAGGGCCTGTGCCTCGGGAGCGATACCTGCGCCGCCGCCCGCGCCCGGCCATGATCGGCAGGACGAAGAAGAAGAAAATGAAGGCGAGCCAGATCAGCGCGCCGATGGGAAACCCGCCGTCGCTTTCCCGCTGCTTGCCCGCATCGGCCGCGACCTTGGCGGCTTCTTCGGGCGGGAGCTGTAGCTGGGCGATGATCGCATCGGTGCCGGCCTCGATCCCGCCGGGAAAGTCACCATCGCGGAAACGGGGCAGGATCTGGTTCTGGATGATCTGCGAGGACAGGGCATCGGTCAGATAGCCCTCCAGCCCGTAACCGACCTCAATCCGCACCTTGCGCTCATTGGGCGCAACCAGAAGCAGCGCGCCATCATTGCGCTCCGCGTCACCTAGGCCCCACGCGCGCCCCAGCTGGTAGCCGTAGTCCGAAATGTCGTAGCCCTGCAGGTCGGGGACCGTCGCCACCACCAACTGGCGCTGCGACTGGGCCTCCAGCGCCTCAAGCTTTGCGGTCAGCGCCGCCTCAGCCTCGGGCGTCAGCAGGTCGGCATTGTCGACCACCCGCCCCGTGAGCTCGGGAAACACAGGCTGCGCGGCGAGGGGGGCAGCCAGCCACGCCCCCGCCAACGCGAGCAGCAGGATCAGCGACCGGATCACGCCGCTCAGTTCGACGTCATATCGAGCGTCGGCGCGGCTTCGGCGCCTTCGGTCACAGCCTTGTAGGGCACCAGCGGATCAGCGCCGTGGATGATGTTCGCGCCGATCGAGTCCGGGAAGGTGCGGATCGTGGTGTTATATTTGCGCACCGCCTCGTTGTAGTCGCGGATGGCGACTGCGATGCGGTTCTCGGTGCCTTCGAGCTGGCTCTGCAACGCGAGGTAGTTCTGGTTCGATTGCACCTGCGGATAGGCCTCGACGCTGGCGAGCAGGCGGCCGATCCCGGCGCCGAGCTGGCTCTGCGCGGCGGCGAATTGTTCCATCTTGGCTTCGTCGCCCAGATCATCGGCGGTGATGTTGACGCTGGTGGCCTTGGCGCGGGCTTCGGTCACCTGGGTGAGGATGGTTCGCTCATTCTCGCCGGCACCCTTCACCACTTCGGCAAGGTTGGGGATGAGGTTGGCGCGGCGCTGGAACTGGGCTTCGACGTCGGCCCACTTGGCCTTGGCCTCTTCCTCGGCCGCCGGAACGGAGTTGATCCCGCAGGCGGCAAGGCTGAGGGCAGCGACGGCGGCAAACGCGCCGCGCAGCATGGTGGTGAACTTCATGTGGCAATCCCTCCTGAAGGCACGGGCGTCAGCAGCCCGCCAGCAAACTCCTGTATTGTGGATATAGCACACCCCCTTGCGCCTTCAAGGCTCGCGCACGGTAAAATTGCATGGGCTTGGCACGCGTGAGGGGCGGTGCCACAAGGGGGCAAAGCGTGGATAGAAGGGGATCAACATGCTGACGGAATTCAAGGCCTTCATCGCCAAGGGCAATGTCATCGACCTCGCGGTTGGGGTGATTATTGGCGCGGCGTTCGGGGCGATCGTCAAATCGCTGACGGATGAGATCATCATGCCGATCGTCGGGGCGATCTTTGGCAACATCGACTTTTCGGACCGCTATTTCGTCCTTTCGGGCGAGGTCGCGCCGGGCACGCCGCTCGCCGCTGCGCGCGAGGCGGGGGCCAATGTGCTTGGGTTGGGGGCGTTTGTTTCGGTAGTGATCAACTTCCTGATCCTCGCCTTCATCATCTTCCAGATGGTGCGCTACGTGAACAAGATCACCGCCCAGTTTGCCAAGCCGGAGGAGCCTGCCGCGCCTGCCGGGCCGACCGAGGTGGAGCTGTTGGCTGAGATCAGGGACGCGCTCCGTAAGTAACGCAGCCCCTCCGGGCTGCGATATCCTCGCTCATGCGACCTGAAGGTCGCGTCGCTGCGGGCGGGCGGTCGCCCTTGCGGTCGCTGCGCGGCCGAGGCTTCCTTAACGATTGCGCGCCCCTCATCCACTTCACATTCAGCATTGGCGCGCTATATGGGCCATGTCGGGCAACCGACTATGGCGATAAAGTGCTGCGTGCAATAGATGCAACGGACCCGGGGGCAGTACCCGGCGGCTCCACCAGAAGCGGCGGTTATGCCGCAACTCCTGATGGGGCCGAACCAGGATCGACGTGTGTTGAAAAGCGTAGTTTTTGCCCGGGCTGAGTAACCCGCATAAGGCTCAAAAACCATAAGTGCCAACGACAACGAAGCACTTGCTCTCGCTGCGTAATGTGACGGCTTAACGGCCTGAATTTACAACGCTTTGAGCACGGTTCGGACCGAACCGGGTAACAGAATCGGAGACCGGGGGCCCGGGGGAGCCTAGCAACAGAATCCCCCACCTAAACTCGGAGATTTTTTGCTTACAATTGCGTCCATTCGCTGACCTTCTGAACGGTCAGCCTCCGCATGAAGCCACACCAGCGCATAGCGTCATGGTGCAAGCTTCACTGTAAGCAAATTCTACCGAAAGACTTCACCTATGAAACATATTGCCATCCGCCCGCTCGTGCGCGGCGATCTGCCTCGCGTCGCTTATCTGGTCGACGCCAATTCCATGTTTCCCTCCGCCATGCTTGCGGGGATGACAGAGCCCTATTTCGGCGAAGACAGCGGCACGCAACGCTGGGTCGTCGCCGAAGGGAACGGACAAGTCGAAGGCGTCGCCTACACCATCCCCGAACCTTTGACCGAGGGCACCTGGAACACGCTCCTTATCTGCGTCGATCCAGAAGCCCACGGGCAGGGTATCGGAACCGCACTGATGCGGCATATCGAGGGCGAACTCAGTGGGCAGGGCGCGCGCGTGTTGCTGGTCGAGACGTCCGGCACGCCCGCATTTGAGCGCACGCGTGGGTTCTACGACATGCTCGGCTATTCCCGCGAGGCGCGGATCCGTGACTATTACACCGAGGGTGATGACAAAATCATCTTCCGCAAAGCACTGATCTGACGGGTGGGGCGGGTCGGTACCCCGTACCGGCTCGCCCTATTCGCTGCGCGCTTCCCGAAGCGCCGCCAATTCCTGCTCCATCCGCAGCGCATCCAAAATCTTCGCCCCGCCAAGGAACACCGCCCCGGTCGTCGCCAGAAACAGCAGTTTGCCGCCGAAGCCGGGATAATCATGCAGATAGATCATGCCCCGCGCCGTCGAACCTAGGGCGAGCGCATAGATGATCAGGAACGCCTCAAAGCGTGTCTTGATGACAAACAGCCGCTTGATCTTGCGCAGCATGGCGTCTCCCGATCCTTTGCGGCGCTGCTGGCGCAGAGTCGCTTTAACATTGGGGTAACCTTACGCCCAATGAGGGCGAGTCGCCAAACGCGTTAACCAAGCTGTGCCAGTTCGAGCGCTTCCAGCAAGGCAAAGCGTGCCGCAATCACGCTCGATGCGAGGCTGTGTGACCCAATATCGGACGGGTCGATCTGCTCGGGCCAATGCGCAGCGATGACGCTTTCAATGAGGTCGGCTTTGGCCTCACTAAGCAGAAAGCGCGGGTCAACCGTGGCAGGATCGCACACCACGCGCAGCCGCAGACAGGCTGGGCCGCCGCCATTGGCCATCGACTGGCGGACATCGACCGGGATCACCTGCCGGATCGGACCATTGCTGGCGAGCATCGTCTCGACCCACGCCCAGACCGAAGCGCTCTCGCGGCATTCCTCGGGAACGATCAGCGCCATCTCGCCAGAGGGAAGCGTCAGCAGCTGGGCGTTGAACAGGTAGGTGCGGATCGCTTCCTGCATGGTGACGGCGGAGGAGGGCACTTCCACCACCTCGAGCGCGGGGAAGGCCTTGCGGATCGCATCATAGGCACCCTGCTGGTCGGCAAAGGCCATGTCGTGGGTGAACAGTACGCGCCCATTGGCGACCGCGACCACATCATTGTGGAAAGCGCCGGCCGCGATGGCTTCCGGGTTCTGTTCGATGAACACCGTGCGCTCCGGCGCGAGCCCGTGCGCTCGGGCGACGAGGCGGCTCGCCTGTTCGTGCTGGCGCGCGGGGAAACGGCCGCCGGGTCGACCATAGACGAAGACTTCGACGCCCGGGGCACCGTGGCTTTCGCATAGCCGCATGTGATTGGCCGCGCCTTCATCGCCGAAGGTGGGCGGCACGGCGTCGTGGATGGCGAAGTGGCGGGTATCACCGAAGGCGATTTCCAGCTGGCGCTTCGTATCGGGCCATTCCTGCGCGCGGTGGAGCATCGTTACCAGATTGGCCGGCGTCAGATGGCAGCGTCCGTCAGCGGTGTCGGGCGCGGGGCTGACCGTCGCGGCATTCGCGGTCCACATGCTCGAGGCCGACCACGGCGCGGCGCGCAGCTGCGGCGGCTCGGAGCCGTCGAGCGCCAGCGCCTCAGTCAAGGCATTGTTGGGGCGCGGGAGTGGCAGCAGGAACCCCTGCACCCCCAGCCGCGCCAGATTGCCGCGCATCTTGGCGATGCCCTGAAGCGCCGCCGCGCGCGGATAGGAGGGATCGCCCGCATGACTGGCGCTGGCGATATTGCCGAGGCTGAGGCCCGCATAATTGTGGCTGGGGCCGACGATCCCGTCGAAATTGATTTCGGTCAGGCTCATCGTCCCACGCTCCACACTGTATCGCCTTCACAAATATCGAGGAGATCGGCGCTCGCCGAATCGATCGCGATGCCGCCGTCCCCGTCCAGCACCCGCGCTCCGAAGCATGCCCGGAAGGAGCCGAGCCGCCCCGTGGCAAGGATCGCGCGCTCGCCCTCTTCGACCTGCTTCGCGGTCACGCGGCATTCGCTGGCGTTCTTGACACTGGTGACATTGTCGGTGTGCGCCACCATCGTCGGTCCGCCATCGAAGATGTCGACATAGCCATCGTGGCGAAAGCCTTCGTTCTCCAGCATCCGCATCGCGGCCCGCCCGGTGGGATGGGGCACGCCGATCACGGAGCGCGCATCCTCGCTCAGCATCGCGACATAGACCGGGTGCTTGGGCATCAGGTCGGCGATGAACTGGTTGCCGTTGATCGCGTTGAAGTAATCCGCGTCCTGAAAGCTCATCCCGAAGAAACGGCCCGCGACCCCCTCCCAGAAGGGCGATCCGCCGCGTTCATCGATGATCCCGCGCAGCTCGGCCAGAATGCGGTCAGCGAACCGGCGACGGTGCATGGCGACAAACAAATAGCGCGAGCGGGCGAGCAACAGGCCAAGGCCTCCGGCGCGCTCGTTCGGGTGAAGGAACAGCCCGCCCACCTCGCTCGATCCCTCAAGATCGGTCACGAGGCTGAGCAGCTCGGCGCGCACAGTGCGGTCAAGTTCTTGCGAATACTGGGTCAGGGTGTTGAGGCGATAGGAATAGAACGGCCAGCGCTGACCCACCTGCGTCATCAGCTGGCAGGTGCCGCGCACAGTCCCGGTGCGGGCGTTCTCCAGCACCAGCACGAACAGTTCATCGCTGAGCGTATCTGCATCGTTGGCAAAAGCACTGGCCGCACGTTCGAGCTTGCCGCCCAGCGACTTGCGATCGGGCGGCAGGTTGGTGAAGCCCCCGCCGGTCAGCTTGGCCATTTCATAGAGCGCTTCGAGATCGGAAGGCCGGGCGGCGCGCAGGCGGAAGGTCACGAGAGGGCTCCTTGAGAAAGGCGCTCGATCACACGAGCGGAGAGCGCCGCGCGCTCGACGAGGCTGGGGACGATCAGATACTCGTCGGGTGAGTGGATCGCCCCGCCGCGCACCCCCATGGTGTCGACCACCGGCACCCCGCAGGCGGCAATGTTGTTGCCATCGCATACCCCGCCGGTCGATTGCCAGCGGATGTCCTGCCCCAGCTCTGCGCCGCATTCGCGCACCAGATCGAACAGGCGCTGGGCCGCGGCATCCACTTTCTTGGGCGGGCGGGTGACGCCGCCGTGGCGGTGGGTGCTGACCTCGTGTGCCGCCTGAATGTCGATCAGCAAGTGATTGAGCGCGTGGTCAAAGGCTGCCCCCGCCTCGACGGTCTTGGGCCGGATGTTGAAGCGCAGCACGGCATGGTCGGGCACGACGTTATTGGCCGCGCCGCCCTCAAGCTTGGCCGGGTTGACGGTGATTTCGGGAGTTTCGAGCGCCTTGAGCCGCAGGATTAGATCGGCCGCAGCGACGATGGCGTTGCGCCCCTCGTGCGGATTGCGACCGGCGTGGGCGCTCTTGCCGGTGATGGTGATCGAATAATTCCCCGTCCCCCCGCGCTCATGCGCCAGCGTGCCATCGGGCAGGGCGGCGGGTTCATAGGTCAGCGCGGCGAGCTTGCCCGCCGCCAGCTCGGCGATCAGGCTCGCGCTGGCGAGCGAGCCGGTTTCTTCGTCGGAATTGATCAGCACGTCATAGCCAAGGCCCGAGGAGTTGGCGGTCTCTTCAAAAGCCAGCAGCGCGTGGAGCATCACTACGATCCCGCCCTTCATGTCGGCGACTCCGGGCCCGTTCAGCGTCTCGCCGTCAAGCCAGCGCTGGCGCTGGAACGGGTGGTCGGCGGGGAACACCGTATCCATATGCCCCGTAAGCAGGATGCGGCGATTGGCCTCCGGCCGGACGCGCACGACCAGATGCTGGCCATGAGGCTTGTCGTAGGCGCTGCCATCGGCGGCAATCGCGGTGACGGGGGCGGGATCGACCAGCGCCACGGCTCCGGGGAGCGCGCTGAAGGCCCGCGCCAGAGCTGCGGCCTGCTCAGCCAGCCCAGCCAGATTCGCGGTGCCGGTGTTGATCGCGCTCCACGCTTCGACCTGCGCGAGCATGGCTGCGCCGTCGATGGCGTTGTGTGACCCGTCCTCTCTCATGCCCCCCTCTAGCCGCGTGCGGGGCGCGGGCCAACCCGTTGCAATCGTGTTTGCCCTGCGCCATAGGGCCAGCCGTCCTCTCCTCCCCAGGCCCGAGCCAACTGACGAGGACACCAATGACTGACATGACCCCCCGCGCCGGGATCGCGATTGATGCCCGACTGGCGACGTTCCTCGAAACGCAAGTGCTGGGGCCGCTGGGCCGCGATGTGGATGCGTTCTGGCAGGGATTTGCCGCGCTGCTGGCGGAGTTTGCTCCGCGCAACGCCGCACTGCTGGCGAAGCGCGAAGCGCTTCAGGCGCAGATCGATGCATGGCACATGGAGCGCGCTGGAAAGCCCCACGATCCTGAGGCTTACAGGGCATTCCTCACCGAAATCGGCTATCTGGTCCCCGAACCCGCTGACTTCCAGATCGGCACGCAAAACGTCGACCCGGAGATCGCGACCATGGCCGGGCCGCAGCTGGTGGTGCCGATCCTCAACGCCCGGTTCCTGCTCAATGCCGCCAATGCGCGCTGGGGGAGCCTTTACGACGCATTCTACGGGACCGATGCGCTGGACGCTCCGGCTCCTACTCCGGGCGGATATGACCGGGCGCGCGGGCAGGCGGTGATCGACCGGGTGCGGGGTTTTCTTGATGAAACACTCCCGCTGGCGGGCGGAAAAAGCTGGGTTCAACTCACCAGCCGCGACAATATCCAACTTGCTGACCCGGCTCAGTATGTTGGAAGTACGCAGAAAAGTTTAATGTTCAAAAACAACGGCCTACATATCGAAGTTGTGTTCGATCCCAGCACGCTGGTCGGCGCGGACGACAAGGCCGGAATCGCCGACGTGGTGATCGAATCTGCGCTCACCACCATCGCTGATTGCGAGGATTCGGTTGCGGCTGTTGATGCCGAGGACAAGCTGCTCGCCTACACCAACTGGCTCGGCATCATTCGCGGGGACCTGTCGGAGAGCTTTGACAAGGGCGGCAAGACCCTCACCCGCACTCTGGCCAGCGATAAGACATACACCGCGCCCGATGGCACCGCGCATACCCTCAAGGGCCGCAGCCTGATGTTCGTGCGCAATGTCGGCCACCTGATGACCAACCCCGCGATCCGCCTTCCCGATGGCAGCGAGATCCCCGAAGGGATCATGGACGCGGTGTTCACCAGCGCGATCAGCACGCTTGATGTCGAGGGGCGTGGCAAGTTCGGCAACTCGCGCCGCGGCTCGGTCTACATCGTGAAGCCCAAGATGCACGGGCCGGAAGAATGCGCCTTTACCAATGACTTGTTCGACGCGGTCGAAGACCTTCTGGGCCTCCCGCGCCACACCATCAAGGTCGGCGTGATGGACGAGGAACGCCGCACATCGGCCAACCTCGCCGCCTGCATCCATGCGGTGAAGGACCGGATCGTGTTCATCAACACCGGCTTCCTCGACCGCACCGGGGACGAAATCCATACATCGATGCGCGCCGGGCCGATGCTGCGGAAAGGGGCGATGAAGGGCTCGGACTGGCTTAAGGCCTACGAGGCGAGGAACGTTGCTATCGGACTTAAGCACGGCCTGTCCGGCAAGGCGCAGATCGGCAAGGGCATGTGGGCCGCGCCTGATCTGATGGGGCAGATGATGGTCGAGAAGGTGGGGCACCTGAAGGCGGGCGCGAACACCGCATGGGTGCCGTCGCCGACCGCTGCAACACTCCATGCGCTGCATTATCATCAGGTCAATGTGTTCGATGTGCAGAAGACCCTGCCCGAACCGATGGGCCTTGATGCCTTGCTGGCGATCCCGCTGGCGCAGGGTGCGAATTGGTCAGAGGCGGAAATCGCCGAGGAGCTCGACAATAACTGCCAGGGATTGCTCGGTTATGTGGTGCGCTGGATCGATCAGGGCGTGGGCTGTTCCAAGGTGCCCGACATCAATGACGTGGGCCTGATGGAGGACCGCGCGACGCTGCGCATCTCCTCGCAGCACATCGCCAACTGGCTGCTGCACGGGGTGATCACCGAGGCGCAGGTGATGGATTCGCTCACCCGCATGGCCGCCAAGGTTGATGCCCAGAACGCGGGCGACCCGCATTACGTGCCGCTCACGGGCAACGAGGATGGCGCGGCCTTCAGCGCGGCCAAGGATCTGATCTTCAAGGGCGTGGACCAACCCAGCGGCTACACCGAGCCGCTGCTGCACGCATGGCGGTTGCGCAAGAAAGCGGGCTAGGACAGCGCCTTTGCCAGCGCCACAAACTCCGCCACGCTGACGGTTTCTGCGCGGCGGGTCTCATCAATCCCCAGCATCGCCAGCGCCTCCAGCGCCCCCGGTACGCCCTTGAGGCTCTGACGCAACATCTTGCGCCGCTGGCCGAAGGCAGCCTCGGTGAGGCGTTCGAGCATTCGGGCTGACACGCCTTCGGGCATGGCGGCGGGGGTGACATGGACAATCGCGCTCATCACCTTGGGCGGCGGGGTGAAGGCGCTGCGGTGGACTTTCATGGCGAGCCTCGCATCAGCCCGCCACTGGGCGAGCACGGCGAGGCGGCCATAGGCGTCATCTCCGGCGGCGGCGACGATGCGGTCGGCCACCTCGCGCTGGAACATCAGGGTGAGCGATTGCCACAGGGGAGGCCATGCCTCGCCGGACAGCCAGCGCACGAACAGCGCCGTGCCAACATTGTAGGGCAGGTTCGAGAGCACGTGGAACGGCTGGCCGCCCATCAACGAACCGTGATCCAGCTTCAGGGCATCGCCTTCGATTACAATGAGTTGCCCCGGAAAGCTCTCGCTCAATTCAGCCAGCGCCGGCAAGCAGCGGCGGTCCATTTCGATGGCAGTGACCTTGGCGCCAGCCCGAAGCAGCGCCCGGGTCAGGCCACCGGGGCCGGGGCCAACTTCGAGCACCGGGACCCCAGCCAAATTACCCGGCAGCGCGGCGATCCGGGCGAGAAGCTGTTCATCCAGAAGGAAATTCTGACCCAGAGCTTTGGACGCAGCGAGCCCGTGGCGCTGGATGACCTCGCGGATCGGGGGGAGGTCAGCCACCGAAACCCACTCGCGCTTCTGCCATCTCGGCCGCCATCATAATCGCTGCCGCCATCGCGCCGGGGTCCGCGAGGCCCTTGCCCGCGATGTCGAAGGCGGTGCCGTGATCGGGGGAGGTGCGGATGATCGGAAGGCCCAAGGTGACGTTCACGCCTTCATCAAACTCCAGCGCTTTCAGAGGGATAAGCGCCTGATCGTGATACATGCACAAGGCCGCGTCATACCCGGTGCGGGCGCGGGGGGTGAACAGCGCGTCGCCGGGAACGGGGCCGAAGGCCGCGATCCCTTCGGCCTGCAAAGCGGCGATGGCAGGGGCAATAATGCGCGCTTCTTCGTCTCCGAACTGCCCACCTTCGCCCGCGTGGGGGTTGAGCGCGGCGATCGCAAGTCTGGGCGATAACACCCCGAAATCACGCCGTAATCCGGCGACAACGATCCGCGCCTTGTGTGCAATCAGCTCAGCCGAAAGCAGCCCCGGCACCTCGGCCAGCGGCACATGAACGGTCAGCGGCACCGTCCGCAAGCTTGGCCCCGCCAGCATCATCACCGCGTCGCGATAGGGCCGTCCGCAGGCATCGGCGAGGAATTCGGTCTGGCCGGGGTAATCCCATCCAATTGCCGCCAAAGCGGCCTTAGAGACAGGCGCGGTCACCACACCGGACGCCAGCCCTGACAGGGCAAATTTCGCCCCCCATTGCAGCGAAGCGAGCGCCAACTGCGCGCCAACCGGTGCGGGATGACCGGGCGATGACCTGCCATCGAGCCCTGCAAGAACCGGCAAGCCCGCCGCGCTGGCGAACAGCGCCTCAGCCGGTTCTGCAATCGGCACGATCGGGCAGTCGATCCCCAATGCTTCAGCTGTTGCGCGCAGCAGCTCTGGCCCGCCAACGACAAAGCAGGGCGGCATCCGCACCTCAGTCCGCAGCCGTGCCGAGGCACCAAGGATAACCTCCGGCCCGATCCCGGCCGGATCGCCGAGCGTGATCGCCAGTGGTGCGGAAAGCTTGCTCAATTGTACTCGATATAGGCGTCGTTGCGCAGATCGCGCAGATAGCGCTGCGCGCGCTTGTTGACGCGTTCCTGCTCGATCTGGTCCATGATGGCGGCAAAGGTTGGTTCCCCGGCATCCTTGGGATCGTCCCGCCCGCACAGCATGAACACGCTAACGCCGTCTTCGACCGAGCCGAAGGCCGGGGTGGTCTGACCGATCTGCAAATTGAGCAGCACCGCGCGAAGCTGCTCGGGCAGGTTGGCGGCCTTGTACTGGTCATTCGAGACAACGTTTGCCCCGATCTTCGCAGCCCCTGCCTCGACATCGGCGCAGCCGCGCAGCGAGTCGATGAAGGCGCCGAATTCGTTGACCCGGGCTTCGGCCTGCGCCTGTGTCACCCCGGCCGGGAAGCTGATCGAAATCTGCTTGAGCGCAAGAATAGCCTCGTTCGGATCAGCGCTCAGCACCTGACGCTTGTTGATAAGATAGAGGATCGAGAACCCACCCGGAATCTCAATCGGCCCGACCAGTTGCCCCGGCTGCATCCCGCGCGCGGCGGCAGCGAGCTGCGGCGGCAATTGCCCGAGCCGCACCCAGCCCAGATCGCCCCCCACCACCGCCGTGGTCGCTTCGGAATATTGTCGCGCATAGCCGACGAAGCTCCCGCCCTGCTGCAATTGCTGGACGATAGACTGGGCATTCTGCAGCACGGCGGCGCGGTTTTCGGTGGTGGCCGAAAGGTAGATTTCGCCGAGCCGGTACTCATCGGTCCCGCGCGAGGCTTCGAGCCGCGAGAGCACGTCGTTGACCTCGTCCGCCGAGACATTGACAAAGGGCATGATATTGCGCCGCAGCAGATTTTCCCACGCCACTTCGCCCTCGATCTGGCGCTTCAGCGATGCCGCTGACGAGCCGATTGAGGTGAGGTAATCATTCATCTTCTTGGTATCGCCGCCAAAATTCTGTCCGGCCAGTTGCTGGTAGGTTTGTTCAACCTCTTCCCGCTTCACCTCCAGCTTGGCCGCCTCCGCAGCCTGAATCTTGAGCGTTTCGTCAATCAGGTTGCGCAGCACCTGAACGCGCAGGCGCAGCAGCTCGTCTTCAGGGATTTTCGTATCCGACGCCGATGTGACAAGCGCCACCCGCTGGTCGATATCCGTGCCCGTGATGACATAGCCATTGACCACCGCGGTTGCGGTGCGCTTATCGGGACTGCCCTTGCCAAACAGGCTGATATCGCTGGGGAGGCCAAACGGATTGTCAGCGGTCGGCACGGCGACTGTCTGCGCGGGCGCAGCCGCCGGGTGCAGCGCGAGCCCGACGAGCCCGGCGGTGGCCAGCACGGTGGCGGCTCTGGCAAACACCAACTTGGAAACCTGCGTCACATTCACCTGATCATTCCCGCCTTGTCATAACTCGTCAAAATCGTGATGCGCGACCCCTTGCACATCTGCCCTTTGCTGCGCCCCGGCTGAACGGAGGCTGAGCCTGAGGCCATCCCCGCCAGCGCGCACGTGTGGCTCATCCGCGCCCCTTAGACCGATTCCCGCGCGCTGCCAATTCGTGTGGATGTGGACCGTGCCCTACCGGAAGCCGAGGTTGCGCAGCGCGAAGAACAATTGAAAGGCATCGCCGCGCCGCGCGTCGCCCGCATCGATGAAGTCGCGCCGCCAGGTGAAGCCCAGTTCGATGCAGTCATCGGCATAGGCAATGCCGAGCCGGGTGCGGATCGGCTGGAAACCGTCGGGCCGGAACACCGGATCTTCCTCTTCATCGGTCAGGTTGACCACCGCCGAGCCGAAGATCGACCATTTGCGCTGGATCGACACCCGCGCTGCAGCGCGCAATTCCTCCCGGTCGCGCAAATCCTCGACGGTCTGAATGTTGCGGTCGAGCCGCAGGTATCCGAATTCGAGATAGGTGCGGCGTGAACCGATGGTCGCGTCGATCTCGTTGCGGCGGATCGTGAAATTGTCCTTGTCGAGCCGGAACCGGTGGGTGAGGCTGACCATATTGCGGAAGCGTACTTCGGTGCGCCCGACAAAGTCCGAAACCTTTTCCGACAGGCCCGTGCCTTCCGGGAACAGGCCCGGTGCCAGCGATTCCAGCCGGAAAGACTGGCCGATGGTGGTTTTGATCCGCCAGCCCGGCCGCTGCAATTCCCAGTCGAGGCCCCAGGTCAGCCGCGTGCCATCCTCAACCCGGTCATAGCCGGGAAAACGGTTGAGCGCGAAGAGGTTGGAATCTTCCAGATCAATTGCGCGCGCATCTTCGTTGGGAACATCGAGGTTGCGGATGCGTGGGCTGGCAACGAGCTGCAAGCGCGGTTTGAACACCTGCGTGCCGCCCAAGGCCTTGCCCACGAAGGGCCATTCCACGTCGATCGCGGCGGTGGCGATACCGCGGGCGGTCCAGCCTTCGGTGCCGCGATAGCTGGGGGTGACGGTCGCCGCGATGTTGTTGGTGTTGTAGACATCGCCGCGCACGAGGCCAGTGAGGGTAACGACCTGACCAAGCCCTGTCAGCCGCCGCAAATCCCACCGCGCTCCGGCAAAGGCGCGCTGTGTGTCCTGCCCGTCATTGCGCAGCAGCGCGAGCGAATTGGCCTGAAGCTGCAATTCGCCGCCCAGGACGGTGTTCGCCAGCTTTTGACGGTAATCGATGGCGGGGAGTGCCAATGGGATCTGCCCCTGTTCGGCATTGATCCGGAGCGTCTGCGTCGCCCAGCCGGCGATCGAGAGATAGGAGCGTTCGGTGATCCGTTCGAGATTGACGGTCGAGCGCAGCCGGTCATCGCGGCTGATGTCGTAACGGCGCAGGAAGGTGCGGTCGCTCGCGAGGCGCACCGAGCTGGTCAAGCTCCAGTCGGGGGAAAATTGGAACCGGCCATTGCCCTCGAGATAGCCGCGCGGATCGCTACGGAAGCTTTCGTCGCCGGTGAAGTCGGTGAGGCGGTCGCTGAAGGTGAGGTAGCCTGTGACCTGATAAGCGCCCTTGTCGGTGAGGTGACGCCACTTGGCGCTCGCCATCGGGGCGACGTTCGAAAAGACGAAAGCGCCGAGCGTCAGGTCGCGATTATCGGCGAGCCGCCAGTAGTACTCGCCCGAAAGCTCCAAGCCATTGACCTGCGTGACCCGCACATCGGGCACCAGAAAGCCGGATTCGGCCCGGCCATCGGTGCGCAGTGTGAGGCCCGGCAGCGGCAGGATCCGTGCGCCGAACAGTTCGAGCATCGCGCCTGAAAAGCGCACGCGGTTTTCGGTCTGGTCGAAGATCACCCGGTCAGCCGTGACACGCCAGCTGGGGTTCTTGGCGCAGCCTTCGGGGTCGGTCACGGCGCAGGCGGTGTAGGCCGCGTCGGTCAGCACCGCCATGCCATCGGCATCACGCGAAGCCGACCGCGCGGCGAGGCGGCCTCCGGCGCGCAGCGCGATCAGCAATTCGCTCATCGCGCCCGTGTCGAAGGCTTCGGTCAGTTCGACCTGATCGGTGAAGAGCTGGTTGCCGCCCTCGTCCACCAGCCGGATATTGCCGGTGGCGATGATCTTTCCGCTGCGGCGGTCCCACGTCACTTCATCGGCGCGAACCGAGCGATCGTCCGAGCGCAGGACAACATCGCCGCGCGCGGTGATGGTGTCGGTTTCGTTGTTGTAGCTCAGCTCGCGCGCTTCGAAATCGATCTTGCGCGGGGGGGCTTCGGCGGAGGCTTCTACCGGCTGTGCAGACTGGTCCTGCGCCGCGAGCGCGGCGGGGACTGCGAGCATCGCAAGAGCGAGCACCGCACGCGACACCGCGCCCCGCGCCGGGACGCTGCGGTCTGGGCACGCGGCGCTGCGCGATCCGTAAGACGAGCCTCCCGACATGGCCTTGCCTATTGCACCGCTCGCGCTTAATCGCAATCGCGTTTGCGCCCCCCTGCGTGCGGCCCCTTGAACGCCATTTGTCGCAGGTGCCGGACAAAATGGCGGCTGCCCACACCTTACGCTTCCTTCGGAGTATTCATGCAGATTCAATTCACCTCGACCCCGCCCAGCGACATTCGCCTCCACGCCCGCGTGGTCAATCACGGTGCGGCGCTGGCCGGGCTTGATGCGGCGCTGGTCGATGGCGCGGCGGCGTCGCGCTTCACGGGCCGGGCGGGGCAGGTGTTCGAAGGGTTCACAGGCACGAGCGGCGCGGTGAAGCGGATTGCGTTGGCGGGCCTCGGCGAGGCGGACTCGGCGGAGCGCCGCCATCACTGCGAACGCGCCGGGGCTGCGCTGACGGCGAAATATCTGGTCTCCGGCGAGACTGCGATGGTGCTGGACCTTGCCCATGCAGGCCTTTCGGCGGAAGAGGCAGCGGCCGTGCTCCTCGGCCTGCGCCTTCGCGCCTGGCGTCATGACACCTATCGCACGCGCCTTGCCGCCGATAAACGTCCCTCGCTCACCACGGTCCACGTGACCGGCGCGCCTGAAGGCACGGCCGCCGCGTGGGAGCGCGAAGCGGCGCTGGCCAAGGGGGTGGAATTCACCCGCGGGCTCGTTACCGAACCCGCAAACATCATCTACCCCGCCACCTTCGTCGCCGCCTGCGAGCAAGCCTTCGCGGGCACCGGCGCTGAGATCACCGTGCTCAGCGAGGACGAGATGGCAGCGCTCGGCATGGGCGCGCTGGTCGGCGTCGGCCTCGGTTCGGAGCGCGAATCGAAGCTGCTGGCAATCCGCTGGAACGGCGGCAATCCGGGCGACAAGCCCACGCTCTTCGTCGGCAAGGGCGTCACCTTCGATACCGGCGGCATTTCATTGAAGCCCGGCCCGGGCATGGAGGACATGAAGTGGGACATGGGCGGGGCGGGCGCCGTCGCAGGCGCGATGCTGACGCTCGTGACCCGCAAGGCCAAGGCCAACGTCATCGGCGTGATGGGCCTCGTCGAGAATATGCCCGACGGCAAGGCCCAGCGCCCCGGCGACATCGTCACCACCATGAGCGGTCAGACGGTCGAAGTGCTCAACACCGATGCCGAGGGCCGTCTGGTGCTGTGCGATGCGCTGCACTGGGCCCAGCAGCAGTATGATGCGGCGCGGATCGTTGATCTGGCCACGCTGACCGGCGCGATGATCATCAGCCTCGGCAATGAATATGGCGGGATGTTCGCGAATGACGACACGCTCGCCGCGCAGCTCACCGCCGCTGGCAAGGCGAGCGGCGACAAGCTGTGGCGGATGCCGCTCGGCCCCAATTACGACAAGCTGATCGATTCGCCCGTCGCCGACATGAAGAACATCGGCCCGCGCGAGGCCGGATCGATTACCGCGGCGCAGTTCCTCCAGCGTTTCATCAAGGACGGCACCCCTTGGGCGCACCTCGATATCGCGGGCATGGTCTGGTCGAACAAGCCGGGCCACACCTGGGAGAAGGGCGCGACCGGCTATGGCGTGCGCCTGCTCGATCAGTTCGTGCGGGATGTGGTCGAGAGTTGATCGGCGAAGCGCTGGTCGGCCCGCAGGGCCGCAAGGCCGACTGGCCGCCCGCAGCGATGCGGCCCTTGGGCCGCGTGAGCGAGGAAGCCAAGGGCGCGGACGCGCCCGCCGGCGTTTGAGGCGCATATAATGCCAAAGATGCGCAAGAAATCGGAATTGCCGACCAAGACCTGCCTAGCCTGCGGGCTGCCCTTTACGTGGCGCAAGAAGTGGGAGCGGGATTGGGACAATGTGAAATATTGTTCCGACCGCTGTCGCCGTTCCAAGGGTGCCGCGTGAAGCTCGACTTCTGGCAATACACTCACGACCCGCTCGAAAAGGTCGTCGCGCTCATCGCCAAGCGCGTGCTGGGCGAAGGTGCGCGGCTGGTGGTGGTTTCGGGTGATGCCGATCAGCGCGCGGCTATCTCGCGCGCGCTGTGGCAGGCCGGGCCGGACACCTTCCTTGCCAATGGTGAAGCAGGCACAGCCGGGGCGGACCGTCAGCCGATCCTGCTTGCCGATACCCTGCAAGCGGTGAACGGCGCGGATCACGTGATCCTCGCGGATGGGGTCTTTCGCGATTGCCCCGGATTTGCCCGCGTCTTCCTGCTCTTCCCCCCGGAAGCCGCACCCGCAGCGCGCGAAGCATGGTCGGCGCAGGATGGCCGCGCCGATATCGAACGCGCCTATTTCGCGCAGGAAGACGGGCGCTGGGTCAAGAAGCGCTGAGGGCTTGCGCCGCGCCGCCCGATCGGGGATGCTCCTCCCTAGCTTAGAGCGGGGGAGTTGGGTGATGAGAAAGGCAGGATGGATTCTGACAGCGTCGGCATTGGTGCTGGCCGCGTGCGGTTCAGAGAAATCGGGCGAGTTCACCACCGCCGAAGGTGAGAACGCCGAATACACCATCGATGAGGAAAGCGGCGAAACCAGCATGACGGTCAAAGGCCCGGATGGCGAGGCCACCTTGCGCTCGGGGGCCGAGGTGCCGGTGAGCCTGCCCGATGGCTTCAGCCTGTTTCCGGGGTCCAAGGTGCTCACCAACACCGTGATCAACAAGCCCGACGGGCAAGGCACAATGGTGATGTTCGAAGCCGCTGCGCCCGCCGACAAAATCCTCGCGCATTACCGCGAACAGGCCAAGGCCGCCGGGTTCGACATTCAGCTGGAGATGAACACCAACGGCACGATGATGATCGGCGGTGAGCGCAAGGGCGACGGATCAACCCTGTCGGTCACCGCCACCACCGGCGACACCACCACCGGGCAGATCATCTTCGGTACCAAAAAGGGCGGCTGAGCCCGCTGCTTTCCTGTTTTCAGCGTCGCCGCGCAGAGCCTCGCCCGCTGGGGTGAGCACGTGCTTGCCATTTTGCAGCGCAGCATCTACGGGGCGCGGCCAATAGCCCCCCCAAAAGACGTTCACAGGAGCATACTCATGGCGGTCACCCGCACCTTTTCGATCATCAAGCCCGACGCCACCCGTCGCAACCTGACCGGCGCTGTCACCAAGATGCTGGAAGACGCCGGCCTGCGCGTCGTCGCCTCCAAGCGCATCCACATGACCCGCGAGCAGGCCGAAGGCTTCTACGCGGTGCACAAGGAGCGCCCCTTCTTCGGTGAACTCGTCGAATTCATGATGAGCGAACCGGTGGTGGTGCAGGTGCTCGAAGGCGAAGACGCCGTCGCCAAGAACCGCGAAGTGATGGGTGCGACCAACCCGGCTGACGCTGCGCCGGGCACGATCCGCAAGGAATTGGCGCTCTCGATTGGCGAGAACACCGTCCACGGTTCGGACTCGGAAGAGAACGCCGCGATCGAAATCGCGTTCTTCTTCAAGCCGGAAGAAATCGTCGGTTAAGTCTTCGCACCCGAACACGCGCAAGGGGCCGTCCTGCAAAGGGCGGCCCTTCTCGTTTGCGCCAACCTCCGTTCGTCCTGAGCTTGTCGAAGGACTGCTTTTCTTGACTTGCGCTCCGCCGCTGAAGTGAAGGACAGCCCTTCGACAAGCTCAGGGCGAACGGAGTTGAGGTATCAACCTGCTCCCGCAAACCGCGCCAATTGCGCCGCGTGGGCATGGTGCTGCCCGCCTTCGCTGGCCGCCATGACTCGGCGCATCGCCGCCAGCGCTTGCGGGGTGAGCGTCAGGCCAAGATCGGCATAGACGCGCGCAATCGCACCCTCCCAGTCGGCATTGAGCGCATCGAAGGAAGCCCGTGCTAGCGGCCCTTGCCAGGTGGCGAGCGCCGCCGCGATCCGTTCCTCGCGCAGGGCGATCTTGTGCCGCCAGCGCGCCTCGATGCGGGCAAGATCACACGTGTCGGACTGCACCGCCATCTGGTTCGCCGCGAGGCTGACCGCGCTGCGCAGCACTGCCTCGTGGGTGCGCTGGGCCAGCACCAGCCGGGCGTCAGGCAGCAGGGCAAGCAGGGTGGCGAGGTCTTCGGCGAAGGCCGGGACCTTTAAGACGCGCGGCTTTGCGGCGACGCCCCGGTGGGCGGCGTCAGTGCGCAGGATGCGCAGCATCTCGCGATAGATCGGGGCAGGATCGCGCGCTTCGCTCCATGCGGAATAGGCCGGGATATGCCACTGTGATTCGTAAATCGAATGGTGGAGCGCGGACGAAATCCAAGCGAGCTCCTCCTCGACCCCGCCTGCGGACATCGGGTGGATCGACTGCATCCACGGATTGAGCAGGCCGAGCATGGCGAGCTCCAGCGAAGCCTTGGCGCGATTGAGGCCGGAAGGCGCGGGGACGGGGTGGAAGGCGTCGCAATAGCGGGTGTGTGAATGCGCGGGGTCGGCGGCGAGGAGCGTGTGAATGCGGGTCGTGCCGCTGCGCATATGGCCGATGACGATGATCGGCGGGGCGAGGGAGGTGGCGATCAGTTCCGGCCGCTCCAGCCACAGCGCACCAAACGCCAGCCGGTTCTTCACCTGCCGCGACAATTGCCCCCAGGCCATCGCCCGGCCAAGCGGGTTGAGATCGGCCTCGGCGTCCACGGCTGCAATCAACCGGGTGAGCCGTTCGCGGAAATCGGCAACGTCTTCTTCGCTGCGTCCGCCACGCGCAACCGCCTCGGCCCGCGCGCCATAGGGCTTGGCGGCGAGCGCCCACAGCGCGTCAGGATCAAGATCGGGCGAGGGGAGCCAGCCCTTGGCCCAGGCCTTGCCGAGGAAATCGTTCGCCCGCTCCGCCAAGGCCCCGCGCGCCAGCAGGTGTTCGCGCACCGGGGGCATCAGAATTCGTCCGCGATGGTCATCAGCCGCGTCAACCGCTTGGGCGCGACCATGCGCCAGCTGCGCTCCAGCCATGCGGAGACATCATCCCAATCCACGCCGGGGCGGTTGAGGATCACCCCCACCCAGCCGCTGGCGCCGTAATAGGCGGGCTTGAAATAGACCTCCGGCTGGCTTTCGACGAGGCTCAGCAATTCATCCATCGATCCGGTACGCACCAACAGCGCGATGTGCTGCGACCCGTGGTGCTGATCGGCGAAATAGGCGAAGAACTTCCCCGATTTCTCCCCGCCGACGCGAAAACCCGGGCTGCCATGGCTCTCGCGCTCGTCGCTTTCCGGCAGCGCCAGCGCCATCGCGCGGACCCGTGCGAGCAGCGCCGCCGGATCGCGCCAGCGGCTGACATAATCGGCGACGGCACGCGGATAGAGCTGGTGCTCGGCCAGCTTGACCCGCTCCGCGAGGCTTTCTGGCGTATCGCCTGCCACGATGGGCACCGCGATTTGCGCCAGCACCTCGCCCGCGTCGAGCTCGGGGGTGACGAGGTGGACGCTTGCCCCGCCATGACTGTCGCCAGCAGCGAGCGCCCGCGCGTGGGTGTCGAGGCCTTTGTAGAGCGGCAGCAGCGAGGGGTGGATGTTGAGCATCCGCCCGGCCCAGCGCTCCACGAACGCGTCCGAGAGGATGCGCATGTATCCGGCGAGAACGATGTATTCCGCGCCCGCCTCCAGCACCGCGGCCTCCATCGCCGCGTCGTGGGCCTCGCGGGTCATGCCCTTGTGGGGCAGGGCGACAGTGGCGATCCCTTCGGCTTTGGCGAGCTTTAGCCCCGGCGCGGCAGGATCATTGCTGGCCACCAGCACCACCTCATAGGGGCATTCGCCGATGCGGCTGGCATAGACCAGCGCGGCCATATTGGTCCCTGCGCCGGAGATGAGGATGGCGATTTTGGCTTTGTTCGTCATCGCGCTGTCCCCTCCCTCCGTTCGTGCTGAGCTTGTCGAAGCACCGTTCTTCTCTTGCGAGGTAGAAAGTAAAGACAGCCCTTCGACAAGCTCAGGGCGAACGGAAGTGGTTAAGCAAGATGCGTCGCGCTCCAGTCGCTTTTGGCCGACCATGTCTCGATGCTGCCGCGCACGGTGCAGCCCTTGTCGCCCGCTGCGATGCGGCCGACCGCGAACACGGTTTCGCCTGCCGCTTCGAGCCGGGTGGTGACCTCAGCCACATTCGCCTCGCTCACCGCAAGCACCATGCCGACCCCGCAATTGAAGGTGCGGGCCATTTCCTCGGGCTCGATATGGCCCTGGGCTTGCAGGAAGGCCATCAACCGGGGCTGTAGCCACAGGTCGGCATCGACATGCGCGTGGGCACCATCAGGCAGGATGCGCGGGATGTTTTCGAGGAGGCCGCCGCCGGTGATGTGGGCGAGGGCATTGATCAGCCCTGCCCGGATCAGCGGTAGCAGGCTCGCCACATAAATGCGGGTCGGCGCGATCAGGGCGTCGATCAGCAATTGGTCCTGATCGAACAGGGCAGGGCGATTCAGCTTCCAGCCCTTGTCCGCCGCCAGCCTACGCACCAGCGAATAGCCGTTGGAGTGCACCCCGCTCGATGCCAGCCCCAGCAGCACATCGCCCGGCGCTACCTTGTCGCCAGTGAGTTGCTCCCCGCGCTCCACCGCGCCGACGCAGAAGCCCGCGAGGTCATAGTCGCCGGGCGCATACATCCCCGGCATCTCCGCCGTCTCGCCGCCGATCAGGGCGCAGCTTGCGATCTTGCAGCCTTCCGCAATGCCTGCAATCACCCGCTCGGCAACCCCGGTCTCGAGCTTGCCGGTGGCGAAATAATCGAGGAAGAACAAGGGCTCCGCGCCCTGCACGATCAGATCATTGACGCACATCGCGACCAGGTCGATCCCGACGGTATCGTGCCGGTCATGCTCGATGGCGAGCTTGAGCTTGGTGCCGACGCCATCGTTCGCGGCGACCAGCAGCGGATCGGTGTAGCCTGCCGCCTTGGTATCGAAAAACCCGCCGAAGCCGCCGAGCTCGCTGGTCGCTCCGGGGCGCGCGGTGGCCTTCGCGAGGGGGGCGATGGCCTTGACCAAAGCATTGCCCGCCGCGATCGACACGCCCGCATCGGCATAGGTGTAGCCGATGCCCTGCGGCGCTCCTGTCTCGTTTGTCCCCGAAGTCATGCGCAACGCCATAGCCTTTCGCGCTTGGAATTCCAGCCGCCATTGGGCAAAGGACGCGAGGTTTCCCCATGAGCGCAACGCTTAGCCTTTCCGCCCCTCGCGTGGCCCCGACCCGACCGCTGCGGCGCTGGCTGGGCGGAGCGACGCTGGCGCTCGCGCTGCTGGGCGGCGGTTATACTCTCGTGGCGCAGGTTGCCGGCGAGCGCGGGATCGCGCCCACCGCTGCCAGCGCCGACATCGAGGTCAAGGGCATCAGCGTCGACGTGCAGGGCAAGAGCGCCGAGGACGCGCGCAGCGAAGGCTGGCGCGAGGCGCAGCGCAAGGCGTGGGAAAGGCTGAAGGGCCCCGAACTGTCGGATGCGCAGCTTTCCGGGCTGGTCTCGGCCATTGTCATTGAACGCGAACGGCTCGGGCCCCGGCGCTACATCGCGACGCTGGGCGTGGTGTTCAACCGCCAGCGCGCGAGCGGCTATCTTGGCGGCGCGCAGCAAGCGGCCCGCTCGGCCCCGCTGCTGCTGATCCCGGTGCAGGAAAGCGGCGGCGCCTATATCACCTTCGAACAGCGCAACCCCTGGCAGCGCGCCTGGGCCGAGTTCAATCCGGGCACCAGCCGTATCGATTACGTCCGGCTGAGCGGGGCAGGGGGCGATTCGTTGCTCGTGAATTTCGGGCAGGCCAGCCGCCGCAGCCGCACCTGGTGGCGCAGCACGCTCGATCAATATGGCGCAACCGATGTGCTGATGGCCTTTGCGCGGCTCGATCACCAGTTCCCCGGCGGCCCGGTGAGCGGCACCTTTACCGCGCGCTTTGGTCCGGACAACCGCCCGCTCGCCTCCTTCACGCTGAAGGCAGACGGCCCGGACGCGGTCCCGGATATGCTGGCAGAGGCAGTCGAGCGGATGGATGCGATCTTCGCTGGCGCGCTGGCGCAGGGCAAGCTTACGCCGGACCCGACTTTGCGGCTCGGCAGCGGCGGGTCGATTGATCCCGCGATCCAGCGGCTGATCGAAATCGGCCGCGCCGCGCAGGCCCGGCGCGCGGCGCAGGCGGCGGCGATGGCGGCAGGCAATGTGCCGCAGATTGCAGCGCAGCCGGTGGCAGGTGTCGAGCCCTCCGAGATCGCGGTGCGCAGCATCACCGTGCAGTTTGCTACGCCCGATGCTGGCGCTTTCGATGCCACCCTTGGCGCGGTGCGCGGGACGGGCGGGGTGCGCGGAGTCGGCGTCACCAGCACCGCCATCGGCGGCACATCGGTGATGAGCGTGAGTTTTGCCGGAAGCCTCGAAGAACTTGCCGCCGCGCTCGAAGCCCGGGGCTTCACTGTGCGGCGAGGGGCGAACGCGCTCGCCATCAGCCGCTAGGTCGGGCGCGGCGATGACGCAGTCTTTTCCTTCGCAGATTGCTCTGCCGCTGGCCGCGCTTGTGCCGGCACAGCGGATTGTGATCGGTCAGGCCAATGCTGCCGTGATCGAGGCGCTTCAGGCGCCCGAGCGCTGGCCGTTTCATGTCGCCGTGCTGACCGGCGCGCCGCGATCGGGCAAGTCGCTGCTTGGCCGCTGGGCCGCGAGCCTGCCCGGTTCGGACCGGCTGGAAGTGGTCGATGACGCCGAACAGGCGGACGAAACCGACCTGTTCCACCGCTGGAATGCGGTGCAGCAGGGCGGTGTGCGAGAGGGCGGGGCGCTGCTGATCATCGCCAATGCTGACCCTGAGCAGGGCGGCTGGCGCATTCGCCTGCCCGATCTGGCCTCGCGCATCGGCGGTTCGTTGCATCTGACGATGGGCGCGCTCGATGATGCCATGGCCGCCGACCTGATCCTCGCCCATGCCGAGCAGCGCGGCCTCACCCTGCCCGACGGGGCGACCGAATACCTCGTCCCGCGCACCACCCGCAGCTTTGCCGGGATCGAGGCGCTGGTCGCCGCGATTGATCGCATCAGCCTTGAACGGCGCGCGCCCGCCACCATGTCTGTCTGGCGCGCCGCGCTCGAAGCCCTGCACGGGCCAGAGCAACAGCGCCTGCTTTAGTGCATCAGTTGCATCCTGCGACGTTTGGTGGGAATAACAGGCCTATGTTCGAACGCCTGATCAGCTATTTGGACTCGGTGCGCGCGCGCGATCCCGCGCCGCGCTCGCGCTGGGAGATCCTGCTTTATCCCGGCGTCTGGGCGCTGGGCTTTCACCGCATTGCGCATTGGCTGTTCGAGGCGAAGCTCTATTTCCTCGCGCGGTTTGTGAACCATTTCTCGCGGTTGCTGACCGCGATCGACATTCACCCCGGTGCGACCATCGGCAAGAATTTCTTCATCGACCATGGCTTCACCGTGATCGGCGAGACGGTCGAGATTGGCGATAATGTGACGATTTACCAATGCGTCACGTTGGGCGGAACCAACCCCGCCAATGGCAAGGGCGGCAAGCGTCACCCGACTTTGTGCGACAATGTGATCATCGGCTCGGGCGCGCAGATCATCGGGCCGATTGTGGTGGGGGAGCGCGCCCGCGTGGGTGCCAATGCGGTGGTGACCGATGATGTGCCTGCGGGCGCGACGATGATCGGATTGAAGGCTCGCTCCACGCTGGTGCCAGCCGAGGAGTGGATCAAGGAGTTCATTCCCTACGGCACGCCCTGCGATGATCCCCCCTGCGACGACAAAGGCCGTCCGAACCGCGATTGTCTGGAGAAGCTCGAAACCGAGGTCGCCACCCTGCGTGAAGAACTGGCGCTGATGAAGGCCTTGCTGGCCGAGCGCGTGCCGATCGAGGCCGAGCGCCTGCGCAAGAGCGGGACCACGGATTGAAGCCCGGCGCGCAAGGCCCCGGTTTGCCCGGGCAGGTTGTCGCCTTTCCGGGAAGGGGCGCGGAGCAAGTCGGGTTCGAACGCGCCGAGCTGATGCGCATCCTTGACCTCTATGGCCGCATGGTCGCCGCCGGGGAATGGCGCGACTACGCGATGAATTTCGACCGCCAGGCCGCGACCTTCGCCGCCTTTCGCCGAACGGCTGAGAGGCCGCAAGCACGGCTGGAAAAGCGCCCGGCTCTCCGAGCAAAGCAGGGCATGTGGACGCTGTTCGGGGAGCACGGTCAGGTGCTGAAACGCGGCCACGACCTCGCTAATGTCCTCGCGCCGATGGAGCGGCGGCTGCTAAAGGCGGTGGAGGACTAGGCAGTAGGAAGCCGCGTCACGGCCGTCTGTATAGAAATGCCACGGTGACAATCGAGGGCATGATCAGGCCCTTGAGATAGGAAAGCGGATGGCGACCGATAGTAAAGTCTGCCTCCACCATGCCGAAATGCGCCCAATAGTGGGTCATGATCAGCCCGCTGATACTGAGCCACATGGTCCAGAGCGCCAAGCGCTTGCCCAGAGCCACTAGGGCGAGGCTGACAATGATGCCCAAACGCAGGGCAGCCTGAACGCCATTGTAGAGCGCGTCGCCGGTCAGATCATGCCCGCGCGCGAAATCGAACAACATCGTGATGTGGTAGAAAATAAACAGGCTTGCCAGCGCCATGATGATCAGGCGCGGGATCGGATGCAGTGAGCTTTCGGGCAGGGCACCAAGCGTGTTCATCAGCCGCGTCTCCCGCTGCATCATCGGACAGTCGGAAGGTTACATTTAGTGTATTGCTGTGTCAATACACCAAGTGACCAGTCTAGAGGCCGGATAAAAATGGGGCTCCATCGCATTGCTGCGAGGGAGCCCCTATTGGCACTTGTTGCGATCAATTACCCCCGCGCGCTGCTCGGCCCCGAGCCGGTGACCTTTTGCATCGCCTTCAGGATGTTGCCCGATTGCTCGGAGCCTGATTGCGGGGCGGTGAGGTTGGTGAAGGCGTTGATCTCTTCCCAATGCGCGGCGAAGCCTTCGACGGTGCGCTCGCCTTCCGGCAGCCACAGGGCGTCGTTCATCACCGTCCACGAGGAGTGGAAGCCGCCTGCGCCTGCGCCGACGATGGCGTTGGTGGGCGCTTCTTCGGACACCAGGAACAGCGCCGCCGGGACCACATTTTCCGGCGCGAACAGCTTGAAGGCTTCTTCAGGGAAGAGGTCTTCGGTCATGCGGGTGCCCGCGACCGGCGACAGGGTGTTGCAGCGGATGTTGTACTTCGCGCCTTCCAGCGCGAGCGTCTTGGTGAGACCCGCAAGACCCAGCTTCGCCGCGCCGTAGTTCGCCTGACCGAAATTGCCGAACAGGCCGGTCGAGGACGCGGTCATCAGCACGCGGCCATAGCCCTGCTCGCGGAAGGTTTCCCAGCACGCCTTGGTGGCGAAGGCCGAGCCGGTGAGGTGGACCTTGACCACGAATTCGAAGTCGGTGGGCTCCATCTTGATGAAGGTCTTGTCGCGCAGCACGCCCGCGTTGTTGATCAGCACATGGACGCCGCCCCACTTCTGCTTGGCGTCGGCGACCATCTTTTCCATATGCTCGAATTCGGTGACCGAACCGCCATTGGCGATCGCTTCGCCGCCCATCGCCTCGATTTCGGCGACGACCTGTGCGGCAGCGTCCGAGGTGCCGGTGCCATCGCGCGCGCCGCCGAGGTCATTGACCACCACCTTCGCCCCGCGCCGGGCGAGTTCGAGCGCGTAAGCCTTGCCGAGGCCGCCGCCTGCGCCGGTGACGATGGCAACCTTGTCCTTGAAGCTGATGGTCATGTGGGTTCTCCTGTCCAAACATGCGGCGCGGTTTACGCCTGCGTAAAGCATTTTGCGGGGGCTGCGTGGCACTTTCGCGCAGCCCTTGCAACACCCTACGCATGGTGTGGCGGTGCCGTAAGGTCACGCGCTGGGTGCAAGCCCCACCAGCGCAGGCATCAGTGCGTCAAACGAATCGATAACCGCGTCGGCGCCCATCGTATGCGGGTCGGCATCGCAATAGCCATAGGCCGCTGCAACGAACGGCACCCCGGCGGCACGAGCGGCGCGGGCGTCGTAGGTGGAATCGCCGATGAACACGAAGCGACCCTCGCCAGTGGCCGCGCGCGCGGCGAGGACAGGGGCGGGGTGAGGCTTGGCGAGGAACTGGCCGTCTTCGCCCTTGCCCATTGAATCGCCGCCGATCACGGTTTCGAATGCCCCGATCAGGTTGAGCTGGGTGAGCACGCTCTTGGCGAAGGCTTCGAACTTGTTGGTGACCACCGCCATCCGCACGCCCTGCGCCGCCAAAGTCGCCAGCGCCTCGCGAACGCCGGGGTAGGGCGCGGTGTGGACCGCGTTATGATCCTCGTAATAGGCGAGCATCGCCTTGTAGAGCCGCTTGAACTCCGCCTCGGGCAGGCCGCCCTGCGCCTCCACCGCGCGCGCCAGCATGATCTTGGCCCCGCCGCCGATCAGGTCCTTCGACGTTTCCAGCGGCACTGCCGCAAACCCGCCGAGCACTAGCCCATGGTTCACCGCCGCACCGAGATCGCGGAAGGTATCGAGCAGGGTGCCGTCGAGATCAAAGCCAATGGCGTCGAAAGGGATGTCCGTCATACCGCGCGGCGTGGCGGAGACGACTTCAAATCGCAAGCATTTGCTGGCAGGCGCGGCTTCACTTACAGGGGGCTTCATGACCACGACGACCCAACCTTTTGCTGCCATCATCCTTGCCGCCGGCAAAGGCACCCGCATGAAGAGCGACACCCACAAGGTGCTGCATAAAATCGCCGGGCGGGCGATGCTCGATCATCTTATGGCGAGTGTGGCGGAGCTGGGGCCGGAGCGGCTGGCGGTGGTCGTCGGTGCAGGGCGCGAACAGATCGAGGCGGCGGTGGGCAGCCGCGCGGTGACTTGTCTGCAGGAGCCGCAGCTCGGCACCGGCCATGCGGTGCAGCAGGCGGAAGGCGCGCTGGCGGGCTTCTCCGGCGATGTGCTGGTGCTCTATGGCGATGTGCCTTTCGTGAAAGCCGAGACGATGCGGGCGATGCTCGAACGGCTCCACGCGCCCGATGCGCCCGCCGCCGTCGTGCTCGGCTTCGAGCCTGAGGATGCCCGCGCCTATGGCCGGGTGATCGCGGATGACGACGGCCGCATCTGCAAGATGGTCGAATTCAAGGACGCCGACGAGGGCGAGCGCGCCTGTCGGTTGTGCAATTCCGGCCTGATCGCCGCTCGCGCCGCTGATCTGTTCGCGCTGCTCGCGCGGGTGGTGAATGATAATGCGCAAGGGGAATATTACCTCCCCGACATCGTCAACATCGCCATCGCCGATGGCCGCCCCTGCGCGGTGGTCGTGGCGGCCAGCGAAGACGAGGTGACGGGGATCAACTCGCGCGCCGAACTCGCGCAGGCCGAAGCCCGCTGGCAGGCTGCGCGGCGGCTCCGCGCGATGGATGAAGGCGCGACCCTGATCGCGCCCGAGACCGTGTTCTTTGCCTACGACACGGTGCTGGGCCGCGATGTCACGATCGAGCCCAACGTGTTCTTCGGCCCCGGCGTGACGGTGGCGGACAACGTGCTGATCCGCGCCAACAGCCATATCGAGGGCGCGCGGCTCGCAAGCGGCGTGAAGGTCGGGCCCTTTGCCCGCCTGCGACCCGGTGCTGTGCTGGAGGAGGGCAGCTTCGTCGGCAACTTCGTCGAGGTGAAGAACGCGGTGCTGGGCGAGGGTGCCAAGGCCAGCCACCTCACCTATCTGGGTGACGCCACGATCGGCGCAGGCGCGAATATTGGTGCGGGGACGATCACCTGCAATTATGACGGTTATTTCAAGTACAAAACCGTGATCGGCCCGGGGGCGTTCATCGGCTCGAACTCGTCGCTGATCGCACCCGTCACCATCGGCGCGGATGCGATTGTGGCGGCAGGATCGGCCGTGACCCGCGATGTCGCGCCGGGCGAGCTGCGCATGGTGCGTGCCGAACAACTGGTGAAGGATGGCTGGGCGGATCGCTTCCACGATGCGATGAAAAAGAAAAAAGCGGCGGAGAAGAAGGGGTGAGGCGCGCGCTCGGCCTTGCGGCCTTCGCGGCTCTGGCGGGCTGCCAGCAGCCCTCGGCCAGCGACCCGGCGGATACCCCGGGGGCTGCCCAAGCGGCTGCGTCCTCTGCCGCCTCCGACAGCGAGGCGGCCAACACCGCTGCCTCCTCGCCCGCGCCCGCCTGTACGGCCGGCGAGACCCCGATCTTCGCCTGCACCTTCCCGGACCGCAAGCGGGTGGCCGTGTGCGGCACCGCGCCGGGCAAGGCCGAATACCGCTTTGGCGGCGACACCTCCGAACTCGTCCTGTTCGGCGGGGAGCGCGCCACGGTCCCCTATTCGGGCGGGGGCGAGAGCCAGCTGGCCTTCACCAATGGCGCGGTCCGCTATATCGTCTTCAGCCGCATGGTCCGGACCGGCTTTGATGAGCAGGGTAACGCGCCTGCCATCAGCGACGGAGTGGTGGTGGTGCGTGATGGCACATTCGTGGCCATCAGGGTCTGCGAAGACCCTGATGTAAAGCCGGTCGATGTCTATGCGGCCGAGACCTTCCTTGCACCGGGCAAGGTGTCGGACGGGACAGAGCTCTTCACCGATGAAACCATGCGCGCGGACCCGCCCGATGGCGGATGACGATGCGGAAGGCGCGGGCAGCCGCCATACCTGCTGGCTTTGCGGTCGGCCGCTGGGCGATATCGTCCAGTGGCATCACCCGGTGCCCAAGGCGAAGAAAGGCAAGGTGAAGGTGCCGATCCACCCGATCTGCCACAAGACCATCCACGCCAACTTCACCAACAACGAACTTGCGCGCATCGGCGACAATGCCGAAGTGATCCGCGACAACGCCGCCATTGCCAAATTCGTCGCGTGGATCGCCAATAAGCCCGCCGATTTCGACGCGCCGACGCGCTGAAACAGCGCCTCAGGCGTCCTGCATTGTCGCCGCGTTCCCGCGCTCGGCGAGGTATTCGGCTTCCCATTGTTCGAACTCGCTGCGGCTCAGCAGATACCGTTCGCGCGCCTCGTGAAAGCTGATCGCACCCTCGCGAACGGCGCGCACGACCTGGCCCTTGCGCGCTTTGGACCAGTGGACCCGGTGGGTCTTGGGCAGGGCGTAATAGCTCTTGATCGCATCGGCGATCGAGATGTCGCGGGGATAGGCCATCATGTATGCTCCTCGTCGCTTGTCATCGCCCCCGATGGCCTGAGTGTTGACGGGAAGCCTTAACGAGACCCTGCAAAACAGGGTTAAACCAAGGTTGAGCACCTACTCCGTGCCAATCCTGCGACGAGCCGAGGGCAAATTGTCGGCTTATTTTACAGAGAGTTGCATTGCCTAACGCAGCTAACGCAAAAAAGGGGCGGCCCCATGCCGGGACCACCCCTTTGAACGCAGTCGCTGAGAGCTGTTTACTCGCCCGCGGCAGACCCCATCAGGCGCTGCATCAGGTACACGAATTGCAGCGCCTGCAGTTTTGCCCGTTGGTCATTGTCGACACCGCCGGAGTGGCCCCCGGTGGTGTCCTCGAAGTAGTAATAGGGCTGGCCCAGCGCCTTGAGCTTCGCCGCCCCCTTGCGCGCGTGCGCCGGGTGGGTGCGGTCATCCGCGGTCGAGGCCCAGAGGAAGGGCGAGGGGTAGTTCACCCCGGCAACGATCTTCTGATAGGGCGAGTATCCCTCGATCCATGCACGCTGTTCGGGGATGCGCGGATCGCCATATTCACCGATCCACGATGCCCCGCGCCCGATCAGGTGATAGCGCAGCATGTCGAACAGCGGGATCTGTACGATCGCCGCGTTCAGGAGGTCGGGCCGCTGGGTGAAGAAGGTGCCGACGAGCAGCCCGCCTTGCGAGCCGCCCTGAATGCCGAGGTGCTTCGGCGAGGTGAAGCCGCGCTTCACCAGATCTTCGCCCACCGCGATGAAATCGTCCCAGGTGCGCTGCTTGTTCTCGCGGATTGCGGTCTGGTGCCACCCGGGGCCGAACTCGCCGCCCCCGCGCATATTGGCGAGCACATAGGCGCCGCCCTTTTCGACCCACAGCTTGCCAGTGGTGCCGAGGTAACCCGGCAGGCGAGGCACCTGAAAACCGCCATAGCCGGTCAGCAGGGTGGCGGTGGAGCCGTCGAGCACCATGCCCTTGGGCTTGACGATGAAATAGGGGATCTTGGTCCCGTCCTTGCTGGTCGCCTCGTGCTGTTCGACCTCCATGTCGGTGGGATCGAAATAGGCCGGCGAGCGCTTGACCTGCTCCAGCGTCACCCCATCCTTGGCATAATACCACGTGGCGGGGCTGAGGAAATCGTTCGAGGCAAACATGATCTCGTCGGTTTCGTCCGACGAGGCCGCAATCCCGACGGTGGCATTGTCGGGCAGGGGCACTTGCTTGCTGGTCCACTTGCCACCCGCATAATCGAACTTCAGCACCCGCCCGCGCACATTATCGAGCAGTTCGACGAACAGGCTGTTCTTGGTGCTGGCCGAGCCCTGCCGGGTCTGGCGCTCACCCGGCGCCCAGACGAGGGTCATGGGCACGCCATTGGGATCGGCTTTCCACGCTTCAAGATCGGCCGAGACCAGCGCATCGGCCGGAAAGGTCTGACCGCCGCGCTTCCATTCGACGTCGGTTGAGAACAGGATCTGGCCATCGATGATGCCGGCCGGCCCGGCCTTGGTCGGCAGGTCCAGCTTGAGCCACTGACCGCCCTTCTCGAAGAAGAATTCCCGCTCGTGGAACGAGATGCCGCGATAGGCGACGCGCCCGTGGATCACGTGATTGCCATCGCGCAGCAGCGAAGCGCCCGAGGATACGTCGGTTTTTTCGCCCCGGAAGATTTCCGGCGCGTCCTCGATCCGGGTGCCGCGTTTCCACAACCGGGTGGTGAAGGGGTAGGAGCTCTCGGTGGTGGTCTCAGGCGTGAAATTGCGGCTGATCAGCAACGTGTCGGCATCGACCCACTCGGCGCTGCCCTGACTTTCGGGCAGCTCGAAGCCGCCCTCGACAAAGCTCTTGGTGGTGATGTCAAATTCGCGGCCCAGCCGCGCGTCCTTGCCGCCGTCCGAGAGGTAGACCATGCAGCGCGTGCCTGCGGGCGGCAGGCAGGTCATGCCGCCATAGACCCACTCCTTGCCTTCCGCCTTGGCGAGTGCATCGATATCGAGGATGGTCTCCCACTCGGGCTTGTCGGTCCGCCAGCTTTCCAGCGTGGTGCGCCGGATCAGGCCCTTGGGGTTCTTGGCGTCCTGCCAGAAATTGACCATGCCATGCGGGGTGAAGGATACGCCCGGCACGCGGTCATCTGAGTTGAAAATCGCCAGCGCTTCGGCCTTCAATTGCGCATACCGCGGATCAGCTTCGAAGGCGGCAAGCGTGCGCTTGTTTTCCGCCTCGACCCAGGCCAGCGCCTCGGGGCTGCGGGCTTCTTCAAGGAAGATATAGGGGTCCTGCTCAGGGCCGGGGATTCCGTCCTGAGCGACGGCGATGCTGGAGGTGCTCATAGCCAAGGCAATGGCCAGACGCGATGCGAGTTTCAAGGGCGGTTCTCCCGATTTCGGTTGCTTCAGCAGCGAAAATTTGGCTGCAATCCGCGCCTAGGTTGGCAGGAGGTTTGGTCGAATGCAAGGCTACCGCGCGCACCCGATCACTCGCGCAAGGCCCATGCACGGATCACGCGCTTTTGCAGCGTTTCTTGATGCAAAGCGCGGTAATCGCGTGTGATGGCATCACGGATCAGACGGTTGGTTGCCTCATTCTGCTGCGTTACCGGATCATCGGACGTCACAATGACTGGCGGGCGCTGTGCGAGGATATTTGCAACCTCCTCTTCCTGAGACACACCGAGCGCATCGCGTTCGAGCGCATTGTTGAGATGGTCAGGATAGATGAAGCGCGTCGGCAGGCAGCTTTGGGTCAATTGATACAGCGATGCTGGCCCGTCGAAAACATACAGACATCGCCCCTCACGCGCATTGATCAGCGGCGCGATGGCATTGGCTAGACGTTCGGTCTCAGCGCGGTTCTCCAAGGAGAGGCCAAGCTGAACCGGAACGATCAGCAAATAGAGGCCCGGAATCAAGGCACGAATGTTCCAGCGCGCACCGGGCTGCGACTGAAACAGCGGCAAGCCCAGCAGCACGCAAGGCGGGATCATTGCGGCGAGATAATAAACGTACAACGTCGCCGGCAAAAAGACCGTCGCCAGCGATGCGACGAACCACAGCGACAAGAAGGCTTGCATCGACGTCAAGCGACCAAGGCCTGATCTGCTGATCCCGATAAGGCCGCCCAGCGACAAGGCGGGCAGCAATACCATAAAGGCAAGGTAGTCGCTGCGGAAGCGGCCCGAAGGGGATGGCAGGCGGTCGAAGAAGGAAACAAAATTCGCAAACCAGAACGCATCCCAATGCCCTGCCAGGGCATAGCCGACGCCGACCGCTACGGTCGGCAGAACCCCGCAAACGGCAAAGCCAATGGCGAGCGCAATAAGGCGCGAAATGGTCATCCCGAGTCGGAATTGCCCCCACAGCGCCCACAATCCAAAAAATAGGCATTGGGGCAGCGCCGTGTACTTCACCTGCAGCGCAAGGCCACCGATCAGCATAGCCACGATCGCCCGCCCCACGGCATTCGGGTGCGCTGGATTGTGAACCAGCGCTGCCATGGCAACCATCATCGGGACGAAAAATGCCTCTGAATTGGCGGAGAAAACGCCGTAGATGGCCATTAAGAGGCTGTAGAGCATGCCCGCAGCGGCTGCGGTCTGGCGGTCGTCTGACTGTTCGCGCGCAAGGATGTATGTCAGCAGCGCCCCAATCAGTGTGAATATCGCCGCGAACATCTGATAAGCCACCGGTCCCGGCCCGCCTATCGCATGAGCGGCGGCAAACAGTGCGAACAGGCCGAAGGGCTTACGATCCCACAAATCCACGAAGGGCAGTTGGCCGGTCAGCATGGCATTGCCGATCAGCGAATAGAGCTGCTCATCGAAGTCGGCATTGGGATCACCGATCCACGGCAAGCGAACCAGGATCGTAAACACTGCGAGCAGTGCCGCCACCCCGAGGTCGGCTTTGTTCAGCAAACGCTGATGGCGATTGGCAGAGGGGGCGAACATGCGCACGAGCTATGCTCTCGGATGGTTAATTTCGCCTTCATGGCAAACGAAAAAGGGGGCGAGCCGACGGCTCGCCCCCTTTATCCTCGCCTTGGAAGGCGTGTCAGCCCTCGACGTGTTCGGCGAGCACGGTGAGGCCCTTTTCATTGACCTCGGCAAAGCCGCCGCGCACCTGGATGATTTCGGGCGCGGCGTTGGCGCTGGCGAACACCTGCACCGCCCCGTCGCGGATCGTGCTCATGAAGGGCGCGTGGCCCTCCAGCACGCCGAATTCGCCCTCGGTGCCGGGAACGACCACCATGTGGACGTCTTGCGACCGGACGAGCTTGGCAGGGGTGACGAGTTCGAAGTGGAGGGGCATTGTGAGCCTACCTTAAAATTTCCGTTCGCCCTGAGCCTGTCGAAGGGCTGCACTTTCTTTCAGATGCAGCGCCATCCAAAGAAGGACAGTGCTTCGACAAGCTCAGCACGAACGGAGGTTTGTTCTTACGCCTCTTCGGCCATCTTCTTGGCCTTCTCGACCGCCTGATCGATCCCGCCGACCATGTAGAAGGCCTGCTCGGGCAGGTGGTCATATTCGCCGTCGACCACCGCCTTGAAGCTCTTCACGGTGTCTTCGAGCTGCACGAACACGCCCGAGATCCCGGTGAAGACTTCAGCGACGTGGAACGGCTGCGACAGGAACTTCTGCAGCTTGCGCGCGCGGGCGACGATCAGCTTGTCCTCTTCCGACAGTTCATCCATTCCGAGGATCGCGATGATGTCCTGCAGGCTCTTGTACTTCTGCAGCGTTTCCTGAACGCGGCGGGCGGTTTCGTAGTGCTCTGCACCGACGACGCGCGGCTCAAGCACGCGGCTGGTCGAATCCAGCGGGTCCACCGCCGGATAGATGCCGAGCTCCGAGATGGCGCGCGACAGCGTGGTCGTCGCATCAAGGTGCGCGAACGAAGCGGCAGGCGCCGGGTCGGTCAAGTCGTCCGCGGGAACGTAGATCGCCTGCACCGAGGTGATCGAACCCTTGGTGGTCGAGGTGATGCGCTCCTGCAGCTTGCCCATGTCGGTCGCGAGGGTCGGCTGGTAGCCCACTGCCGAAGGAATACGGCCGAGCAGCGCCGACACTTCCGAACCGGCCTGCGTAAAGCGGAAGATGTTGTCGACGAAGAACAGCACGTCCTGGCCTTCGACGTCGCGGAAATATTCCGCCATGGTCAGACCCGACAGAGCGACGCGGGCACGGGCGCCCGGGGGCTCGTTCATCTGGCCGAACACCAGCGCCACCTTGGAGCCTTCCGAGGTCGCATTGCCCTCGGCGTCCTTGGCGATAACGCCCGCGTCGAGGAATTCGTGATAGAGGTCGTTGCCCTCGCGGGTGCGCTCACCCACGCCCGCGAACACCGACACGCCGCCGTGGCCCTTGGCGATGTTGTTGATGAGTTCCTGGATGAGCACGGTCTTGCCCACGCCCGCGCCGCCGAACAGGCCGATCTTGCCGCCCTTGGCGTAAGGGGCGAGGAGGTCGATCACCTTGATGCCGGTGACGAGGATCGCGGCTTCGGTCGACTGGTCGACGAACGCCGGGGCTTCGGCGTGGATCGGGGCGGTCATTTCCGCGCCGATGGGACCGCGTTCGTCGATCGCTTCGCCGACTACGTTCATGATGCGGCCCAGAACCTTGGGGCCGACCGGCACCGAGATCTGCGCGCCGGTGTTGATCACTTCGCTGCCGCGGGTCAGGCCCTCGGTCGCGTCCATCGCGATGGTGCGCACGGTGTTCTCGCCAAGGTGCTGGGCGACTTCGAGCACCAACGTTTTGTCGCCGTTGCGGGTTTCGAGCGCGGTGAGGATCGCGGGCAGTTCACCCGGGAACTGCACGTCGACGACGGCGCCGATCACTTGGCTGATGGTGCCGTTGGTGGTCTGGTTGAGAGCGGCGGTGGCCATTTTTCGTTCCTTGAGCCTAGATTAGAGCGCTTCGGCGCCCGCGATAATTTCAATAAGTTCGGTCGTGATCGCGGCCTGACGGCTGCGGTTGTACTGGATGGTGAGCTTCTGGATCAGCTCGCCCGCGTTGCGCGTGGCGTTGTCCATCGCGGTCATCGAGGCGCCCTGTTCCGAGGCCTCACGCTCGAGCAGCGCGCCGAACAGCTGGGTGCGCACGTAGCGCGGCAGCAGTTCCTCGAGGATTTCCTCTTCGCCCGGCTCATACTGCACCACCGCATCCGCGCTAGCCGTTTCGGCAGGGGCGGGGACGGGGATCAGCTGCTTAACCGTTGGGTCTTGAGCCAGTGCCGACTTGAAGGTCGGGAAGATCAGATGCGCGACATCGAACTTGCCCGCGTCGAACAGGGCGATCAGCTCGTTCGCAATGGCCTCGGCCTCGGCAAAGCCCGGGGTGCGGACCGTGCTGGTGTCATAGCCGCCGCCGATCAGGCTCGGGAATTCACGCTTCAAGGGCGCGCGGCCCTTCTTCCCGACGAGGTAGAATTCGACTGACTTGCCCTGCGCCTGCAGCTCGCGCGCCTTGGCCTTGGCGGCCTTGACGAGGTTCGAATTGAGACCGCCGCACAGCCCCTTGTCGGTGTTGACCACCACGAGGAGATTGCGCTGATCCGAGCCCGTGCCCGCCAGCAGCTTGGGCGCGGCAGAGCCTGCCACCTTGCCCGCCAGCGAGGCCATCACCGCGGTCAGCCGCGAGGCATAGGGCCGCGCGGCCTCAGCCGCGGCCTGCGCCCGGCGCAGCTTGGCCGCGGAGACCAGCTGCTTGGCCTTGGTGATCTTCTGGGTCGATTTGACCGAGGCGATCCGGCCCTTGAGTTCCTTGAGACTTGGCATGTTCTAGTCCCCTGATCCGTTCGCCCTGAGCTTGTCGAAGGGCTGCATTTTCTTTGGCACTGTGGGTCCGAAGAAGGACAGTGCTTCGACAAGCTCAGCACGAACGGGTTTGGAGGTTTCTCCTATCTCTTAAGCGAACTGCTTGGCGAAGGCTTGCAGTGCGGCCTTGGTCTTGTCCGCGACTTCGCCTTCGAACTTCTTCGAGGTGCGGATCTCGGCCAGCACGTCGCCGTGTTCGCGGCGCATGAAGTCGAGCATCTGCGCTTCATATTCATTGACACGGTTCACGGGGATCGCGTCGAGGAAGCCGTTGGTGCCGGCGTAGATCGACACGGTCTGCTCTTCGAACGGCATCGGCGAGAACTGCTTCTGCTTCAGAAGCTCGGTCAGGCGCGCACCGCGGTTGAGCAGCTTCTGCGTCGCGGCGTCGAGGTCCGAGCCGAACTGCGCGAAGGCCGCCATTTCGCGGTACTGCGCGAGGTCGAGCTTCATCGAGCCCGAGACCTTCTTCATCGCCTTGGTCTGCGCGGCACCGCCCACACGCGACACCGAGAGACCGACGTTAATCGCCGGACGAATGCCCTGATAGAACAGGCCGGTTTCGAGGAAGATCTGGCCATCGGTGATCGAAATCACGTTGGTCGGGATGTAGGCCGACACGTCGCCCGCCTGGGTCTCGATGATCGGCAGCGCGGTCAGCGAGCCGTGGCCGTTTTCTGCGTTCATCTTCGCGGCGCGCTCAAGCAGGCGGCTATGGAGGTAGAACACGTCGCCGGGGTAAGCTTCGCGGCCCGGAGGACGACGCAGCAGCAGCGACATCTGGCGATAGGCCACAGCCTGCTTCGAAAGGTCGTCATAGACGATCACGGCGTGCATGCCGTTGTCGCGGAAGAATTCGCCCATCGCGCAGCCGGTGTAGGGCGCGAGGTACTGGAGCGGGGCGGGCTCCGAGGCGGTCGCGGCGACGACGATCGAATATTCCATCGCACCGTTTTCTTCGAGCTGCTTCACGATCTGCGCGACGGTCGAACGCTTCTGGCCGACCGCGACATAGACGCAGTAGAGCTTCTTCTTCTCGTCGTCGCCCGCGTTGGCTTCCTTCTGGTTGATGAAGGTGTCGATCGCGACGGCGGTCTTGCCGGTCTGGCGGTCACCGATGATCAGCTCGCGCTGACCGCGGCCGACGGGCACGAGGGCGTCAATCGCCTTGAGGCCGGTCTGCACGGGCTCCGACACGGATTCGCGCGGAATGATGCCCGGCGCCTTCACTTCGACGCGGCGACGATCGGTGGTTTCGATCGGGCCCTTGCCATCGATCGGGTTGCCGAGCGCGTCCACGACGCGGCCGAGCAGGCCCTTGCCGACCGGCACATCGACGATGGTGCCGGTGCGCTTGACGACATCGCCTTCCTTGATTTCGGCGTCCGAGCCGAAGATCACGACGCCGACATTGTCGGCTTCGAGGTTCAGAGCCATGCCCTGCACCCCGTTGGCGAATTCCACCATTTCCCCTGCCTGCACCTTGTCGAGGCCGTGGATGCGGGCGATCCCATCACCCACGCTCAGCACGGTGCCGGTTTCGCTGACTTCGGCCTCGGTGCCGAAATTGGCGATCTGGTCCTTGATGACCTTCGAGATTTCTGCGGCGCGGATTTCCATGGGTATGTCCTTTAAGCCTTCATGGCTTGAGCAAGCGAGTTGAGACGGGTGCGGATCGAGGCATCAATGCGCTGCGAACCGATGGTGACGACAAGGCCGCCGAGGAGGTCAGGATCGACCGCGGCGGTGAGCATGACGGTGCGGCCTTCGCGCGCGGTCAGCTTGGTCTTCAATGAGGCGAGCTGATCATCGCTAAGCGGGTGGGCGCTGGTGACGGTAGCGGTGACTTCGCCGCGCTGGGCAGCGGCAATCGCCTTGAAGGCGCTGATGATCGCGGGCAGTTTCGCCAAACGACGGTTGGCCGCCAGCACGCCAAGGAAATTGGAGGTGAGCGGGCTGAGCTTCAGCTTCTTCGCCACGGCTGCCATCGCCTTGCCCTGCACATCGCGGGCAAGTTCAGGATTGGTGGTCAGCGCGGCGAGATCGCCCGAATCGCGCAGCGCGGCCCCCAGCGTGTCGAGGTCCTTCTCGACCGCAGTCACCTTGCCATTCTCGGCAGCCAAATCGAACAGGGCCGAGGCATAGCGTCCAGCCAGGCTAGCCTTGATACCGGCGGAAATATCCACGCGCGTGCAATCCTCTTGCGAAGCTTCAAAGGAATAATGCTTGGGCCTTGGGAGCAGGGCACGCACAAGGGAGCCCCGCAAGGTTGGCGCGCGCCTAGCAATTGATTCCCGATCCTGCAAGCCGTGGGGACGGGAATTGTGCAGGTGCGAAGCGGGGGCGGGTCAGGGCGCGGTCAAAGGTGCCTGTTGGCGTGCGGCTTCGGAGGCTTGCCAGTCGAGATAGCGCAGCAGCATCCGTCCTGCGAGCAGCAACACCAGAATACCTGCAATGAGCATCAACCAGCGCCTGCGGCTCACTTGGGGGCCCCTTTTTCCGAGCAGCTGTAGACCAGCCGTTCATTCGGGCGATCGGGCAGGGCTGCGATAAGCGTCGATTGCTGTTCGCCCAGCGTCCTTGCGGCATCGCTCACCCCGCAGGATGGCGGCTCGTAAGCGGCGCGCGCCGCGCGGGCGGCGGCCAGAGCCTCTTGCCCCAGCAGATAGCGATCGGTGCGCAAGGTGCGGGTGGCGGGATCATAGGTGTTGACCGCCACCGCCGCATCGTCCTGGGCGGCGAACACCCGCTGCCACTCGCCACCTTGGCCCAGCCCATATTGGGTGCGCCCGTTGACACAGCCATCCGCCGACCACGCGAAGGCGACATCATCGGTGCGCGCTGATGTGACGCGGCTGCGTTCGGGGACCAGCGTGCAGATCAGCGCGCCCTCGGCGGTGCTGGCGGCGCTGGTTCCAGACGGATCACCCTTCTCGGCTTCGGCCATGGCGGCGGCCACCCGGTCCTCGATCGCGGAGAGGCCGGGGCGCGTGATCCATGCCAGACTTGCGCCGGCCAGACCGACGACGCCCAGCCCGAGCGCGATCAGGGCGCGGGGCCGGGTTTCGGGGTCCTGCCGCCACTGGAAAGCGGCATATCCGGCAGCGCTGGCGGCAAACAGCAGCACCAGTGCGCCCGCCAGAGCCGTCTCGCGCAGGGCAATGACCTCCATCTGCGCTTGCAACTGTGCGCGCTCCCGCACCTCCCGCATCGCCTCGGCGCGGGTCGCCAATCGGGCGCGCACCGCTTCCTGTTCGGCGGCGAGCCGCTGGCGCTCTTCGGCGTTGAGTTCGTCGATTGAGCGGCAGGGCAGGGCGTTGGTCACCGGCTCGACCCCGTTGGCGCGCAGAAACGGCAGCAGCTCGCGCAGGGAGACCGCGAAATAGAACTCGCCGTCCCCGCCGCTCGAATCCGCGCTGAAGCTGTTGACCCCGATCACCCGCCCGCACGGATCGAGCAGCGGCCCGCCCGAATTGCCGCGCGCAATGGGCGCGGTGTGGAGGATGGTGTCGAATTGCCGCGCAGGCCGCTCGCCCGAGAGGTATCCGCGCGATTTGACCGGCGGCTGGGCGCGGAAGATGTCGGCCATGCCCAGCCCTTGGGCAAGATCGACATTCATGGGATAGCCCACCGCTGCAACCTCCCCCAGGTTCGCGCTGACCCCGCCGGCGATGGCCAGCGCGGGCAGGCGCAAGGTGCCGCTTGCGATCTCGATCAGGGCCAAATCGTTGCGCGGGCTGACCGCGATCACTCGGGCAAAGGCGCCGCCTTCCCCTTCGGCGGGGACGATCCCGATCCGCAGGGTATCATCCTGCACAGCCTCGCGGATGACATGGGCATTGGTGACGATTCGCGTCGGAGTGACGGCAAAGCCCGTGCCGTGGCTGACGGGGGCAGGCTCGCCGTTCTCCTCGCCGATGATCACCACCCGCACCACGCCGCGCGCCGCCGCCTCGACATCGCCGGGGTCGGCCGCGGCGGGGAGGGCAATGAGGGCGAGAAGGAGGGCAAAAGCGCCGATCAGCCGGGTCATGATCCGCGGTATAGCCGCTTTTTCGGGTCAGGCGACATTGAACGCAAGCTTTCGGGCTGCCGGACAGGGCCGCGTGGCTTATTTCCCGCGCAACAGTTGGGAGAAACCCGATGGATTACGTAATCGAAGGTCTGGACCCTGCGCCCTTTGCCGGGCTGTTCGGCCTTGGCGATGCCGCGCTTGCCGCCCGAGGGGCGGTGCGCATGGTGTCCGACACCTGCCCGGGCTATCCGTGCCGGGTGAGCCTTGAGGATGCTGCACCGGGGACGGCGCTGCTGCTCGTCAACCACACCAGTCGCCCTGCGCCCGGCCCCTATCACGCCGCCCACGCGATCTTCATCACCGAGGGCGCGAGCATCCCTGCGCGGTTCGTCAATGACGTGCCCCCGGTGTTCGTCCCGCGTGTGCTGTCCTTGCGCGGCTTCGATGCGGACGGCATGATGGTGGACGCGATGCTTACCCAGCCGGGCGAGGCCGAGGCCGGTCTGCTGTACCTCTTGGGTCAGGCACGAATCGTCGAGGTTGACGTCCACAATGCGGTGCGCGGCTGCTTTTCGGCGCGGGCGCGACGGGCGTGAGGAGTGTTTCACGTGAAACATTTAGAGAACATCGATGATGAGGCGCGCTGGCAGGCGGTGCTGGACAAGGACCGCCGCTTTGACGGGGCGTTCGTGACTGGGGTGCATTCGACCGGCATCTATTGTCGCCCGAGCTGCCCGGCGCGGGCACCCTTGCGCCGCAACGTGAGGTTTTATCGAACCGCTGATGAGGCGGCAACGGCAGGCCTACGACCGTGCAAGCGCTGCGCACCGGATCGCCAGAGCGCGGAAGAAGCCTGCGTGCTCGCCGCCATCGCCGCGATCCGCGAGCAGGGCGCGATGACGCTGGAGGCTTTGGCGGATCTGACCGGCTATGCCCCCACCCATTTCCAGCGCCTGTTCAAACGCACTGTCGGCTTGTCTCCCGCCGCCTATGCCCGGGCGCTGCGGCAAGAGCGGGTGCAAGAGGCGTTGATGACCGGGCAACGGGTGGGCAACGCCCTCGCAACGGCAGGCTATTCCGGGACAAAACAGTTTTACGCAGAGACGAAAGGCAGGCTGGGCATGGCGCCAAGCGATTGGAGCAAGGGCGGCGCAGGGCGGAGGGTGCATTGGGCGGTGTTGCCGACCTCATTGGGGCCGATGCTGGTGGCAGCGACCGACAAGGGCGTGTGTTGCCTGTCCTTTGGCGAGGGCGAAGCGGAATTGCGGGAGCGATTCCCGCAGGCGGAGCTGGTGCCAGCGGGCGAGGACTTCCGCACGCTGTTTGCTGAGGTGGTTGCAGCGGTCGAACAACCCGGTCCGGGCTCGGCCGCGATCCCGCTCGATGTGAAGGGCACTGCCTTCCAGCAGCGCGTCTGGGAGGAACTGCGCCGCATCCCTTGCGGTGAGACCCGCAGCTATGGCGAACTCGCCGCCGCGCTCGGCAACCCCAAGGCCAGCCGCGCCGTGGGCGGGGCCAATGGCGCGAATAATGTCGCGGTGCTGATCCCGTGCCACCGCGTGATCGCGGCCGATGGCTCGCTCGGCGGTTATGCCTATGGGACGGCGATCAAGGCCGAACTGCTGCGGCGCGAGGGCTTGGGGTGATCGGTTTACAAGGATGGGTGGTGCGGCTGTCGGAGCCGCAAAGGCGGACTAAACAACTGAAGAACGGGCTCTATCAATGTGTGCTGTGCAAAATGGCCCCCGCAATGGCCCCCGTTTGGTGGGGCCTAGCCGCGTAACAGATTGTCTCTCAATATCCGTAGAGCCCGCTCTGAGAACGCCCGCTTAGCTTGTAGTCGGAGAAGGTCACTACGATCATCCTGCGACCTGCCTTCCATTGATAGATCGATGCGGAATATCCACCGCTCGACGCGTAAGACACCTCTTCACCATAGTCGCCGAGGATGTATTCGACCTCGTCCAACTCCATGCCAATGCGAAGCTGTATATACCCCGCGCTTGTAATGCCGGCCCTAGTATAGCCAGCGAGCCTCATCCCATCCTCAAATGACAAGTTCCGGCGAGGGGTAAGGCACTCTAGGAATGCCTTGAGGTCATCCACGTGTTGGTCACATGACTGGCGCAGTCGCTGCCGCGTCACGTCGCTCATCGACTCGCCGCCAATTAGCCGCCGCCGCGCTAAAATCTCACCAGCAGATCGCAATGCCTGATCTCGGCACTCCTCATCTGAGCATCGTTCCTGATGAACTAGCAGCTGCTCGCCTAGGCGCCTTTCTTCTGCGGAAAGCTGCGGACGCCCCTCGGCACCGTGCGCTCCGATCGGGCTCAGCGCTTGCCAAGCTAAGAACAGTGCAAGAATCTTCGGAATGCGCATCACAACCCCCTTCCCGCACCATGCCAGACGGCACACGGCTGGGGAAGTCAGCACGTCGCGCAATGATGTGACACGGCAGGGGCAGAAAATTGCGGGTCCTACCCAGAGGGTCCGAAAACGGATGTCGCTGGTCGACCGCTTTTTCTGCCCATAATGGCCCCCAAATGAATAAAATCTGTTAGAAGTCACATACACTTAGGGGGAATTGGCCTGTCAATTTCACGGCTTTTGCGCTATGCTTTGCAAGCGAGGTGAAACATGACCCAATCGACTATTTTTCCGATCTTTATTCGGAGCGAATACAAGGATGGCGGCGCGGGTTTTCGGCGCTTTCAGAGCGATGCACAGCAAGCGGCGCAGGCGGCGAAGCGTGAGTTTCAGGGCGTCTCGGCTGCATTGGATCAGGCGCTTTCCCGCCCTCGCAATGCAGGCGGCTCGCTCGACCTTGGCGTTGACGAGATGCGCCGCGCCCTTGTGGTGCAGCAACAGGTGGCAGCGGCGGCGCGAGAGGTAGCAGAGGCGACCAAACGGGCAGCGACAGCCAACGGGCAGTTTGACGCTGCCCTGTCCCGCGCCACCCGATCGGCCTTCGAACTGGCGAAAGCTGAGGAGCGCGCATCGGCCGAACTCTTGCAGCAGGTGACGGCGCTTGAACGGGTGCAGCAGGAGTTGAACGGTGTTGCCAGCAGCACGGCGCTGGTGACGCGGGCAAACAGGGGAGCGGTTGCTTCACAGGGCGCGCTGCGAACCGCATCAGTCCAGGCGGGCCAGCAGCTTCAGGACATTGTGGTTCAGCTTGAATCGGGCACCCGCGCCACCACAATATTCGCTCAGCAGGTGCCGCAGTTGGCCTTCGCGCTTACTGGCCTGCGAGACAGCACGAGCGCGGTGCAGCGCCGGATTGGCGGGCTGGCGACCTTCCTTGCAGGCCCATGGGGCGCCGCAGTCTTCGCTGGCACGGCCATTCTCGGGCCCTTTGTCGCCAAGCTGTTCGAAGCTGAGAAGGCGGCTGATGAGGTGCGCTTTTCCACCGATGCGCTGGGCAACGCGCAATCAGTGCTCGGCAATGTGCTCGACATCACGACTGGCAAGATCGACACGCAGTCTGAGGCCCTGCGCAACCTTGCGGCCGCACAGTTGCTTGCGAACCAAATCGAAAACGCGAGGAAGCAAACCGAACTGCGCGGCGCGCTGGGCGAGGCAGCACGCGAGCAGGGCGAGAAGATCACCGGACCCCTTGGCCTTCCCATCCCGAACGTGCGACCGGGGCCGGGGATTGGCAGGCTCGACGGCTTTTTGCGCCGCCCCAGCGAGTCGGCGGCTGTTGTCCGCGGCTTCCTTGACGGCGACACCGGGGCTTCGCAGGCCATCGACCAGTTGCGGGCGCTGGAAAAGGCTGGTGCGATCACTCAAGAAAGGCTGCTCGACCTCAGCGCCACGATTGCCAACCTCGGCGTCGAACAGCGCAACAGCGAGATTTTCGCCGCAGCGGACAGGCTCTTGAACGGCAACGCGACGGCCGCCGATAGGGGGATTTTGCTGAAGCCTGACCGCGCAACCCCGCGCCGGACTCGCGGCGGGGCCGGCAGCGAAGCTCGCGAACTCAAGCAGCTCGCCGACTTCGGAGAGAAGGCCCAAGAAAGCATCCTTCGCATCAACGAGCGCTTCGATGAGCAGCCGCGTCTGATCGATCAGGCGGCGCAAGCGACCAGGCAGCTTGACGACATCATCAAGGACCTGAGCAAGCGTAAACCGGTGGGATTCGAGAAGCTGATCGAAGAGGCAGAGCGGGCTAAGAGCTCTGTCGAGAGCGCGCTTTTGCGGCCCTTCGAAGCGCTGAGGCAGGAGTCGGAGCAACGCCTTCAGATCGAGACCCTACTCGCTGCCGGCCGCGAAGATGAGGCCCGCACGCTGCAAGAGGTCCTACGGCTGGAACAGCAGATCGGGGCAGTCAGCGCCGAACAGCGCGCCGAAATCGAGGAAATCGTCCGCGCCGAGCGACTGCGCACCCGAGAGCTCCGCGATCAGGCGGCGCTCTTCGCCGCGCAACTGGGCGTTGTGGATGAGGTGCGCCGCTCGCTGACAGATGTCCTGAGCGGGCGCGGCGGCGACTTCTTCGGCAACTTCCGGCAGGCCTTGCGGGACCTACAGGGCCAGCGCCTATTCGAGACGATCTTCGGGGACACCTTCCGGCAGATTGAGGAGGAGTTGCGCGGCAAGAGTCCACAGGGGCGCGCTAACGCTCGCTATGCGGCTGAGGTCGAACGGACAGCCCTCACAACGGCGCGCGTCGAGCGGGCGCTCGATAGCCTAGCCGAGAGTGCCGAGAGCGCCTCTGTGAGGCTGCGCGGCGGCGTGGTGGCGGCAAACGACAATGCAGGCGGGTTCAACCCGCAAGTAAACATCGTGCAGGCGGCGCTTCAGGCGGCGGGCATCGGGACCGGGATCACGGTCACCGGCACGAGGCCAAGGACAACTGAGATCGGGCGAATGTCGATCGACAGCTTGGCCAAGCGAATTAGCGGCGGCATTGGAACCAGCATCGGCGCTCAGCTCGACGATTTGCTCGGGCCGCGGTTCGCTGCACTGCTCGGCGATGTTGTCGGCGGCGCGATTGCTGGAAAGGTTCTCGGCGGAACGACAGGAAGCATTCTCGGCGGGCTGGAAGGTCTCACTGCCAACGTGAAAGGACTGGAAGGCCTCTCGGGCTTGCTGGGCAAAGCAGGCACAGGCGCAGCCACCGGAACGCAGATTGCGGGCCTCTCGAAGCTTCTGGGCCTTGGCGGCTCCACGACTGGCGCACAGATCGGCGGCGCAGCGGGGGCCTTCCTGCCCTTCCCAGGCGGCGACATTGTCGGCGCCATCGCGGGCAACATCATCGGCGGCTTGCTCAAGAGCACGAAGCGCGGCTCGGCGACTATCGGCGGGGCAGGCGGGTCGCTGGGCGTCACCGGTATTCGCGGCAACAGCAGCTCGCTCAAAGACACTGCCAACACGCTCGCCGGCAGCGTGCTCGAAAGTGTCACCCGCATTGCTGAACAACTCGGCGCAGAGGTCAACGCCAGCGCGGGCCGCGTGAGCATCGGGCAGCGCGACAAGAACTTGCGCGTCGATACGACCGGCAGAGGCATCACGAAGACCCGCAACGGCGCCGTCGACTTCGGCGATGATGCGGAAGCGGCCATCGCCTTCGCAGTGCGGGACCTTATCCAAGACGGTGTTATCAAGGGGCTGAAGGCATCGGAAAACCGGCTCTTGCAGGCTGCAAGCGACGTCGAGACCGGACTCAGGGACGTGCTCACGTTCCGCTCGGTGTTCGACCGGTTGAAGGAAATCAGGGACCCGATCGGCTTTGCGGTCGATCAGGTCACAAAGGAGTTCGACCGGTTCCGCGAAGTGTTCCGGCGCGCTGGGGCCGATGCTGCCGAGCTTGCGGATCTCGAAGCCCTCGCGAGCCTTGAGCGGGCGCAGGCCATCGAGGACGCCACCAGCCGCGTGGTAGGCTCGCTTCGCGGGCTTCTCGACAATCTGCGAACGGGTGACAGCGGCCTTTCAATCCGCACCCGGCGCGGCAACGCTCTCGGCGAGTTCGACGCACTGGCGGCCCGCGTGGCGGCTGGTGACAGCAGCGCATTCGACCGGTTCGCAGAGGTATCGCAGCAACTGCTCGATATTGAACGCCAGTTGTTTGGCTCGACGCAGAGCTATTTCGATCGGCTCGGGCAGGTGACTTCGCTAACCGAACAGGCGATCGCGGGGCAGGCGAATGTCGTATCGATCGGAGCGGCGGGGATTGCGCCAATGGACGACAGCATCGCTGTAGTTCGCAGCATCGACGTTCAAACGGACACGATCGCCCTACGGCTCGATACCTTGAACGCCAATTTCGTCGCACTGGCCACTCGGTTGGAGCAGGTGAGCGGTGGGGGCGGGTTTCAGAGCGACCTTCCGCTCACCCCGCGACAGATCTCCAATTTCTAGCGAAGCGGGGCGGCGCGCTGGGGTCGCAACAGCGGCCGCCCCTCGCGCTTCATTCGGCAGTAGGGTCGTTAAGTAGCATGTCGAGCAGACCCTCGCAGTGCAGCTCGATGCTAGGGTTTGCACCGGCAATGTCTCGGCAGGCCACCAAGGTCGTCACGAGCTTATGAACGGTCTCACCCTTGAGCACGCCGACGCCCTGCAAGGCCTTCACAGCCAACGTCGCAGCGGTCGACGCATACAGCGCCAATGCCATTTCCGGAGACTGCGGCTCTTGTGTCTTTGTCATCGGTTCCTCCATTGCCTGGTGGTCAAAAGGGCGGTTTTCGGTCTCCCCCTGAAGCGCTCGCTCGCAAAACTGACCCGAACACCCCGAATAGTAAATCGCACAAGCACGGTGTTGTTGATAGGTGCGCGGCCGGCCCGGATAACCGGCGAGCCGGCCGCGCGCGGCGCAAGGGAAGGACGCCCCGCACCGCTTGTAGCACCGCGCGACCGAAGCGAAGCGCGGCGCTGACCTGCCTAGAGGAATCGCGTCGAGATCGCGACCGGCGCAACTTGCACCGCACCGGATTTCTCGGCGAGCATTGCAAGCGCTTCTCGCACATCGGGAGGCACGGGAAGGTTGATCTGCCAGCCGAGCAAGCAGTCATTCCCGAGGACGCCCTTCACCGCGGCCGTGCTGGTTCGCAGTTCAGGCATGAAGCTGCGTCCAGTCGCATCGGCAATCGCGCTCAGGGCCGCGTGGGTTTCGACAATCTCAAGCGCGGCTCGCTTCTGTCGCAAAGCCAGATCGGCGACGTGCTCGGCAAGGGCGTCGAAGGCCTTGGCCCGTTCCCGTCCTTCGATCTCGGCAATCTCCTTACGCAGCACATCGGCACGCAGCCTGAGGGGTTCCAACGCTGATTGCAGAGCGTCCCGCTGCGCTTCGAGCTGCTCGCGTGAGGTCGAGCCTTTAGTCGCCTCCGCAAGCGGCCTGCCGGCGAGGATGGCAGCCGCCACTACATCGGACTCGGGGCCGCGATAATCCCTTGCCGCATTCGCGAGGCGCTGGATCTCCTGCCGGGTTTCATCATCCTTCGCAGCGACGTTCCGCACTTCCTCACGCAGCCGTGCAAGCTCGGCGTTGCCCGGCTCGAAATCGATCGCTTCGATCGCGCTGGTGAGCGTGGTAGGCGATTTGGCCTTGGTCCCGATCATGCTTCACCTCCGATACCGAACCGGGCGCGCATGGCGTCTGCCAGAATGTTGCGCTCGGAGAGTTGGGCAATGATCTTGACGTGATCGAGGTCCGTCTCGGCAAGCAGCTTCAGCGCCTCGGCGGCTTGGCCACGATGCAAGGCGACCTTGGCCACTTCGGAGATGCGGAACCGTTCCAATTTGCGGGATGCATCGACGCCGCGGCTGAAATCCTCACTCACGCCGCTTTTCGGCTTCGGTGCCTGTGCTTTCGGGGCGCTGGTGCTCGTAGCGGGCTTATTGACCTTTGGAGTCGGCGCACTCGCTGACCTGCTCAAGCTCGCCTCATACTCGGCGTCCCGCGCCTTCACGCTGGCCTTCAGCTTCGCTTCGGCTGCGCGGCGCTCCGGCGACTTCGAGGCCTCATACCGCGCCGCCGCGCTCGATACGTGGGCGTAGTGCTCCTGCTCGTCATTACGCCTCTCGCGCGCAATCTTCGCGGCGAGGGATTCGTATTGGGACATGATCAATCCTTTCGGTTGGGTTGTGGCGTTGGGGACGGTGCCGCGCCGGGTGGCGAGGGTTGCGTGCGATCGATCCGGGCAGGCGCGTGCCAGCCGGTCGACGTTTCGAATGTTTCGGATGAAGCGCCTATCGCGCCCGTAGATCAGCGATGCGGCTTGCGCAGGCGCTCGACGGGGAAGCGGATAACGTTCGGCGAATCCGTGACAGCCGGTTGCGGGCGAAGAACGCTTCGACCTAGAGCCATCATGCGTTCGGCATCGGAAAAGGCTTGCAGGGGATGAAGCATTGCCAAGGTCCTTGCTGTGTTGTTCAGGTATAACACCTTTTGGCTGGATCGCGAAGGCCATCATGCGGCCTCATCATCATGGCGGGCCGCGCTAGCGGCCGTGTGATTAGCTGACTCAGGAAGGTCGTTGAGGTCACATTGAAGTAACATTGAAGTCTCATTGAACTCACATTGAAGTCGACCGCTTTGGTCCAGCATCTCGGGCGCATTGTTCCGGATCACGCCGGAAAAATACTCGCACCAGTGCCTGCAAAGGTCGATGCGCTCGGCTTGCCATCTGGCCGTGGCGCTAGTCCGGGGGCGAGCGACAAGCCGCGGAATGCCCCGGATTGCCGCCTTCCGATACATGCGGTCCACTGGCACCCGCCAGCTGTAGGGTGCTTGGTCAAGATGATGATCGAGCTTGTCAGCATCGCCGGAAAGGGCCAGCCCCGCAGCAATGGCGAGCAGCCCCACAGCGTGTTCGGGAGCGCTCGTGTCCAGCTTGCCTTGGCGCAGCACGCCCAAGGGATAGATGGCCTGCGCGCCGCTCTGATCGTCTTCCACCACGCTAAGCACGAACTCGACGGCGCCGGCGTCTTGGAGGATCTTCATGCGATCGAAATACCGCGCTGCGTCGTCATCATCGCGTGCTTTGCGGTGGTCATCTGTGACATCGCTGAAGCGCGTCCACTCGCGCCGCCCGGTCGCTGATACGATCGCGGTTTCGGCAGTCCGGTAGATCACCTTCTCTTCATCGAATGCCTGCCAGATGAAATCCCATGCCGTGCCGCCATTCTCGGGCAGGTCCTGCGCCGCATACATCTGCGCCAATAGGAGGAAGGCGAGAGGGTCGCGCGCCCTCCGGATCCGCTCCAAAATGCATGGGGTGGCAGTGGGCATCCCGCGTTCATCGCCGACAAGAGAGAGGGGCAAATAGACCGGCTCAACCTTGCGCTGCTCGATGGCCCGAAAATCAGCATCGAGCCAACCGTCAGCGGCCATCTTCTCGAAGAGCCGCATGTCTTTCGGCGATGCGGGCGAGTTGCCCCGGCGAGCCCATTCCAAGGCGGTGAAGTAGCCGGGCTTCAAAACGCGTGTTTCGTAGAGCTTGAGTCGGATGCGGTTCCGGCGCGAGGATTTGTCCTGCCACGATATCACGCCGTCACTCTCGACCCGCGCAAGCTTCTGATCGATCTTGCGCCAGCTCATCGGGATGCGGCGACGGATCGGCTCCCGCGTCCAGGAGGAGAGGAGGCCGGTCGCATCAGTGCCCATCGCCATGCACAACAGGATTGCGACCGTGTCGGCGTCATAGCGCAGGCACCACTGCCGCAAGGTGGGCAGGTCGACAACGTTGAAGTGCCCTCGGTCTTTCGGTTTCCGGGTCATGGCTCAGCCCCCTCGCCAGTGAGGTCCACCAGCATCAGCCCGCGTTGTTTGGCAACACCCGCCGCGAAGGCTCGGGCTTCCTCCGCATTCGGGAAGAAATGCCCCCTTTCGCGATCGGGCGCGGGCGTTCGCACCGTCACCAGCGCAACCGGCTCGGGCAGCGCGGCTTCGATCAGCACAAGCCCGTTGATGCGCGCGCTCATTCGCCACCGCCTTCCGCATCCTCGGAATCGGCGTCCCCGTCGAGCTCATCAAGCAAGGCAAGGATGGCATTGCCGGCGTCGAGAAGGCGCTCGGCGAGATCGCCGATCAAGGCGCGGGTTTCGGGGGGCATGGCGGCGGCACTCATCATTCACCGCCCCGCACCAGCCGCTCGACCGATTCAGCCGAGACAATCCGGGTCTTCCCCACAAGGCGGGATTCGAGCGTGCCGTCCGCGATCAGCTCCCACACCCGGGTTAAGCCAATTCCGGTGACGGCAGGGATTTCCTTGGGGCGGTAAGAGAGCCGCTTTAGCGGAGGGCGGGCGCTCGCCTTGGCATTTTCGGTCTGCATTGTGTCTCTCCGTGTTGGTGTGACGGAGGACGGTTTAATCCGGAGTCGCGCTCCAAATTAGGGACACGAATTGGGGACATCATTAGCGGCGCTTTGGAGGGCGGCCCGGCCGCCTTTTCAGGCCGTGCGCAGCATCTTGGAAACTTACCAGTCTGAATTCGAGCGCCTCACTATCGAACCGCACCATAGCGTCACGCTCAAGGCCTGCCTTGAATCGCGTGATCGATTTCTTGACGGTCTCAAAATCATCGCGGTCGCTCTCGATGATTTCCCGATAGAGCCTCAGGAACGTGGCCTCAAAATCCGCGTCCTGAAAGTCCTCCCCAAGCTCGGCGATGGTGTCGATGAACAAGCTTGTTGCCATCATAGCGCGCTGCATTGGTGCATCCCTTTCGCCTGAATTGGGAAGGCAGTAGCCAGCGCGGTAGAGGGCGGCCGCCACCAGTGCCCGACGCTCTCCAATCGAGATTTCATCAGGTGCGCGGCGCATCGATTGCTCTAATCCGCTTCGCAATTTGTCTTCGTAAACATCGGCAACGATTGCGAGGTCGGCATTTCGGAGTGCATCGAAGAACTTTCGGTGAGCAGCGAGTGATTTGTTCATCTCAGCGACGGCCGCGGCATTTCTCGCAGGCGGGTCGGCTGGCATTGCTTCAAGGATAGTCTGGAGCTGATTCCAGGCGGTGAGCAGATCCTCTTTGGCGCTCGGTGTCATCGGCCCGCTTCCCTTCGCGGCTCCCATGTGAAGGCGGGGCAACGGGTGGGATTCCCGCGTTCGGATGGCCGTCCTAGCCCCGCCTCAAGATCAGCCCTTGCGGGCATTCATGCAAGCGCATCCTGTGCAGCAATCGCCTTGAGCCGTTCGATAGCCCGCGCCCGCTGAATCGGCGGCAAGCGATCCAGCCTCGCCTGAACCCATTCGCAGAAGGCCATGTGCGCGAAGTGCTTGCGCATTTCATCAGCCAACCAAAGCGCGTCGGCGCGGCTGGCGCAGCGATAGCGCATGTCTTCCTCGCCTTTGCGGCGGCAGACGGTCCACCACTCGGTGCGGTGCCGCTTGCGGACGAAACGACGCTCGGGCTCAGCGGTGACAATCCAGCGATTGGCAAGGGCGAAGGGCAGGATTTCGGCGCTCATGATCGGCGCCCCGCTCTCGGATAGGCAAGCGTCCGGGTATCGCGGGCAACCTGCTCGAAGATCTCCCGAGCTTCGCTGAACCCCCATGCGCCTTCATCAAGGATGATGCGGGCTTTCTGTGCCAGCTGCTCGGCGGTGCTGATTGGGAAAAGGATGAATTCCATCAGGGCGGCGTGCTCGGCATCGCAATGCGCGTTCCCCTCTTCTTCTGACAGACCTTCCGGCCGCGCGGGGTCGTAATCAGCAAGGTCCCATGCCGCTTTGGCGTAGCGCCATGCACGATACAGGCGCTCGAATTCATTGGGGGTTGCGGCTGGGGGCTCAGTCCGTAGTGGTGTCACGGTCATTTCGATCTCCTACTGATCGGGGTGATAGGGCCAGCGGAGAGACTCGACCTTCCCCGCTGGCCCGTTTTCATCGGGCCGGGTGCCCGGTGAACTTGGGAGCGAAGGGGATGATTTTGCCCCCGTCGCGCAGTGAATCCAGATAGTCAGACCACCATTGGGCCATGGCCACCCGTTCGGCCCAGCGATTGCCGCGGTCATAGGCAGCGCGGATTTGATCGCTGTCACCATGGGCGAGGGCGCGCTCGATCGCATCGGGGGACCATTTGCCGGATTCGTTCAACAGGGTCGAAGCAGTCGACCTAAAGCCGTGAGCGGTCACCACTTCCTTGGCATACCCCAGCCGCCGCAAGGCCGCGTTCAAGGTGTTTTCGCTGATCGGGCGGGCAGGGGTGCGCACGCTTGGGAAGACGTAGCGGTCCTCGGGGGCGCCGATCGCGCGGGCCTCGCTCAAGATCGCCACGGCCTGCTTGGACAGGGGAACAGCATGCGGACGCCGCATCTTCATTTTCTCGGCTGGTATCGTCCACACAGCGGCCTCAAGATCGATTTCAGCCCATTCCGCGCGCCGTAGCTCGCCGGGGCGCTGATAGACATGCGGAGCCAGCCGCAAGGCATGGAGCGTCGACGCGTTGCCCCTGTAGCCATCTATGGCCCGCAACAGGCCCCCCAGCTCGACAGGGTCGAGAATGGCGGCGCGGTGCGAAGTCTTCGGAGCGAGCAAGGCGCCCCGCAAATCGCGGCTGGGGTCGGACGTGAGCCGAGCGGTTGCGACGGCATGGCGCAAGACGGAGCCGGTGAATTGCAAGGCTCGGCGGGCGCTTTCCAACTTCCCGCGCGCTTCGATCTTGCGGACAGCGGCGAGAATGTCGCTAGGGATGATGTCGGCAACCGGGATCCGGCCAATGGTCGGCTTCAACTCGGCGAGCAGCCATTCCGCCTTCGCCCTTGTCGCATCGGACCATGGCCGGTCACCGTCTCGGCAGCGTTTGCTGATGTATTCGGCCGCCACAGTCTCAAAGGTGTTTTCGGCATTCACCAGCGAGCGGGCCTTGCGGCGCTGCTTTTCGAGCGAAGGGTCTTTGCCGTCTGCGATCATCTGGCGGGCATGGTCGCGGCCCTTCCGTGCATCGGACAGGCTCACCTCGGGATAGGTGCCAAGCCCCAGCTTCTTCTCGCGACCTGCAATGCGATACTTGAGCCGCCAGAGCTTGCCCCCGGTTGGCTGCACCAGGAGGAACAGGCCAAGCGAATCTCCGAGCTTATAGGGCTTCGCGCGCGGCTTGGCGGTGCGGCATTGCAGGTCCGTGAGCGGCATTCTGGGGGCCTTTTCGATTCCACTTCAGAAGTGGCCCCCGTATCTGGCCCCCAAATCTTTCGGCTGTCAATGGCGCGATGCGAATTAATCCGAACGAATGACCCATGGAAATGCTCGGCTTTCTGGGGGCTGAGCGGTGGGGATCGGGTTGCATCGGAGGGGGAGATGGTGCCGGCTGTCGGAATCGAACCAACGACCTGATGATTACAAATCAACTGCTCTACCAACTGAGCTAAGCCGGCACAGGGCTTGAAGTGGCGCGCCCTAACGCCAATCGACCCCGCCCTCAAGTAGCGGAATCGAAGATGGCCACAGGCCAACCGGTAGGGCGATCAAAACGCCCCGAATGTCCATCCCTCTGTTCGGGCAATTGGCGGTGTGAGCGCAGGCGGATGCCACAGATCGCGGTTGCTATGCACCTGCCGCAGCCATGCGGCGGTCAGCAGCGCGTCGGCGGAGTGATCGTCGATCGCGCCATCGCCTGCCACGGGCGGTGATCCGAGCCGGTCCAGCGCATCGTTCAAGGCACCATAGCTGCGCACCTTGGTAGCCGTGCCGGTCACGCCGCCCATGCGCGCCGCGACCGAGGTGTAGATTCCGGTGATGACCGAGCCTTGCTTCGGCAGTGGGTCTATCGGCCACACTGGCACCCGGCCGCCGAGGCGGTGGAGCATCCGCATCCCCGTCAGGCTCGACTTGCCGACCTGCGCTGCGCCGACGAGGTTGAAGTTGCTCACCGGCCGCACGCCGCTCGCCCGCTGGGCGGTCTCGGCAAGGCGGAAGCGGCCTTCGCGGGTGGCGGCCCCGGACAGGAGGAAGCGGTCGCCTTGCGCGTCCTTGCCGTGGCGGAAGTAACGCGCGGCTTCGGGGTGGGTGACGAAGCTTCCCGCCTCCAGATGCGGATCATCGGTGCAGAGGCGGTCGATCAGCGCCCACAATCCGCGCGCATCGGCGGGCGAGGCATCCCAGCCAGGAAAGAACGCGCCAGCATCGGCAAAGGGCAGGGAAATGCCGAGATCGAGCCCCACCAGCGTTGGCGTTTCGAGGCCTGCGAGCAGTGCCAGCACCTCGCCGCGCGCCCAGCCCTTGGGATCAGGCGGGGGCAGAAGTGTTGGCGCGCCGCCTTCGGCCTTGGCGAGCGCAACAGCGATGCCCCTTTGCCGGGGGCCTTTCGCTCCTGACCAATCCACCGCGAGGAAGTGGGTGAAGCGGGTCACGTCCTAAACCCGTTCGTGCTGAGCTTGTCGAAGCACTGCTTTTTCTTCTTCACCATCGCAGAAAAAGAACGGCAGCCTTTCGACAAGCTCAGGGCGAATGGTGCGGGGTGTTTGTGCTCCGTCATCCCCGCTCGCTCCGCAGCTTGGCCCAATAATCGAGCCGCTTCTTCACCTCGCGCTCGAACCCGCGTTCGACCGGGGTGTAGAACGCCTGCGGCTCCATCCCCTCAGGCCAGTAATTGTCGCCAGAGAATCCCTCGGGCGTGTCGTGGTCATAGGTGTAGCCCTTGCCGTAGCCGAGGCTTTCCATGAGGCCCGTCGCCGGGTTGACGATGTTCATCGGCGGCATCAGGCTGCCGGTCTCTTTGGCGGATTTCCATGCGGCCTTCTGCGCGAGATAGACCGCGTTCGATTTTGGCGCGGTGGCGAGGTAGAGGCAGGCCTGAGCCAGCGCCAGCTCGCCTTCGGGGCTGCCGAGGAAGCGGTAGGCCTCCATCGCCGCCATGCATTGCGGCAGGGCGTGGGGATCGGCCATGCCGATATCCTCCACCGCCATGCGCACCAGCCGCCGGGCGAGGAACAGCGGCTCCTCGCCTGCGGTCAGCATCCGCGCGAGCCAGTAAAGCGCCGCCTGCGGATCGCTCCCGCGCACGGCTTTGTGCAGCGCGCTGATGAGGTTGTAATGCCCGTCGCGGTCCTTGTCGTAGACTGCGACCCGGCGTTGCAGGAACGACCCCAGCGCCGCCGGATTGAGCGGTTCGCTGAGCCCCGCGGCATAGAGTGTCTCGGCCTGTCCCAGCAGGAACCGCCCATCGCCATCGGCCTGCGCGATCAGCGCGGTGCGGGCATCGGGGGTGAGGGGGAGGGGGCCTTCCAGGGTTTCCGCCTTGTCGAGCAGCGATGCCAGCGCCGCCTCATCCAGCCGGTTCAGCACCAGCACCTGCGCGCGGGATAGCAGCGCGGCGTTGAGGGCAAAGCTCGGGTTCTCGGTGGTTGCCCCCACCAGCGTCACCACCCCGCGCTCGACATAGGGGAGGAAGCCGTCCTGCTGGGCGCGGTTGAAGCGATGGATTTCGTCCACGAAGAGCAGGGTTTTGCGCCCCGCACTGGCCATCTTCTCGGCCTCGGCGAAGGCCTTCTTCAAGTCCGCCACGCCCGAAAACACCGCGCTGATTGCGACGTAGCGCATCCCCACCGCGTCGGCGAGCAGGCGGGCGATGCTGGTCTTGCCGGTGCCGGGCGGCCCCCACAGGATCATGCTGGCGAGCTTCCCCGCTGCCACCATCCGCCCGATCGCGCCCTCCGGCCCGGTGAGGTGCTCCTGTCCCACCACCTCGGCGAGGCTCGGCGGGCGCAGCCGGTCAGCCAGCGGCGCATCGGCATCGGGCACGCCGGTGGCGGGGAGTGGTGCAGCTTGTCCGAACAGATCAGTCATTCATCGGGCGTGATAGGCGCTCGGGCGGAAAAGAAAACCGCCGACCGGCTGACCCCTTGTCAAGATAGGTCTACGATATATCTTAGACCTATCATAACGCACAAAAGGAGCGTGCAATGACCTGGAACAAATATGGCCGCGGCAGTGGCTGGGACAAGTTTGCCGAAGCGATGGCGATGATGGCGATGAACGGCAACATGAACTTCGGCGGGCCGAACTGGAAGATGCGCGCGCGCTTCGACGAGGATTTTGCGCGCGGTCCGGAAGGCGACGGCGAGGAACGCGGCGGTGAGGGCTTCCGCAGCAGACGTGGTCGCCGCGGGCGGATGTTCGCTCAAGGGGAACTCCGGCTCGCGCTGCTGGCCCTGATCGCCGAGAACCCCAGCCACGGCTATGAACTGATCAAGGCGATCGAGGAAATGACCGGCGGCGATTATGCCCCGAGCCCGGGTGCGGTCTATCCGACCCTGCAACTGCTCGAGGACGAAGGCTCGATCGAGGAGGCCGAGGCCGAAGGCGCGAAGAAGCCCTTTGCCGTGACCGCGCAGGGCCGCGATGAGCTGGAAGATCGCAAGGATGAGGTCAAGGAGCTGCTCCGCCGCCTCGGCCGCCACGCCGAACGCACCACCACCGTCCGCTCGCACGATGTGTTCCGGGCGATGGGTAACCTCGGCTCGGTGCTCAAGAACCGCGCCAAGGCGGGCAAGCTCGATGAAGAGACGATCAACCAGATTGTCGACATGATTGACGAGATGGCCAAGCGCATCGAGCGCCTTTGATCCTTGCACGATTGCGCGCATTGCAACTAACGCGTATCCTCTCCCCACCGGGTCGCGCCGGATGGGGAGAGGGGCGCTGATGAACGCCAATGCAATCGGCGGTGCCAAGACACCGTGGCACCTGTGGCTGGTCGGTATCGTAACGCTGCTGTTCAACGCCATGGGTGTGCTGAGCTACACCATGACCAAACTCGGCAAGCTCGCCGAGCTGGGCATGACGCCAGATCAGATTGCTTTCATGAACAGCTACCCCGCTGCGGCCACGGCGCTCTGGGCGCTGGGGGTGTGGGGCGCGTTTGCCGGGTCGATGCTCTTGCTGCTGCGCTCGAAATGGGCCGCTGCGGCAATGGTGGTCGCGCTCGTGGGGCTGATCGGGACGACGATTTACAACTATATCCTGATCGACGTGCCATCTGACATGGAAGCGCCTGCGCTTGATATCGTGATCTGGGCGGTGACGCTGTTTCTGCTGTTCTACGCGCGGCGGATGGCGGCGGCCAGCGTGCTGCGATAAATTCAGGCGGCCTTTCTGGCCGAGAGTCCGCAGCGCTGTTCGATCAGGCGCAGGTAGGTATCGGCGACCACCTGATTGATCGCCTCCCAACTGTATTCGCACGCCCGGGTTTCGCCTGCTGCACCGTGTGCGCGGCGCAGCGCCGGGTCGGTGCAATAGGGTGCGAGCGCGGCGGCAAAGCCTTCGGCATCGACCTCCTTGCTGCCTGAGGGCGCGACCAACCGTCCAGTCACCCCATCGGCGACCAGACTGGCGCTTCCCGTGGCGCCGGCAGCGACCACCGGCAGCCCGCTCGCCATGGCTTCGAGCGTGACATTGCCGAAGGTTTCAGTGACGCTCGGATTGAAGAACACATCGCCGCTCGCAAGCGCTTGGCCGAGGCCTTCCCCCGTCTTGAACCCGACGAAAATCCCGCCCGGCAAGTTCGCCTCGAACCACCCGCGCGCCGGGCCATCGCCGATCACCAGCACCTTGTGCGCCGCGCCTTGCTGGCGAAGCCGGGCGATGGTCTCGGCGAACACATCGAGCCCCTTTTCCATCACCAGCCGCCCGAGGAAGACGATGGCGACGTCCTCATCGGCGAGGCCGAGGCTGCGCCGCCATTCCGGATCGCGGCGCGCGGCCGAGAAGATCGTGCGGTCCACCCCCCGGCTCCACAGCCCGATGTCGTGATGCATCTTCATCGCCAGCAATTCATCAATCATCGACTGAGAGGGCGCGACCAGCGCATCGCAGCGGTTGTAGAACCGCCGGAGCAGGCGGATGATCAGCGGTTCGAGGAAGGCCATGTTGTAATAGCGCGGATAGGTCTCGAACCGGGTGTGGACGCTGGCCAGTACTGGAATGCCGCGCGCCTGCGCCCATCTGAGCGCGGCATGGCCCGAAGGATCGGGCGAAGAGAGGTGGACGATGTTGGGCGCGAAGGCTTGCAGGTCGCGCTTCACCGCCACGCCAAGATGGGTCGGCATCCGGTATTCGCCGCGCCCCTTCACCGGCATTGGCACATTGGGCAGGCCAACCAGATCGCCGGTGGGCGCGAAATCGGGATGCGCGACCTTGGGCGAATAGACGCGCACCGCCGCGCCCTTGGCCAGCAGCGAGCCGACGAGCCGGTTGAGCGCCTGATTCGCCCCGTCGCGGGTGTAGTTGTAGTTGCCGCTGAACAGGGCAATGCGAAGGTCGGAAATGTCCATGGAGCCGCCCTGTTAGTCACATTTCCGCAACTTGGCGAGGGGCGATGAAGGGGGCGAAAGCGGGGCTCAGGAAAAGCGGCGGTTTATTCATTGACTTGTCACAGGCGGCCACTAGAGCGGCCCACGGGCCACGCGGTCCCAACGCCGCGCGAGCTCTCTGCAAGGAGAGAATACATGACTGACTACGTTCGCGGGCTCGCACACGAGCCAACGCTGAAGCCTGAACGCCCGTTTTTTTCCTCGGGCCCCACGGCAAAATTCCCCGGCTGGTCGCTGGATAAGCTCAAGACCGATTCGCTTGGCCGCTCGCACCGCTCGGCGCTGGGCAAGGCGCGTCTGAAGTACGCGATTGACCTGTCGCGCGAACTGCTCGGCATCCCCGATGATTACCTGATCGGCATCATGCCCGCCTCTGACACCGGCGCGATCGAGGCGGCGATGTGGGCCATGCTCGATCCTGCCCGCCCGGTCACGGTCGCCGCGTGGGAGAGCTTCGGCAATATCTGGATTCAAGACGCGGTGAAGCAGCTGAAGCTGCCCAACCTGCAGGTGCTGACCGCCGATTATGGCGAGATCCCCGATCTCACCACCATCCCGCAGCGCAATGACGTGGTGTTCACCTGGAACGGCACCACCAGCGGCGCGATGATCCCCAATACCGACTGGCTGGAGCCAGGCCGCGAAGGGATCACCATCAACGACGCCACCAGCGCGATCTTCGCGCAGGAGATGGATTGGTCGAAGCTCGATGCCACCACCTACAGCTGGCAGAAGGTGATGGGTTCCGAGGCGCAGCACGGGATGCTGATCCTCAGCCCCAAGGCTGTGGCGCGCATCGAAAGCTATGATCCGCCGTGGCCGATGCCCAAGCTGTTCCGCATGAAGAAGGGCGACAAGCTCAACCTGGGCATTTTCGCGGGTGAGACGATCAACACGCCCTCGATGCTGGCGACCGAGGATTACATCGCGGCGCTCGAATGGGCCAAGTCGATCGGCGGGCGCAAGGCCTTGATCGAACGCGCCAATGCCAATGCCAAGATCGTCAAGGACTGGATCGAAGCCACCCCGTGGCTGCGCAACATGGCGAGCGATCCGGCACAGCAGACCAACACCGGCGTCTGCATGGTGTTTCAGGGCGAGTGGTACGACAGCCTGTCGGATGACGACAAGGCGGCGGTTCCGAAGACAATCGTCAAACTGCTCGAGGAACGCGCGATCGGGTACGACTTCAACGGCTACCGCGACGCGCCGCCGTCCTTGCGCATCTGGTGCGGTTCCACGGTCGAGCAGGAGGACCTGAAGCGCCTGCTGCCGTGGATCGAATGGGCCTACGAAAAGGTCAAGAACGGCTGAGGCCGTCAACCCGCATCCCTATCCTTCCCGTTCGTGCTTAGCTTGTCGAAGCACTGCTTTTCTTCTGGCGTCGCGCTGCCTTCAAAGTGAAGGACAGCCCTTCGGCAGGCTCAGGGCGAACGGGTTTTGCATTTCGTGGAAGGAACTCCCCATGACCCGTCCCAAAGTTCTCATTTCCGACAAGATGGACCCCAACGCCGCCCGCATCTTTCAGGAGCGCGGCTGCGATGTCGATGTCATCACCGGCGAAACGCCCGAGCAGCTGATTGCCCGCATCGGCGAATATGATGGTCTCGCGATCCGTTCCTCGACCAAGGTGACCAAGGCGATCCTTGACGCCGCCACGAACCTCAAGGTGATTGGCCGCGCAGGCATCGGGGTCGACAATGTCGACATCCCCTACGCGAGCAGCAAGGGCGTGGTGGTGATGAACACCCCCTTCGGCAATTCGATCACCACCGCCGAACACGCCATCGCGCTGATGTTTGCGCTCGCCCGCCAGCTGCCCGAAGCCAACGCCCAGACCCAGGCGGGCCAGTGGCCCAAGAGCGGGTTCATGGGGGTCGAAGTCACCGGCAAGACCCTCGGTCTGATTGGCGCCGGGAACATCGGCTCGATCGTCGCCAGCCGCGCGCTGGGTCTGCGCATGAAGGTCATCGCCTATGATCCCTTCCTTACCGAAGACCGCGCGATCGAGATGGGCGTGGAGAAGGTCGATCTCGACACGCTCCTTAGCCGCGCCGACTTCGTCACGCTGCACACGCCCTTGACGGATGAAACCCGCAACATCCTCAGCCGCGAACGGCTGGAGAATGCGAAGAAGGGCATCCGCATCATCAACTGCGCGCGCGGCGGGCTGATTGATGAGGCGGCGCTGAAGGACTGCCTCGAAAGCGGGCAAGTGGCGGGCGCGGCGCTCGACGTGTTCGAGACCGAGCCGCCGGCCGCCGATCACCCGCTGTTCGGCACGAAGAACTTCATCTGCACCCCGCACCTCGGGGCGAGCACGACCGAAGCGCAGGTCAATGTCGCGCTGCAGGTGGCCGAGCAACTGGCCGATTACCTCGTCAATGGCGGCGTCACAAATGCGCTTAACGTGCCCTCGTTGAGCGCCGAGGAGGCCCCGAAGCTCAAGCCCTACATGGCGCTGGCCGAGAAGCTCGGCAGCCTCGTGGGTCAGCTCTCGCATGGCAACCTCACCCAGATCAGCATCGAGCGCGAAGGCGCGGCCGCTGAACTCAATGGCAAGCCGATCACCGCCGCCGTGCTCGCCGGGCTGATGCGGCGCTATTCGGACACAGTGAACATGGTCAACGCGCCGTTCCTCGCCAAGGAGCGTGGGCTGGAGGTGAGCGCCATCCGCCACGAACGCGAAGGCGCGTTCAACACGCTGGTGCGCGTGACGGTGGAAACCGCACAGGGCCCGCGCTCGGTCGCCGGCACGCTGTTCGGCAATGATGCGCCGCGCCTGGTCGAGATCTTCGGCATCGGGATCGAGGCGGAACTGGCCGGGCACATGCTCTACATCGTCAACGACGACAAGCCGGGCTTCATTGGCCGCATCGGCACGCTCTTGGGCAATCACGGCATCAATATCGGCACCTTCAACCTCGGCCGCCGCGAAGCGGGCGGGGAAGCGGTGCTGCTCTTGAGCCTTGATGAAGCCCTGACCCCGGCGGTGGTGGCCGAGGCCGAAAAGGTCGAAGGCGTGAAGCTGGTCAAGGCGCTGGCGTTTTGATCTCTCGCGGGAGGCTGGCTGGGCCATCCTCCTTGCCGAGGGGGCGGCCTCCGGCCGGCGCGCAGTCGCGCTTGCGGTCCGCTGCGCGAACCGAGGTCGGTCCTTTCACCGTTCGCCCTGAGCTTGTCGAAGGGCTGCACTTCTTATAGCGCCTCGGTGTAGAAGAAGTGCGGTGCTTCGACAGGCTCAGCACGAACGGAAAAAGAAATTGACCAAGCCCAACGACCTCCTCCCCGAAGGCCTCGAAGACCGTCTGCCCGCCGAGGCCGCGCGGATCACGGCGGCAATGCACGCGTGCCTCGATGTGCTCAACGCCCACGGTTATGACCGGGTGCGCCCGCCGCTGCTTGAGTTTGAGGCTTCTCTGGCGGGCCGCATGGCGGGGGTTACGGTTGGCGAGGGGAGCAGCATGTTCCGCTTCGTCGACCCGGCGAGCCTACGCACGCTGGCGCTGCGCTCGGACATCACCCCGCAGATCGGGCGGATCGCGTCGACCAGCCTCGCGGGGGCTGCGCGTCCGCTCAGGCTCGCCTATTGCGGCGATACCGCGCTGATCAAGGCGAGCCAGCTCGATCCCGCGCGCGAACGCCTGCAGCTGGGCGCGGAGCTCATCGGCGCGGATTCCGTGGCGGCGGCGAGTGAGGCGGTGATGCTGGCAGTCGCGGCGATGAAGGCGGCGGGGCTGACCGGCATCTCGGTCGATTTCACGCTCCCCGATCTGGTCGACACTTTGGCGGCCGAAGCCCTGCCGCTCGCGCCCGCGCAGATTGCAGCGGTGCGGCGCGAGCTCGATACCAAGGATGCTGGCGGTTTGAAGGCGGCGGGCGGCGCCGCCTATCTGCCGCTGCTCTATGCCACCGGGCCGTTCGAGACGGCGCTCGCCGCGCTGCGCGAGGTCGACGCGGGCGGGGCATTGAAGTCGCGGCTCGACGGGCTGGCAGCGATTGCGGCCAGCATCGGGGATGCGGCGCGCATCACGCTCGACCCGACCGAGCGGCACGGGTTTGAATATCAATCATGGTTCGGCTTTACGCTCTATGCTGAGGGCCTGCGCCGTGCGGCGGGGCGGGGCGGAACGTACCGCATCGCCGGGAGCGATGAGCCTGCGACGGGCTTCACGCTCTATCTGGATCGTCTCGCCGAGGCGGCCCCGCAGCCGGAGGCGGTGCGGGTGGTGTATCTGCCCCTCGGCCACGACCGCGCAGCGGCGGCGCGGCTCCGGTTCGAAGGCTGGCGCACCCGCGCGCAGCTTGCCGAGGGTGAGGACCCGCAGGCGCTGGGCTGCGGCTATGTCCTGAAGGGCAGCGAGCCGGAGCCGATCTGACGCTGGCGGTGTTTCGCGATCACTCCGCGACGCGAAAGAGGGGTTGAGCGCAGCCGTTTACCGGGACGCCAGCAAAGGTTTGGTCGGCCCAGCGCGCCAGCGCCGGATCTTTGACCAGCACGTAGTCGACATCCCAAGCTGCAATGAACGCGCGGCTGTCATCACCGCCCAGCCGCCCCTCGACCATGTTGCGCGGAGCCTGCATGGTCGCGAGGCCGCCTATGGCTCCGGCGCGGGCGGCGAAGATATCATCGCCCAGCACCAGAATGCGCGCGTCGGGGGCGTCCTTCACGCAAGTCTTGAGCGCGCGCACGTCGGACTGATCGTCGAAGCGCGCCCATGCGCGGGCGTCGGGCAGGCCTGCCTGCACCATCTGCCATGCGCCGAGGCCTGCGACCAAACACCCGATGCCGAACGCGGTGAGCCGCGCAAACACCGCCCGCTGATGGCGCGTGGCTCCCTGCGCCACACCCCAGCACCCGATCGCAAGGAACAGCGCCCAGACCGGGGTCGCAAGATAGCGATGCTCGAGATAGCCGGTCAGCACTTGCGGGGTCATCATCAACGCGGCGGCCAGCAGGAAGCCCGTCAGCAACCACAGGTTCGCGGTCCCGCGTGGTCTGTGCCCGGCCAGCCAGACCTGCACCGCCGCCGCGCCGAGCATCACCGCGCCGCCCAGCCCGAGCGGACTGGCCATCAGGCTGAAAAAGATGCGCAGAAACCCGAAGGCATTGCCAGCGACCCGCGCGGCCCAGGCGAGCGGATCATCCGCGATGGTCGGCTGCGCGGTCGGCCACCAATCATTGACATAGGCCTTGGGGTCAACCCCAAGGGCGGTCCCGGCATTGTCGGTCGCAAACACCGTCCCGAAGGTGGCGTGCGAATAGGCGATCCACGGGGCGATCACCAACCCGGTCGCCGCCAGCGCTGCCAGCGCGTGTGTCGTCCGGCGGGTGAGCCATAAGACTGCGCTAGCGACCATCACGGGCATCAGCACCGCATCGAAGCGGTTCATGAGCGCCAATCCCGCCAGCGCGCCCAGCGCAGCGGCTCCGGTCAGCGTCATCGCCCGCCCCGCCAGCAGCCCCCACAGGATCAGCGCATAGATCAGCATTTGCAGCGGGATCGTGCGCCCCGCGCTGAGTTCGATTACCAGCAAGTTGTTGCCCAGCAGCAGCGCGCCCGCGGCCACCAGCCCGATCCACGGCGCCCCCGTCGCCCGCCGCCCGATTGCCTCAGAGACGAGCGCAAAACCGAGGGCTGAGGCAAAGGCGAGATAGAGCCCGGTCCTGACGCCGGTGCCGAGCAAGCCGTCGATGATGGCAATCAGCGCCGGGTAGAGTGGTGGGAAAGCGGCAGAATAGGGCGACGCGCTGGCATAGCTGCGCCAATGGGTGAAGCGGTAGAAATCGCCGAACACCGTCTGCGACAATTCGTAGAGCGCCCAGCTATCGGGCGAATAGGGCGGGGCGGCGATGACACTCAGCAGCAGCATCGCCAGCACGCCTGCCGCCACCAGCAGCGGCCAGAGCATCCCCGCCTGCCGCAGAGGTGCAGCATCCGGCGTGAAGCCCCCGGTCGCGGCGATCATCGCTTCCTTGAGCAGCGCGAGCTTTGAGGCAAAGCCGCCGATCTTGGTCGGCACCTTGCCATCCTCAGGATAGCGCCGCACCACCGGCACATGGGCGACCGTCAGTCCCAGCTGCCCGGCGCGCACGGTCAGGTAGAACAATAGGTTATAGACCGAAAACTCCGCACGGAACGGGCGCACGTCCGGGTGGGTGAGATAGGCTGCGGAATAGGCGCGAAAGCCGTTGGTGGTGTCGGTGAACCAGTGCCGCCCGGCGATGCTCAGCAAGGGCGCGTGGATCAGGCGGTTGGCGATGGTGCGTTCCAGCGGCGTGTTCTCCGCCGCCCCGCCGGGCAGATAGCGCGAGCCCTGCACATAGTCTGCGCCCTCCTCCAGCTTGGCGACCATCGCGGCGACCGCCTCGACCCCGTCCTTGCCATTGCCATCAATGGTGACGATCCCGGAATAGCCCTGCCTGAGGCACCAGGCGTAGGCCATGCGCAGCTGAGCGCTGAGTTTCCCCGGCCCGGTCTTGGTCAGCACCGCGCGCACGCCTGCTGCCGTCACGAATTTGGGATCGAGCGAGCCATCGGTCGATCCGCCATCGGCGACGATCACATCGACCGGCAGTCCCGCCGCCTGTATCTTCAAGAGCTGACCGCGGATGCGCTCGCCTTCGTTGATCACCGGGATCACCAACGCGTGCGCGTGGCGGCGCGGGCCGTAAAGCACGGCTTCGTGCGCGGGGACGTCCCAATCGCTGTCGTCGAGAAGCGGGGGTGGCTGCATGGTCATGGCGTTTCCCCGGCAGCAGGCGGCGGAGCGGCGAAGACGATCCATTTGGAGAGGACAAAGTTCACCACAAACGATCCCCCCGCCCCGCAGATCAGGATTGCCAGCGGATAGTCCCCCGCCAGCACCCGATCAAGCTGCGCCACGATCCCGACCCGCACCGCGAGCGTGGCAAGCGCGACCAGCGCATAGAGCCCGGCGCGCCGTAGCGAGAGCGGGCCGCTGCGGAAGCTCCAGGTCTGATGGATGACGTAATTGGCACTCGCCGCAAGCGTGAAGCCGATCGCGGCTGCGATCCAAAGCGGCACGCCAAGCCCGGTGTGGAGCGCGAAGGCGATGGCGAGGTCGATCACCACCCCCAGCACCGTCACCGCGAAGAAGCGCAGGAGTTCGCTCATGGCGCACCCCCGGCGATATGGCGGGCGATACCCTTGGGGAGCGGCGGCAGGTTGTTGAGGTCGGGCGCGGCGTCGACTTCAGCGGTGCAGGTGGCTCCGCCGATGGACGAGCCGTCGAGCACATCAAGGGTGAGGCGGGTCGGCACCCCGGGCGCGACCGGGGCCATCAGCGACAGCCGCTCGGTGTTGGCGATGCCGTAGCGCGGGAAATCGGCCCAGCGCTCGCTGCCTTCGGTCGTATCGGGGGAGGCCTCGGTCACCGTCAGCATCGCCCCGCGCCCGGTGGCGAAGGGCGGCTGGCGGGTCACGGTCACCGTGGCAAGGCCGATGCTGGGGGCGGTGATTTCGAGCACCATTTGCCCGGGCCCTCGTGCGGCAATTCGGCAGGTGGTGGGACTGGAGGCCGCGCGCTCACTCTCAGCCCGCACCCACAGCACCTGCTGATTGTTGCGCGCGATGGGCGTGTAGTCGGCGTAGAGCGCGCGGAAGAACGGCCAATTGGCGCGCCTAATCCATCCCTCCCAGCCGCTATAATCCGGCGCGATGGTGGTGACGGCAGCGACCTGACGCTCGGCCACCAGCGCGGTGAAGGCGGCGCGTTTCTCCGGCCCCAAAGCATGGATCAGCGAGCCGACATCGGCCGGACTGCGCACCCCTGCCGCAATATCGAGCGGCGAGGTATAGACCGACAGCAGGCGGCGGTCCTGCGGCAAGCCCTCAGTGTCCCATGCGACCGCCAGTTGGCGCATCGCGGCGAGGTCTTCAGCGTAGGCGGGCGTCACGAAGAACCCGAGCGCGGGGTCATAGACCGTCCGCTCGGCCCGCGCGGGGCCCGTGGCAAGGCGCGCGCCCTCGGTCCCGATCATGGCGAGGGCGGCTAGGGCGGTCAGCGCGGCCATGTGCCGGAGGCTGATGCGGCGCAGCACGGTTTTCGAACGCCGCCACACCCCGGCAGGCGCGACAATCAGCGGCGCGAAGGCGCCCAGCACGAAGGTGATCGCATTGTATTCCGCCCCCACATGCCCGCCGATCTGCGGGATCAGCGCGGTGCCGATCACGCTCGCGCCAACGAAGACGAAAGCGCCCCCGCGCACAGGGGCGTTGCGACCGCGCAGACGCTGGAGCATCGCCCACGCCACGCACAGGATCAGCACGATCAGGCTCGCCGCCGACAGCGGATCGGCATGGCGCAGGATGTTGGGGAGGTCAGCGAGGCCAAGGATGCGGGTCGAACGCTCCCACGGGGCGAAGAACCAGAACTGGTCGCCCGCGACGTCGCGGAAATTGTAGCGCAGCCAAGGCCCCGGCGCGCCGTGGGTCACCGCCAGCAGGACCGCGCTCGCCGCCGTCACGACGCCAAGCCCGAACGCCGCCAGCACCCGCACCAGCAGCGCCAGCCGCCGGTGGAGCGCCATCACCAGCCCCAGCGTCAGTGCGATCACCAGCGGTATCCCCGCGTCATTCGACCACAGCAGCCCAGCCCCGGCCACCAGACCGAGCATCAGCCCCGGCAGTGCGCTCCCCTTCCGCAGGGCTATGCGCACACACACCACGAACATTGGCAATACCAGAAACGGCAGAAACCCCCGCAGGGGCCGCAGCGACACGCCGGGATCGAAGGTCGCAGGCCATGCCAGACCCACGGTCTCCGCCGCCCAGCGTCCGGCATAATAGAACGCGAAAATCAGCAACACCGCCGCCTGCGAGCGCCGGGCCTTGGGCACCGCGCGCGCTAGCCAGACGATCGCATAGGCCGCGCCGAATGCACCCAGCACGACCGCGACGTTCGCAGCCAAGGTCGAAGCGAACAGCGTCTGCCCGAAGACGACAAACACCGGCAACAGCGCCAGCACCATCGTGATCCCGAGATAGGATTGAAACGCCGTCCCCAGCTGTTCGCCTTGCGCAAAGTGATCGAGCGCGAACCAGGTTTGCAGCGCGCCATCGATCGAATTGAGGCTGTGATCAAACAGCAGCCCCAGCCCGCGCAACGCCGCAATCGCTGCCGCCAGCCCCGCCAGCGCCAGCCACCCCCGCGCGCCCACCGCCGCGCTGACGCGTTCAGGCATCGATCTGCCCGAACACGAAGCCTGCGTTGAGCCCGGCAAATTCCGGCGCTGTCACTTTCACCGCTTCGAACAGGTCGTAGATATTGTCGATCTTCCCGCCAAGGATCGAGATCACCCGGCTGTCATCGGGCTTCTGGTGATAGAGGATCGGGCGGCCATCATCGGCCTCGTTCTTGATCAGGATGGTCTTCACATCATAGATCGACCGGCGATAGGTCGCGCCCGCCAGACACGGCAGGTAACGCTGGGCATCGCGCAGCATGAAGGCGTAACGGGTCTCGGGCTCCAGCGCGGCGAAATGGCGATAGGGATCGCGCAAGGCGGGATCATCGGCCCAGCTGTCGTGCGGAGTGTAGCGCACATGGGTCAGCGAATAGAGCTTCTCTGACGGGTAGGGCATGGTCGAGAAAAACGGCCCGTCCATCACCGTGACGCCAATCCGGTCAAGCTCGCGCGGGGGATCGATCAGGGCGAGTTCGGCGATTTCGTGCTTCAGCTTTGCGCCCGGCAGGCCGGCCTTGGCCAGCACCGCGTTGATCTGCGCATAGGTGATGTTGAAGGCATAGCGCGCGGTCACCTCGGTGCCGTCTGACAGCCCCACCACCACGCCCTCGGCGCGGTCTTGCAGGGCCAGTAGCTCGGTAGAAAGCCGCACTTCGATCCCTGCCTCGGCCAGCCGTGCCCCGACTTCGCGGGCGAGGATTTTGTGATCGAAGGCGACTTCGTGGCAGGCGAAGACCTCCTCGATCAGCTCGGGATCGAACAGCGCGCGGTGCCCGGGGCCTGCCACTTCGATGGGCGCGCCCATGTCGCGGAACATGCGGTGAAATTTCTTGGCCGTCACCTTCGAGCGCCGCCGCGCGATGGCGTAGAGCATCTGGAAATCGCCCACCACCGCCTCGGGAAAATCGCGCAGGAAGCGGCGGTGGAGCAGCATGGATTTCACCGCCGTGGCGGCAGAGCGGGGGTAGTGGAAGCCCGTATGCACCCGCGCCTGATTGACCCGCGAGGCGCGGTCCATCAGCCGCGGCCCCGCCTCCACCACCAGCACGCGCGCCGAGATCGAGCGCAGGTACAGCGCAAGGCAGCAGCCGTAAAAGCCGCCGCCGATCACGACATAGTCATAGGTGGTGGCAGTGCCCCCGCGCATCAGCCATCGCTCTTCAGCTGGGGCCGGTCATCGCGTTCCAGCTCGACATTGAGATCAAAGGCGACCTGCTGGAACAGATCGATCCGGTTGACCTCTTCGGGCACCATATCGGCCTTGTGGCGGTTTTGCTGCCGCAGCAGGTGTTGCAGCCCGAGGCTGAGGCCCAGCGTCGACAGCCCCATGAACACCGCGCTCACCGCCAGCATCGCATTGGTGGTAAGCCAGCCGGGGGCGAGCGTGTCCTTCACCACCACCACGCCGATGATATAGGCGGCATAGGCCAAGCCCACGAGTGCCAGCAGGGTCGAGGAGATCGCCACCACCGACAGGATCGTGGGCGTGAGGTAGACCAGCAAGCTCTGGAACAATTGCGCCCTCCGCCCGAGCCCCATGAAGGCGGTGCGCGCCGCCACGTTGCGGTCGGTGCGGAACCAGTCGAGCGTCAGGCGCGGATCGCGCGGGGGGAAACGCAGTGCGAGGCGCGGCTCGTCATGCGCGAGCAGCAGATTGAGCTGGGTGCGCGGCACGGCGATCGACTGGAAGTCACTGGGATCGACATTGAAGCCCGCGAGCTTGCCCAGCGCGATGAAGGGCCAGGCCATGAGCCGCTTCACCGGGCGGCGCGCGGCGCGGTAGGCCATGGTCACGGCATTCTCGCGCTCGGCATTCTCGATGAAGGCGATCACATCGAGCTCGGCGATCTCGTCGATATTGCCAATCACCACCAGATCGCCGATCGCTTCCTCGGCGGCGATCACACGGCGGTGGTAATACTCGGTCCCGCGCCGCACCACGAAGAGGCGCAGGTTGGGCACCTCCTTGACCAGATCGAGGAAGGCAGCGCGCTGGGTATCGTCGACCACCAGAATGATTTCGCGGAAACGGTAGGCATGATCGAGCGTCGCGGCGAGATTGCGCACATTTTGAAACGTGGCTTCATTCGCGGCAAGCTCGGAGAAACAGACCGAGACGACGACATCCTCGCGCCGCTTGCGGAATTGATCGGCGTCAGGCTCACGCATGGGCCGCCTCCGTTGCTTGATAGGCTTGAAACAGCCGCTGGACCGCACCCCGGACGGCGGTGAGACCTTCAGGCGCGCGCTTCATTTCGATCGAGACCGCCTTGGCATAGCCGCTCGCGCGCAGACCTTGGAGCACGGGCGCCAGCGCCGCCGCGTCCGCTGGGGCGGGGGCGAGGTCGGGCTCGCTGACGTGGACATGGTTGAGGCGCGGCGTCAGCGCAGGCAGGCGCGCGGGCACGTTGGCGAAGTGGCCGTTCATGTGCATCGCGCCGAGATCGAGGATCAGAGCAACCGCCGGGTGATCGACCAGCGCGGCGAAGGCCTCGGCCTCGTCGAGGGTGTTGCAGAAATTGGTGCCATAGGCCGCCGGATTGGCCTCGATGGTGATGCGCGTGCCCTCGGCTGCGGCGAGGTCGCCGAGTTCGCGGAACACGGCGGCCCCTTCGTGCAAAGCGTGCGACATCGCCATCCCACTAGGGACGCGGCGCTGGGCCGGGGAGCCGAATACCAGATTGGGAATCCCGAGTCGTCCGGCCAGGCGGATCGCGCGGGTCATGCCGGTGATGAAGGCGGCGCGCGCCTCGGGGCCGTCAAACAGGCCTGCGCCAGTCACGCCGAACAGCAGCGATTGCATCGAGACCAGCGAGAGCCCCGCGTCTGCCGCCTCCGCCAGCGCGGCCTTGGCAACCGATGCTTCGGGCACGAAGGGGTCGGCGGCGGCGTGGAAGAACAGCCCCGGCGCGATTTCGAGGCCGGTGATCCCGGCTTCGGCGAGGATCGCATAGGCCTCCAGCCGCTCGGCGGGCAGCCAGGCGATGTTGGACATGGCGAGCTTCATGCCGCCGCCCTTTCGTGCGCGAAGAAGGCGGCGAGGTGGTCCAGCGTGGTGGCGGCGTCGAACTGGTACGGGCCCTCTGCACCCCACAGGTCAGCATGGCGGGTGCGCATATCCTCGCGGTGGAGGCGGGCGGGGGTATCGGGCATTTCGCGTCCCAACAGCGCCGCGTGAATGGCGGCGGCGGTCAGCGGCTCGGCCACCAGATGCAGGTGCGACAATCCCGCATCCAGCGCGATGCCGATATCCTGCCACAGCCGCTCGATGGAGTAATATTGGTAGGTCGTCTCGCGGTGATGGAACTGTGTCGCCGATAGCTCCAGCGCCGTCACCGCATCCTCAAGTGCGGTCCGGCGGCGATCGGCGTTGAGCGCTGCGCGGTCCAGCCGGAGCAAGCCCGTCGCCGCATCGGGAGTGTAAAGCGCGCCCACCCATTCTGCGAGCGCGGGCTCCAGCGCACTGCACAGCGCATCGCGCTTCGCCGCGGACAGCATCGAGGGCACGGGGTTCAGCAAATCGAACAGGAAATTCTTGCGCAGACCCTCGCCGAACAAGGCGGGAAGGCGGACCACAAGGCTGCCGGGGAAGTGGTTCTCGACAAACGCCTCCAAGGCGCGGCGATTTCGGCCATAGGCGAGGTCCTGCTGGAACCCCTGCGTGCCTTCGTCATCCCCGCCAGCAAAATCCGCCAGCACGGCAATCGAGGAGATCAGCACGAAGCGTTCGGCGCGCACGCCGGAAAGCTGCGCGATCAGCGCGTCGATCTTGGCCGCGTCACGCTCGGGCGCGAGGTTAGCCTCAAGCATCGAACCCGGCGCAGCGGCGCACACCAGCGTGCCGAAGGATTGCCCCTCAATGGTGGCAATATTCTGGCTGTTATAGCACGCCGCAAACGTCGTTTGCCGCAGCAGAGCGCTGCCGACAAAGCCGGTATGACCGATCAGGCCGCTGGCGGCGCGGGTGGAAATAGAACCGTTCATCGGGTCTCTGGCCGAGCTCAACTTTCGTGCTTAACGATCTTATCCTTGCGGCTCAGATGGATGCGCGAAAGCGGCCACCAGCATGACCCGGTGGGATTGGGATAGTAAATATTGATCTAGATAAGGTTAAGCACGCTGCCCCGTACCGATGCCGGGAGGGCATATGCAAACCTAGCCAAATACCTGCTTCAAGAATGCATCGACTGCTTTGGTCTGCGCCTGACCCGCGTTGGTGCCGAGCTCGCGGTTCATCCGACCGTGATCAGTGTCTGTAACCGGCACCGCCTCTGCCCGCGCCCCCGCCTTCGTCAGCGCGGCTACCAGAGCCTCGGACTGGGCCTTGGAAGCGGCTCGCTCAGCGACATAAAGCGCAAGCCAATGCGGCGCATCGGGCCCGCCGACATGCGTGGTCGGGGAGAGTGCCCGCTGCCGCGCTGGATCGCTGCCAAAGGCGGCCTGATAGATACGCGGCAGCTCGTTGTCGCTACGCTTCACCTGTGCTGCGACGTCATATCCCGCTCCATCGAGCAGCACGACGCCTTTGATCGCGCCGAACGCGTCGCCTGCATATTGCGGGTCGGTCGCCACCAGAGCAGCCAGATGGGCGCCTGCGCTATGGCCCATCAATACAATGGAGTTGGGATCAAAGCCGTTGGCGCGGGCCTCGGTCCGCAGCGCCTGCAGCGCCGCGCCGATATCAGCAGCCTGCGTTTCGACCGGGGCTTCCGGCAACAGGCGATAGCCGGTTGAGGCAAAAACATATCCGGCGGCAGTAAAATGCTGCGGCTTGGCCTGTACGGTGGTCTTGTGATTGCCAAAGCTCCACCCGCCGCCATGAATGAACAGCACCAACGGGGCTGCGCCCGTGGCACCTTCGGGACGATAGAGATCGATCTTCTGGTGCTCGTCCGGGCCATAGGACACTGTGCTGCTCACGGCCGCGCTCGCTGCCATCATGCCTTGACCCCCGCGTCGCGCCCCTCCTGCCGGACGGTCCGACTGACCGCCGCGGGCCTCCATCCGCGCCCGCAGTTCGGCCTGGCAGCCCTCGGACAGCTGGGTATATTTCTCGCGCAGGCAGGTGCGCAGCTCACCGCGATTGCCGCCGCACAGTTGCTGGATTTCCGCGCGGCATTCCGGGGCAGGACCCGCGCCCGCGCGCCGCTGCTGGGCGAGGATCGGGGTGGCGAGCAGCGCTAGCGTTCCGGCGGCGATCAGGGTTTTGGTGGCGGTGGTCATGGGGGCGGGCTCCTTGAGTGGGGTTCAGACAGTCCAACGCGTCACCCCGCCAAATCCTTCGCGCCGATGCCCTTGCCCAAATCCCGCCAACCGCCTAGGCCCCCGCCCGGTTTCGCCAACGCATAAGGAACATAATGGCCAACGTCACCGTGATCGGCGCCCAATGGGGCGATGAGGGCAAGGGCAAGATCGTCGACTGGCTCGCCAGCCGCGCCGATGTGGTGGTGCGCTTTCAGGGCGGGCACAATGCCGGCCACACGCTGGTGATTGATGGCAAGACCTACAAGCTCTCGCTGCTGCCATCGGGCATCGTCTCGGGCACGCTCTCGGTGATCGGCAATGGGGTGGTGCTCGATCCTTGGGCGCTGCGTGACGAGGTTGCCAAGGTCGAAGGGCAGGGCGTTTCGATCACCGACGAGAACCTTGCGATTGCCGACAATTGCCCGCTGATCCTGCCGCTCCACCGCGATCTCGATGCCTTGCGTGAGACTGCGGCGGGCAAGGGCAAGATCGGCACCACCGGGCGCGGGATCGGCCCGGCTTACGAAGACAAGGTCGGCCGCCGCGCCATCCGCGTGTGCGACTTGGCGCATATTGACAGCCTAGAGGCCCAGCTTGACCGCCTCTGCGCCCACCACGATGCGCTGCGCGCAGGCTTCGGCCAGCCCCCGGTTGACCGTGCGGCGCTTCTCGAAGAACTGCGCGAAATCGCGCCCTTCGTGCTCAAATTCGCCCAGCCGGTGTGGAAGCGCTTGAAGAAGGTCCGCCGCGCCGGGGCCAAGATCCTGTTTGAAGGCGCGCAGGGCGTGCTGCTCGATGTCGATCACGGCACCTATCCCTTCGTCACCTCGTCCAACACGGTCAGCGGCACAGCGGCCTCGGGCTCGGGCCTCGGCCCCAATTCGACCGGCTTCGTGCTCGGGATCGTCAAGGCCTATACCACCCGGGTCGGCTCCGGCCCGTTCCCGACGGAACTTGAGGATGACATCGGCCAGCGCCTCGGCGAGCGCGGCCATGAATTCGGCACCGTCACCGGGCGCAAGCGCCGCGTTGGCTGGTTCGATGCCGTGCTGGTGCGCCAGTCCTGCGCGATCAGCGGGGTGACCGGCATTGCGCTCACCAAGATCGACGTGCTCGACGGGCTGGAGAAGGTGCAGATCTGCACCGGATACCGGCTGCGCGGGCAGGTTTATGACTACCTCCCCAGCCATGCCGCTGATCAGGCCGCGTGCGAGCCGATCTACGAAGAAATGCCCGGCTGGCACGAAAGCACCGCAGGTGCGCGCTCTTATGCCGATCTGCCGGCCAACGCGATCAAGTATATCCAGCGCATCCAGGAGCTGATCGAATGCCCCGTGGCGCTGGTCTCGACCTCGCCCGAGCGCGACGACACGATCCTGATGCGCGATCCGTTTGTGGATTGATCGCGCTGCGGGCGCGGGGTTATTCTCGCGCCTGTGAACCGCCTCGCTCTCCTGCCGCTGCTGGCGCTTGCTGCCTGCGCCAACCCTCCGCCCAAGCAGGCCGAGGGGCCGTCCGCGCAGCAACCCCCACTGGCGCGTGAGGCGGAGCGGATCGTGGGGCAGCCGCGCTTCACCCAGCTTGATTACCTATTGGTCGACAAGTCCGAACGGCTGATGATCGGCTATGCGGGGGGCAAACCGGTCAAGGCGTGGCGGGGCCTGCAATTCGGCGATCAGCCCATGGGCCACAAGCAGTTCGAAGGCGACGAACGCACGCCCGAAGGCCGCTACGTGATCGAAGGTCGCAATCCGGGCAGCGCCTATCACCTCAGCCTGAAAGTCTCCTACCCCAACGCGGAAGATCGCGCTTTCGCGAGGGCAAATGGCCGCTCGCCGGGGGGTGACATCTTTCTCCACGGCCAGCCGAACGCCTTGCCGTTTGGCCGGATGCCGGGTGATTGGACCGACGGTTGCATCGCCCTCTCCAACGCCGAAATCGCGGAATTATGGCGGATCGTGCCCGATGGGACAGTGATCGAAATCCGGCCTTGAGGGCTGATGTTCTAGCGCAACTCCGTATACTTACTTGACTTGATCCGGTTTTGTTCTATTTTGGTTCCAACTTGTTGGAGTCGAGTCGATGCTGAGCCTTGCCGCCGATCACACCGATTTTTCCTATGATATTGCCAGCGATGCTGCGGGATGCCCCGCGCGCGTGGCGATTTTTGGCGCGGATGCGCAGGTGCGGGCGCAGATGGCCGATGATCTGGGCGGGGCAGGCTTCCGGGCGCTCGATGGCGGGCCGGTTGCTGCGCTGCTGGAAGGGCCGATAGCTTTGCTCGGCGATGTGGTGGTGGTCGATTGCCCGGTCATGGGTGCGCGCGGGCTGGATGCTGTGATGCTGGCGGGTCTGGCGCGGCTCGATATGCGGGTGGCGCGCTCGGGGGCGAAGTTGATTGCGGTAACCAATCTCGCCGGGCTTGATGATGTCTTCGCCGTGCTTGATCAATCCGCGCCGCAGATTCTGGTCGCGCCCAGCCGTGCCGAACGGGTGATTGCGGTTGGCCGGGTGATGGGGGAGGCGGGCGCTGCGCGCCTCAGGGAAATGGGTGAGGAAGATCGCATCGCGCTCCTTCGCCTGTCGCAGCAGGTCGAGGCGATTGCGCATACGCTTGACCGTTTGTCGCAGCCCCAGCCCTCGCAGCAGCCTGCATTGGCCGGTTTCGGCAAATTGAAGCGCGTTTATCACGGCGACGGGCCAGCGCAGGACAATATCAGCTTCGGCGCTTCGACCACCGTGGCCAGCGCGCCGCTGCCTGATCCCAAGCTGGTGCGGCAGGTGATCGCCAATCGGCAGGCGCGCGGCCGGTTCTTCGATCCGGCGCTGTTCGGCGATCCGGCATGGGACATGCTGCTCGATCTGACCGCTGCGCAGGGGGAAGGCACGCAGGTCTCGGTGACCTCGCTGTGCATCGCCGCAGGGGTTCCGGCGACCACGGCGCTGCGCTGGCTGACGCAGATGGTGGAGAGCGGGATCTTCGTGCGGCTGCCCGACCCGGCCGACAAGCGCCGCGCCTTCATCGCGATGAGCGACGACGCATCGGCCGCCATGGCGAATTACTTTGCCAGCGTGAAGGGACCGGTCGAGCTTGCGGCATAGGGCGTTTTGGGGCGGCTGCGGGACGGGGCGGTTGAGGCCGTGTCCGGGGCTAAGCACCCTCAGGCGGCGATCAGTCCCGTTCTGATGGCCGCCAGCGCAGGATGAGCGTGAGGCCGACAGGACCTTCGCTGTCCCAGTTTTCTTGTCCAGCGGGGCGAGTTTGAACCGCTCCAGACGCTTCTTGCCCCTCCCAAACGCGGCGCGCCGCGTCAGCGCGGGCGCGGGCCAGAATGGCAGGCGGAACCGCGCCGTCCAACAGCAACACATCCGCCTCGCCCAATAGCCGGGCCTGCCGCAAGGTCAGGTCTTCGGGATTGGGGCTCGTCAGGGTAAGATCGACCACCGCCCCCCCGCGGTTATCGGATGCGCCCGAAAGCCACGCCTCAACCTTTTCAAATGATGAGGAATCGAGCGGATCAAGCGGACCACCCTCGGCCAGTGCCGCATCCACCGCCCGCCGCCGCGCCGCACCGTCCGGGAACCGCTCGCGCAGCCGGGGCCGCGCCGCCTCCATCGCCTTGGCGAGCTCGCCGAGCGTCTCCGGCAGCACCCGCTCCAGCCGCAGCCGCACATGCTTGGCCAGCCCGGCCGAAGCCCCGCCGGTCCCGATCGCTACTAGCAGCGGGTCACGGTCAAGAATGGAAGGTGTTGTAAAGTCGCACAATTCCGGCCGATCAACAACATTGACCAGCATGCCGGCACAGCGGGCATTGATCGCCGCTACCTCGCAGGCGCGAGCATCATCATAGGCGATAAAGGCGAGCCGCACCCCCTCATCCACCGCCCGCGCGAGATCATCCACGATAATGCCGCCCGCCCGCTCTACCAGCCGCCGCTTGGGCTCCGCCGCAGGGCCATCACCCAGCACCAGCACGCTCTGCCCCGCGATCTGGTGGAACAACGGCAGGCTGGCGATGCGGCTCATCGCGCCCTCAGGCCAGCCACTCGGGCACCCGTTCGGCATCCATGATCGCGCCCGCTTCGATCCGGTCGGCGACCACGGCGAAGCGATCGCCATCGACCAGCACTTCGGCCACGAACCCGCGCGAATTGTAGGACGAGGCCATCGTCGCGCCATAAGCTCCCGCCGTGCGGAACACCGCGAGGTCGCCCGCCTGCAGGGCGTCGCATTCGCGGCCCATGGCGAAGGTATCGCCGGTCTCGCAGATCGGGCCGACGATATTCGCCGTCATCCGCGCGCCCGAAGGTTCGACCGCTTCGAAATGGTGATAGGCGCCGTACAAAGCGGGCCGCGCCAGATCGTTCATCGCCGCATCGACGATCACGAAGGGATCCTTGATCCCGCGCTTGACCCGCACCACGCGGGTCAGCAGCACGCCAGCATTGCCCGCGATCACCCGGCCGGGTTCGAAGATCAGCTTGACGCCCCAGTCCTTCGTCACCCGCGCCACCATCGCGCCATATTCGGCCGGGGCAGGGAGCACCTCGCCGACACGATAGGGCACGCCCAGTCCACCGCCGAGGTCGACATGGGTGATGAGATGACCCGCACCGCGCAGCGCCGTCACCAGCGCGCCCAGCTTCAGGAACGCAGCCTCCAGCGGGGCCAGATCGGCGAGCTGGCTGCCGATATGCACCGCCACCCCGCGCAGGTTCACCCCCGGCAGGCCCGCCAGCTTGCCGAAGATCTGCCCCGCCTCGCTGATCGGCACGCCGAACTTGTTGTCGGCCTTGCCGGTCGAGATCTTGTCGTGGGTGCCAGCGTCAACATCGGGGTTGATCCGCAGGGTGCACTGCGCGGTCATGCCCCGCGCCGCCGCAATTTCGGCGAGCTCAACGCCTTCTTCCTCGCTCTCGATATTGAACTGGCCGATCCCGGCCTCGAGCGCGGCGATCATCTCGGCGGCGGTCTTGCCCACGCCCGAAAACACGATCATCTCGGGCGCAATTCCTGCCGCCAGCGCGCGGCGCATTTCGCCGACCGAGACGACGTCAGCCCCCATGCCCTGCGCGCCCAGCACCTTGAGCACGGCAAGGTTGGGGTTGGATTTCACCGCAAAGGCGATCAGCTTGTCGGGCACATTGGCCAAAGCCTCGCGAAACACGCGGGCATGGCGCTCCAACGTGGCGCGCGAATAGACATAGACGGGGGTGCCGACGGCTTCCGCGATCAGCGGCAGCGGCACGTCTTCGGCGTGCATGACGCCGTTCTTAAGAGCAAAATGGTCCATTGATCCTGGTTCTATTCGGGCGGGAGATCGAAGGGATCGTCCTGGCGTTCTTCTGAGCGGCGGCGCAGTTCGACGCTGCGTTCGGGCGCGGCGAGGGCTTCGCGGCGCAGCAGTTCCTCGGCGCTGGGCTGGGCCTGCGCGCCATAGGGCGCGGTGGGCAAGCCCGCGCCTTCAGGCGGGGTGAGCGGCGCGCGGGCACCGCATCCGGCGAGCAGGCTGGCTGCAATCAGGGCAATGGCAATCCGCATCATTCCTCCATCCCCAATGCCCGCCGCGCTTCGGCCACCTGCAAACGGACCTGATCGGGTGCGGTTCCGCCCAGCGAAGCGCGCGCTGCAACCGAGGCATCAACCGATAGCGCAGCATAGACCCGCTCGTCGATCCGCGCATCAATTGCCTTAAGGTCCGGGAGAGGCAGCGCATCGAGCGCAATGCCCCGGCTCTCGGCCAGCTTCACTGCGCTTCCGGTAATGTGATGCGCCTCGCGGAACGGAATGCCTGCCTCGCGCACCAGCCAGTCGGCAAGATCGGTCGCGGTGGCATAGCCGAGTTCGGCGGCGGCGCGCATCCTGGCGGTGTTGAAGGTGGCGTCCGCGATCATCCCGGTCATCGCCGCGATGCTGAGGCCCATCAGGCTTGCCGCCTCGAACACCGGGGGCTTATCGTCCTGCATGTCTTTGGAATAGGCGAGCGGCAGGCCCTTCATGGTGATGATCAGGCTGGTCAGCGCGCCGATCACCCGGCCCGAATGCCCGCGCACCAGTTCGGCCGCATCGGGGTTCTTTTTCTGCGGCATGATCGACGAGCCGGTCGAGAGGCTGTCGGGCAATCGGATGAAGCCGAAGGGTTGGCTCGCCCAGAGGATCAGTTCCTCGGCAAGGCGCGAGAGGTGGAGTGCGGTAGCGGAACAGCACCACAGGAAATCGAGCGCAAAATCGCGGTCGGACACGGCGTCCAAGGAATTGGCGGTGGGCCGGTCAAAACCGAGTGCGGCGGCCGTTGCGGCGCGGTCGATGGGGAAGCCCGTGCCCGCCAATGCGGCGGAGCCAAGCGGGCATTCATTCATCCGCGCCCGCGCATCGGCCAGCCGCGCGCGGTCCCGCCGCAGCATTTCGTAATAGGCCATCAGGTGGTGGCCCAGCGTCACCGGCTGCGCGGTTTGCAGGTGGGTGAAGCCGGGCATGATGCTGTCGGTGTGTTCGCCCGCGCGGGTCACGAGCGCGCGTTGCAGGCCCGCGAGCCCGGCATCCATCTGGTCGATCGCATCGCGCACCCACAGGCGGAAGTCGGTCGCCACCTGATCATTGCGGCTGCGCGCGGTGTGGAGCCGGCCCGCGACCGGCCCGATCAGTTCGGCGAGCCGGGCCTCGGTGGTCATGTGGATGTCTTCGCGGTCCCAATCCTCGGGCACGCCGTCCGCGGCATATTCGGCGGCGACGGCATCGAGGCCTGCGCTGATCGCGGCGGCATCCTCGCCCGAGACGATCCGTTGCGCCCCCAGCATCGCGACATGCGCCTTGGACGCGGCGATGTCCTGCCGCCACAGCGCCTTGTCGAACGGGATCGAGGCGTTGATTTCGCGCATGATCGCGCTAGGGCCAGCAGCGAAGCGCCCGCCCCACATTGCGTTGGCGTCACTTGTCCCTCTCTCGGAGCCTGTCATGTCCCGCTCGTCGCTCATTCTTGCCCTGTCGCTCCTGATGCTGGCGGGATGCGATAGGGCCGCCGAGGCTCCGGCGCAACCGGCAGCACAGGGCGAGGCGCCCGGTACCCCGACGGGCCTGATGACGCGCCAGTTTGCCGGAACGCCGATCCCGGCGATGCAATTTGCCGATCCCAAGGGCAACGCGCTCGATCTCGCCGCGCAGGATGGTCCGGTGCTGATCAACCTGTGGGCAACCTGGTGCGCGCCGTGCATCAAGGAAATGCCGCAGCTTGACCGCCTCGCCGCCGAGCTGGAGGGCGAGGTCAAGGTCATCACCATCAGTCAGGATATGCGCGGGGCTGAGGTCGTGACGCCGTTCTTTGCGCGGGCCGGATTTGCCAAGCTTGAACCCTGGCTTGATCCCGACACAAGCCTCTCGGCCCAGTTCACGCCCGAAGGCATGTTGCCGCTGACGATACTGTTCGACGCGAGCGGCAAGGAAGTGCTGCGGGTGGCGGGCGGCTATGAATGGGACAGCCCCGAGGCGATGGCGATGATCCGGGCGGGGCTGGCGGCGGAGTAAGGGAGCGGGATCCCTGCTTTGCTATCAGATTAGCCGGGCTTCTGGTCGGATATCTAATTAGCAAGAGTGACGATCTCACCCTCAGTCCCTCCCGCAGGCGAAAGGGGATAGGTGTGTGCCTGCGCGACTATCAATCCAGCTTGGGCGGCATCCCCGGCTCGCACTTGGCCATGGCGCGTTGATAGGCGGGGCGTTCGCCGATCCTATGCAGATAGGCCTTGAGGTTGGGCAGGTGGTCGATGCCCATCCCGCTCATGGCGCGGCTGGTGGTGAGCTGGAAGCCCATCATGATGTCCGCTGTCGTCAGCTGGCTCCCGCCGAAATAGGCGGCTTCGCCAAGGCGCTTTTCAACGATGGCCCAGCCCTTCGCCACCCGGTCGGCGACAAAGGCGGGCAGCTCCTTCGCGCCCATGAACTGCGCCACCAGCGCCATCATGCCATTGGTCATGAAGGTTGCATTGGCCCAGTGGTAGTAGAACAGGTGGTCGGCAAAATCGGGGTGATCGGCGCCCGGCACCAGCGCCGCGCCGGGGGCATATTTGGCGATGATATAGTCCATGATCGCGCCGCTTTCCCCCAGCACCAGATCGCCATCGGTGATGACGGGGGCAATGCCCATCGGGTGAAGCGCCTTGTATTCATCAGGCGCCAAGCGGTTGTCGGCGCGGCGGGTGTAGAGCTTGAGGTCGTAATCCAGCCCCAGCTCCTCGGCCAGCCAGACGATGCGTTCGGATTGCGACAGGCGCAGGTGGTGGATGGTCAGCATGGTCGGCTTTCTCCCGTAAGTTCTGTTGCGTCAGGGTCTAGCCAAGGCGACAGGACTACGCCATCTTTTGTGCGCAACTGATTGGGGATCAGAGATAATGGACGCGACTACCACCACCTTGCCGTTGCCGCCTGCCGTGCCGATGTGGAAGCGGGTCTGGAACTTCCCACTGGTGACGATGCTGGTCGCGCTGGTCCTAACCGCCGTGGTCGTGGCGGTCGTGAGCATTGCGAGCGGGTTTCTGGCTGCTGCGCTGGGCGAGGGGCAGGAGGAGCCCTGGGTCGAGCCGGTGCGGGTGCTGGCAATGGTGGCGGCGCTGGTTGGCTTGCAGAAGCTGGTGCTACGCCGGCTGGGCGAGCGGCGGCATGATGATCTGCCGTTTGCCGATGCGCCGCGCGGATTGGCGCTGGGGGTCTTTGGCGCGGCCGTCTTGTTCAGCGTGATTGTCGGTGTCGCCGCGTTGCTGGGCGCCTATCAGATCGCGGGCTGGGGCGGCCTTTCCGATTGGCTGTTCCTGCTGTTTGCCGCCGGGGTCAGCGCGGGCTTTGTCGAAGAGCTTATCTTCCGCGGGATCCTGTTCCGGTGGATTGAAGAGTTTGGCGGAAGCTGGGCGGCGCTGGCTATCACTTCGGCGCTGTTCGGGCTGGTCCATATCGCCAATGACAATGCCACGTGGTTTTCCTCGTTCACGATCGCGGTGGAGGCAGGGCTGATGCTCGGCGGGGCCTATATGCTCACCCGTTCGTTATGGGCGCCGATTGGCATCCATTTTGGCTGGAACGTGACGCAAGGGCTGGTGTGGGATGTGCCGGTCTCGGGCAATGATGTCGACGGGTTGGTCGATGCACGGCTGGTGGGCGATCCGCTGATTTCGGGCGGGGCCTTCGGGCTGGAGGCTTCGGTGATCGCGCTGGTGGTGGCGGGGGGTTTCGGCGTGTGGCTGGTGTGGCGCGCGGCAGCAGCGGGCGAGGTGATGCAGCCTTGGTGGGTGCGCCGCCGCCTCGCGGCTGCTGCCGTCTAGTTTCGCGCCCAGCCGGGCCGTGCGGGTTCGAGGCTGGCGAGGAAGATTTCCGCGCTCTCCAGATATTCGCGCTGCTTGGCCTCGCCCATCCGGTCCCATGTGGCATAGATCCGCCCGATGCGGTGGTTGCTTTCGAGCCGCGCGCGGTTCCTGTCCATGAAGTGCCAGTAGAGCGGGTTGAAGGGGCAGGCATTCGGCCCGGTCTTCTGCGCGACCTTGTAGCGGCAGCCTTTGCAATAATCGGACATCTTGTTGATGTAATTGCCGCTCGCCGCATAGGGCTTGGTCGCGAGCCTGCCGCCATCGGCATAGAGCACCATGCCGCTGACGTTCGGCAGCTCGACCCATTCAAAGGCATCGGCATAGACCGCCAGATACCAGTCCTGCACCGCCTTCGGGTCGATCCCGGCGATCAGGCAGAAATTGCCGAGCACCATCAGCCGCTGGATGTGGTGCGCATGGGCATCCTCGCGGGTGGTGCGGATGCAATCGGCGAGGCAGCGCATGTCAGTTGCGCCGGTCCAGAAGAACTCCGGCAACGGGCGATGGGCGGCGAGTTCATTCGCCTCGACCAGCCCTGGCATGGTGTACCAGTAGAACCCGCGCACATATTCGCGCCAGCCGATAATCTGACGGATGAAGCCCTCTACGGAGTTCAACGGGGCGGTGCCTGATTTATAGGCAGCCTCAGCGGCGCGGCACAGTTCGAGCGGGTCGAGCAGCCCAATATTGAGGCTGGTCGACAGCATCGAATGATAAAGGTCGTCCTGCCCGTGGACCATCGCGTCCTGATAGGGGCCGAAGAGATTGAGGCGCTGGGCGAAGAAGGCCTCGGCGGCCTGCAAAGCCTCGGCGCGGGTGACGGGCCAGCCGAAGGGTTCGAGGTCGCCGAAGTGGTCGGGGAAGCGTGCAGCCACCAGTTCTATCACTTCGCTGGTAATGGCATCGGGCGCGAATTTGGGGGCGGGGGGCGCTTTCATGTCGGCGCTCCCGTTCTTTGGGGGCGGCTCGCGGTTGTCCGCGTCGAGGTTCCAGACCCCGCTGACGGGCTTGTCGCCCTCCATCAGCAGCCCGGTCTTGCGGCGCATTTCGCGGTAGAAATATTCCATCGTCAGATGTTTGCGCCCATCGGCAAAGGCGCGGAACTCGGCGTGCGTGGCGATGAAGCGGGTGTCGGGGAGGATGGTGACGGGGGAGGGCAGGCGGCCCTCCCACTCGGCCATGGCCTGCATCACCCGCCACTCGCTCGCCTCGGTCACGCGCACTTCCGACGCGCCGTGACGTTCCACCGCGCGGACGACTTCGCCAGTGAAGCTGCCGGTGTTCGCCGGATCGTCGAGCGTCACATAATCGACCTGCCAGCCCTCGGCGCGCAATTCGGCGGCGAAGTGGCGCATGGCTGAGAAGATCAGCACGATCTTCTGCTTGTGGTGCTTCACATAGGTCGCCTCGTCCCACACCTCCATCATCAGGATCACCGCCTCGCCGGGGGCAAGACCATCGAGGCTGGAAAGATTGCGCGAGAGCTGGTCGCCGAGGATGGGAACGAGGATGGGACGGGTCATGCGGGAGGTAATGATCGTGTGAGGGTTTGGTGCCCTTGCAAACAACTCCGTTCACCCTGAGCTTGTCGGAGGGTTGTCCTTCTCTTTTGTTAGCGGGTGAAAAAGAAAAACAGTCCTTCGACAAGCTCAGGACGAACGGGTTTTGGGTTCAGACAAAGGAATAGGGATCAATATCGATCCCCACCCGAACCCCCGGTGCAAATTGCACCGCGCCGATCCAATCGCGCAGCATCGCCTGCAGGTTCGCGCTGCGCTTGGCATTGACCAGAAAGCGGTAGCGATAGCGGCCGCGCAGCAGCACCATAGGGGCAGGGGCAGGTCCGAGGATTTGAACGTCGGCAAGGCGCGGACGTGCGTCGCCTAGCCGTGTGGCAGCCTCGCGCGCCTCACGCTCGTCTTCGGAAGAGAGGATGATCGCCGCCCAGCGTCCGAAGGGCGGGGCGCCGGCATCGCGCCGCCCTTGGGTTTCTGCAGCATAGAAAGCGTCGCGGTCCCCATCTGCCAGCGCGGCAATGACGGGCGCATCGGGGTGGCGGGTCTGGATCAGCACCTCACCTGGTTTCGCCCCGCGCCCCGCGCGCCCCGCGACCTGCGCGATCTGCGAATAGGTCCGCTCGCCCGCCCGCAGATCGCCGCCTTCGAGGCCGAGATCGGCATCGACCACGCCCACCAGCGTCAGCTCGGGGAAGTGGAAGCCCTTGGTGACGAGCTGCGTGCCGATGATGATGTCGATGGCGCGGCCTTCGGCCATGGCGATGAATTCGGCAGCGCGCTCGGGGGTGTTGAGGGTGTCCGAGGTAGCGAGCGCGACGCGGGCTTCGGGAAAGAGATCGCGCACTTCGTCCGCGATGCGCTCAACCCCCGGACCGCAGGCGACCAGGCAGTCGCTCTCGCCGCATTCGGGGCAGGCGTCGGGCACCCGCGTCTCGAACCCGCAATGGTGGCAGGCGAGGCGGGACGAGAGGCGATGCTCGACCAGCCACGCGCTGCAAGAGGGACACTTGAAGCGGTGCCCGCAGTTGCGGCACAGGGTCAGCGGCGCGTAGCCGCGGCGGTTGAGGAAGAGCAGCGATTGCTCCCCTCGCTCCAGCCGCTCCCGCAAGGCGTCAATCAGCGGCCCCGCCAGCCAGCGCCCGCTGCCGGGCTTCTCCTCGGTAAGGTTGACGAGCCGCACCTTGGGAAGGCTCGCCCCGCCAAAACGGCTGGGCAGGTCGAGCTTCTCGTAAACCCCGATCTCGGCCATATGCAGGCTTTCGAGCGCCGGGGTGGCGCTCGCGAGCACCACCGGCACGCCTTCAAACCGAGCCCGCATCACCGCCACATCGCGGGCGTTGTAGCGCACCCCGTCATCCTGCTTGAAGCTGATCTCGTGCGCCTCATCAACCACGGTCAGGCCGAGGTTGGCGTAGGGCAGGAACAGCGCCGAGCGCGCGCCTACCACCACCTGCGCGCTTCCGTCCGCAATCGCCCGCCACGCGCGCCGACGCTCGGTCGAACGCAGCGAGGAGTGCCACAGCACCGGGGCCGCGCCGAAGCGGGTGGCGAAGCGGCTGAGGAAATTCTCGGTTAGCGCGATTTCGGGGAGCAGCACCAGCACCTGCCGCCCCATCCTGAGCGCCTCGGCGACGGGTTCGAAATAGGTCTCGGTCTTGCCTGATCCGGTCACCCCATCAAGCAGGAAGGGGGCGAATTTTTCGGCGCGGACCGCCTCCACAAGCGTTGCGGAGACCTCGGCCTGAACGGGTGAGAGATCGGGCGGGGCGTGGTCGGGGTTGGCGGCGGGGTAGGGGCGGTCGATGTTGACTGTCACTGGCTCCAGCAGCCCCGCGCCTGCCATGCCGCGCAGTACGCCTTCCGAGACGCCCGCGATGGCCGCCAGCTCGCGCATCGTGCCCTGTTCGCCACTCAGCTTTTCCAGCGCGGTCTTGCGCTGTGCGGTGAGGCGGCCCGCGGCCTCAGCCCCGGTCAGGCGGTATTCGGTCATGGTCGCCGGGCCGCTCAGCGCCCCGCCGCTCGCGAGCGCCATGCGCGCGACGCTGGCGAGGGGCGCGCAGTAATAGTCCGCCGTCCACTCGATCAGCCGCCGCAAGGGCGCGGGGAGGGGCGGCACGGGGAGCACCTCGAGGATCGGGCGCAACCGTTCAAACGCGATTTCGGCTCCCGGCAAGCGCCCTTCGTCCCACACGATCCCGGTGACCTTGCGCGGGCCAAGCGGCGCGATCACCACGCTGCCCGCAGGCGCATCCACACCATCGGGTAGGCGGTAATCGAGCGCGCCCAGAGCGGCGTTGAGGACTAGAAGGCGAACCCGGTTCATGTTGCCGCCATATGGGACTTGGCAAAGGGCAAGGGCAAGCAGGGAGGCAGGAGAATTGACCATGATTGCGCAATTGAACCCGACCCGCCGCGCGCTGCTGGGCGGCGCTGCTGGTGGGGCCGTTCTCATGATGCTGCCGGGATGTGCCAGTACCGGCGGCGGCTTCAGCATGGAGGAGGCGGTGCGCCGCCTGCTGCTGCTCGCTTCAGAGAACGCTTTCGCGCGGCTGACTGCCCCGGGCGGGTTCTGGGACGAGCAAGTGGCGCGCATCGGCCTCAACCAGTTCCTTGGCACGCGAGGGGATGTGCTCTCACGCATCCTCACCTCGCAATTGTTCAAGGATCGGCTTGAAGAGCGCTTTGCCAGTTTCGCGATCGACGCCAGCTTCCGCGCTGCGCCTGTGGTGACCGAAGCAGTGCGGGTGATCGGGTTCCAGAACGCCATCGATTTGGTGCGCGGCGGGCCCTCGGCGGCGAGCGCCTATCTCCGGCAGGAGGTCGGCACCGCGCTGCTGGATGCGATGGTGCCGGAGCTCGGCAACGCGATCCGCCTGACCCGCGATCCGCTGCTGGGTGAAGCGATCAATGCGCTCGCCGGGGTCAATGTTGGCGATGTCGCAAGCCGCATCGGGCGCGCGGTCGATGATGCCATCTGGGGCGAAATCGCGCGCGAGGAAGCCGCGATCCGCGCCAATCCGGGTGCCACCCGTGATCCGCTGCTGATCGGGGTGTTCGCGGTGGCGGACCGGATCTGAACCTCGCCGCCGGCACGGACGCTAGAACTTGTAGTTCAGGGCCAGTTGCGGAATGTGGCTGATGCCGTCAGCCCGGCCGTCGCGCGGGGAGTACCACAGGACGTAACCGGGCTGCACCTCGAGCCCGCCGCCCACATCGACCGCCACGGCAACCACGCTGCGCACCTGCTCGGTCCCCGTCTGGCGGCGCGAATCGCGTGCCTGCATCACCCCGAACCATTCGGCCGAAGCAATCAAATCGACCTTTTCCGAAGCTTCGTGGGTGTATTGCACGCGCTGGCGGATGCGCCATTCGGTCTGCTCGGCACCGGGAAACATCCGTTGTTCCAGCCGGGTGCGCAGATCGATCCCGCCGCGCGAGAAGCGGAATTGCTGGTGCGGGCGGAATTCGGTCTGGCCATTGGTCTCGAACACCGCGAACCCGCCGCCCAGCCGAACCCGATCATTCAAACCCTTTTCGATGGTCACGCGAAACGTCTGCTGATCCGGCCCGATCACCGGCTCGCGGATACGCAGCGAGGTATCGATCGTCAGGAACACATCATCGTCGAGATTGGCGCGGACAAATCCTACCAGCCAGAATTGCGTGTCTTCATCGGCGGCATGCGCTTTCGATGGTTGCCAAGCCGCGAGTCCGGCGGCAAGCAGCATCGCACATTGCATCGGCAGTCTTGTCATGCACCCCCCTTAGGCTGCGCCCTTGCGTGCTGGCTATCGCAATATTTGCTGGAGTGACCCATGAAATTCTTCGTCGACACCGCCGAGATCGAACCGATCCGCGAACTCGCTGCCACCGGCCTGCTCGACGGGGTGACCACCAACCCCTCGCTGATCGCCAAGTCGGGGCGGGATTTCATGGAGGTGACCGAGGAAATCTGCGGCATCGTCGATGGCCCGGTCAGCGCTGAAGTGGTCGCGCTCGACCACGCCACGATGATGAAAGAGGCCGAAGTGCTGCGCAAGATCGCGGATAATGTCTGCATCAAGGTGCCGCTCACCGTCGATGGCCTCAAGACCTGCAAGGCGCTCACCGGCGAAGGGACGATGGTGAATGTCACGCTTTGCTTTTCGGCCAATCAGGCGCTGCTCGCGGCCAAGGCGGGGGCGACCTTCATTTCGCCTTTCGTGGGCCGCCACGATGACAATGGTTTTGACGGGATGGACCTGATCGAGGACATCCGCCTGATCTACGACAACTACAATTTCGCCACGGAAATCCTCGTCGCCAGCGTGCGCCACACCACCCACGTGCTGCAAGCCGCCAAGATCGGTGCGGATGTTATGACCGCGCCCCCAGCCGTGATCCACGCCTTGTTCAAGCACGTGCTGACCGACAAGGGGATCGAGGGCTTCATGGCCGATTGGGCGAAGACCGGGCAGAGCATCCTCTAGCCGATGGCCGACCAGTCTCCGCTCGATCTGTTCAAGCAGGCGCTGACCGGCGCGTCGCGGGCGATTGCGCGCGACCCGGAGGTCGAAGTCGCGTGGAGCGCCGATGTGCCGGGCGCAGCGGGCAATCGCTTCCGCGTGCCCTTGCCGGGGCGCGATCTCCCGGCCGATCAGGTGACCGAAGCGCGCGGCTTTGCTGACTCGTTTGCGCTTAAGCTGCGCCATCATGACGCCGCGCTTCATGCCAAGTCCGCACCGCCCGAACCCATCGCGCGGGCCTGCTACGATGCGATCGAGCAGGTGCGCTACGAGGCGCTGGGCGCGAACCGGTTTGGCGGGATCAAGGCCAATCTCGACGCCGCAACCGAAATGCGCACCGCCAGCGACAAGATCGTGCGGGCGCAGAATTCCTCTGAAGTCCCCTTGCAGACCGCGCTCGCCCTGCTGGTACGCGAGGCGCTGACCGGGGAGGCCGTGCCCAAGAAGGCGCAGGGCGGGATCGAGCTGGTGCGCGATTTCCTTGAGGAGAAAGTTGGCGGCGATTTTGCCGCTTTGGCGGACAACATTGGCGATCAGGAGACCTTCCAGAAGCTCGCGCTCGACATGCTGCGCGAACTCGATCTGACCCGTCCGACCGAAGCCCCCGACGAGAGCGACAGCGACACGCCCGACGATGAGGACGCCCCCAGCGACGACGAACAGGGCGAGGACGACAACCAGGGCGAGGGCGATCCGCAGTCCGCCGAAATCGCAGGCGACATGGCCGAGGGCGAAGGCGACGGCGATCAGACCTCCGAGGCCGAATCCGATGGCGACATGTCCGAAGGCGAACCCGGCGAGGAGGGCGACGCCTCCAACGCCCCCGTTCGCCCCAATCGCCCGCAAGGCGAAATCCCCCTCAGCGTCGATTACAAGGCCTTCACCACCCGCTTCGACGAAGAAGTCGCCGCCCCCGACCTGTGCGACGCCGAGGAACTCGACCGCCTGCGCGCCTATCTCGACAGCCAGCTGACAGGCCTGCAGGGTGTCGTGACGCGCCTTGCTAACCGCCTGCAGCGCCGCTTGATGGCGCAGCAGAACCGCAGCTGGGATTTCGACATGGAGGAGGGCGTGCTCGATGCCGCGCGCCTCGCCCGCGTGATCATCTCGCCCGGCACGGCCTTGAGCTACAAGGTCGAACGCGATGTCGAGTTCAAGGACACCATCGTCACGTTGTTGATCGACAATTCGGGCTCGATGCGCGGCCGCCCGATCAGCATCGCCGCAATCAGCGCCGACATTCTGGCGCGCACGCTGGAGCGGTGCGGTGTGAAGACCGAAATCCTCGGCTTCACCACCCGCGCGTGGAAGGGCGGGCAGAGCCGCGAGGCCTGGCTCGCCGATGGCAAGCCGCAGAACCCCGGCCGCCTCAACGACCTTCGCCATATCATCTACAAGCAGGCCGACGAGCCTTGGCGCCGCGCGCGCCGCAATCTCGGGCTGATGATGCGCGAGGGGTTGCTGAAAGAGAACATCGACGGCGAGGCGCTGATCTGGGCGCACAGCCGATTGCTGTATCGCCCCGAAGAGCGCCGCATCCTGATGGTGATCTCCGACGGCGCGCCGGTAGACGATTCGACGCTGTCGGTGAATTCGGCGGGGTATTTGGAGGCGCATCTGCGCAGCGTTATCGAGTGGATCGAGAAGGTCTCGCCGGTGCAGCTGGTCGCGATCGGGATCGGGCACGATGTGACGCGTTACTATCGCCGCGCGGTGACGATCATGGACGTGGAGCAACTCGGCGGGACGATCATGGAGCAGCTTGCGGAGCTGTTCGAGGATGAGAAGGGCGTGAAGGGGCGGCGGTGAGGTTTTCGCTCGCGTCCTTGGCTGCTCTGGCAGCAGGTATTGTGATTTGGACGCTGTCCAATGCCGCAGGCGACGTCAACGAACCTTGGGACAGCGGAAACTTTCTGATCTTTTATGGAATGGCGTGCTTCATTAGCATGGCTCTCGGCGCGCTTGCAGAACGAGCAGCTTATGTCACGGGAGCGATTGTAATCTTCGCCATGTTCCCGGTGATGCTCGTCACTAATGGAGAACTTGGAGCGCTATTCGCAGTAGGGCTTTTCTTTCTGGCGATATTGGCTGTTCCACCGATGCTAGCTGCCCAGCTTGGAGCCGTCTTGCGCAAAAGATTATCCGGAGATCTGGAAGAATGAACGTCACCGAAGCCGTCACCACCCGCCGCTCGATCCGCGCCTTTCTCGACAAGCCGGTCGATCTCGCAACGCTTACCCGCGTGATGGACAAGGCGCGCTGGGCGGCCTCGGGGTGCAATTACCAGCCGTGGGAAGCCACGATTGTCACCGGCCAGCCGCTCAAGGACTTGCAGGCGAAGCTCTCCACCACCCCGCCGCAGCAGGCCGAGTATGATTGGACGGCGCCGGGGCAGGAGCCTGCCTATACCGCGCGGCTCCATGCCATCTCCGCCGGGATGTTCGGCGCGATGGGGATCGCCCGCGATGATGGCGCGGGGCGGATGGCGGCGATGATGAAGAACACCGTCAGCTTCGGCGCGCCCGCCGTGATGTTCGTCTATTTCCCGCGCCTGATGAAGGAGCCGCAGTGGTCGGACACCGGCATGTGGCTCGCCACCATCGCGCTGCTGCTGCGCGAGGAGGGGCTCGACAGCTGTTTTCAGGAATACATGGCGCTCTATGCCAATGTGATCCGCGAGCACCTCGGCATTGATCACGAACGCTACATGTTCTTCTGCGGCATGGCGATCGGCTACCGCGACCCGGAGGCTCCGGTGAACAATTTCGATCGCGAGCGGGTGCCGCTGGAGGAGCACGTGCGGTTCGTCGGGTTCTGACAAATCCCGTCACCCCAGCGCAAGCTGGGGCCTAGAGCGGCAGTCACTTCGCTTTCGGCCCTAGATCCCAGCTTGCGCTGGGACGACGGAATGGGGCAAGGGCGGCGCGTATGACCGACCAACCCCTCAAACTGTTCAACTCGCTCACTCGCCAGATCGAGGTGTTTGAGCCCGTCCACCCCGGTGAGGCGCGCGTCTACACCTGCGGGCCGACGGTCTATAATTACCAGCACATCGGCAATATGCGCGCCTATGTTTTCGCCGATACGCTGGGGCGGACGCTTCAGTGGAAGGGCTACAAGCTCACCCATGTCGTCAACATCACCGACGTCGGCCATCTGACGTCTGACGCCGACGAGGGCGAGGACAAGATGGAGCGCATGGCCGCGCGCGAGGGCAAGAGCGCGTGGGACATCGCGCGCTTCTATCAGGAGGATTTCGAGCGCGATCTCAAGCGCCTCAATGTCCAGCCCAAACAGCACCCGCGCGCGACTGAGTATGTCGAGGCGATGATCGCGTGGGGCAAGTCGATTGCCGAAAAGCACTGCTATGAGCTTGAAAGTGGGCTCTATTTCGATGTCTCGACCGTCGCGGATTATGGGCGGCTGGCGCGCGCGAGCACCGATGAGGGTGAAAGCCGCATCGGTGATGTCGAGGGCAAGCGTAACGCCGCTGACTTTGCGATCTGGCGGCGGACCCCGCCGGGCGAGACGCGGCAGATGGAGTGGGACTCGCCCTGGGGCCGCGGCGCGCCGGGGTGGCACCTTGAATGCTCGGTGATGGGCGAGGCGCTCTTGGGCTTTCCCTTCGACATCCACACCGGCGGGATCGACCACCGCGAGATCCACCACCCGAATGAGATCGCGCAGAATCAGGCCTATTGCTGCACAAATGGCCTCGACGACCCGAGGAATTCGGGCGCAAAAATCTGGATGCACAACAATTTCCTGGTGGAACGCTCGGGCAAGATGTCGAAGTCCTCGGGCGAGTTCCTGCGGCTGCAATTGCTGGTCGACAAGGGGTATCATCCGCTGGCGTACCGGCTGATGTGCCTGCAGGCGCATTATCGCAGCGAGTTGGAGTTCAGCTGGGAGGGTTTGGGCGCGGCGTTGACGCGGCTCAAGCGGATGGTGATGGCGGTCGCCCCGCTGGCTGTTGTGCAAGCCCAACCCGAAGCCGAACACCCGAAGTTCGCGCCCGTGCTGGCGACATTCGATGCGGCGATGGCGGATGATCTGAACACGGCGATCGCGCTAACGGCGCTCGAAGAGGCCATAGCGGTCAAGAAGGTTGACGCCGGGATCAAGCGCGCGGTGATCGAGGACTTGGATACAGTCCTCGGCCTCAACCTCCTCAGCCTCACCCGCGCCGACCTGCGTATCCGCCCGGTATCAGCTGACCTCACCGAAGCCGAGATCGAAGCCGCGCTCGCCCGCCGCAAGGAGGCCCGCGCGGCGAAGGATTTCGCCACCTCCGACGCGATCCGCGATGAACTCGCCGCGCAAGGCGTCGAGGTCATGGACGGCGATCCGCTCGGGTGGGAGTGGAAGCTCGCCTAGACCTTCCGTCTCTCCGGGCTTGACCCGGGGCCCCGCTCCCTTCAACCGCTTGGCAAAGAAAAGCGGGGCCCCGGATCAAGTCCAGGGAGACGACAAGGGGAGAACACATATGACCATCCTAGCCATGTCCGGGCTGATCCGCCCCATGCTTGAAGCGCGTCTGCCGGAAGGCCTCGACGTGCGCTGGTTCATGTCGGCCGAAGAAGCGCGCGAGGCCGTTGCCGACGCCGAGATTGGCTGGTTCGACATGAACGACAAGGAGGCGATGGCCGAAACCCTGCGTGCGGCGAAAAAGCTCAAGTGGCTCAACTCGATCTACGCCGGGCTCGATTTCCTGCCCATGGACGTGCTGATCGAGCGCGGGATCACTGTAACCAACGGGGCTGGGATCAACGCCATCACCATCGCCGAATATGTCATCATGGGGATGCTCACCACCGCCAAAGGCTACCGCGAGGTCGTGCGCGCGCAGGACCGGCACGAATGGCTGTTCGATTCGCCGGGCAAACGCGAACTGGCCGGATCGAAGGCGCTGCTCCTCGGTTACGGCGCGATCGGGCAGCTGATCGAGCCGCGCCTCAAGGCCTTTGACGTCGACGTCAGCGTCGTGCGGCGCACCCCCGGCCTAAACACCCTTGGCCCGGATGAATGGCGCGCGCGGATCGGCGACTTTGACTGGATCATCCTCGCCGTGCCCGCCACGCCCGAGACTGAAGGGATGATCGGCGCGAGCGAGCTGGCGGCGATGAAGGCCGATGCGGTGATCATCAACATCGCGCGTGGCAGCGTGATCGACCAGCCGGCGCTGATGGAAGCCCTCGAAAAGAAGGCCATCGGCGCGGCTTTTCTTGATGTCACCACGCCCGAACCCCTGCCGCCCGAGCACCCGCTGTGGTCGCTCCCCAATGCCCACATCACCATGCACCTGTCGGGCCGAGCGCAGGACAAGATGTTCCTGCGCTCAGGCGACCGCTTCCTCGACAACCTCGGCAAATATCTGCGGGGCGAGCCCGTCGCGCCGATTTTCGACCCTCGGAAGGGGTATTGAGCCAAGCCGATAGGGGAGGGTGTTACCCCTCCTCCAGCAGGAGCAACACCGCAGTCACCTCCAGCCGCTCCATCGCGCCAAAGCGGTGATCGACCTTGGTCACAGTCGCATCGGCGACCAGTTGGCCGGGGAGGGCGAATTCGTGGTCAGGCAGGCGCTCGATCAACTCCTCACCGGCTGCCACGGCTTGCGGCCCGCAGAATTCCAGCACCACCTCGTGCCGGGTGCCGGCAAAGGTGATCGAGGCCCAGGCCTTCTCGCTATGGCCGAGCACCGTGCCGCTGTCGCCCGCCATCTGCAAGAGCGCGCCGCGGACCCGGTCAGCCAGCGTGCGGCGCGGGCGCCGAGGGCTTGTATGGCGGGCGAGCGACTTGACCTCGATTGGATCGAAATCGGCGAAGATGTGCGCGAAGGGGTCGCGTAACGACTCGGTCAGCATCATGCCGCTTCCTTCACTTCAGCCGCCGCGCGGTCGGCATAGCCCTGCATCCACGCGCGGGTGCGCAGTTCGGTGTCGGGGCGGGGGGTGCGACCCATGCGCAGATCGAGCACGAAGCGCGGGTCATGGGCGGCGAGCCGCCCGAATTTGGTGGCGGGCATGGCATAGTCCCGCAGGAAGGTTTCGATGGTCCGAAGCAGCATGTTTGCGTCCCTGTTGATGCTGGTTGGGTTGGCGATCATCGGGTGATTCGCCCGATGTTCCTGAAATGTTTCACTGAATTTCCTACTTGTCTAGGAAAAATCCTTCACGTAGGATGTTTCCATGTTTCAGCCCTCGCAATCGCCTCCATCATCCCTACAAGGCCCGCGCGCGCGGCTACTGGAATTGTCGCAAATGCGGGGGGTGAGCTTGACCGCGCTGTCCGATCTTCTCGGGCGCAACCCCTCCTATCTCCAGCAATTCATTCGCAAAGGTTCCCCCCGCAAGCTGGAGGAGCAGGACCGCGCCACGCTCGCCCAGTTCTTCGGGGTGGCTGAGGAGGAATTACGTGAGGCACAGGAAAAATCCTACGTAGAGCCGCGTGGGTCGGGCGATTCGGGCGAGTGGGTGGAGGTGCCGCGGCTCGATCTCGGCGCGTCAGCGGGGCCGGGCCGTGTGGCGGGGGATGAGGCCGCCTTCGACACCTTTCGCTTCTCGCGTCGCTGGCTCGCGGAGCAGGGACTCGAACGCGCGCAGCTCTCGGCGCTCCGGGTCGAGGGGGACTCGATGGAGCCGCTGCTCAACAATGGCGATGAAATCCTCGTCGATTGCTCCCCGCGCCCGTTCCGCGATGGCATCCACGTGGTGCGGCTCGGCGACACGCTGATGGTCAAGCGCGTCGCCAGCGCCGGGTCGGGGCGAGTGGCGCTGCTCTCGCAGAACTTCGCCTATCCGCCGGTCGAGGTCGCTGCCGAGGAGGTCGCGATCATCGGTCGGGTTGTGTGCTGTCTCTTATACACATCTGACGCT
>LSKF01000048.1 GCA_001556995.1 Erythrobacteraceae bacterium CCH12-C2
GAGCCGATCAGCACCCCCGCCGCCGCAAACGTCATCAATCCGAAGCGCATCAGCCCTCGTCGGTTTCCGGCGCAGGCTTCTTGGCCGGGGCCTTCTTCTTCGCCGCTGGCTTCTTCGCGGGCTTCACCTTGGGCGGGGCCGGGGTCATTTCGAAGCTCGGCTTGCCGTCCTTCACGGTGACATGCACCTCGCCGCCATCGGCGAGCTTGCCGAACAGCAGTTCCTCGGCGAGCGGCTGCTTGATCTTTTCCTGGATCAGGCGGGCCATCGGACGGGCGCCGTAGAGCTTGTCGTAGCCCTTGTCGGCGAGCCACGAACGCGCATCGCTGTCGAACTGGATGTGGACATTCTGTTCGGCCAGCTGAAGCTCCAGCTGGAGGATGAACTTGTCGACCACGCGGGCCACGGTGCTCTTGCCGAGATAGGCGAAGGGCACGATCGCATCCAAGCGGTTGCGGAATTCGGGGGTGAACATCTTCTTCACCGCCTCATCGCCCGCATCTTCCTTCGACACGTCGCCAAAGCCGATGCCCTGCCGCGCCATGTCGGCCGCGCCGGCATTGGTGGTCATGATCAGCACCACGTTGCGGAAATCGACTGTCTTGCCGTGGTGATCGGTAAGCCGCCCGTTGTCCATCACCTGCAGCAGGATGTTGAACAGATCGGGGTGGGCTTTCTCGATTTCGTCGAGCAGCAACACGCAATGCGGGTTCTGGTCGATGGCATCGGTGAGCAGGCCGCCCTGATCATAGCCAACATAGCCCGGGGGCGCGCCGATCAGGCGGGAGACGCTGTGGCGCTCCATGTATTCCGACATGTCGAAGCGCTTGAGCTCGATCCCCATGATCGTGGCGAGCTGGCGGGCGACTTCGGTCTTGCCGACGCCGGTGGGGCCGGAGAACAGGAACGAGCCAATCGGCTTGTCTGGATCGCGCAGCCCTGCGCGGCTCAGCTTCATCGCGGTGGCAAGGCGGGTGATTGCCTCGTCCTGGCCGAACACGACGTGCTTGAGATCGCGTTCGAGGTTTTCGAGCGCCTTCTTGTCGTCCTTGCTGACCGACTTGGGGGGGATGCGCGCCATGGTCGCGATCACCTGTTCGATCTCGCGCGCGGTGATGGTCTTCTTGCGGCGGCTTGGCGGCACCAACATCTGCATCGCGCCGACTTCGTCGATCACGTCGATCGCCTTGTCGGGAAGCTTGCGGTCATTGATGTAGCGCGCAGAGAGTTCCACCGCGGTCTTGATCGCGTCGGGGGTGTACTTGACCTTGTGGTGATCTTCGAAGGCGCTGCGCAGGCCCTTGAGGATCTTGATCGTGTCCTCGATGGTCGGCTCGTTCACATCGATCTTCTGGAAGCGGCGCAGCAGCGCGCGGTCCTTTTCGAAGTGGTTGCGGAATTCCTTGTAGGTGGTCGAACCGATGCAGCGGATCGCGCCGCTCGACAGGGCCGGCTTGAGCAGGTTCGAGGCGTCCATCGCCCCGCCACTAGTCGCCCCGGCACCGATCACGGTGTGGATTTCATCGATGAACAGCACCGCGTTGGGCATGGCCTCAAGCTCGTTGACGACCTGCTTCAGTCGCTCCTCAAAGTCGCCGCGGTAGCGCGTGCCTGCGAGCAACGCGCCCATGTCGAGCGAGTAAATCACCGCTTCGGCGAGAACTTCGGGCACATCGCCCTCAACGATCTTGCGCGCGAGGCCTTCCGCAATCGCGGTTTTTCCGACGCCGGGATCGCCGACATAGAGCGGGTTGTTCTTCGACCGTCGGCATAGGATCTGGATCGTGCGGTCGACCTCCGGCCCGCGTCCGATCAGCGGGTCGATCTTGCCGTTTTCCGCCTTGGCGTTGAGGTTCACCGTGAACTGGTCGAGCGCGGTTTCCTTCTTGTTGCCGCCGCTCTCCTTGGTCTTTTCCGTCTCTTCCTGCTTGTCGGTGCCCTGCGGCGCCTTGCTTTCGATCTGGCGGCCGCCCTTGCCGATGCCGTGGCTGATATAGCTCACCGCATCGAGCCGGCTCATGTCCTGCTGCTGGAGGAAATAGACCGCGTAGCTATCCCGCTCGGAGAACAGCGCGACGAGCACGTTGGCGCCCGTGACCGTGTCCTTGCCTGAGGACTGGACATGCAGGATCGCGCGCTGGATCACCCGCTGGAAGCCCGCCGTGGGCTGGGGGTCGGCCCCCTCTTCCGTCTTAAGTGATTGATATTCTTGATCAAGATACTGCTTCACCACCTCGCCAAGCTCGGCCAGGTCGACCCCGCAGGCGGCCATCACCTGCGCTGCATCCTCATCATCGATCAGCGCCAGCAGCAGGTGTTCAAGCGTGGCATATTCGTGCCGCCGTTCGGACGCATTGCCGAGCGCGTTGTGCAGCGTGCGTTCGAGGTTCTGGGCGAAGCTGGGCATGGGAGGGGCCTTTCAGCGGGCGGTGGATGCTCGTGGCGAAGGAGCGGGGGGAGCCATTTCAAGGCAATATGGGGACGGGGGCGCGGAATGCGAATCCCCGACGCCAAGAACGACGTGTCGCGGGGTGAATTTCATCCACCCCCCTTTGCAAATAATGCATCAGCGGCAGCGCGGTGGGCGGCGGCCTTGTCGCGGCGCGCTCTCACGCGGGCGATTTCGGCTTCCAGCAGCGCGATCCGCTCCGCCAATTCGGCTTGAGAGTAAGGGGCGAGGTCTTCGCCGGCGAGGCGACTCGCCGCGTCTCCTTGGGGCCGTGGGCGATCGGGTTCTTCCATTCGGATGCAGCATCGCCCGCCAAGCGCCTTGCTGTCAATCGGCGAGACGGTTATTCGCCCTGCCAGGTTGGTCGATGGGGCATGGTTAAGGGGAATAAAGGTGATGGTCGCAAGCAATGGGGCAGACCTGCCCGAGACCATGCAAACGATTGGCTTTGATGCGCCGGGCGGGCCCGAGGTTCTGCGGCTCCAATCTTCCCCGCTGCCGCGTCTGCGCCCCGATGATGTGCTGATCAAGGTCGCCTATGCCGGGATCAACCGTCCCGATTGCCTGCAACGCGCCGGGATGTACCCCGCCCCGCCGGGGGCCTCGCCGCTGCTTGGGCTCGAAGTTGCGGGCGAGATCGTGGCGGTGGGCAATGAAGTCCCGCGCGAGATGATCGGGCAAATCGTCGCCGCGCTCACCCCCGGCGGCGGCTATGCCGAATATTGCGCGGCGCATTGGCAGCACTGTCTGCCTGTGCCCGAGGGGATGATGCTCTCCGAAGCCGCAGCGCTGCCCGAAACCCTGTTCACCGTGTGGCACAACCTGTTCGAACGCGGCCTTGCGCGCGATGGCGAGAGCGTGCTGGTGCATGGCGGCACCAGCGGGATCGGGACCATGGCGATCATGATCGCCAAGGCGTTCGGCATGGAAGTGATCGTGACCTGCGGCGATGAGGCTAAATGCGCCGCCGCCACGCGGATTGGTGCGGATTTGGCGATCAACTACCGCGAGACGGACTTCACCGAGGCGGTGATGGCGCACACGGCAGGCAAGGGCGTCCACGTGGTGCTCGACATGGTTTCGGGCGATTACGTGCCGCGCAATCTCAGATGCCTGGCCGAGGATGGCCGCCATGTGACCATCGCCGTGCTGGGCGGGGCGCGGGCCGAGATCAATATGGCGCTGGTGATGATGAAGCGCCTGACGCTCACCGGATCGACCCTGCGCCCCCGCTCTGACGCGTTCAAGGCGGCGCTGACGGACGAGATCGCCGCCAATGCCTGGCCGCTGTTCGCCGATGGCGAGCTTTCGCCGGTGATGGACATGACCTTCCCCCTCTCAGAAGCTGCCGCCGCGCACGCGCGGATGGAAAAGGGCGACCATGTCGGCAAAATCGTGCTGGAGGTGGCGGGTGGCTGAGGCGCTGACCCTCCACGAAGACCCTCGCAGCGGGAATTGCTACAAGATCAAGCTCACCGCCGCACTGCTCGGCTTGCCGCTGGCGACGCGGGCCTATGACATCATGAAGGGCGAGACCCGGACTCCGGAGTTCCTCGCCACCGTCAACGCCAATGGCCGCATTCCGGTGCTCCAGATCGGGGAAGGGCCCAAGGCGCGCTTTCTGCCCGAGAGCAACGCCGCATGCTGGTATCTCGCCCATGGCTCGGCGCTGATCCCGGCGGATCGCTTTGCACAGGCCGATATGCTGCGCTGGATGTTCTTCGAGCAGTACAATCACGAACCCAATGTCGCCACCTTGCGCTTCTGGCTGCGCTTTGTGGGTGAGGCGCAGCTCTCGCCCGAGCAACGCGCACAGATCATGCCCAAGCGGATGGCAGGCTGCTCCGCGCTTGAGTTGATGGACAAGCATCTGGCGAACCACGACTTCTTTTGCGGCGATGCCGTGACGCTCGCCGATATCGCGCTGTTTGCCTATACCCACGTCGCGGAGGAAGGCGGCTTTGGCCTATGCGATTACCGCGCGATTGGCGGATGGATTGCGCGCGTGCAGAGCCTGCCGCAGTTTGTTGCGATGGACTGACCCACACACCGGACACCCCGGCGGCGAACAGTTTCGCGCACCGGGGTGAACCGATCAGTCGGGATTAGATTTCAAGACCCTTTTCGATGATGCGCAGCTTGTGCCGCGCCATCGCGAGGTTCGCTTTGGTCTTGTCGAGCGCCAGATAGATAAACAGGCCCTTGCCGGACTCGGAGGTTGCGGGCCGGATCATGTGAATTTGGCTCTCGAGCGTGATGAGGATGTCTTCGATGCCCTCTTTGATGCCGAGATTTTTCATTGTTTCGTACTTTGCGCGCAACACATTGGTGTTGCCGGCCGCGGCCACTTCGAGATTGGGACCCTTTGCCGAACTCTGTTCGGTGGCCAGCGCCATGCCTGACGCGACATCAACCAGCGCTACGGCCAGTGCACCGTCAATGGTCATGCATTCGGCCAGCTTTTCTTTGTAACTCATAATGATTCTCCTGATTTGGGACTTAGTGAAACCAATGGGCGGGTTGCCCGGGACGGGGTCTTGTGTTGCTGTCTTGCCGCCGGCCTCGGGCGGAAGAGGTGCTTCGGCGAGTCCATCGGTCGCGGCATGTCCAGAGCGTCTGGCAGCGTCCGCTTCGCAGAAGGTGATGATACCGACCACAGAGTCTACGTGCAGGCCATCGCTGGCGCAGGGTAGAACGATCGCTCGGTAAAGGATTTCGACCCCAAGCTCGTCAAAGAATTCCGCTTCGAAGCCAACCGGGGCGCGATTGGCGATGGGTTCGAGAACGTGATCTGTCACCCGCGACACCAACGTGCGACCGGGAATATCTGAGACGGCGACAGGCAGGCTCGGGACGGGCATGGGCAACGCCTTGCCGATCATCACAACCTGTCCACCAAATTCGCTGTCGATCGCAATCACAATGGCATGGTCTGTGAAGGCCCAGCGCGCGTCGTTCATCAGCGCATCTGCCGAAGGCAGTTTGTCGTCGTGACATAGGCTGCGCCAGAGGTGAAATACCTGGAGGTGCCCGCGCCGTTCTACGGGTTGAGCGTGGCCGTATTCGCCAAAATGGCGGCTAGTAGTCCGATCGAGCATAACTTGCTTGTCGTCGCCATCGAGGAAGAGGAGAGGAGGTCTTCCTTGCGAAGGTACGCAACAACTGGTTTCATGAGCGTTAATTTATACGAATATTATTAGAGATGTGTCGCAGCTTTTCACATTGAAAAATTGACACTTATTTGTGTCAGGTTAAGGTAACAAATCGCGGCTGATCAGGGCTGCTTCTGAGCAGCGTCAGCGATCGTGGATTGGATTGCGCCAAATGGCTTGATTTGTCGTATTCCTGCCATAAACTGAGGCTCCTTTGCGAAGCGGAGATTGCCGTCCAACCACAACAACTCTGTGGAATGACGCGAAACCGTCATTTGCCTGTGAGTCGGCTGTAACAATTCCCTGTCATGGGGACGTCTCAGCGAGACAAGACACTCAGGGATTATGCATGACCGGTGCCGAACTGTCTGATCTGATCAGTGCCAACATCACCAGCTTCCCGCTGGCTTCTCCCCGCACGCCTGAGCCAGAAGGCGAGCGGCGCAGCTATCGCACGATCTGGATCAGCGACGTCCACCTCGGCACCAAGGGGTGCAATGCCGATCTGCTGATCGACTTCCTCGACCATGTCGACAGCGAAACGATGTATCTGGTCGGCGACATCATCGATGGCTGGCGGCTGAAGAAGAAGTTCTACTGGCCTGCCGCGCACAACGACATCGTCTGGCGCATCATGAAGCGCGCTCGCCGCGGCACGCGGGTGGTCTACATCCCCGGCAACCATGACGAGATGTTCCGCCAGTTCACCGGACTCAACTTCGGCGGCATCGAAATCCGCCGCGCCGCCTTCCACGACACCGCCGATGGCCGCCGCCTGATGGTGCTGCATGGCGATGAATTCGACGCGGTGATGCTCTCGCACCGCTGGCTCGCTTTCGTGGGCGATCATGCCTATCACCTGATGATGAAGCTGAATGTCACGGTCAACACCGTGCGCCGCTGGATGGGCAAGCCCTATTGGTCGCTCAGCAAGGCGGCCAAGCACAAGGTCAAGAACGCGGTCGAGTTCATCGGCAAGTACGAAGAAGCCGTTGCCCGTGCGGCAGGTGAGCGCGGGGTCGATGGCGTGGTCTGCGGCCACATCCACACCGCCGAATTCCGCATGTTCCAACACAACGGCAAGGCGGTCGAATACTGGAACGATGGCGACTGGGTCGAAGGCTGCAACGCGCTGGTCGAGCATCACGATGGTCGCCTGGAAATCCTGCACTGGCCTGACGAGATCAAGCGTCGCGAGGCGGGTGAGGGCGAAGCGCCATCAGCCGAACCGGCCGCGGTCAACCGGGATCGGGAGGCGGCGTGAACCGGCTGACCTCGATCGTTCCTGATCCGGCACTGCACGTTCCGCCCCGTTCCGCCGCGATTGTCCCTTCCTCGATCGCCATCGTCACCGATGCGTGGCACCCGCAAACCAATGGCGTGGTCCGCACGCTCTCGACCACCTGCGAGATGCTGCGGGCGTGGGGCCATCACGTCACGGTGATCTCGCCCGAGGCCTATCCTTCCGTGCCCGCTCCGACCTACCCGGAAATCCGCCTCGCGCTCACCGCGCCGGGCGCGGTTGGGAGGCAGCTCGCCAAAACCGCCCCCGAAGCGGTTCATATCGCCACCGAAGGCCCGCTCGGCTTTGCGGCGCGGCGTTACTGCCTCAGCCGCAAGGTGCCCTTCACCACCGCCTATCACACCCAGTTCCCCGATTACCTCGCGCGCCGCACGGGCCTGCCGGCGAGCGCCTTCTGGCCCTATATCCGCTGGTTCCACCGCCCGGCGCAGCGGATCATGGTGGCGACCGAGACGATCCGAGCACAGCTGCGCGAACAGGGGCTGACCCAGCTCACCCATTGGAGCCGTGGGGTGGACCTGTCGTGCTTCTCCCCCGACGCGCCGCCGCCGCCCGAATATGCGAGGCTTGAGGGGCCGATCCTGCTCTATGTCGGGCGGGTTGCGGTTGAGAAGAACATCGAGGCGTTCCTCGCCTGTCCCTATCCCGGCACCAAGGTGGTGGTGGGCGATGGCCCGGCCCGCGCCGCGCTTGCGGCGAAGTTCCCGCAGGCGCTGTTCCTTGGCAAGCGCACCGGAGTTGAGCTCGCAGGCTGCTATGCCGGGGCTGACGTGTTTGTCTTCCCCAGTCGCACCGACACTTTCGGCCTCGTCATGATCGAAGCGCTGGCCTGCGGCACCCCGGTCGCCGCCTTCCCGGTGCCGGGACCGCTCGATATTCTCACCAGCGAAGTCGGCGCCATGTCCGATGATCTCACGCGCGCGATCGACGCCGCCCGCTATTGCGACCGCGCCCGCTGCGTCGAATATGGGGCCAGCTACAGCTGGGAGGCGGCCACCCGGCAGTTCCTGGCCGGGCTGGTGGCGCTGGAGGAAGAAGAGGCGGTTTCGCTGCAGGCCATGCCTGCGTTTTGATGCGAAATCGCGCTATGGCGCGATGCAGACCACCCGCCCCGCCTCTCCACCGGGCCACCAATAGTGCCACTACGTTCTGGTGGCCCGGTGGAGAGGCGGGGCGGGTGGTCTGAAGCCAAAGCGAATCCATTCCTTGCCGTTTCGCGGCATATCGCTTATCTGATCCGGCAACGCGGCCGCTCCGAAAGGGGCGGCCCTTCTATTTTTAACGGAGATTCCCCCCATGGCCATCAAGGATCAGCCCAAGCCGCTGATGCCGCACGCCACCGCGACCTGGCTGGTGGACAACACCGCGCTTTCGTTTGAGCAGATTGCCGAATTCTGCGGGCTGCACATCCTCGAAGTGCAGGCGATGGCCGATGACCTCGCGGGCAGCAAGTATACCGGGCGTGACCCGGTGCACGCGGGCGAGCTTACTCAGGCCGAGATCGAAAAGGGTCAGGCCGACCCCGCCTATTCACTCAAGATGCACAAGGCGCCGGTCGAAGTGACCCGCACCAAGGGACCGCGCTACACCCCGGTGTCGAAGCGTCAGGACAAGCCCGATGGCATCGCCTGGATCCTGCGCAACCACCCCGAGGTGTCGGACGCGCAGATTTCCAAGCTGATCGGCACCACCCGCAACACGATCGGCGCGATCCGGGACCGTTCGCACTGGAACATCCAGAATATTCAGGCGAAAGACCCGGTGACGCTCGGCCTGTGCTCGCAGCGCGAGCTTGACGCGATGGTCGCCAAGGCCGCGAAGCGCGCCGGGATCACCGAAGACGTCGAAGCCGTGAAGCCCGAGCGCAATGATCGCGAAAAGCTGATCGAGGAACTGCGCGCCGAACGCGATGCGACCCACAAGGCCGCCGCCGAAGCCGCGCAGGAAGCCGAGGCCGAAGCCTGGCTCGCCGCCCGCCGCGCTGCCGAGGCGGCCGAAGAAAAGATCGACCCGGAAAGCGGGTTCATCTGAAATAGATCAAATGTCGTCGCCCCGGACTTGATCCGGGGCTTGGCTTTTCCTGGCGCGTGAAGCCGAAAAGAGCCAAGCCCCGTGTCACGCACGGGGCGACCCGTTTTGTGTATCAAAAATCGCGAAAATCCCGCGACTTTCGCTTGTCCGGCGGCATGTAATCGGCCACAATTATTGACATGACTGTCAATAGTATCGCCGCCTATCACCACCCCACCCCGCTCGATACCCGGTTCGAGGCGATGAGCCTCCCGGCGATGTTCGAACGCACCATGCGCGCCAACCCGCAGGCGCCGTTTCTGCACTTTCTGGGGCGGACCTACAGCTATCAGCAGATCTTTGCCTATGCCCAGCGGTTCGCCGTCGGGCTGCAGGCGATTGGCATCGCCAAGGGCGACCGGGTCGGTCTGTTCTTGCCCAACGTCCCGATCTATGCCGCCGCCTATTACGGGGCGATGATGGCCGGCGCGGTGGTGGTGAACTTCTCGCCGCTCTATTCGGTCGAGGAGCTCAGCTGGCAGGTTGGCGATTCCGGCACCCGCGTGTTGGTGACGCTTGATGTGCCCGAACTCTACAAGACTGCCAAAAAGGTGCTCGATGGATCGGCGCTGGAGACATTGGTGGTGGGCAGCCTCGCCGACCAACTGCCGTGGTACAAGGGCATCGCGCTGCAGCTGTTGAAGCGGAAGCAGATCGCTGACGTGGCCTATGGCCCACATGTGAAGAGCTGGGTGGAAATGATCCCGGTCGGTCAGCTCGCGCCCGTCGATGTTGGCCCGCAGGACCTCGCCCTGCTGCAATATACGGGTGGCACCACCGGGCGGCCCAAGGGGGCGATGCTGGGGCATGACCAGCTCTCGGTGAACGCGCAGCAGGTCGCGGCGCTCAACCCCTTCGGCAATCCTACCGCCGAGGTGTTCATGGGCGCGCTGCCGTTCTTCCACGTGTTCGCCAACACCGCGCTGCTCAATCACGCCTGCGTTACCGGCGCGTCGATTGCGATGGTGCCGCGCTTCGAGACGGGCCAAGTGCTCGAGACCATCGCGCGCTATCGCTGCACCGGCTTTCCCGGCGTGCCGACGATGTTCCAGGCGATGCTCGATCACCCCGATCTGGCCAAGACCGACCTTTCCAGCCTCAAGGTCTGCATTTCCGGCGGCGCGCCGATGCCGGGCCCGGTGCACGAGAAATTCGAGGCGGTGACCGGCGTGCGCGTCTGCGAGGGCTATGGCCTCACGGAAAGTTCGGGCGTGGTCTCGGCCAATCCCTATGATGGCACCCGCAAGCGCGGCACCATCGGCCAGCTGGTGCCGGGCACCGAAGTGATTCTGCTCGACAAGGAACACCCCGAAAGCCTCGCTTCTGAAGGCGAGCCGGGCGAGCTGGCGGTGCACGGCCCGCAAGTCATGCGCGGCTATTGGGGCCGGCCCGAGGCCGACGCTGATTGCTTCGTTGAACGGGATGGCAAACGCTACCTGCGCACCGGCGACGTCGCGCGGATCGACGCGGACGGGTTCCTCGAGATAGTCGACCGGATCAAGGACATGATCGCGGTGGGCGGGTTCAAGGTCTTCCCGAGCGTGGTCGAGGACGTGATCCTCGAGCACCCCGCCGTGAAGGAGGCGCTGGTGATCGGCGTGCCCGAGGAATATCGCGGCGAAGTGCCGCGCGCCTATGTCACGCTGAACGAGGGCGCTTCGGTTACTGGCGAGGAACTTGCAAGCTGGCTCAATGCCAAGATCGGCAAGCATGAGCGGGTCGATGCCGTGGTGATCCGCGAGAGCCTGCCGAAGACCATCATCGGCAAACTGGACCGCAAGACATTGCGGGCAGAGGTTCTGTAGAAAGACACCGCTCGCCCTGAGCTTGTCGAAGGCCTGCACTTCTGGCTTGGGCAAAGCCACTCGCCGGGAAAAAGGACAGCCCTTCGACAGGCTCAGGACGGACGGAGGAAGGGTTACTCCGCCGCCTCGATGGTGGCGCTCGGCACCGCCTTCACTGCCTGCCGCGCATTGGGCGCAAAGCGACCATCGACCTGGGCACCCTGTTCGATCGTCAGTGCATCATAATGCACATCGCCGTCGATATGCGCAGTCTTGAGGATCACCAGCTCGCGCGCTGTGATCGAGCCCGTGACCTTACCTGCCAGACGGGCGCTCTCGGCAATCACGGCGCCGCTAATGCTGCTCTTTTCGCCCTGCACCAGCGCCGCGCACTTGATATCGCCTTCAATGGTGCCATCGACGTGGAGATCGGCCGAGGCGGAGATATTGCCGTTGATCACCACATCCGCGCCGATCACCGAAAAGGTCGAACCCGAAGCCATCATGCTGCTCCTGTTACTGGCGGGCCGCGGCGAGGGCGGGGGTACGGCTTGGTCCGGTGTTGCGGACTTCCTTGAGAACATTGGGGGCGGCCTCCAGAAAGGGGCGCGGGTTGATCGCGCGGTCATTGATGCGGACTTCGAAATGCAAGTGCGAACCCGTTGAACGGCCGGTGCTGCCCATCCCGGCGATGCGGGTGCCGGCTTCGACCAGCTGGCCCTGCGTGACGTCAAAGCGGGAAAGGTGAGCATAGCGGGTCATCATGCCATTGGCGTGGGTGATCTCGACCGCTTTGCCGTAGCCCGATTTCCATCCGACAAAGCTCACGCGGCCCTCGGCAGCGGCGAAGATCGGCGAACCGATCGCGCCCTTGAAATCGATCCCGGCATGCATCGCGCCGCGGCCATTGAAGGGGTCGCGGCGGTAGCCGAAGCCGGAGGTGATGCTCTGGACGGTGGCGGGCACGACCTGCGGAATGCCGTCAAGCGCGCGTTCCAGCACAGCCATGCGGGCGAGGCTCAGGCCGAGTCGCTCGAAGCGCGGGTCGATATCGTCATTGCCATCAAACAGCGCCTCGAACGGACCACCCATGGCGGCTTCAGTCTGGCGGCTCATCAGGCTCGGATCGAGGTTGAGCTTGCGCATCGCGGCCTCGGCGCGGCGGGCGCGGGCATCGGCGAAGCGGGTCAGGCGTTCGGCAAAAGCGAGCTGGCGGGCTTCGATCTCAGCGAGGCCGCGCGCCTGCGGGATCAGCGCGCTGACTTTCTTGACAGTCTCGCTCGCCTCGACCGTCGAATCGGTTACGGTCGTATCGGCTGCGCCCTCGGCCACGATATCCTCAGGAAGCATCCGGGCCATGTCTTCGAGGAATTCCTGCCGATCCTGAAGCTCGCCGACGACCTTGTCGAGGTTGCCGCCATAGGCTTTGAGGCGCTCTTCGGACTTTGCGACGCGGGCCCGCTCCTTGGCAAAAGACGCCAGGTCGGCCTCGGCGCGGTACTGGTTCCAGCCCATCACGGCGAGCGCGAGGAGCCAGATCACCACGAACGCCGCAGCCCCGGCGGCGACGCGCATCTGCAATTTCGACGAAATCTTGATGAAGCGCACCTGACCATCGGCGCGCATGAAGAACTCACGGTCGGGGAACCATTGGCGCAGCCGCTCGCCCCACGTTTGTGCGGAAATTTTGTCTGACAAGCGCGGCCCCGATTATGTTGTATGTGCCCCCGCCGCGCCGCTAACAGCGCCTGCCCAAGCGGTCGAATCCCTAAGTCGCGCGGACAGATGAATCGAAGCGGAATCGCGGTGAAATGATCGTGCGTCAGATCATAGCTGGCAGACTCGCCAAACGTCGCGGGCGAATCGCATGCCAAAGTGTCGATTCGCATAGCCTGACAGCATCGCGCGGGGCTGCTAAAGGGGGCAAATGAATCAGCTTTCCCCTCGCTCCCTGGCCGCCGATCCCGTGGCTCTGGTGACAAGCCTCGCCACCGCGGCCCGCCTTGCCCAGCGCCAGCTGGCGGCGATGCCAAGTGCCGCGCGCGCGGCCGCGCTGCATCGCGCTGCCGACGCGCTGCGCGCAGCGACCCCAGCGATCCTTGCCGCCAATGCCGAGGACCTGGCGGCGGGCGAGGCGAATGGGCTTACCAAGGCAATGCTCGACCGGCTGGCGCTTGATGAAAACAGGCTTGGCGGCATCGCTGATGCCGTCGCTGCGGTCGCCGATCTGCTTGATCCAGTCGGCGAAGTGATCGACCGGAGTGAGCGGCCCAACGGCCTAAAGTTCAGCCGCATCCGTGTGCCGATCGGGGTGATCGGGATCATCTACGAAAGCCGCCCCAACGTCACCGCTGACGCTGCCGCGCTGTGCGTGCGCGCGGGCAATGCGGCGTTGCTGCGCGGCGGGAGCGAGGCGGTGCATTCCAACCGCGCGATCCACGCGGCGCTGGTGCAGGGCCTCGTCGATGGTGGCGTCCCTGCCGAAGCGGTGCAGCTGATCCCGACGCAGGACCGCGCCGCGGTGGGCGCGATGCTCACCGCCGCGGGCCTCATCGACATGATCGTGCCGCGCGGAGGCAAGAGCCTTGTCGCGCGGGTGCAGGCCGATGCCCGCGTGCCGGTGCTCGCGCATCTCGACGGGATCAACCACACCTACATCCACGCCGCCGCCGATCCCGCCATGGCCGAGGCTATTGCCGTCAACGCCAAGCTGCGCCGGACCGGCATCTGCGGGTCGATGGAGACGCTGCTGATCGATGCGGATTATCCCGCCCCGGCAGCTTTGCTTGGCGCGCTCATCGAGGCAGGGTGCGAAGTGCGCGGCGACCCGCGCATCCGCGCCCTTGATCCCCGCGTGATCCCCGCGAGCGCCAATGATTGGGACACCGAATATCTCGACGCCATCCTCTCGGTGGCGATGGTTGACGGGCTGGAGGCCGCGCTTGCCCACATCGCCCGCCATTCCTCGGCCCATACCGACGCCATCGTGACCGCTGATGAGGCGGTCGCTGAGCGTTTCCTCACAGAGGTCGACAGCGCGATCGTGATGCACAACGCCTCCTCGCAATTCGCCGATGGCGGCGAGTTCGGGCTTGGTGCGGAAATCGGGATTGCAACCGGACGGGTTCACGCGCGTGGGCCGGTCGCGCTGGAGGGGCTCACCACCTACAAGTGGCAGGTGCGCGGGAGCGGCCAAACACGTGCCTGAACCCCGCCCGTAACCCGATGTCCCGTCCTTACCTGACCGGGCTGCTCGGTGGCAGCTTCAACCCCGCGCATGGCGGGCACCGCCGCATCACGCTGTTCGCGATGGAGGCGCTGGGGCTGGACGAGACGTGGTGGCTGGTCTCCCCCGGCAACCCGCTCAAGCCGCAGGACGACATGGCATCTTTGAAAGCCCGCCTGCGCTCCGCCGAACGCCTGAGCCGCCGCGCACCCATCATCCCAAGCGCGATCGAGCTTGATCTTAACACCCGCTACACCGTCGACACGCTGCGAAAGCTCACCTGGCGCTACCCCAAGCGGCGCTTCGTTTGGCTCATGGGGGCTGACAATCTTGCGCAATTTCACCTCTGGAAGGGCTGGCGGCGGATTGCCCGGACAATGCCGATTGCGGTGATCGCCCGTCCGGGCTATGATGCAGCTGCCATGACGAGCCCCGCCATGGCCTGGCTCAGGCGATATCAGACGCCCGTCGCCAGCTTTCGGAAACGGGGGCAATGGAGCGCACCGGCCCTGGTGTTATTGCGTTTCGATCCTGATCACCGCTCGGCCACGGCTATTCGCCGTGCGCATGCCGGGTGGGCCGAGGATTTGCTCGGCAAGGATCGCGCCAGCAAGAACTGCAGCGCTGTGTTGCGCGATCGGCTGACATTTCGCAGCATCCGGTCGTGGGAGGACGCATGACGCGCTGGACCAGCGTTTCGGCATCCCTGCCCAACCACCTGCGTTCCGTTCGCTTTCATCGCCCTGCACTCTGGAGACTGACTTTTGCCGATGACCGAGGCTCTTATCGCGTCCATTCCGCTTGGCCCGGCGCAAGCCGCCGCCAGGCTCGCCCAATCGCTGACGCAGCCTGAGATGGGGGCGCAGTCCCTCCACCAGCTGGTGCTGGCGCAGCTTGATGATGATCAGGCGCAGGAAATCGTCTCGATCCCACTTGAGGGCAAGAGCTCGATTGCCGATCACATGGTGATCGCCAGCGGCCGCTCGACCCGTCAGGTCGCGGCGATGGCCCAGAAGCTTGCCGAGAAGATCAAGCAGGCCGGGTTCGGCCATGCGCGGGTCGAAGGCCTGCCCGCGGCAGACTGGGTGCTGATCGATGCAGGGGACGTGGTCGTCCACCTGTTCCGCCCCGAAGTGCGCAGCTTCTACAACCTCGAGCGCATGTGGTCGTTTGAAGGCAGCGAAGCTGCCGGGGGCCGCGCCTAACGCCTTCCTTGTGTGCGTGCCTGCCTCCGCGGGCACGTCCCCGGTGCGGTTCCGTCGCTGTGCGACGGAGCACCTGCAGGTGGGCGGTCGCCCTTGCGGTCGCTGCACGACCGTTCGGCTTCGCATATTTGGGGTTGCGCTTATTCTCCTCCACATCATCGCTCGTGGCAAAATCGGCCGCTCGCCTGAGGGCGAGCTGGTAGAGCGCTATGCCAAGCGCATGACATGGCCGGTTCGGCTGACCGAATGGCCGGATACTGGCCCGGGCAAGGTTGCCGAGGCGCTCACCCCATGCAGAACCGTACTGCTCGATGAACGCGGCAAGGCCATGCCGTCGGAGAATTTCGCCGCCTTGCTGGGCCGATGGCGCGATGAAGGCGTGCGCGAAACGCGCTTCATGATTGGCGCAGCGGACGGCCACTCCGATGCCGAGCGGGCGCAGGCCGATCTGCTGCTTGCCTTTGGCCCGGCGACCTGGCCGCACATGCTGGCCCGGGCGATGCTGATGGAGCAGCTCTACCGCGCCACCACCATCCTTGCCGGGCATCCCTATCATCGGGCATGACGCCATGATGTCTCGGCCCGCCATCATCGCTGTGCTTGTAGCCCTTGGTCTGAGCGCGACGCTCGGGCTGGCTCTGCCCGCAACCTTGGCGGCACCATCCGATGTGCTGATCGCACCTGATGACGCCGAAGCCGCGCTCGTCCGCGCCGTCCGCGAAAGCCGCCGCGCGGAGGCCCGCGCCGCGCGGCTCACGAAAGAGGCCGCCGCCGCCACCGAAGCGGCACAGCGCACCGCCACCGAAGCCGCCGCGCTCGCCGCCCGGATCCAGCAGGCCGAAGCCGATATCGAGGCCGCCCGCGCCCGCGTGGCTATCGCCGGGTCTCGCCGCCGCGCGCTTTCCGCGCGGCTGGCGGCGAAGCAGGAGCCGACCGCGCGACTCGCGGCTGCACTGCAAACGGCGGCGCGGCGTCCGCTGACGCTGTCGGCCCTGCAACCCGGTTCGCTCAAGGATGTCGTCTATGTGCGCGCCGTGCTCGACAGTGCGGTCCCGCAGATCCGGGCGCGCACGGCGTCTTTACGCGCAGACCTAGATCGTGGTCGAAGACTGGAGGCTGAGGCGGCGCGTGCGCTCGACACGCTGCGGGCCAGCGAGGGCACGCTGCGCCAGCGCCGCGCTGATCTCGCCGCACTGGAGAACCGGCAGCGCATCGCCTCGCGCACCGCGAAGGGCGCAGCGCTGCGCGAGGCGGAGCGGGCCTTGGCCTTGGCGGAAGAGGTCCGCGATCTTGACGGGCTGGTCGACCGGCTGGACGAGGTGGCCGCGCTGCGGCGCGAGTTGGCGGCGCTTCCCGGCCCGGTGCTGCGCCCTGCCGATCTGGCCGCAGCGTTGCCCGCCGCTCCGGTCACAATGCCTTCAGCGACGGCCAGTGCCCCGCCGATCGATTTCCAGCTTCCGGTGCAGGGCCGCACATTGCTGGGCTTTGGCGCCAAGCGCGAAAGCGGGCTTGCCAGCACCGGGTTGGTGCTAGCTCCCAGCGCTGGGGCGCAAGTGGTCGCGCCAGGGCGCGGGCGGGTGGCCTTTGCCGGGGCCTATCGCGGCTTTGGGCGAATCGTGATCATCGAGCATGATGGCGGGTGGACCAGCCTCGTCACCGGGCTTGACCGGGTGGACGCTGCGGTTGGCGACAATGTCATCGGCGGCAGCCCGATCGGGGTCGCCAACCGCGGTTCGGCGCCCGTCACGATCGAGCTGCGGCGCGATGGTGAGCCGGTTAACCCGCTGCAATTCCTGAGATAATCAGCGCGGTCGACGTTGCGTTCGCACGCTGGGTTGCATTGCGACGGCAGGCCAATCCGCCCCCAAAGCTCTCATCTGGCGTTAAGCCCCGCAAAGCTATACATTCCTCCCCCGAAGGAGCCTCTTGCACCCATGAACATCTCCGCCCTCCTGCGTAGCGCCGCGCTCGTCACCGCTGTCGCGCTCATCCCCGCCACCACGGCCACCATGGCACAGGTCGATGGCCGCGCGGGCCCTGAATTTTCGAAGCTGTTTGCAGTCTTCCAGCGGGTCAAGGCGTCCTATGTCGAGCCGGTCGAGGATGACGTGCTGATCCGCGGCGCGATTGACGGGATGCTGGCCGCGCTCGATCCCCATTCGGCCTATCTCGACGGCGGCGATCTCCAGCGGCTCGAGACGATGATCAACGGCAATTATTCGGGCCTCGGCCTGTCGGTCGTGCTCGAAGACGGCGCGGTCAAAGTGATTTCGCCGTTCAAGGGAAGCCCGGCCGATAGCGCCGGGATCAAGGCGGGCGATTTCATCACGCACCTCGATGGCAAGCTGATCTATGGCGGCAGCCTTGATGACGCCGTGGCGCAGATGCGCGGGCCGACCGGCACGTCGATCCAGCTGACGGTCTTCCGCCCTGGCCGGGACGAGCCGCTCGAAGTCAATGTGACGCGCGGCGTGATTGAGCTTGAGCCCGTCACGCATGAACTCGCGGCGGGCAATATCGGCGTCATCAGCGTCAACGAATTCTCTGCTGATGTCGGCGCGGACGTGTTCGCGGCCTATCAGAAGATCATGAAAGAGGCGCCGGGCGGCCGCATCAGCGGGCTGGTGCTCGATCTGCGCAACAATCCGGGCGGGAGCCTCGATGAGTCGGTTGCGCTGGCCGATCTGTTCCTTACGTCGGGCCGGATCGTCAGCCAGCGCGGCCGCGCGCGGGGCGAGACGATGCTCTACGATGCCGAGACCGTCTATCGCGGCGATATGGCGGAAGGCATTCCGATGATCGTGCTGATCAATGCAGGCTCGGCCTCGGCCTCGGAAATCGTTGCGGGCGCCTTGCAGGATCACCGCCGCGCGCTGATCATGGGTGAGCGCAGTTTTGGCAAGGGGTCGGTGCAGTCGCTCCTGCCGCTGGGCAATGACGCCGCGCTCAAGCTCACGACGGCGCGTTATTTCACCCCGGCGGGGAAGTCGGTGCAGGAAGGCGGAATCAAGCCCGATATTGCGGTGCCGCAGCTTTCCGATCCCGATCTTGCCACGCGCATGAAGTATCAGACCCGCGAAAGCGATCTGCGTGGTCACCTGATCAACGAACTCGGCATCAAGGACGAGGAGCTGGAAGGCGACAAGATCGCCGATCCCCGCTTCCAGCTCACTGCAGCCCAGCTTGAGGAGCAGGGCGTGAAGGACTTCCAACTGCACTACGCGATGGAAACCCTGCGCCGCACCACCAAGAGCACCGTGGCGCTCCGCCCCGCGCCGGGGCCCATGCCGCGTCAGGCAAAGCCATAGGCGCATAGGATGGACAATCTGGGCAAGGCGCGTGCGCTGGCCGTGCTGGTTCCTGCCGCACTGCTCGGCGGGGCCTATGTAGCGCAATACGGGTTCGGTCTTGCGCCGTGCGAGATGTGCTGGTGGCAGCGCTATCCGCACTTTGCAGCGTTGGGGATCGGGGCACTCGCCTATGTGCTGAAGCCCGGTCAGGTGTGGGCGGCGCTGGCGGGGCTGGCGATCCTGACGTCAGGCGCGATTGGCGGGTTTCACGCCGGGGTCGAATATGGCTGGTGGGAGGGGATCACCGGGTGTTCGGCGCTGCCGTCCAATATTGACGTCATGAACCCTGCCGCCGCCCCCCTGATCCGCTGCGATGTGGCACCGTGGACCTTGTGGGGGATCTCGCTTGCGGGCTTCAATTTCCTCATTTCCGGGATCAGTGGTGCGGCCATTGTGGCTTTGGCGGCGTATAGGAAGTAACAGGCAGCCTAAGGGAACGCAGCATGGAACGCGATCAACTCCACCGCATGATCCGGGTCGATCAGGCCGGCGAATTCGGCGCGACCCGCATCTATGAAGGCCAGCTCGCCGTGATGGGCGACCGCGGGCCGCATTCTGCCGAAATCCGCCACATGGCCGCGCAGGAAGCCGAACATCGCGCCAAGTTCGATGCGCTGCTGGTCAAGCGCGGGGTGCGCCCGACAGCGCTGCATCCCTTCTGGTCGGCAGCGGGCTATGTGCTGGGCGCTGGCACGGCGCTGCTGGGGCCTGAGGCAGCGATGGCTTGTACCGCCGCGGTCGAGACCGAGATCGACAAGCACTACAACGAACAGCTGGGCAAGCTCGAAGCCAGCGGGGCAGACCCCGAACTCGCCGAGATGATCGAAGCCTTCCGTGCGGACGAGCGCGAACATCGGGACGCCGCGCTCGCCAACGGAGCCGAGCGCGCGCCGGCCTATCCTTTGCTGGCGGGCGCAATTCGGCTCGGGTGCCGGATTGCGATCAAGGTCAGCGAGCGGATCTAAGGTCCCGGTCTGGTTCTTTCCTCATTCACGCACGCCGCACCGGCTTCATTGGCGGTTCAGCGCGCAGGGCCTAGACAAGTAGGCTTGGACAGGGGCATGGCTTTGGCTGCGCCCGAAAAAGGATCATCCGCGATGAAGCACCTGCTTGCTCCCGCCCTTCTCACTGCCAGCGCCGCGTTTGCGCTGGCCAGCCCCGCCGCTGCGCAGAGCGCGGACGAGAAGATCAACATGGTGATCGCTTACAGCGCCGATGAATGCCCCGTGGCTCAACCCGGCGAAGTGGTGGTGTGCGAAATCCTCGTTGAGGAAGAGCGGTATCGCATCCCGCGCAACCTGCGCTCTAGCGATAGCCCCGCCAACCAATCGCTCGCGCGGCAGGTGGATCAGATCAAATATGTTGGCGATTTCGGCGCGATGAGCTGCGACCCTGCGGGCGCGGGGGGCTTTACTGGCTGCACCCAGAAATTCGTCGAGGCCGCATACAAGGACAAGGCTGAGGCCGAAGCGGTCCGTTTCGGTCAGCTGATCGAAAAGGCGCGTCAGGATCGTCTTGCGAATATCGACGCCGAGGCCGCCGCCGAGCAGGAGCGGGTCGAGTCGATCGAGCGCGAATACATGAAGCGGCTCGAAAAGGAGCGCGAGGGCGAATTGCCGGGTGAGGGCGCGCTGCCCCCGCCGCCGAAATAATCCTCAGACCTGATAATAGTCCCGATACCACGCCACAAAACGGGCAACGCCCTCGCGGAACGGCGTTTGCGGGGCGTATCCCGTGAGCGATTGGAGCAGCGCGGCATCGGCCCAGGTCGCGGGCACATCGCCGGGCTGCATCGGCATGAAGTTTTTCACCGCCTCCCGCCCGCATTCGGCCTCGATGGCGGTGATGAAGTCCATCAGGCGCACCTTGTCGCCATTGCCGATATTCACGACCCGGTAGGGCGCGACGGGCGAAAGGCTGTCGCCGGGGGCAATGTCCTCAGGACTGTCGGGCCGCACCGGCGCCGCATCAATCAGCAAGCGGATACCGCGCACCAGATCGCTCACGTAAGTGAAATCGCGGTACATTTCCCCGTCGTTGTAGATGTCGATGGGCGTGCCTTCGAGGATGCCGCGGGTGAACTTGAACAGCGCCATGTCGGGCCGCCCCCACGGGCCATAGACCGTGAAGAAGCGGAACATGGTGGTCTGCAGGTTCCAGAGATGGGCATAGGAATGCGCCATCGCCTCGTTCGCCTTCTTGGTCGCGGCGTAGAGGGTGAGCGGGGTGTCGACCTTCTGCCCCTCGTGGAAGGGCATTTCGGTGTTGGCACCATAGACCGACGAGGTCGAGGCCATCAGCAGATGGTCCACCCCCAACTCGCGGGCGCATTCCATCACATTGAAGGTGCCAATCAGGTTCGCGTCGACATAGGCGCGCGGATTTTCGAGGCTGTAGCGCACCCCCGCCTGCGCCGCCAAATGCACGATCACATCGGGCTTTTCCGCCAGCGCCAGCGCGTGGAGCTTGTCGAAATCCTCCAGCAGGCCCTCGGTGCAGGTGAAATGCGGGTGCTGCAGTAGCATCTGGTGCCGCCGCTGCTTGATCCGCACGTCATAGTAATCGGTCATCCCGTCATAGCCGACGACGCGGAAACCCTCGTCGAGCAGCAGCTGCGAGAGATGATAGCCGATGAACCCGGCCGAGCCGGTGACAAGAACGGTGCGCATGGGCGCGCCTTACGCCTCAGGCCTTAAGAAAGCGCAATATCGGGCGCATCTTCCTGCTTCATCCCGACGACATGATAGCCCGCGTCAACATGATGGGTCTCACCGGTCACGCCCGACGAAAGGTCGGACAGCAGGTAAAGCCCCGCCCCGCCGACATCCTCGATCGTCACGTTCCGCCGCAGCGGCGCGTTGAATTCGTTCCACTTGAGGATGTAGCGGAAATCGCCGATCCCGCTCGCCGCCAACGTCTTGATCGGCCCGGCGCTGATCGCGTTGACGCGGATATTGCGCGGACCGAGATCATTGGCGAGATATTTGACGCTGGTCTCCAGCGCTGCCTTGGCCACGCCCATGACGTTGTAATGCGGCACCACCTTTTCCGCGCCATAATAGCTCAGCGTTAGGATCGCCCCGCCGCTTTCGGGCATCATCGCCGCCGCGCGCTGCGTGATCGCCACCAGCGAATAGGCCGAGATGTTCATCGTCAGCAGGAAGTTGTCGAGGCTGGTATCGACATACTTCCCGCGCAGCTCGTTCTTGTCGGAAAAGCCGATCGCGTGGACCACGAAATCGAGGCTGTCCCAGCGCTCCTTCAGGGTTGCGAAGGCGGCGTCGAGCGATTCCATCCTCGACACGTCGCATTCGAAGGTGAAATCGCTGCCCAATTCGGCCGCGAGCGGGATCACCCGCTTGGCCAGCGCCTCGCCCTGATAGGAAAAGGCCAGCTCCGCCCCGTGTTCCGCCAGCTTTCTGGCAATGCCCCAGGCCAGCGACTTGTCATTGGCGAGCCCCATGATCAGGCCGCGCTTTCCCGCCATCAATCCGTCCATCTATGCCATCTCCTCCGCGCCCCTTGAGGGGCTATCCAGCGGCGGCGCCAAGGCCGCGTTCAGCTCTGCGCCGATAACGAGGCCTAGGCCCACAAGCCAGAAAAACAAAAGCGTGATCATGCTCCCCGCGAGGCTGCCATAGGTCAGGTCATAGGTGAAAAACCGTTGCAGCAACACAGGAAGCGCGGCGGCGACGGCGATCCACCACAGCATGGTGAACAGCGCTCCCGGCCAGCAAGGGGCGCTCATCTTTCGAAATTGCGCCGGAGTGAGCGCGGCGAACAGCACGTAGAGCGATCCCGCGAGGCCCACCGCCGGCACAACGCGCGACACGCTGAGTGTCGCAATCGCTGCGGCAAGCTGCGGGAAAGCCTCCGCGATCACCACCTGCGCCGCGCCGATCGCTATTTGTGCAAACAGCGACAGCATCAGCACAATCACCGCTGCGAGAATCAGCCCGGCGGAAAACAGCCGCGTCTTCCAGAACCCCTTGACCGGCGGCGTGCCATAGGCGCGGCGCAGGATGTCACGGATCGTCTCGATCAGGCTCGACACGGTCCACAGCCCCACGCCCGCCCCAAGCCACAAAAGCCAGCCGGACCGCGCATAGATCACGTCCTCGGCCACGGGCTCGATCACACTGGCAACCGAGTTCGGCAGGGCGCGCATGACAGCTTCGATCATCGCTGCGGCATTCTCGCGACCGCCGATCAGATCGAACAGCGCCGCGCCAAGGATGAAAAACGGGAAGATCGCCAGCATCGCCAGATAGGCAAGGTTGCCGGCGTGAATGAAGCCATCATTGAAGGTGCCGCTCGCCACCCGTCTGATCACCGCCAGATAGCGCGGGAAAGGCGAGGAATCGCTCACGCGCGGGATTGCTTGCGTCCGGCCCGTCAGAGGCCGAATTTCTCACGCGGGCGGGCGGTGTCGATCCAGCCATCGAGCCGCGCCTCGAGCGCGGAAAGATCGGTCGGCAGCTGGATCTCGAGCGTGACCAGCTGGTCCCCGCGTTCGGGCTTGCCGTCCACCACCTTGCCGTTCTTCTTCGTCCAGCCTTTGCCTGCGAGCCGCATCACGGTGCCGCTGCTGCTGCCCGGCCGGATCGTCAGCATCACCGCGCCATCGACTGTCGGGCACTTGACCTTGGCCCCGCGCACCGCCTCGTCGAGGGTGATTGGCAGATCCATTCGGATATTGTCGCCGTCCCGCCGGAAGAAGGGATGGCTGCCGATTTCGACCAAAACGATCCCATCGCCATAACCGCCGGGGCCAAGTTGCCCTTTGTCCTTGAGCCGCATGACAGTGCCCTCCTCAACCCCCGCAGGGAGCTTGAGGCTGATCGCCTTGCCATCGGCCAGCGTGATGCGCTGATCGCGCCCGGCTGCGGCATCGGCGAAGGGAACCGCGAGCCGGTATTGAATATCGGCCCCGCGCCGTGGCGGTTGAGGCGGCGGCTTGCCGAAGCCGCGCCGTCCGCCATTGCCGGGGGGTGGTTGCTGCTGGCGTCCGCGGCCGCCAAACAGCCCTTCGAACAGGTCGCTGAGGTCGACGTCATCGCCGCCGAAGCCCCCGAATTCTGGGTCGCGGAAGCCGCTTGCTCCCGGCCCGGCGCCATAGGTGCCGCCCCGGCCATAGCCCGGCCGTCCGCCCATCCCCGCAAAGGGGTTGGCGGGATTGCCCTCGGCATCAATCTCGCCCCGGTCAAACTGCGCGCGCTTGGCCTTGTCCGAGAGCAGATCATAGGCGCGGGTTGCTTCGGAGAATTTCTCCGCAGCTTTCGGATTATCTGTGTTGCGATCGGGGTGCAGCTCCTTGGCGAGCTTGCGATAGGCGCTCTTGATCTCCGCTTCGGATGCGGTGCGGGTGACGCCCAGAATGCTGTAGGGATCGCGCATAGCGTGTTAGCTAGGTGAGACAGCGGCTGCGCGCAAGCTTACGCTGGCTGCAACCTGCTACGGCCCGCAGTTTCAGGACAGGCGGGTGCCGTGGCGGGCGCGATCCCGCTCGCCGAGCAGGCGGCCGATAGTATAGGCGATGTAGGGAATCGGGATGGTGACCGCAGCGGCGATCAGGAAGGCCATCACCTCGTCGCTCCACCCGCGCCACACCCACCGGGCCACGCCTTGCCCGCCAAAGATAATGAGAAGAAAGGTCGCCGCGCGGTTAGCATCGTCCCAGATCCACAGGTGATCCTTCCACCCGCGCTGGCCCATTTTCCAGACCCTCCCTGCGGCAAAGGCGAGACCTGCCAGCAGGAAGAAAAGCCCAAGGATTGCGATCCCAATCTCCATGCGGGAAAGTCTAACCGCTTGCGATCGCATCGACAAGTCGCTCATCCCGGTCGCTCGGCGGCTGGCTTGCGGCTTTCCCCGCGCGCCGGGCGTAGCTATGGGCGCTTGCAGCCATCAAGGAACCTTGCCCCATGTCCGACACCACCCCGCTCGATGATGCCCAACTGGCCGATAGCGTGCTGCCCGCAGGGGCCGACCCCTTTGAGCTGTTCGAGGAATGGTTCGCCGCAGCCCAAGTGGGCGAGCTGAACGATCCCAATGCCATGGCGCTTGCGACCGCTACGCCTGACGCTGCGCCTTCGGTGCGGATGGTGCTGCTCAAGGGCCACGGCAAGGCCGAGATCGCCGGGGGCGGCTTTACCTTCTTCACCAATGCCGAGAGCCGCAAGGGCCAGCACATCCGCGCCAATATGCAGGCCGCGCTGCTGTTTCACTGGAAGAGCCTGCGCCGCCAGATCCGCATTGAAGGCCCGCTGATCGAAGTAAGCCCCGAACGCGCCGACGCTTACTTCCACTCGCGCCCCTACAAGAGCCAGGTCGGCAGCGCCGCCAGCGACCAGTCGCGCCCCCTGCCCGAGCGCCAGACCTATCTCGACCGGGTGCAGGAATTGTGGGCCGCGCATGAGGCGGAAGGCAAGGTGCCGCGCCCGGCGCATTGGACGGGATTTACTTTGAGCCCGACAAGAATTGAATTCTGGATCGACCGCGACAACCGGCTGCATGATCGCCGCGAATTCACCCGCTCCGGCCCCGACGCGCCGTGGTCGGATACGCTGCTCTACCCCTGAGGAACGCTCCTATGCCCCAGAAAATCCCCTACTGGCACGTCGATGCCTTCAGCGCCCGGCCGTTCGGCGGCAATCAGGCGGCGGTGATGGTGCTCGATGAATGGCTGCCGGATGATGTCCTGGTAGCGATCGGCGCGGAGAACCTGTTTGCCGAAACCGCCTTCGTGGTGCGTGATGCCACGGGCGAGGCCGATTGGGAGCTGCGCTGGTGCACGCCGACTCATGAAGTCGCGTTGTGCGGCCATGCGACAATGGCGAGCGGCCACGTGCTGCTGAACCGCGACGGCGGAACGCGGGTGACCTTTCGCACCCGCAAGGCGGGTATCCTCGAGGTTGTGCGCCAGGGCGATGCCTATGAACTCGCGCTCCCCGTGACCCTGGTCGAACCCAGGCCGCAGCCAGAATTGCTTGCGGCGATCGGGTTTCGCGGGGAGACTTTCCTCTCCTATCAGGGAGCCGAGCAGACCGCGATCATTCTGATGGAAAGCGAGGCAGAAATTCGCGCGCTCGACCCGGATATGGACGCGCTGCGCGGGATCGACCTGATGGCGATCTGCACCGCGCCCGGCGATTCGCATGATATCGTCAGCCGTGTGTTCGTTCCGGCATGGGGCGTGGATGAGGACAGCGTCACTGGCTCCGCGCACGCCGCCCTCGCGCCATTCTGGGCGAAGCGGCTCGGGCGGACAAGCTTCACCGCGCATCAGGCGAGCACGCGCGGGGGCGATCTGACGCTGCGGCTGGACGGTGACAGGGCGTGGCTCGGCGGGCCGTGCGTGACGGTGGTCGAGGGCGTGTTCCATCTGTGATCCCCCGCGCAGGCGGGGGTCTCAGGCCTGGAAGCGTCATTTCACATGGCCCCCGCTTGCGCGGGCGCGCGCGGCTAATTGCGTTCTGGGTACAGCTCCAGCACATCCGCCGCCTGCTGCAACATCGGCGGTCGCTCGGCAGCGTCGGAATGGCCCAGCCGCACCATGGTCACGCGCTGGGTGGGCGAGACCAGCACATATTGCCCCATGTGGCCGATCAGGCTGAACAGGCTTTGCGGCGCGCGGTCGGGGAACAGCGGGTGATCTTCGGGTGCGCGGCCCGGGATCGGGCGGTTGAGCCACGTCTGTAGCCCATAGTGCGGACTGGCGGGCGAAGGTTCCACCATCGCTTCGACCCAACGTTGCGGCACCAGCTGCTCGCCGCCCGGCGCGCGGCCCTTGCGCCGCAGCATCTCGCCGAACTTGGCCCAATCGCGCGCGGTCGCGTGCATCAGGCTGCCGCCGATGAGGGTGCCTGAAGCGTCAAATTCGGGCACCATGCTGGTCATGCCGAGCGGGCCGAACAGGCGGAATTGCAGATATTCCGCCACCGCCTTGCGCCGCGCCTCGGGCTTGTCACTGGTAGTGAGCGCCCGCGCGGCGATATCGGAGAGGATCACCGTGGTGTTCGAGGAATATTCGAACATCTTGCCCGGCTCGGCTTCCAGCGGTTGTTCTTCCGCCCACTTGGCCATGTTGTCCCGCCCGTCGAGGAACAGCATCCGCACCTCGGACGATTCGTAAGGCGGATCGCCGCTTTCGGTATGGCGCAGCCCGCTGCGCATCTGGAGAAGGTGGCGCAGAGTGATCTCCGCGCGCGGATCGCCGGGGCGCTGCCATTGCGGGATCGGGGCGGGCGCATCGAGGCTGAGCTTGCCATCGGCAACCAGCATCCCGATCAGCACCGCCGTGACCGTCTTGGCCATCGACCAGCTGACAAAGCGGGTGTCGGGGCCATAGCCGGGGCCATAGCGCTCAGCGGCGAGCTTGCCGTCTGCCATCACCACCACAGCGCGGGTTTCGCCGAGGCCGGGGAGGGTAAAGAGGTCGTCGATCTGGCGCGCCAGCTGATCCTTCGGCGCGCCGGCATCCTTCGTGACCGCCGCGAGCGCTTTCTCAGTCAGAGGCGCTTCTGCAGGCGACGCAGCGCCGCATCCGGCGAGCATCAGCAGGACTGGCGCGAGGCAAAGCGCGCGGTTAAGGACGGCAGGTCTCAGGGTCATGGCGCCCTCAATTCCCGATGCAAGAAGGCTTGGCAATGGCGAAATCACCCTCCCTTTCAACACCGCGCCGCAAGCGTTGGGGACTGTGGCTGCTAGCGCTGGTCGCGCTGGTACTGGGCGGCGCGGCGTGGGCGTTTCGCGAGCCGATCAATGGCTATGGCAGCATCGCGTCGGCCTATTCGGCGCGGGTGGCGTGTTCGTGCCGCTTTGTCGCGGGCCGCAGCCTTGAGGATTGTTCGAAGGACAAGCTGGCGGGGATGGAAGCGGTCACGCTGCGCGACAACCCCGAGGCGAAAAGCGTCACCGCGCGCTTCCCGCTGGTGGCTGAAGCGACCGCGACCTACCGCGAAGGCTACGGCTGCGTGCTGGAGCCGTGGGAGGGTTAGTCTGCCCTCACACTTCCGTTCACCCTGAGCTTGTCGAAGGGTTGCCTTTTCTTCGCTGAACAGGGTGAAGTCAGCAAAGAAGGGCAGTCCTTCGACAAGCTCAGGACGAACGGGTTAGGATTTACGCGCCGGCCTTCTCAGTCGAATCGATCCACCCGCCGCCGACCACCCGCTCGCCGGCATAGATCACCGCCGCCTGCCCCGGCGCGACGCCGAATTCGGGTGTGGCAAAGCGGATCGTGGTCGCAGACCCATCGCCCAGCGGCCCGTCGAGCGTGATCGGCACCGGCTTGGCGAGGCTGCGGACCTTGGCCGTCAGCGGCTCATCCGGGAGCGGCCCGATGCGGTTGGTTTCGGTAAGCCGCGCGGCGCTCACCGCCAGCATCCGCTTCGGCCCGACCCGTACCTCGCGTGCGGCGGCATCGAGGCCGATCACATAGAGCGGTTCGGGCTGGCCGCCGATCTCAAGGCCCTTGCGCTGGCCCACGGTGAAGTGGACGATGCCCTTGTGCTCGCCGAGCTGCTCGCCAGTCGCGGCATGGACGATCGCGCCGGGGGCCGCGCCTTCGGGGCGGACCTTGGTGACGATCTTGGCGTAGTTCCCATCGGGCACGAAGCAGATGTCCTGCGAATCCGGCTTGGCGGCGTTACGCAGGCCCGCCGCCTCGGCCAGTTCGCGCACCTGCGGCTTGGGCATTCCGCCCAAGGGGAAGCGCAGGTAATCGAGCTGCGCCTCGGTGGTGCCATAAAGGAAATAGGACTGGTCGCGCGCGGGATCGAAGGCGCGGTGCAATTGCGGACCCTCGGGCGTCATGACCCGCCGGACATAGTGCCCGGTCGCGAGGCAATCCGCCCCCAACTCGCGCGCCATGCGGAACAGGTCGGTGAATTTGGGCCCCATGTTGCAGCGGATGCAGGGCACCGGAGTGCGCCCGGCGAGGTATTCGTCGGCGAATTGCTCGACCACATCCTCGCGGAAGGCGCTTTCGTGGTCGAAGACATAATGCGCGATCCCCAGCCGGTCGGCCACGGCGCGCGCGTCGCGGATATCGTCGCCCGCGCAGCACGCGCCCTTGCGGCCCGTGGCGGCGCCGTAATCGTAAAGCTGGAGGGTGATGCCGATCACCTCGGCCCCGCTGGCCGCTGCCAGCGCGGCCACCACCGAGCTATCGACCCCGCCGCTCATGGCGACGACGATCCGGCGATCGGCTGCAGGGCGCGGCAGATCGAACAGCGCGGCGGCATCAGGCCCGGTCAGCCGGCCAGCTTCTAGGAGGGTGGTCATCATCATGGGGATGGGCCGCATATAGCGGCGCGGGGCCGATTGCGCCAGTGGCACCGACGCCCACCTTTGCGGCCGCCGGATTATTCCTAAGCGCGAGTAAATGGCGGCTTTACCCGATCTTGACGAGCTTGCCCTATCTCAGGCTCCGATGTTCGAGAAAGCGAATCCCCTTGCAGCGTTCCGTGCGGCTGCGTCAGGCGCTCAAGCGCCCGATCCAAGCAGCCGGGCGCTGAGGCCTTTGCCGTCGCAGCAGACGGATCGTTCGGATGCGCGTTCCGTCCGCCGGGTAGGCGAAGCACTGCGGGCGCTGGAGTGGGGCGAAATCACCGCGCGACTCAACGCTGCGCGCGATCTGCGCCTGCTGATGCGGCACGAAGCGCGCGCCCCCATTGAAGCGGTGGCGGCGAGCTTTGGCGATGCGGCGGCCAGTTATTTTGCGTTGATTGATGATGGCCAACCTGACGTTAACCTTGATGCTTTAGGGCAATCTAAAGCCTTGGATGCCACAACCGGTCCAGCAGAAGTAGGACGCTCGGCGGGCGCGCATGACGAAGGTGTCAGCCCAAACCGAGGCGATGCGAGAGAAATGCAATGATTGAGAACCAGGACATCCGCCCTGCACAGGTAATCGGCCCCCTCGGCGAGCCGCTGACCCTTGCCGACCTGCCTTCTCCCGATACCAAGCGCTGGGTGGTGCGGCGCAAGGCCGAAGTCGTGGCTGCGGTCAACGGCGGGCTGCTGACTCTCGATGAAGCGCTGGTGCGCTATGGTCTGACGCTCGAGGAGTTCGCTTCGTGGCAGCGCGCGGTGGATCGCTCCGGGATGCATGGGCTGCGCGTCACGAAGACCCAGCACTACCGCGATCTTTACGAACGCCAGCTGAAGTATTGAGCGGCCTCGCGGCGCGATTCGCTTCGCTTTAGCCCGTCACACTACCACCCTACCCATATCGCCTTGCGGGTTCGCGAAAATGCGCGGCACGCAAAGCCGTCGGCACCGTGCGGAACCTCCGCGCGGCCTTCGGCTATGGGAGAAATGCGATGTTGGGATTCATCTGGTTCATCATCATGGGCGGGGTCATTGGTTGGCTGGCAAGCCTGCTTATGCGGCGTGACGGTTCCATGGGGACGCTGCTGAACATCGTTGTCGGGATTGTCGGTTCGTGGATTGGCAATACCGTATTGTCGCCTTTGCTGGGCGGTGGAACGATCGGTGCATTCCCGCCTGATTGGCAGGGCGTGCTCGGCGCGCTGATCGGGGCAGCCGTGCTGCTCGGGATCCTCAACCTGATCCAGCGCGGCAAATTGCGCTGAATCCACCCATCGCCGAGCCTGTAGCGGGAACGACTGCCTGCGCTCTTCGTCTAGGCTGAAAGTCACCGGTCGATGCAGGCATTGCTCGTATGTGCCTGACAATCTATCAGGCGTTGCATTAGGTGACTTACACAGATAATACACTCAGGGTGTCTGCCGTGCCCGGCGGCTTCGCACCCTGCGTGAGGGAATGGCGATGAATTACGAAACCAGGATCTTGGCTGAAGCGGCTGACGGGGTAGCAACCGATTTCACCGGTGCGCGCACGCTTGATGCGCCTGCGGTGCCGCGCTGGTTGATCATCGGCGGGCTGGGCCTGTTCGGCCTGTTGCTTGCTATTGCGGCCTATTTTGCCTTGGCGGGCGGGGAGCCAGTGCCTGCCGGCGATGATAATTCGCAGGCTCCTTCGGTCACCGTGATTACCCCTGGCACAACCACCGTGACCGGCGAAATCGAGGCCCCCGGCACGCTCGCAGCCCGTCGTCCGATGCCGGTTGGCGTGGTCGGTGAAGGCGGGCAGGTGCTGCGCGTCACGGTCGATGCGGGCGATTGGGTGCAGCAGGGGCAGGTGCTCGCCGTGATCGACCGCAGCGTGCAGGTGCAGCAGGCTGAGGCGCAGTCGGCGCAAATCGAAGTCGCTCGCGCGGATGCCAATCTGGCGCAGGCCAACCTTGATCGTGCCCAGCAGCTGGTCGCCCGCGGCTTTGTGTCGAAGGCCGACATTGACCGTCTGACGGCGGTGCGCGATTCGGCGGTGGCCCGCGTGAAGGTCGCCGAAGCGCAGCTGCGTGAGCAGCGCGCGCGCAACGAGCGGTTGAATATCTACGCGCCCGCTAGCGGCTATGTGCTCCAACGCAATGTCGAGCTGGGGCAGACCGTCGGCGGCGGGACAGGGGCGCTGTTCACGATTGCGCGCGGCGGCGAGATGGAATTGCTCGCCCAGTTGAGCGAGAACCAACTGGCGCGCCTGCCCAAGGGGACTTCGGTGATGGTGATCCCGACCGGTTCGGACAAGCAATTCACCGGGCAGATCTGGCAGCTGGCTCCGGTGATCGATCAGACGACCCGGCAGGGTACCGCTCGCATTGCCCTGTCCTGGGCGCCCGAGCTGCGCCCCGGCGGCTTTGCCACCGCGCGCATCAGCAGCGGCACGGTGACCGCCACGGTTCTGCCCTCAAGTGCGGTGCTGGCCGATGCCAATGGGAGCTTTGTCCTGGTGATCGACAAGGACAACAAGGCCGAACGGCGCGCGATCAAGACCGGGATGGTGACCGAAGACGGCGTGGTGGTGATGGAAGGCCTGACCGGGCGCGAGCGGGTTGTGCTGCGCGCTGGCGGGTTCCTGACCCCTGGTGAAAGCGTCAATCCGAAGCCGCTCAAGTCATGATCGGCACGGCACCGGTCGCAGGTACAGCAAGTCAGGCAAACCCGTCATGAGCTTACGCAACATCTCCGCTTGGTCGATCCGCAACCCGGTGATCCCTTTGGTGTTGTTCCTGGGGCTGTTGCTGGCCGGGATCGTCAGCTTCCGGTTCTTCATGGACGTGACCCAGAACCCGGATCTCGAGTTCCCGGCGGTGATCGTCAATATCTCACAGCCGGGCGCTTCGCCGACCGAGATCGAGAACCAGATCACCCAGCGGATCGAAAGCGCGGTGCGTTCGATCAACGGCGTCGAATCGATCCAATCGACGGCGCGCGAGGGCAATTCGACCACCGTAGTCGAATTTGAGATTGGCACCGATGTGACTGACGCGCTCAGCGAAGTCACAACCGCGATCGGCAGTGTGCGCGGATCGCTGCCCGACGGGATCCTTGAGCCCCGCATTAACAAGGTCAACGCGATCGGCGAGCCGATCGGCTATTTCGCCGTCGATGCTGATGACATGACGATCGAACAGCTCAGCTGGTTCATCGATGACACGGTGGCCAAGCGTCTGCTGAAGATCGAAGGCATGGCCGAGGTTGGTCGGTTTGGCGGGGTCGACCGCGAAATTGAAGTGGTCCTTGATCCGGCCAAGATGCAGGCGCTTGGGGTTACGGCCTCTCAGATCAATGGCGTGCTGCGGCAGGTCAATATTGATGCGGCGGGCGGTCTGACCGAGGTTGGCGGGACGCGTCAGTCGCTGCGCGTGCTCGGCAACAGCAAGACCGCTTTTAGCCTCTCGCAAGTCCAGATCCAGCTGGGCGGCGGCCGAACTGTGCGGCTCGCCGATATCGCGCAAGTGCGCGACGGCTATTCCGAACGCACTTCGATCGGTGAGGTCAACGGCAAGGAAGTCGTCAACTTCTTCATCAACCGCGCGCGCGGGGCTTCCGACCTCGCGGTCTATGATGCGGCGCTGGAGGAGATCAAGAAGATCGAGGCGGAGACGCCTGGGGTGAAGTTCATCCCACTGTCGACCACGACCAATTACACCCGCGGGCAGTACAAATCCTCAATCTGGGCGCTGGTCGAAGGCGCGGTGCTTGCCGTGGTGGTGGTGTTCCTGTTCCTGCGCGATTGGCGCGCCACCTTCATCAGCGCAGTGGCGATCCCGCTTTCGGCGATCCCGACCTTCTGGTTCATGAACCTCTTGGGGTTCAACTTGAACTTCCTTTCGCTGCTGGCGCTGGCGCTGGTGGCAGGTGTGCTGGTCGATGACGCGATCGTGGAGATCGAGAATATCGTGCGCCACATGCGCATGGGCAAAAGCGCCTATCAGGCCAGCATCGATGCGGCGGACGAAATCGGCCTGCCGGTGGTGGCGACCAGTTTCTGTATCGTCGCGGTGTTCCTGCCCGTCGGCCTGATGCCGGGCATTTCCGGGCAGTTCTTCCAGAATTTTGGCCTCACCGTCGTGGTCGCGGTGCTGATGTCGCTCGCCGTAGCGCGCATGGTGACGCCGCTGATGGCGGCCTATTTCCTCGCCTCGCATGGCCCGGCCGAGCATGGCGGCGGCAAGTGGATGGACCGCTATCTGGCGGTGCTGGCCTGGACGCTGGACACCAGCAAGCTGCGGGCTCTGCGCGCCGGGCTTACCCCGCCGCGTCAGCGCGCGGGTTACGCCATCGCCCTGCTGCTGACCGTGCTGCTTCTGCTCAGCACGACCGCATTCGCCATGTTCAAGCTGTTTGAGCTGGTCTGGTCACTCGGTCTGCCCAAGCAGATCGCCTTGGCCGTGTCGGCCGATACCTACGGCGCGCTGCACAAGACCGTGGCGAAGCTGTTCGAAGTCGTCCAGCTGCTGGTGGTCTCGATCCTGACCCTGCTGGCTGGTCTTGCGGCATTCAAGCTGATCGAAGGTGTTCCCGCGCTCATCCGGTCGGGCAATCCGCTGGCGCGCCTCGGTTCCATTCTGGTCGGTGCATTGGCCGTCGTGGCAAGCGCAGCAGCGGGAGCGTTGCTCGTTGGCGTGGTTGCTGCGATCATCATCCGCATGGCCGTTGGCCCGGAAGCTGTTACGCAGGAAGCATTCTCGGTCCTTAACTTCAGGAATGCTGTTGTCGGCCTGAGCATGTTGGCTGCCGGCATCGTTGCAGCGATCTTTGCCTTCCTCGGTGCGCGTGCGGTGGCGGAGAACCCCAGCACAGTCCATTATCTCACCGCCCGCTTCTATGATCACCGCGTGTGGATGCTCGGCGTCGGCTGGTTTTCGCTGCTGGTGACGATCCTGCTGTTTGGTCAGCTGCCTCCGCAATTCCAGCCCACGATCGATAGCGAAAACACCCGGATCGAGGTCGAGATGGTCCCCGGCACCACGCTGGCCGAGGCCAAGAAGGTGGTCAACGGCGTCGCGGCGCGGGTCCGCCAGGAGCCTGACGTCGAGCGCGTGCTCGAGCGAATCCGGCTGGGTGATAGCTCGTCGGTCTTCGTCAAGCTGAAGGAGGATCGCACCCGCAAGTCCTATGATTTCGAGCGCGAGCTTGCGCCGGAACTGGCGCAGATTCCCGATGCGCGGGTGCGGTTCCAGTCGCAGCGCGGCGGGTTTGGTTCCGGGCGCGATCTGACCATCCTGCTCGCAGGTTCCGATCCGGTGCTGCTTGAACGGACCGCCGCGACGCTGGTGGAACAGATGAAGGGCCTGAAGACAATCGTGGCCCCGCGCATCAGCGCGGATGTCAACCGGCCCGAAATCATCATCACCCCGCGCGCCAAGATCGCGGCCGAACTGGGCGTCACCACGACGGCGCTGTCGCAGACGATCCGCATCGCGACGCTGGGCGAGATCGAACAGAATGCCGCGCGCTTCTCGCTGTCGGACCGCCAGATCCCGATCAAGGTGCGCCTCTCGACCGATGCGCGCACCGATTACCGCACCATCGAGAACCTGCCTGTGCCGACCTTGAATGGCGGCTCGGTGCCGCTGAGCCGGGTGGCGGAGATCAAGTTCGGCTCCGGCCCGACCGCAATCCAGCGCTATAACCAGAGCCGCCGCGTGCTGGTTGGGGCTGATCTCGCGGCAGGCGTGCTCAAGGGTGAGGCGCAGGCCGAGATCGATGCTCTGCCAATCCTGCAGGAGCTGCCTGTGGGGGTGATCCGTGATGTGGTGGGCGAGGACAAGTGGCAGGCCGAGCTGGTGGTCAATCTGATCATCGCGATCATTGCGGGCTTGCTGCTGGTGTTTTCGGTGCTGGTTCTGCTCTACAAGCGGCTCATGAGCCCGCTGGTCAACATGACCTCGCTGGCGCTCGCGCCGCTGGGCGGGGTGCTGCTCATCTGGCTCTTGGGCCAGCCGCAATCGATGCCGGTCTATATTGGCATTCTGCTGCTGCTCGGGATCGTGTCCAAGAACTCGATCCTGCTGATCGACTTCGCGATCGAGGAGATGAACAAGGGCGTTCCCAAGCTTGAGGCGATCATGGACGCCGGACACAAGCGCGCGCAGCCGATCGTGATGACCACCGTGGCGATGACCGCAGGCATGGTGCCGGTGGCCCTGTCGCTCAGCGGTGATGGCGCGTGGCGTCAACCGATGGGGATCGTGGTGATCGGCGGGCTGGTGCTGTCGACCCTGCTCACGCTGCTGATCGTGCCGGCGGGCTTCAGCCTTGCCGATGGGTTCGAAAAGCGCGCCGGGCCGTGGCTGACCAAGCGGTTCCTGACCTACAAGCCTGGCGACGAGAACCGTCCGCACGCCGATCCCGAGCCCGATCTGCCCTTCCCCGGCCTGCCCGGCGGCGCGGTTCCGACACCGGCGCGGCGCCTGCCCCCTGGGGCCGAGCCGGCGGAATAGCGGTAAAGGCGTGACGGACCGGCCCCAAACGGGCTAAGGCCGCAGGATGGCGACCCGTTCTCTGAGGCCCCTGACGTTCGGCGGCCAGCCGCTCACCACCGATCGCGCGCGGCGGATGCGCTGGACGGCGACGGGGATGCTGGCAGCGATGGCGGTGATCTTCATCGCCACCCACGGCCTTGTCGCCGCGCATCCGGCCTGGGGCTACGTCAATGCCTTCGCCGAGGCGGCGATGGTGGGGGGGCTCGCAGACTGGTTCGCGGTGACGGCCCTGTTCCGCCACCCGCTCGGCCTGCCGATCCCGCACACCGCGATCATCCCCGACAACAAAGACCGCATCGCCGACACCATGGCGGCGTTCCTGCGCGAGAATTTCCTCACCCCCGCCGTGGTCGCGCGGCGCATGGCGGGGATGAACGTCGCGAAGGCGGCGGGCGAATTCCTTGCCGCCTCGCCCGAGCGGGGCGGCACAGACCACCGCTCGCGCATCACCAGCGGCGCGGCGGAATTGCTGGCGGAAGTATTGGAGTCGCTCGATCCGGACCGGCTCGGCACCCAGGTGCGGAGCGGTCTTGCGGGCCAGCTGGCCAAACTCGATATCGCCCCGCTCGCCGGGCGGATGATCGAGACCACCATGGCCGACAAGCGCCATCAGCCGTTGATCGATGGCTTCGTGCGCTGGGCGGGCCTGACGCTCGAGGACAACGAGGAGACGATCCGAGAGATCATCCATCAGCGCGTCGCGGGCGTGCTGCGCTGGGCGGGGATCGACAAGACCATCTCTTCGAGCGTGCTCGACGGGCTCTACAAACTGCTCGCCGAAGTGCTGGTGAACCCCGAACACCCTCTGCGCGGCAAGATCGAGGAGGGGCTCGCCAAGCTCGGGCAGGACTTGCAGCACGACCCCGAAACCCGCGCCAAGGTTGAGGATATGAAGCGCGACCTGATCGCCAATCCGGCGGTGGCGGTGTGGTGGACGGGGGTGTGGGAACGCATCCGCCAGTCCCTCATCCGCCGCGCGCGTGATCCGGAAAGCGGGATGGGCGGGGAAATGCGCCAGATGCTCGCCGAGCTGGGCGAAGCGCTGCAAGCCGACCCGCGCCTGCAACACCAGATCAACCGCTTCGCCCGCCGCACCATGGTGGGCGTCGCCACCCGCTATGGCGACCAGATCGTGCGGCTGGTGTCAGAGACGGTGAAGCGCTGGGACGCCCGCACCATCACCGACCGGGTGGAGGGCGCGGTGGGCCGCGACCTCCAGTTCATCCGCATCAACGGCACGCTGGTCGGCGGGCTCGTGGGGATGACGCTGCATTTCCTGACGACGGTGCTGTAAGATCGCCGCAGGCTTACCCGATCCGATAGGTGATCGAGGTGGCAAACAGCGAGCGGAACGGCTGCCCGTTAGCATCGCGCGCCGGTTCGAACTCGGCACGTTTCATCACGTCGCAAACCGGCGACTCAAGGCGAATGGTGTTCGTGGCCTTGATCAGCGTGCAGCTTTCAACCGCCCCCTCGGGCGAGACAATCACCCGCATGCGCAAGATCGCCTGTTCCCCCTGCGCCAGCGCATCGCGCGGGTAGCTCGCGACAATCTTGCGCACCAGCGCCGCTTCGTTGAGCCAACGCGGCTTGCTCTGCGCGGTCAAGTGACGCTCGGCATCCAGCCCCCATTCGCCGAGAAGACTGATCGTGCACTGGTTGAGCGCGGCGAACGCTTCATCCATTGCCCCCGTCTCAAGCCGCACCGTTCGGCCGCCCTGCTGCAATTCAAAGAACCGCATTTGCTGGCCGAGGGACACATCCATCTGCGGGAGGCCCGGCTGACCTGTCTCCCCCAGCTTGTTGGCTTCCGGCACGCCTTTGTCGGGTCGCAAGGTCGAAAAGATCACCCCGGTACCATAGGTCCCAACCGAGCCCGTGAAGGGCGTGGTCTGCATCGGCTCCTGCCCGTCGAAAAAGCGCACATCCGTTTTGGCCAAGCTGCGGAAGCGATCGAACGAGGGTCCAGCCACCGTCACCCCGGCTTCGCGGGCAGGCCAATATTGCTGGAAGGCGAGGAAGTGCATGTTCTCGCCTTCGCCAAACAGGCGGGTGAGCATGCACTTTTCATCGGCGTAATCGAGGTTCCACGGGCCGTTCGGTGCGATCGCGACGGGCTCGGCCGCGCTTGTGGGAGTGATGACAAGGGCAGCAGTGGCAAGGGCAAGACAGGTGCGACGCATGGGGGGATCCTCTTAGGGCTATTGAGAACTTAGTTGTTGAGCCGATAGGTGATCCGGGTCGAATAGAAACCGGCCACCGGATTTCCCGCCGCATCCATCGCCGGAGTGAATTTCGCGTGGCGGAGCATCTGCAGGCAGGCGCTATCGTTGAATGATGCTGGGCCGTCATAACCGGTGACTTCGCAATAGGTCGGATCGCCTTGTTTGTTGACGGTCAGCCGCACGCCAACCGTGCCTTGCTGGCCGGCGCGCAAAAGATGAAAAGGGTAATCGGCCTGAATCTTTTGCGCCCAGATGGCTTCGTCCCTTGATCGCACACCCGTGCCGCCATCCGCCGCACTGCCGGCACGAGAAAGCCGCTCGGAAAGCCTTGTAGCGCACATTCCAAGCTCTTGGGCCATCCGCAGAAAACCATCCAGCTCGAGCGTGATCGGATCGATCACCGCCCCTGCCATTTCGAGTTTGTCGATCGCGGCATAGCGTTGCGCCATCGTCGCTTCGGAGGCGACGCCTGTGAGTGCGGCATCGGAGAAATCGACCTCTTCGTCACCGGATCGCCGCTGATTGGCTGCAGCTTCGGTTTCGTCCGGCAGCAGCGAAGCGGGTTGCACCCCGAACAGGCCCAGTACTGGCCGCCCTTTGCTCGATTTGGCGGTGATAAAGTTACGCTCGACCAGCGCGCCCGGTGTAAAGCCCACTCTCACATAGGGGCCATAGGGGTTACGAACTGCCCGCCCGATCAAAGTGAGATTAACCGCCGGGCCGGAGCCGCCCTTGTCGATCCATAGTGTCAGCTCGTCCTCGCCCGCGCCGAAAGTGCGGATCATTCGGCATTTGTCGTCATACTCCCGCAGCTTCCAGTCCGAACTGGGCTTCAGCATGACCGGCGCGGCGTAGGCGGGCATGGACCAAAGCGAAGTTGCAAGGCACGCCAGAACAAGCGAGGTGCGACCCATAAACAAAAACCTCCGACAAGCGATGAGCTTGCCGGAGGTCTATTTCAAAATAAAGGCTTTTGCGATGAACCGCTTACAGCGCTCCGGTCAGCTCCGGTACGGCGGCGTAAAGGTCAGCTACCAGCCCAATATCCGCCACCTGGAAGATCGGCGCGTCCTCATCCTTGTTGATGGCGATGATGACCTTCGAGTCCTTCATCCCCGCAAGGTGCTGAATCGCGCCCGAGATGCCGATGGCGAAGTACACTTCCGGGGCGACGATCTTGCCGGTCTGGCCGACCTGATAGTCGTTGGGCACATAGCCCGCGTCGACCGCCGCGCGGCTCGCACCGATGGCGGCGCCAAGCTTGTCGGCAAGCGGCGTGATGGTCGCTTCGAAGGTTTCTGCGTCCTTCAGCGCACGGCCGCCCGAGACGATGATCTTGGCGCTGGTCAGTTCGGGACGCTCGCTCTTGGCGATCTCCGAGCTGACGAAGCTGGAGGTGCCCGCATCGCCTGCGCCGCTGACGGCCTCGATCGCGGCCGAACCGCCTTCGGTCGCCGCCTTTTCAAAGGCGGTGCCGCGCACGGTGATCACCAGCTTGGCGTCGGTCGATTCGACCGTCGCGATGGCGTTCCCGGCGTAGATCGGGCGGGTAAAGGTCTTGGGGCCTTCGACCGACAGGATCTCGCTGACCTGCATCACGTCGAGATGCGCGGCGACGCGCGGGGCGACGTTCTTGCCCTGCGTGGTGGCAGGCGCGAGGAAGGCGTCGTGGTGATCCATCAGCGCAGCGGCAAGCGGCGCGACGTTTTCGGCAAGGCCGTTGGCATAGGCCACATCATCGGCGACGTGAACCTTGGCCACGCCTGCGATCTTGGCGGCAGCTTCCGCCACGCCGCCGCAGTTGTGACCGGCGACCAGCAGGTGCACTTCGCCGAGCTTGCCGGCAGCGGTGACGACCGCGAGGGTGGCGTCGTTCACCTTGGTGTTGTCATGTTCGACGAGAACCAGAGTCTTCATTGAACTTACCTCTCAATTTCCGTTCGGGCTGAGCTTGTCGAAGCCCCGTCCTTCTTTTCTCCGTTCCGCTTGCCTCAAGAAAGACAACCCTTCGACAAGCTCAGGGTGAACGGAGGATGGGATCACGCGATGCCGAGCGCCTTGACCTTCTCGACCAGCGCGGCGACGTCGGCGACCTTTTCGCCCGCCTGACGCACCGGGGGTTCTGCGACCTTGAGAGTCTTGAGACGCGGGGTCAGATCGACGCCGTAATCGGCGGCGGTCTTGACCGCGAGCGGCTTCTGCTTCGCCTTCATGATGTTGGGCAGCGAGGCATAGCGCGGCTCGTTGAGGCGCAGGTCGGTGGTGACGATCGCGGGGAGCGCGAGCTTGACGGTCTGGAGGCCGCCATCGACTTCGCGCTTCACGGTGACAGAGTCGCCATCGACTTCGACGGTGTTGGCGAAGGTGCCCTGCGGACGGCCCATCAGCGCGGCGAGCATCTGGCCGGTCTGGTTCGAATCGTCGCTGATCGACTGCTTGCCGAGGATGACGAGGCCGGGGGCCTCTTCGTCTGCAATCGCCTTCAAAATCTTGGCGACCGCCAGCGGCTCGACCTCTTCATCGGTCTCGATCAGGATCGCCCGGTCAGCACCCATGGCGAGCGCGGTGCGCAGGGTTTCCTGCGCCTTGGCCGGGCCGATCGAGACGGCAACGATCTCAGTCGCCGCGCCCTTTTCCTTGAGGCGGATGGCTTCCTCGACCGCGATCTCGTCGAACGGGTTCATGCTCATCTTGACGTTGGCAAGGTCAACGCCCGTGCCATCGGCCTTGACCCGCGGCTTGACGTTGTAATCGATCACCCGCTTGACGGGGACGAGGATCTTCATGGGGCGTTCCTTCCTCTCAAAGAATCACTAGGCCAGAGACGATGGCTCTGCGGCCTTGGCTGCGCAATTAGCTAGCGTTTACGTAAACGTCAACTACAAGGTAACTCTATACGCTCGCCGAAAGTGGTTGGGCGACGCCATCGAGCCGCAGTCATATGGTCAGGAACCACGACTTGCGAACTCCCTCAGCAGCCGCGGAAAATCCTCTTCGGCCGGATCGGCAGGGTAACTATGAGGCGCACCGGTCTTCGCCCAAGCGAACCCCTCGTTGGTCGCCACCTCGATGAAGGGCGGGTCGGCGGGCGGCTCGTCGAGCAACGGAGTGCGCACATTGACAAAATCCGGCAGCCCAGCCGGCTCGGTGGTCAGCCAACTCTTGCACTTCGCACACATCAAATAGCGAGACTCACCGTGCAGTCCGCCCACGACCGTCTCTCCGCTGTTAAAGCTGAAGGCTGATCTGGGGTAAAGCATACTGAGCGAATAGGCGCTTCCGGTAAGCTTCTGACACCCCTTGCAGTGACAGGCCATGCTCATCAAGGCGGGCGAGGTGACCGTGAAAGTCACCTCGCCGCAGCGACAGCGCCCGGTTGCGCTCGCAATCACGCCGCCTTCTTCACTTCCGCGACGATCTTCTGCGCCGCATCGCCCAGGTTGTCGGCGCTGACGATGGCCAAGCCCGAGTTGTCGAGGATCGCCTTTCCTTCGGCCACATTGGTGCCTTCCAGACGCACGACCAGCGGAACCTGCAGGTTCACGTCCTTGGCCGCCTGCACGATGCCGTTGGCGATCACGTCGCACTTCATGATCCCGCCGAAGATGTTGACGAGGATGCCTTCGACCGCCGGGTCCTTGAGAATGATCTTGAAGGCTGCCGTCACCTTCTCGGTGGTGGCACCGCCGCCCACGTCGAGGAAGTTCGCCGGGAAGGCGCCGTTGAGCTTGATGATGTCCATCGTCGCCATGGCGAGGCCCGCGCCGTTCACCATGCAGCCAATGTTGCCATCGAGCTTGATGTAAGCGAGGTCGTATTCGCTGGCTTCGACTTCCGCCGGGTCTTCCTCGGTCTCATCGCGCAGCGCTTCGATGTCGGGGTGGCGGTAGAGGGCGTTGCCGTCAAAGCTCATCTTGGCGTCGAGCACGAGCAATTTGCCGTCTTCGCTTTCGACCAGCGGGTTGATTTCGAGCATCTCGCAATCTGTGGCGATGAAGGCGTCGTAGAGCTGCTTCGCCAGCTTCTGCGCCTGCTTGTTGAGATCGCCCTGAAGCTTGAGCGCAAAGGCCACCGCGCGGCCATGGTGCGGCTGGAAGCCCTGCGCGGGATCGACCGAGAAGGTGGTGATCAGCTCGGGCGTGTCATGCGCCACGGTTTCGATGTCCACCCCGCCCTCGGTCGAAACCACGAAAGCCACACGGCCCGACGCGCGGTCGACCAGCAGCGAGAGGTAGTATTCCTTGGCGATATCGACGCCGTCGGTGATGTAGAGGCGGTTGACCTGCTTGCCCGCATCCCCCGTCTGGATGGTGACCAGCGTGTTGCCGAGCATTTCCTTGGCGTGAGCTTCCACTTCCTCAAGGCTCTTGGCGAGGCGCACACCGCCCTTGGCGTCCGGCCCAAGCTCCTTGAACTTGCCCTTGCCACGCCCCCCAGCGTGGATCTGCGCCTTCACGACATAAAGCGGCCCCGGTAGCTTTTTGGCGGCTTCGACCGCTTCTTCAACACTGAGGGCGGCGTGACCGGCGGGCACGGCGATCCCGTGCTTGGCGAGCAGTTCCTTGGCCTGATATTCGTGAACGTTCATTGCGTATCGATCCCTTCAATGCATTCTACGGGGAGAGGTTCGTCCACGCGGGGCCTAAGCACGGATCGGCAGGCTTGAAAAGTGCTTGCGGCGCGGCCAACACACAAGCCTTGCATGATTGACAGGGATCGCCTTCAAACCATTGTCCGCGAGGCGGGCCGGATCGCCCATTCGCGCTGGCCGGGGGCGGGGCATGACCTGCACAGCTGGGACAAGACCCCGGGCAATCCGGTGAGCGAGGCCGATCTTGAGATCGACCGATTCCTCAAGCGCGAGCTCGCTCGCTTGCTGCCGTCCGCCGCATGGCTGTCGGAGGAAACCGCCGATGACAAGGCGCGCACCCAGAGCGGCCTCATCTGGTTGGTCGACCCGATCGATGGCACCCGCGATTTCGTGAATGGGCGCCCCGGTTGGGCGGTGTCGGTGGCGCTGGTGAGCGCCGGCCGTCCGTTGATCGGAATGCTGATGGCACCGGCACGGGGAGAGGAATGGGTTGCGGTGGCAGGCCACGGCGCGACGCTGAATGGCTTGCCGATTCAGGCGAGCACCCGCACCGAATTTACCGGTGCACGGGTGCTAACCTATGCCCTCCCCAAGGATGACAGTGATCTGGTCGCGGTGGAGCAGCCCAATTCGATAGCCTTGCGGATCGCGATGGTCGCCGATGACCGCGCCGATCTTGTCGCCACGCTGCGCTGGGGCTTTGAATGGGACATCGCCGCCGCCGCGCTGATCGCGCGCGAGGCAGGAGCCGAGGTGACCGATGCCTTCGGCCATCCGCTGGCCTATAACAAGCACGACCCGCGCGACTTTGGCGTGCTGGTGTGCTCGCCCGCTATCCACGCAGCAGCTGTCGAGCGCTTGGCCGTGCGGGCGGCAGCGTTGCGCTGAAACGCAAGACGGGCCACCCTTGCGGGCAGCCCGTCCTGTTCTTTCCAGACAATCAGCGCCCGGCGCGCGCCGCGCTTACGTCGTCCTGGCTCACGGGGATGATCTTGATCTCCACCCGGCGGTTGAGCGGCTCGTTGATATTGTCGCCAGTCTTGACCCGGAGATAGTCATATTGCTCGCCATAGCCGGTAGTCGCGATCCGTGCCCGGGCAACCCCGCGCGCGGCGAGGTAATCGGCGACCGCCTGCGCGCGCTGTTCGGACAGGCGCTGGTTGGTGGCGGGCGAGCCGGTGGTGTCGGTGAAGCCGTACACGTCGATCAGGCTGTTCGGATACTTGATCAGGCTTTCCGCGACATTGTTGAGCGTATCGAGAAAGCCGGGATTGATCGATGCCGAACCGGTGGCGAAGGTCACGCCATCGGGCAGGCGGACAAGGATCGCATCCTGATCGCCGACTTCTTCGACATCCACACCGCTGCCGGCGGTCTGTTCCTTGAGCTCGCGGATCTGATCATCATACTGCTTGCCGAGGATTGCGCCGGCCGAGCCGCCGATGCCTGCACCGATGATGCGCCCGGTATCGCCGCCAATCGCGCCGCCGAGCAGATACCCGAGCGTGCCGCCCAAGCCCGTGCCGATCGCGGTGCGCGAGATCTTCTTCTCGCCAGTGTTAGGATCAGTGACGCAGGCCGTGGTGCCGAGCAGTGCCAATGCAGCGGTGCCGGATAGCAGAATCTTAGAGATAGTCATAAACGTGCCTCCCTTTGCTATCGGGCCGAATATGCCGTCCCGCCTGAATGGCGGCAAGCACCGGTCGGCCCGGATTGGGCCGCTCCTGCGCTACGGCGGATTGACCTTGGTTGAACGGGGAGACCCGGTTCCTGTTCATGTTCGGCGAGCCGCGCCTTGTGTGATGCGAGGCGATTGCCTTGCTGGCATCGCGGCCAGATTATGCTAGCGGCGGAAGCGTGACACCCTTTCCCTTGTCAGACCTGTTCATCATCCTCGGCCTCGTCGTGATCAACGGCGTGTTCGCGATGTCGGAGCTGGCCATTGTCTCGGCCAAGACCAGCGCACTCGAAGCCAAGGCGGAAGGCGGGTCGACCAGCGCGCGCATTGCGATCACGTTGGCGGCGGATCCGGGCAAGTTCCTGTCGACCGTGCAAATCGGGATCACGCTGATCGGAATCATCGCCGGGGCCTATTCGGGCGCGAGCCTTGGTGGGCCGACCGGCGAACGGATGGCGGCGATGGGCTTGCCGGCGCAGTATGCCGACGAGGCTGGATTTGCGGTGGTGATCGCGCTGACGACATACCTCAGCGTGGTGGTGGGCGAGCTGGTGCCCAAGCAGCTGGCGCTGCGCAACGCGGTGCCGCTGGCCTTGATCATGGCGCGGCCGATGGACTTCCTGTCGCGCGCGGCAGCCCCTCTGGTGTGGCTGCTCGATTCGAGTTCAGCGGCGATCATCCGCCTGTTCGGGATTCGCCGCACCGATGAAGCCTCGGTCACCGCCGAGGAACTGCACATGATCTTTGCCGAGGCCACCCGGTCGGGTGTGATCGAGGACGAACAACGCCAGCTGCTGACCGGCGTGGTGCGCTTGGCCGAGCGCCCGGTGCGCGAGATGATGACCCCGCGCACCGATGTCGACTGGATCGAGGCCGATGCCGACCTTGTCGAGATCCGCGAGACGATCGAGGAAAGCTCGCATTCGCTGCTGCCCGTGGCTGAAGGCTCGCCCGACACGATCCTTGGCGTGGTCAAGGTGCGCGATGTGCTGGCAGCGATGGTGGCGGGTGAGGCGGTGTCGATCCGCGCGATGATGCACAAGGTCGAGGTGGTGCCCGATCAGCTCGACGCAATGGACGCGCTCAGGGTGCTGCAATCGGCCGAAGTGGCGATGGCAGCGGTGACCGACGAATATGGCCATTTCGAAGGGATCGTCACCCCCGTCGATCTGCTCACGTCCATTGTCGGCAACTTCGCCAGCGATTCGGTTGATGGCGACCTGCCCTCGGTTGTCGAGCGCGAGGATGGCTCGCTCTTGGTGTCAGGCTCGCTGTCTGCCGATGCCCTCGCGGATCGGTTGGGGCTCGATTACGGCGAGGATCGTGAGTTTGGCACAGCGGCGGGCTATGCCTTGTCGGTGATGAAGAAGCTGCCGGGCGAGGGCGAATATTTCATCGATCAGGGTTGGCGTTTCGAAGTGGTCGACATGGACGGCCGCCGGATCGACAAGCTGCTGGTGAGCAAGGTGGCTGAGGGGGAGTGAGACCTCTTACCCCCCTCCCCTTGGGGAGGGGTTGGGGGTGGGGGTACGGCAGTTCGTTATCGCGCCTCCAGCGCACCCCTCTCCAAGCTCCGCTAGCCGCTAAAGCGGCAAGCTTCGCTATCCTCTCCCCGGACGGGGAGAGGGCGATGGGCCTCAGGCGCTCGGAATGACCGTCGAAGCCGACTGCCCGTCGCCTTCAGGCGCGGCGATGATGTCGCGGGTGACGCGGCCCTTGGCGACCGTGTTGGTGCCGGTGTCGCCCACCACGCTGCGGATGCTCGGTGCGGCACTTCCGGCGCGGTCAAGCACGCTGGTCTCGACCCTGCTACGCGGTGCGGGGCCGCCGAACAGCGCGTCCAATGCCTGCTCCGAAGCCGTGCCTTCCGACGGACGCGGCGCGCCCGGGGCGGGCGGAGTCAGGGTGAAGTCGGGCGGCACCACCAGCGGGGCCTGCCGCTGCACTGCAAATTCATCGGGCCGATCGCGGTTGAACACGCCGCCGCCAGCCCCGCAGGCGGACAGCAGGGCCGAAGCGCCGGTGAGCAGGACGAGGGGTGCAAACTTACGCATCATTAGGCTCTCCACGGGGCATATCCCCGGCTTGGGTGTCGGCCTTGTCGCGCACCAGCAGGCTGCGGGCAAGGATTATGACAACGCCGATGGTAATCGCGGCGTCAGCAATGTTGAAGATCAGGAAAGGGCGAAAATCGCCAATATGGAAATCGGCATAATCGATGACATAGCCCAGATCATAACGATCGCGGATATTGCCGAGCGCCCCGCCGAGGATCAGCGCAAGGCCAAGGATATCGCCCAGCCATTTCTCGCGCATCATCCACACCAGCACCACCAGCGCGATCACCCCGGTCAACAGCACCAGCAGCCAGCGGGTCTCCATATTGGTCGCCTGCAGCATCCCGAGGGAAATCCCCCGGTTCTCGGTATAGGTGAGATCGAAGAACGGCAGCAGATCGATCCGCCCCACCTGACGCAGCGCCAGCGGGCCGATGACATAGAGCTTCACCGCCTGATCGATCACCGCGATGAAAGCGGCAAACGCGAGGCCGATAAGGCGATTGCGGGTGAACAAGCCGCTCATGCGCTGACAACCGCATCGCAACGACCGCACAACGACCCCTCTACCGCCACGTCAGGCAGGTGACGCCAGCAGCGGGTGCATTTGTGGTGGTTGGTCTTGGTCACGATCACCGTGTCGCCCTGCCCGCGCGTGACTGTCGCGGTGATGAACAGCTCGGCGAGTTGTTCGTCCGTGACGCCCTCGGGCACTGCGGCGGCGGGCACCACCACTTCGGCTTCGAGGCTGGAGCGGATGGTCTTGTCGCGCCGCAGCGGCTCGATCGCTTCGTTGACCTGATCCCGCAGGGCCCTGAGCTGAGCCCACTTGGCGTGGTCGACCACCACGCCCGGCACGCTCGGCCATTCGAGCAGGTGGACGCTGCCGCGCTGGCCGTGATCGTCCTCCTCGCCATCCTCGGGATAGCGCGAGAGCCACACTTCCTCCGCCGTGAACACCAGCACCGGCGCGGCGTAGCGCACCAGCGCGTGGAACAGCAGATCGAGCACGGTGCGATAGGCGTTGCGCGTCGCCGAATCCGGCCCGTCGCAATAGAGCGAGTCCTTGCGGATATCGAAGAAGAAGGCCGAAAGGTCCTCGTTGCAGAAATCGACCAGCAGGCGGGTGTAGAGGTTGAAGTCGTAGGCCTCCGCCGCCGCTTTCAACTTCCCGTCCAACTCGGAAAGCAACGCGAGGATGTAGACCTCCAATTCAGGCAGCTCGCCCGCATCGCTCATATCGCCCACAAACCCGTCGAGCGCGCCGAGCAGGTAGCGGAAGGTGTTCCTCAGCTTGCGATACTGGTCGCCCACGCCCTTCAGGATCTCATCCCCGATGCGGTGATCCTCGGTGAAGTCGACCGAAAGCGCCCACAGACGGATGATATCCGCGCCGTAGGTCTCCATCACTTTCAGCGGATCGACCGTGTTGCCGAGGCTCTTCGACATCTTCTTGCCCTTGGCATCCATCGTGAAGCCGTGGGTGAGAACCTGATCATAAGGCGCGCGGCCGCGTGTGGCGCAGGATTGCAGCAGCGAGGATTGGAACCAGCCGCGATGCTGGTCCGATCCTTCGAGGTAGAGGTTGGCGGGCCATTGCAGGTCCGGCCAGCGCCCCGATTCCAGCACGAAGGCATGGGTGCAGCCGCTATCGAACCACACGTCGAGAATGTCGGTGACCATTGCGTAGTCGTCGGGGTTGTGATCGGGGCCGAGGAAGGCGGCCTTGTTGGCGCTGTTCCAGGCGTCCATGCCTTCCGCGTTCACGGCGGCGACGATGCGCGCGTTGACCTCGGCGTCTTGCAGGTACGAGCCATCCGGCCGCACGAAGAGCGTGATCGGCACGCCCCAGGCGCGCTGGCGCGAGAGCACCCAGTCGGGGCGGCCTTCCACCATCGCACCGATGCGGTTGCGGCCCTTTTCGGGGATGAACTGGACCCGGGCGATTTCGGCGGTGGCGCGCTCGCGCAAGGTCGAATGGTCGTAGCTCACGAAAGGCGCGATGGCCCCGCCGAGCGGGCCGGTGGGGATGACCTCGAAATCGCCGGTGTCGACCGGCTTGTCCATCGGCACGAACCACTGCGGGGTGCAGCGGAAGATCACCTTGGCTTTGGAGCGCCACGAGTGCGGGTAGGAGTGCTGGTAATCCGCGCTCGCGGCGAGCAGCGCGCCCGCTTCGCTCAGGTCCGAGCAGATCGGGCCGTCGGGCGCGTTGAACTTGGGGTTGATGACGCTCATGCGGCGCTCGTCTGCCGCGCCCAGCCACGGCCAGTCGTCGCGGTAGCGCCCGTCATCCATCACCGCGAAGACGGGGTTGATGCCGTTCGCCTTGCAGAGGTCGAAGTCGTCCTCGCCATGATCGGGCGCCATGTGGACGAGGCCGGTGCCAGAGTCGGTGGTGACGAAGTCGCCGGGGAGCAGCGGGCGCGGTGTCGCATAGAATCCGCCGAGGTGATGCATCGGGTGGCGGGCCTTAGCATCTGCGAGTGTTCCCGGCTTCAGGAGACCGAGACCCTGATCTACCGCCGTCAATCCAAGTCGTGAGAGCAATGCGCTCTCAAGGTTAAGCGCGTAGATATACCTTTGACCGTTGATTACCGAGACGACGTATTCAATGTCCCGCCCATAAGCGATCGCCTGATTGACCGGGATCGTCCAAGGCGTCGTCGTCCAGATAATGACCGAAGCTCCGACAAGGCTTGGATCTTGCGAACACTCGACAATCTCGAACGCCACGTCGATCTGGGTTGAAGTGATGTCCTCGTATTCGACCTCCGCCTCGGCCAGCGCGGTCTGTTCAACCGGGGACCACATCACCGGCTTCGAACCGCGATAGAGGTTCCCCGCCTCGGCCAGCTTCAAAAGCTCGGCGACGATCACCGCCTCGCTCTCCTTCTGCATGGTGAGGTAGGGGTGGTCCCAATCGCCCATGATGCCGAGGCGCTTCAGCTGCGCGCGCTGCACGTCGACCCAGCGTTGCGCATAGGCGCGGCACTCGTCGCGGAAGGCCTTTACCGCCGCCTCGTCGCGCCCGGCTCCGGTGAGGACGGGCTTGGGCTTCTTCTCCTTGCGGTAGGCTTCCTCGACCTTCCACTCGATGGGGAGGCCGTGGCAATCCCAGCCCGGCACGTAAGGCGCATCGCGGCCCAAGAGGTTCTGGGTGCGGCAGACCATGTCCTTGAGGATGTGGTTCAGTGCATGGCCTATATGCATGTCGCCATTGGCGTAGGGCGGGCCATCGTGGAGGATGAACTTTTCCCGGCCCCGCCGCGCTTCGCGCAGGGCCTTGTAGAGGCCAATCTCTTCCCAACGCGCGGCAATGCCCGGCTCCTTCTGGGGGAGGCCGGCCTTCATGGGGAAATCGGTCTTCGGCAGGAAGACGGTGTCCCTGTAATCGCGTTGGGTGTTGTCGTCGGTCATGGTGCGCGGGGCCTTAGCGGGCGGGCGGGGTTTGCGCAATTTGTCTTGGCAGGAATGGGTTCGCGCAGAGACCGCAGAGGAGCAGAGGGCGCAGAGGGATTGTACTTCGGCGCAGCCGCATCAAGAAATCGCCACATTGGGACGTAATGCCTGCGGCGCAGAACGAGACCTCCGCGCCCTCTGCTCCTCTTCGGTCTCTGCGCGAACCAACTCAACCCAGCAACCGCCGCGCCTCGGCGCAATCCTTGTCCATCTGTGCGATCAGCGCTTCGAGGCTGTCAAACTTCGCCTCGCCGCGCAGGAAGTGGTGGAAGGCGACTTCGATCTCCTGCCCATAGAGGTCACCGGAAAAATCGAAGAAATAGGGTTCGAGCAGCTCCTTGGGCGGTTCGAACTGCGGGCGGATGCCGATATTGGCCGCGCCGTGGAGCACCTGACCGGTGGACAGAATGCGGCCCGTAACGGCGTAGATGCCGTATTTGGGACGCAGGTAGTTATCGATGGCGAGGTTGGCGGTGGGATAACCGATGGTCCGCCCGCGCTTGTCGCCGTGTTCGACGATACCCCTGATGGCGAAGGGACGGGTCATCAGGCGGGCAGCCTCCTGCGGGTCGCCATCGCGCAGCGCCTGACGGATGCGGCTGGAGGAGACGATTTCGCCCCCCTCTGCCACCGCCGCAACCACCCGCGATTGCAGGCCCAGTTCGCCGCCCAGCGAGCGCAGCAGATCGACATTGCCCTTCGCGCCCCTTCCAAAGGTGAAATCGCCCCCCGTCACTACGCCGTGCGCGCCGAAGCGGTCGATCAGGATGCGCTGGATGAAGTCCTCCGCGCTGGTTCCGGCAAGGTCAGCATCGAAGTGAAATACCAGCATCGCGGTTGCACCAGCGGCGAGATAGAGCTCCCGACGCTGCTCCATCGTGGTCAGCCGAAAGGGCGGCACCTCGGGGCGGAAGAAGCGGACCGGATGAGGGTCGAAGGTGGCGATGATCGAGGGGCGGCCCTCGGCCTGCGCCCAGCGGATCGCCTCGCCCGCCACCGCCTGATGCCCGCGATGGAACCCATCGAAATTGCCGAGCGCAATCACCGCGCCGCGCAGCGCCTCAGGGATGGCATTGCGATGATCGAGCCAGCGCATCAGGCCTGTGCCCCTCGGCGGAAGGTAAGGAAAGAGAAGGCGGGATGCGCGCCGTCCGCCGCGTGATCCTCGCGCGCGGCGAGCACCCATTCGCGGCCCGGTTCGGGCATAAAGGTGTCGCCCGGATACTCGGCATGGATCTGCGTCAGCTCGATCCGGTGGGCGAGGGGCATGAACACGTCATAGATCGCCGCCCCGCCGATGATCGCGACCTCGCCGCTGTCATTACCATTGCTCGCCAGCGCCAGCGCCTCCTTGACCGACCCGGCCATTTCCACTCCCTCAGCGGCAAAGCTGTCACGCCGGGAGAGCACGATATGGCGGCGGCTCGGGAGCAAGCCGGGGAGGCTTTCAAAGGTCTTGCGCCCCATGACCATCGGCTTGCCGATCGTCAGCGCCTTGAAGCGCTTGAGGTCAGCGGGCAGGCGCCACGGCAGGCCGCCGTCATTGCCAATCGCGCCATTGGCGGCGCGGGCATAGATCAGGACGATTTCCGGGGTCATCGTATCGCGTGGCTCACGCGGGTGACGTGGCCCATCTTGCGCCCTTCGCGCACCTCGCGCTTGCCGTAGAGGTGCAGGTGCGGCTCGCCCGGCTCGGCCAGGATCGCATGGGCGCGCAGGGCGTCTTCGCCGACGATGTTGCGCATTTCGATGGCTTCGAACCGGGTGACGGTGCCGCCCAGCGGCAGGCCGCAAATCGCGCGGATGTGGTTTTCGAATTGGCTGGTGGCCGCGCCTTCAATCGTCCAGTGCCCGGAGTTGTGGACCCGCGGGGCCATTTCGTTGAACACCGGGCCATTCCGGGTGGCGAAAAATTCGAGCGTCAGCACCCCGACATAGCCCAGCGCCTCGGCCGTCCGCGCAGCGATGTCGCGTGCGGCAGGCACCTGCGATTCGACCAGAGCGCCCGCCGGCAGGATCGATTGCGCCAGCATGCCGCCTTCGTGGAGGTTGGCCGTCGAATCCCAGAACCGGATCGTGCCATCCCGCCCGCGCACCAGAATCACGGAAAACTCCGTCTCGTAGGTGACGAAGCCTTCGTAAATGCAGGCGACGCCCGGAAACCGGATACCGCCCGCCTCCATCGCCGAGCGCACCCGCCACTGGCCCTTGCCGTCATAGCCATCGCGTGCGGTTTTAAGGATGCCGGGGGCGCCGATGCTGGTCACCGCCGCGAGGAAATCCGCCTCGGTCTCGACCCTTGCGTAGGGCGCTGGCGTGCCGCCAAGGCCTGCCACAAATGCCTTTTCGCTCAGCCGGTCCTGCGCGACCTCAAGCGCGCGCGCAGGGCAGGCTAAAAGCTCCTGCGGCAGGGCGAACACGGTCTGGAGCGGGACGTTCTCGAACTCCCACGTGACGACATCGCAACGTGCCGCGAAATCGGCCAGCGCGGCGGCGTCGTCCCAAGCGGCCGTGATGAAATCCGTGCAGGCTTCTGCAGCAACATTGTCACCCTCGGGCGCGAAGCCGATCACCTTGTAGCCCAGCTGCAAGGCGGCGACGGCCATCATACGGCCCAGCTGCCCGCCGCCCAGAATGCCGATGGTTGAGCCTGCTGCCAGCGCCAAACTACTTACCCCGTTCGCCCTGAGCCTGTCGAAGGGCCGTCCTTCGTCTTCGGCGGTTGGCATAAAGAAAAGTGCGGGGCTTCGACAAGCTCAGCCCAAACGGATTTTATTCTCAATCCTCCGGCACCTCGGTTACAGCGGCGCTCTTGGCCGCGCGCCAATCCTGCAGGCGTTCTGATAAGTCCTTGTCCGACAGCGCGAGGATCGCCGCTGCCAACAGCCCCGCATTCTTGGCCCCGGCCTCGCCGATTGCGAGCGTGCCGACGGGAATGCCGCCGGGCATCTGCACGATCGAGAGCAGGCTATCCATGCCGCTTAAAGCCTTGGACTGTACCGGCACGCCCAGCACTGGCAGATGCGTCATGCTGGCGATCATCCCCGGCAGGTGCGCCGCGCCCCCGGCGCCTGCGATGATCACATCGAACCCCTCACCCTCGGCCCCCTTGGCGAAGGCCACCATCCGGTCGGGCGTGCGGTGGGCCGAGGTGATGCGCGCCTCATAGGGCACCTCGAGCTCGTCCAGCACCTCGGCGGCGGCCTTCATGGTGGGCCAGTCAGACTGGCTCCCCATCACGATTGCGACCCTGCCCCCGGTTACGTCCATCATGCGTCCTTCAGGTAATAGCGCGCCCCTGGCACCATCGCGTCGTCAAAGTCATAGATGATCGGCTGCCCGGTGGGAATCTCAAGGTCGGTAATGTCCGCATCCGAAATGCCCGAGAGATGCTTGACCAGCGCCCGCAGCGAATTGCCGTGGGCCGAGATGATCACCGTCTCGCCGCTGGCGAGCACCGGCAGGATCGCGCTTTCCCAATAGGGCAGCACGCGGAGGATGGTGAGCTTGAGGCTCTCGGTGTTCGGGATCGCAATCCCGGCATAGCGCGGATCGCTCGCCAGATCGAAAGGGCTGCCCGGCTCCAGCGGCGGGGGCGGCACGTCAAAGCTGCGGCGCCAGATGTGGACCTGTTCCTCGCCGTGCTTTTCGCGCGTCTCTTGCTTGTCGAGCCCGGTCAGCCCGCCATAGTGGCGTTCATTGAGGTGCCAGTCCTTGGTCACCGGGATCCACAGCCGCCCGGCCTCTTCCAGCGCCAGATTGAGCGTCTTGATCGCGCGGGTCTGGAGCGAGGTGAAGCCCACCGTCGGCAGAGCGCCCTTGGCCTTCATCAGCGCGCCGGCCGCAATGGCTTCGGCCACGCCCTGATCGGTCAGGCTGACATCCCACCATCCGGTGAAGCGGTTTTCGAGGTTCCACTGGCTCTGGCCGTGGCGGACGAGGATGAGCTTGGGCATTGTGGCTCCGTCACTGTCGGGAGCGGCGTTCGTTAGCCATCGGAGGACGGATTGGGAAGCGATTCCGTTGCGCTCGAATCGCCCAAGGCTCGCGCTTGGGCCTTCCTGCGCCGCAGGTTCTCGCGCAGCTTGGCCGCGAGCCGCTCTTCTCGTGACATATTCTTGCGGGGCTCTTCACTCATGCGCAACGCCTTGCAGATATGTGGTGCCTCCATCAACCCCCGCTTGACATTGCGAGGACGCGCGACAATAGGGCGCGCCTGTTTCCGGCGCTGCTGTAGCTCAGTGGTAGAGCGCACCCTTGGTAAGGGTGAGGTCGGGAGTTCAATCCTCCCCAGCAGCACCATTCCTTGTCCCGCGTGACGCGAATGGTGGCTCAGCGCCCGGACCGCCCCCCTTACAATTGAAAAGCGGCGCGGAAGGTTGCCCCTCCGCGCCGCTTTGCATGGCTAATTGTGCCGGGCCTTAGAAGACCTCGAACAACCCCGCTGCGCCCTGACCGCCGCCGATGCACATCGTCACCACGACATACTTCGCCCCGCGGCGCTTGCCTTCGATCAGCGCGTGGCCGGTGCAGCGTGCGCCGGTCATGCCGTAAGGGTGGCCGATCGAGATCGAGCCGCCGTTGACGTTGAGGATGTCGTTCGGGATGCCGAGCGTGTCGCGGCAATAGAGCACTTGCACGGCGAAAGCCTCGTTCAGCTCCCACAGCCCGATGTCGTCCATCTTGAGCCCGGTTGCCTTGAGGAGCTTCGGAATCGCGAAGACGGGGCCAATGCCCATCTCGTCAGGCTCGGTCCCGGCGACCGCCATGCCAACATAGCGGCCGAGCGGCTGGAGGCCCTTCTGTTCGGCGAGCTTGGCTTCCATCAGCACCGCGGCCGAAGAACCGTCCGACAGCTGCGAGGCGTTACCCGCGGTGATGTTCATGCCCGGACCCATCACCGGCTGGAGCGATTGCAGGCCTTCGAGCGTGGTCGAGGGGCGGTTGCCTTCGTCCTTGGCGAGGGTGACTTCGACCATGCTGGTCTCACCGGTGTCCTTGTCCTTCACCGCCATCGTGGCGGTGACGGGGACGATCTCGGCGTCGAAATAGCCCGCAGCCTGCGCCGCAGCCGTGCGCATCTGCGATTGGTAGGCATATTCGTCCTGCGCCTCGCGGGTGACGCCATAACGCTTCGCCACCACTTCGGCGGTGCCGAGCATCGGCATGTAGACATCCTTGTGCATCGCGATCAGCGAGCGATCGGGCGACACGCGCATTTCCGGGGTCTGGACGAGGCTGATCGAATCCTGCCCGCCGCCGACGACGATATCCATGTTGTCGACGATGATCTGCTTGGCCGCGGTGGCAATCGCCATGAGGCCGGAAGAGCACTGGCGGTCGATGGTGTGGCCGGGGACCGTCACCGGGCACCCGGCGCGCAGCGCGACCTGGCGGGCGATATTGCCCGCCTGCGTGCCCTGCGTGAGGACCGCGCCCCACACCACGTCGTCGATTGCGCCCGCTTCGATGCCTGCGCGTTCGATCGCGGGGGCAAGGCTCAAGGCGCCGAGCGTTGGCCCGGGGGTGGCGTTGAAGGCACCCTTGTAGGCGCGGCCAATGGGGGTGCGGGCGGTGGAAACGATTACGGCGTCACGTGCCATGATAGGGGTATCCTTGTTGAAAGATGTCAGTCAGGAAACCTCGCCGCCCCTTCTTCGAGCGGGAGGTAGAGCGCGCCGCAAATCAACGACACGCCGTGATAGAAGGCGGTAAGCTGGACGATCTCGAGCGCCTCGGCTTCCGAGAAATGCGCCGAAAGGGCGGCCCATTGCCCGTCGGTCAGGCGCTTGGTGTCGAGCAGCGCGTCGACGCTGGCGATCAGCACCGCCTCGCGTTCGTTCCACACCGGATCATCCGCGCCGCCATGGACGAGCGCACGCTGCTGGGCTTCGTCGATCCCGGCCTTCTCCGCAAAACCGCGGATATGAACGCCGTATTCGTACTCACAGCCGCAGCGCGCCGTGGTGCGGTCAATCACCAACTCGCGCTCGCGCAGACCCAAAGGGCCGCGGTCGAGCATCGAGCCAGCGGTGAACTTGCCCCACGCGCGCTCGTTCTTTGCGAGCGTGGTGAACAGCTTGAGCGGGGGTGCGCCCCGCATCAGGACGGCCATCGCCCGAGCGAATGGCTCGGGGTAAGGCTCGGCTAGGGGTTCGATGCGCGCCATCGGGCTTACACGAAGTATTGCGTGATCCACTCGCAGATCAGCGCGGGCTTTTCTTCGCCTTCGATCTCGATCGTGATCTCGCAGGTCTGCTGCCACTGGCCGGGGCGCTTTTCGACCATTTCGGTGAGCTTCCACACGCCGCGGATGCGCTTGCCCGCGCGCACGGGGGCGATGAAGCGGGTTTTGTTGCCGCCATAATTGACGCCCATCTTCACCCCATCAATGCGCGGCGCGCCGCCCTGGGCGCCCAGATAGGGGATCATCGAGAGCGTCAGGAACCCGTGGGCGATGGTGCCGCCGAACGGGGTCATCTTTGCCATCTCTTCGTTGACGTGAATGAACTGGTGATCACCCGTCGCCTCGGCGAACTGGTTGATGCGTTCCTGGCTCATTTCGGCCCATTCGCTGGTACCGATCACTTCGCCGACCTTGGCGGCCAATTCTTGTGGGTTCATCGGGCTCCTCCTTCGCTTGTCGCGGGCGGAATCCCGTGCCCGCCGCGCTGCTTGTCCGGGAGGCGTCATGGCCCAACAATGGGGCGAGCGCAACGGTGCGAACTATGCCGCTACGGCACCGCGCAGCTTGCTGCCGATGGAGGCCTTGCGCGAGGCTCGGCGGTCCAGCTTGGTGCGCGCCGAATCGATGCGGGCGCAATAGGTGGCGAGCCCGGTTTGCAGCCCCACCAGCATCAGCATCACCGGCTGATAGGCGATTCCCTGGAAGGTCGCCCCGACCAGATAGATGACCGCGCCCATCTGCAAGGCTGCGGCCAGCGGTGCGATCCAGCGGGTTGCCTCGGCCTCATCGCCCCGCCAGCGGCGCTGGATACGCTCCATCTGCCACAGCCCGACCGCATGGAGCGTAAGCCACAGGATCAGCCCCGGCCAGCCCTGCTCGCCCAGCATCTCGAAGATCGAGGAGTGATAGGCGCGCGCCTTGTCCTCGACCTCCTGATAGGAGACCGTGGTGGTGTTCCCGTCCGTCTTCTTGACCGGCATGACATAGGTAAAGCGGTTGGAGCGATAGGCATCGAACCCGCCGCCGAGCGGCTTTTCCTCGACATAATCGAGCGTCCATTTCCACACTGCCACGCGGGTGGAGGCGCTTTCATCGCCGTCCGGCTCGGCAATCGTGGCCATGCGGTCGTAATAGCTTTGCGGCAGGAAGGGCAGCGCGACGAGGCCGAGCAGGGCCGCCCCGGCGATGAAAGCGAACCGCCGCTTGGTGTAGCGCAACAGCAAGCCCGCCAGCGCCGCGATACAGAGCAGGCCGGTGCGTGCCTCGGTGCCAACGGGGACCAGCAGGCAGGCAAAGGTGAGGGCAACGGCGAAGGCGATCACCGTCCAATGCCGCGGGAACACCGTTCCGTGCTTCACGAACCACCACAGCAGCGGGATCAGTCCGATCGCCACGGTCGCCAGGGTAGAACTCTCGTAGATCCCGCTATTGTCATCGACGAAGAAGTTGAGCTCGCCATAGCCACCGCCGCCCGTCACCACCTTGAGCCCGGTGGCGATCACGATCGTCGCTACCGAAAGCAACAGAATCAGCCCCAGCCCCTCGATCCGCGATCGGGTGGTGAGCGTGAGCGGCAGGAAGATCGCAAACAGCAGCGACTTCCACACCCAGTCCCACTTGGTCAGGGCTTCTTCGGGGAAATCGGCGTTCCCGGTCGTCCACCAGCAATAGGCCAGCAGCGCCAGCAGGAGCCCTTGCCGCAGGGTAAAGCGTGCGCCCGCCTTGTTGTCGAGCACCAGCCATCCGCCAAAGGCGGCGGCAAAGGCAATCAGCGACATGGGCAGGGTGGTGATGATCGAATAGCCGATGCGCTGCGGCGCAAGGATGTCGATATAGACATACAGCAGCACCCACAGGAACGGGCGCTTGATACCGATCAGCAGCACATAGCCGATGAAGGCGAGGAAGAAGAGGTCCTTCATTCCGAACCTGCGGTCCCGTCGCCTTCATCGCCCCGCGCGCGGCGCGCCGCCGCGCGGCCCGCCGCGCTCGTTGCCTCACGCTTGCTGTCCATTGCGGCGGCAATCTCTTCGAGCAGCGGGTCCTCGTCGAGCCCCGGACGCAGCAACAGCCGCAGCATCGCCAGAGCCATGAGGCCATGTCCGAGAGCGAGTGCGAAAGTGTCGATCATGGGTCAGGCGGGTCCGCAAGGTGGCAATATGCCGCTGTACCCTCAGTCAGTTGACGCCGCGTTAAGCACGCGTGGGCTAAGGCGTCGAGCCATGACCCGCATTCTCCATGTCCTCGATCATTCGCTGCCGCTCCACAGCGGCTACACCTTCCGCACCCGCGCGATTCTGAAAGCGCAACAAGGCCTCGGGCTGGAGGTGCGCGGGATCACCGGGCAGCGCCACAATCTGGAAGCGGCGTGGGATTGTCCGGACGAGGTGGCCGACGGCCTGACCTTTCACCGCACCCCCGGCACGCCTGAAGGCCCGCCGCCGCTGCGTGAGCTCGGCGAGATCGCCGCGCTGGATGGGGCGATCCGGCAGCTGGCGGCAGACGGCTTTCGCCCTGACATCATCCACGCGCATTCGCCCGCGCTGTGCGGTGCGGCGGCAAGCCGGGCAGCGCGGGCGTTGGGGGTGCCGTTCGTCTATGAAATCCGGGCGTTCTGGGAGGATGCGGCGGTCGGCAATCTCACCGGCACCGAAGGCAGCCTCAAATATCGCCTCACCCGCGCGCTGGAAACGCGAGTGGCGCGGCAGGCGGATGCGCTGTTCACGATCTGCGACGGCCTGCGCGATGATCTGATCACGCGGGGCATCGCGCCGGAGCGGATCGGGGTGATGCGCAATGGGGTCGATCTGGAACTGTTTGGCGAGCCTGTGGCGCGCGACAATGCGCTGGCGGGCGAACTGGACATTGCGCCCGGTGCGCCGGTGATTGGCTATATTGGCAGCTTCTATGCCTATGAGGGTGTCGATGATCTGATCGCCGCCATGCCCCTGCTGCGCGCCTCGCACCCCGAGGCGCGGCTGCTGCTGGTAGGGGCCGGGCCGATGGACGCCGCCTGGCGCGCGGCTGCGGCAGCCCTGCCCGAGCCTGACGCGGTGATCTTCACCGGGCGCGTCCCGCACACGGCGGTCGAGCGCTACTATTCGCTGGTCGACGTGCTCGCCTACCCGCGCAAGAGCCAGCGCCTGACCGATCTTGTGACGCCGCTGAAACCGCTCGAAGCGATGGCGCAGCGCCGGTTGGTCGCGGCCTCTAGCGTGGGCGGGCACCGCGAGCTTATCAGCGATGGTGTCACGGGCACGCTGTTCACGCCCGATGACCCCGCTGCCTGCGCCGCTGCGTTGGCAAGCTTGCTGAATGCGCGCGGGGGCTGGGACGCGATGAAGGACCGCGCTCAGGCCCATGTCCGCGCGCGGCATGACTGGGCGGCCAATGCGCGCGATTATCTCGATGTTTACCATCGACTGTTAGCCCCATCGATAGGCAGCGCGCCGCTTGGTGCGCCGGTCGCCGCATGAGCAGCAGGATGATTGGGTCATATGAAGACAAGCCAGTATCGCAGCCGTCGGAAAGGGACCGAGGATAAGGCCAGCGCACGGCGTCCTCGCACGTTGCGGGCGCTTCCGGCCTTTGCACCGATCCTTGGCGGATGGGGCGCTCTTCTGGGCGCGCTGGTGGTTCTGGTCCTGCCGCTGAGCGTGGTCGATCAGGTCTTGGGTGGGAATGGCCTCGCCGGACTTGGTTCGCAGGTGCAGTGGCTGTTGGCCGCTCTCGCCGCGGCGGCGATGGGGGGCATCCTCTATCTGATCGCTGTCAAGCTTTCGGTCAAAGCCGTCGCACCCAGCGCTCCGGATGACCTGATCCGCGGGGTCAGCTCGCTGCTGCGCCCGATTGATCCCTATAATGACCTCGGCAGCCCCAGCTTTGACGAGCCCATGAGCGACTCGCCTTTTGCGGCGTGGCGACTCGAACCTCTTGAGGAGCCTCGCGAAACTCCGAAGCCGGTCGAGGCTGCACCGCCAAGCCCTCCGCGCGAGCTTGATCTGTCGCAGTTTGCGGAATTGCCCGGGCGCAACGCAGTGTGGGTCGATGAGACGGTGGCTGAGCCGCACCAGGCGTCCGCGATGCCGCATGCTCCCGCACCCGTCCTCGCTCCCACACCCGCTCCCACCCCCGTCCCCGCT
>LSKF01000049.1 GCA_001556995.1 Erythrobacteraceae bacterium CCH12-C2
GTGACTTTTGGCGGCCATGACCAGCTTGGCGGCATGGGCGAGGGGAGGGTGACCTCGCCGGCTGATCCACGATAAAAACTGGCGGCGTTCTTCGGAATACCACGAGCGCATAAGCTCGTCTGCCTCGAGCCCCGGATTGTGTTCAATTCCAAGATTATCAAACGGATAATCGCGCACATGCACGCGCCAGAGGCGACGGAGTGAGGCCAGCGCAAGGCATTCGGACAGCTCGGGCGAGATGAAGGGGAGGGCGCCTTCGATGCGGGCAAGCGTCAGTTGCCAGGGTGCTGGGGCGGATACCATCGGCCAGATAGTATATAAATGGCGTAAAAAGTATACCCAGCTTGTACGGTGGATTTGCTGTCCGATAAGAGCCCTTCACGGACGACATGCTAATCTATATAAAGCAGGCGAAATGCGCTGCGATGTCGCCCCGGCCCGAAGGCAAGGGCAGGGCACAGCAGCTGCATTGAAGCTGGAGGAGTGTCGCCTTGGATGATGATAGCAGCAAGGCTTTGGGGCTCTCAGATGAGGCTGCGCTCGCGCCCTTGGGGAATGTGATCCCGCCGCAGCTCGCGGCTGAAATCGAAGTGGCCCGCTCATACCGGGCGCGCTCCAAGGCGGCCAACACTGTCCGAGCCTATGACAGCGACTGGCGGCAGTTCGAAGAATGGTGCTGGGTGCGCGATCTTGAGCCTATGCCGGCTATGCCGGAGGCAGTTGCCACATACCTTGCCTCGCTGGCGCAGGCGGGGAGGGCGGACAGCACTATCGGGCGGCACCTTGCCGCCATCGCCTGGCACCACAGGCAGGCAGGTCAGGTAGCACCCCAGCATCGAGATCCGCGCGATGTGATTGCTGACACACTTGCTGGGATCCGCCGCGAGCAGCGTGCGCGGCCAACGCGCAAGAAGAGCGCTATTCTGGCAGCTGATCTCGCGCGGATGATTGCAGCGGCCGAAGGCCAGAGTCCGCGGGCTATCCGCGACCGGGCGGTCATGGCACTTGGGCTGGCGGCGGCGTTGCGGCGTTCCGAACTGGTCGCGCTACAGCTGGCTGACCTCGAACTGGTGCGCGAGGGGCTCAAGCTGACGATCCGGCATTCCAAGACCGACCAGGAGGGGGCAGGGCAGGTCATCGCGGTTCCCTCGGGCAAGGTGCTCAAGCCCGGTCCCCGCCTCAACGAATGGCTCAGCGTAAGGGGAGGGGAGGCTGGTCCATTGTTCTACCGCACCGACGCACAAGGGATGATGACCAAGGAGCCCATGTCGGATCGCTCGGTTGCCCGCCTGATCCAGCGCTACGCCGAAAAGGTTGGGCTCGATCCTGCCGCAGTCGGTGCGCACTCACTGCGCTCAGGGTTTCTGACCGAGGCGGCCAAGGCCGGAGCCTCGCTGCCCAAGATGCAGGAGGTATCGCGTCAGAAGAAGGTGGAGGTGCTCCTCGGTTATGTTCGCGATGCCGCGTTGTTCGAGAACCACGCCGGTGAGGGCTTTCTATAGAGAATCTAGGCTATGGAATGCTGGCTTGCGCCACGATGGTCCCTGGTTTCAGGTACCCTTACGGAGCGTCACATATGACAGAGGCGTTATCGTGCTAGGTCTGCTAGAGCTGGATCGCGAATAATTGATTACACCGCAGGAAAATTTCATTAGATTCCCCAGGTAGTCGATTTTGATCCTGCCGATTGAGTGACTGAAACATAGAAAATGGCCCGCGCTGATCATCTTGTCTCGCTCGTTCGCGCCAGCGTTGCTGGCGACCGTGAGACGCTGCGCGCAGCGGCCGAGGCCATTGCGGCGGACGAACGAGCCAAAAATCACCACATCGTTGCAGATCGCATCGAACGCGCACTAAGCACCGTGCCGGTAACGCCGCCGCCTCTCACGACCTCCCAGCCTCAGGTCGGGCCAGGTCGAGACACGATCATCGAAATCGAAGCGCGGGTTAGATTTGATGATCTGCTCCTTTCGTTGCCAGCGCGCGAGAATGGTCGTCAGCTGATCGAAGAGCACATGCGTGCTGATGTTTTGCGCGCACATGCCTATGAGCCACGGCATCGGATTCTGCTTTCCGGGCCTCCTGGAAACGGGAAGACGTCCTTTGCTGAGGCAATCGCGGAGGCGCTGGGCTTACCATTCTTCGTCGTGCGTTATGATGCTTTGATCGGCAGTTACCTTGGTGAGACCAACGCCCGGCTTCGCAAACTGTTCGATTATGTGCGCACACAGCCGAGCGTCCTATTTTTCGACGAGTTTGATGCTATCGGTAAAGAGCGTGGCGACACCCATGAAACCGGCGAAATCAAGCGCGTGGTCTCGTTCTTGCTCATGCAACTCGATCAATTGCCGCCGTATGTTATAGTTGTTGCGGCTACCAATCATGCAGAGTTGCTTGATCGCGCGGTATGGCGTCGCTTTCAGATGCGGTTAGCTTTTCCACAGCCCGATCGTAAACTGCTTGAGGTGTTTTTGGACAGGGTCATCTCTGGCTGGCCTGAAACTCCGCGCATGACTGTACAGAAGCTTGCGACCCGCCTTGGCGAAGTAAGTTATGCCGAAGCGCTCGACCTGTGCCAAAATGTGAGGCGCAGGCAGATATTGGGTTTGGGGGAGATTGGGATCGATGATGCGCTCGAGACAGAGCTTGAACTATGGAAATCGCGCGTACGGCCCGGGAATGTAGATGGCGAGCGATCCAACCAAGCCCCTGCTGAGGCTGACGCCAGACCAATCAAGACAACGCCCCGCCGGTCAGCAAAAATTTCCCCGACCACCTGAATCTTTCCCTCGGGATCGCCAGCAAGCCACATTTGCCCCAAAATTCGACCGCCTGGCCCAGGCTTTGGCGCGAGATCCGGGCGGTCTCGAACTGCGTGCCGATCCGGCTGCCCTGGCACCGGAGAGATTGCTCGTCTTCGAAGTCCGTGGCTCGGTGAACAATTTTGCCGCAGCCGTTCAGCGCGTGCCCGGCCTCGAACTGATCGACGAGGAGGAGTTAGGCAGCGACGACGACAAGGAGCCCGTTGCCTACCTCCTTGTTCCGGACGCACGCGCGCTCGCAGAACTGCTCTCTCTTTGGAGGCGCTGGAACGCCGATCAACTGCAATTCGGGGAGACGCCGTGGCGTGGCGTGTTCGAACTGCTTCGCGATCTGCGACCATGGGGGCCTCAGGACAGGGTCCAACGAATCGACGCCAGTTTTCTCGCCGAGGAGATCGAGGAGCGCGGCGAGGACGAGCTTGTCCCGCTGGAGATCGAATTGATCTACCGAGCCTCTGAGGTTCAGGCCCAGGCACGGGAAGATGAAGTGCGCGCGGCAGTGACCGCACGCGGCGGGCAGATCATCTCGCGTGCCCGGCTGCCCGAGATCGCCTATCATGCCCTGCTCGTGGATTTGCCGGTACGCGCGATCCGGGAGATCATCGATCAGGCGGAAGGCGGCATCGCCAGCCTCGAGCCTGTCATGCACATCCGCCCGCAAAGCCTAGCGACGACGATCGAGATCGAGGACGTCACAGACGCCGGCACCGCTGCTGCGGTCGGCAACCTGCGCGAACCGATCCTGGCCCTGCTCGACGGAGTTCCAGTCGCCGCACATCCGCTGCTCGCCGCTCATCTGGTCGTGGATGATCAATTCGATCTCGAACCCCATGCCCCCGTGGACCAACGCGTCCATGGCACTGCGATGGCGTCGCTCCTCGTGCATGGCGACAGGAACAATCCCGCACCGGCATTGCTGCGGCGCATTCATGTTGTTCCGGTGATGGGTGCTGGGGATCGCTTCCCGGCACGACGGCTTGTCGTCGACATCATCTTTCTCGCCATTAGAGCGATGCGAGAAGGCCCGGATGCAACGGCGCCGGGCGTGCTGATCGTCAATCTCTCGCTTGGCAACGAGCGGCGTCCCTTTCAGTCGTCGCTGTCGGCATGGGCACGGCTGCTGGATCGACTGGCGTACCGATACGGCATTCTGTTTCTGGTGAGTGCTGGTAATGTGAGGGAGACCTTCGGCGTCCCAGCCTTCGCGACCGGCACGGCTTTCGAAGACGCTGACGCCGCCGCTCGCTGTGACGGCACGCTGACCGCGATCGGCAATCTGATGGCTGACCGGCGTATGTTTTCGCCGTCCGAGGCAATCAACGCGGTGACGGTCGGCGCGTCCAATGACGATTGGGTGTCGGCTGCGGACCGCCGCGCCGCCCGCACCATCATCGACCCCTTTCCGGGCATTCGTGCCGCCAACCCGTCGAGCGCTCTCGGCCCTGGATTTGCCCGATCAGTCAAACCTGACATTTTGATGCCGGGAGGTCGCGAGCACCTCCGCCAGATGCGGACCGACGGTCATGTCTTCGTCAGACCGGCGCCCTCGACGCGCCCCGCTGGCCTCAAAGTGGCGGCGCCTCGTACCGGCGCCTTCGGGGTAGCCGAAGGCTATTCGGGCGGGACCAGCGGCGCGACCGCGCTGGCATCACGCACATGTCATCGAATCCACGACGCACTGGAGGCAGCGTATCCGGATTTTGCGGGCCTGCCCCACATTCAGCGGGCGGCCCTGCTCAAGGCGCTGCTTGTCCATCCCGCCCGCTGGCCCGATGACATTGCTGCACGGATCAAAGCGATCATCGGTCCGGTCGGCGGGCATCACAGCCACATCAAGGACAATATCAGGCGCTTCCTGGGATTTGGCTATGTCGACGCCGAAGACGCGGTAGCGTGCGCGGAGGACCGCGCGACGTTCTGGGCGGTTGGAGAACTTTCACGCGACCGTGTCACCACTGTCCGTGTCCCCATACCGGCGGTCATGAGCGGTCAGGCCCGGCCCCACAGCCTGTCGGCGACGCTAGCATGGTTCACACCCGTGCAACCGGGACGCAAGAGCTACCGATCCGTTCGCCTCAAGCTGCTCGATCCAGCAGAAGCCGGCACTTTGGGCGTTTCTCCGCGTAGCCTTCAACCTGACGGCAATCAGACTAATCGCGGCACCATATTCATGCGTTGCTGGGAAGGTGACAAAGCGCCGGTCGTCGGCCCGGATATGACGATTGACCTCGTTGTGCAGCGCGATCCAGATCCGGGCACTCCGATAGATGAAGCTGTACCATTCGGTCTCGCGGTCACGGTCGCCATGCCCGGCATCGTCGGTCTCTACACGCAGGTCGCACAGCGCCTCGGCATCGCGCCGCGTCAGCCGGTCTGAGGCTCGCTTTTCTTCGGGATGTTGCAACCATGAACGTCAAAAGGAAGCCTGCCAAAGCCGAGCGACCAACATCGAAAATGCGCGCGTTGGGGTCAGGACATAGAACGGGCACAGATATACGCTAAGCGTCTCTGCGCGCACTT
>LSKF01000050.1 GCA_001556995.1 Erythrobacteraceae bacterium CCH12-C2
CCGCTGAAGTCCGCGCGCTCTCGATGCGCGCCACCGAGGCAGCGAGCGAGATCAAGGCCCGGATCAATGCGGTCAACAGCCACGTCCAGACCGGGGTCTCGCTGGTCCATGCGACGGGATCGTCGCTCGAAACGATCATCGCTCGGGTCGGCGACGTCACCGATGTCGTCTCGAAGATCGCCGACGCAGTGAGCGAGCAAAGCATCGCGCTGCGTAAGGTCTCCGACACAATCAGCGCGATGGACCGGATGACCCAGCAGAACGCGGCAATGGTGGAGGAAACCAACGCGGCGACCAAGAACCTCAACACCGAGGCGCGCCAGCTGGCAACGGCCTTTGGCGGCTTCCAGATCGAAACGGATGAAGCGACGCGAACCCCGGTCGCCTTGGCAGCGGCGGCGATGCCCCCTGCCAATACAATGCGGCGCTTGCGGCAAGGGTCGGCCGAGCGCCCAGCCGTTTCCGCTGTGCCCTTAGCCCGCGGCAACCTCTCCCGAAAGATCGCCGCCCCGGCCGCCGAGGCCGATGACTGGAGTGAGTTCTAGCACCGCGACGGTTGGGAGCCGGCCTCGAAATAAGATAACTGGCACTGCATCGCCCGCATGAGTCTTTGTGCAATGGCTTCTTGCTAGGTAAGCAGCCGACCAAACTCGGCTGCGGCGTCGCCAAAACCGCATAACCAGCCGTATTTTGAACGCCCAGTTGCGCGCTGGCGATGCTGCAAGGCATTGCAACTGCCCTTCAAAGGCTGGAGTGCCCAATTGCTCTTACAGTTTCCCTTGCAAGATAGCATAGATTTCAGAATATTGTTAATGCTGCGAAAGATGTCAAAAGGGCGGTAGAGTGAGATGGCTAGTCAAAGTTTGGATCTATTTCGCCTATCGGACCTCGAGCGCGAATTCGGGTTTGACTCGCCGCTAAAGAAACTGACCAGTCGTAACCTGGCGATCGAAATCGACAAAAATAACAGTGATGGGATATTCACCACGCTAGGGATTACGTCCTACGGCATCCAAGATGTAAACAATATCTCTCAAGGTTTTCTTGAACAGTATAATAAGGGAATTTTGATCAATAGCAGAGCGACCGTCACCGGAATTTCTCCAGCGATAGTCGCTGGCGATCAAATGGAAGACGTGAATTTAGCAGTATCTGCCAATATTGACCTAGGACCCCATATGTTGTCGCGGGGTTGCGGCTGTTCAGCGTGCTGCGGTTTAATACCGCAAGCCAGTGGTGCTCGCTTCACAAGCGAATTTGATGCGCTGTTGTCAGGATTTTCGATGAGCAATGCGGAAGGCAGAGGGGCCTTCTTCACCTATTCCTTCCCCACCGAACCCCCAGCTTATCTCTTTGCAACCTTCAGCGCAGAAGAATTGGCAACGTTCGAGGCATTTTCCAATTCCTACAAGGATTTGGCCCGGCAAGCAGTTGAAGCGTATGTATCGATTTCGGGACTGACAGCCTTCGAAGCACCGCCTGGATTTGGCGATGTGCAATTCATGATCTATGATTTGGCCGTATTCGATGGGTTCGGTTCTGCTGGCGGATTTGCTTATTACCCCTTCCCATCAAATCCGTTGAGCTCAGATATTTTTATAGATGACAACTCGGCCAGAAGCACATTCAGGTCTTTCAATTTCTATGTGCTGCTTCACGAATTGGGCCATGCCTTAGGCCTAAAGCATCCTTTTGAAGGCAACGTTCAGCTCGAAAGCAATGTCGACAATGCCGGTTTCACCGTAATGTCGTACGATCTCAGCAATTTCAGAAACGGCCTCGGACCCCTTGATGTCGAAGCCGTGCAGTTTCTCTATGGCGACCAGAATGCTGATGGGAACCAGATCAGCTCCTGGTCATGGGATCCATTGACATTCACGCTTACGCAAACGGGCAATGATACCGATGAGCGCATAATTGGCGTTGGGTCGAGCGATCGAATATTCGGCCAAGGCGGCAATGACAGCATTTATGGCGGCTTGGGCAATGATCTCATCAATGGTGGATCGGGCAATGACGAGCTCTACGGAAATGAAGGAAACGATACACTCATAGGTGGAGAGGGCAGCGATCGACTCTTCGGCGGCAGCGGTGATGACACGTTAGACGGGGGTGGCGGTGACGACTTTCTGTTCGCTGATGAAGGAAATGGCGGACTTGATGGAGGGGAGGGATTTGACTACGCAGTATTTGCAGGAAATTTCGAGAATTATCTATTTGTAAGAAATCTATCTGGAATTGAAGTTATAAATAATATTAATGAATCCAGTAATATTATTCAAAGCATTGAATTCTTGTCTTTTGCGGATCGATCCATAAGCATTAATCAACTCGTATTTTCTAATCCGCTGAGGATCACCTCGGGTGCAAGGGCCACAGTCAACGAGAACCAGACGTCCGCTTACACCGCAACCGCAACCGGTACCGGTGCCGGCGAAATCATCACCTTCAGCCTTTCTGGCGCTGATGCAGGCCTGTTCAGGATCGATCCGGCGACCGGTATCGTAACCTTCAGGACCGCTCCCAACTTCGAGGCGCCCGGCGATGCGAACCGCAACAATGCCTATGAGCTCGTGGTCACGGCCAGCGCTAGTGGCAATCTAAGCGATACCCAAGCCGTGACGATCACGGTGGCCAATGTGAATGAGGCACCGGCGATTACCTCGAGCACCACTGCGACCGTCATCGAAGCGCAGACCGCGGCCTACACAGCCACAGCGACCGATCCTGATGCGGGCACAGTGCTCAGCTACAGCCTGTCGGGCACAGATGCGACGTTGTTCACCATCAACAGCGGCACCGGCGTGGTAACCTTCAAGGCGGCACCCAGCTTCGCGGCACCTGCGGACAACGACGCCAACAACAAGTACGAGTTCATTGTCACCGCATCCGATGGGGGCGGTTTGCGCGCCGAACAGGCGGTCACCATCACCGTCGCAGATGTGAGAAGCGTTCCCAGCATAACCTCAAATGGGGGCGGGAATGCAGCGGCGATAGTGATATCAGAGGGACAGGGCGAAGTCACAAGGGTCTCTGCCGAAGGTCCTGCGCCCGAAGCGATCACGTTTTCAGTGTCGGGCGGCGCAGATGCAAGCCGGTTCACGATCGACCCGCAGACGGGCCGCCTTAGCTTTTTGGCAGTCCCGGATTTCGAACGACCCTCTGATAGCAACGGCGACAATGTCTATCAGGTCATTGTCAGAGCCAGCAACGGAGCGCTTTCCGATACGCAAACCTTGAGCATTAGCGTGGCTAACCGCAGCTTGGCCCCGCAGTTTATAACGTCCTCTGGTTTCGCAGGCGCGATCGGCGGAACCACTGCGGTGTTCCTGACCACGGGCTTTGAGGACATTCGGATTATTGATGCACCGGGCAGGATCACCCTAGGCGGTCCGCAGCTGGGGAACGATATCATCCGCTTTGGTGGCCCGGCGAGTGCCTACACCATCATCCGGATCGGTTCGCGCATAGAGATTGCTGACGGCGATACCATCGTCAGCATTCCCGTCGGTGCAAATGGTACCAATATCGCATTCGCCGATGGAGCCCGGACCCTAGGGAACGTGGGCAACCAAATCCAAATCGGTAGTCAAATTGCTAGCAACACAGCAACAGCTATCACAGCTCCCGCACAAGCAATCTCTCTGCCGAACCTTGCCAATCCGGCAGCACGCGCACGCTTGAATGTAGCCGAAGGCTCACCAGTGATCGTGGAGGGTAATGTCGATGTGTTCGGCACAAGTTTCGATACTGAGACCGTCGCTGTCGCCGGCGGCAACGTAGCCATCCGCGTCGGATTTACCGGGGGCAGCGACACCATACGCCTCGATGATCCCGCTGCCAGCTTCACCGCGATCCGCTCGGGCAGCAACGTCATCATTGTGAACGGCAGCACCCGCTTGAGCATACCGGTCAGTGCGGCTGGTACCACACTGGCCTTTTCCGATGGCGATCGCCTGCTCAGGCTTGATGCCGCATCGGGCAAAGTTCTGATCGGTGAAAAGGAAATCGGCTCCACAACGCAGCCATTTGCGTTCGATCTGTCACCCAATGCGGCAAGTTCTATCGCGTCTATCACGCCGGATGGGAGCGAGATTATGGCTAACACTCCTGCCTCCTTTGCTGAACTGCTGACCCTGGCCGGCACAGGCACTTCCGTCAGGCCGCAGAGCCTGATCGCGCTGGCAGATGGCGATGGATTAGACGCGGGGAGCGAGGCCAATGCGCTGCGGTTGAATTACACTACCGCCTTCACCGGCATGAATGGCCAGAACTATGCCGCGGGCGATGATCAGGCATTGATCGACAAGCTTGTCCCTAGCGCGAGCCAGTTTGCTGTGTCAGCGCCCAGCCCGGCCATGCTGGCACCGCTAGGGATGGCGGGGCGCGAGGGCGGCTTGACCTCGATGCGTTCGTCTGTCGAAGAAACCAATGGTCTCTTGGTTGCAGATCAGCCTTTTGCGCTCGCAGGCGCCAGCGTTGCGGTTGCCTTGCCAAGGATAGGGGACGCTCTCAGTTCGGATCCGCCTAACCTCGCACAACCCATTCTAGACCTTGCTAGCGCGCAGGCACCTGAGCCCACCTTCGATCATCTGAGCGAGCAACGACAATTTGTAGCCCCAAGCGATAGCTTTGCCCTCGGCTGATCTGCAGGTTCTTGACCTTGACAGCAGAAGGTTCGAACCAAGGCGATCCCGGCGTGCCCCAGACAAAACCCAAGCGGACGGCTGGAACAGGATTGGGGCACGCAGGCTTCGGAGCCAGGCAGCGACCAGCCGAAAGGTCTGAAAAGCGTTTACAGAACAAAGCTTAAGGGAGCGCGGCTTTGGGAGTTGCCCGGGTCTTGTGAGATAACGGGATTTCAGAAGGCAACACTGCCCCATGAAGTAAAATGGCCTCCCATAGGCGACCACGGCCAGTCGGTGGACGGCACCAAACAGCATCGGGCGCTCAGACGATCGCGCAGAGCAGCGCGTCCGTGCACGACATCATCCCAATGGCGACAGAAAAACACTTCGTGGAGTAGGGTAGGAGAAATGCCGAGGTCGTGCTCGAGATTGGCAGACCATTCACCTGCATCAGGGTGTGCAACAAGCACGCCATCCACATCGACCATGATTGCCTTGCGTCGCATGGCTATACCCTTTCGTTCTTACTGGAAGGCATGCGAAGGTTGCGCGTGTGACGGCAGGCGGTAGGTGGCTAGCTGGCTTGCATCTGATTGCCGATCACCAGTCGATATCCCGCATCATAGTCACTCTGATCGCGAAGATGTCCGTACTTGCTGTCCCACTGTCCGGTTTCCAGATCATGCGACAATCGCGCAAGGCCTTGCTCCAGGCCCTGGATCGACCAGAATGACGAGCTTCCCGACCTGATCCGCTCGTCCAGGTATGCCTCCGGTCGGCTCCAGTAGGCATAAAGGAATCCGTCGGTGCAATCATGCGGAACCAGAACCGGCTCAATCGTGACCGACCCGAGCCATTCGGCATATTGCTTCATCTGCGGCATTTGGCCTTCGTCCAGCGACACGAGGTCGGGCAGGTAGTCGGTCAGCCACGGGCGATGCGCCGGGTCGAAGGTCAGCAGCACAATCGGCCCGCGCGTCACTCTCCTGATTTCGCGCAAGCCCGCAGCTTTGTCGGGCCAATGGTGGATCGTGAGAATTGCCATTGCGGCATCGAAGGTCTGATCTTCGAAAGGCAGGTGCTCGGCGCTTGCCTGAATGACGGGAGCAGCCGACGGCTTTCGCTTGCGGATCATCTCCATCGACGGCTCGACCGCTGTGACTTGTCGGTCCGTCGGTTCATACGATCCGGTTCCGGCTCCGACGTTCAGGACGCTCGAGGCCGTTCCCAAAGCATGGTTGATCTGCCTGGCGATCCGAGGATCCGGCAATCGCAGCTGGTCATAGTTGACCCCGATCGTGTCGTAGCGCGCAGTCATCGCGAGGCCTTTCCTGCGGCAGGCTCCGCCAGCACAGTTTCAAGAAAGGCGAGCGTGCGCGGCCAGCCATCCTTGCGCGCGGCGAGATTGCCTTGTTCGGTGCCGCCGAACACGGTCAGCATGAACGGCACTTCCTTGCCTTCGGGGAGCGGCGGGCCGACGCCGAAATGACCGGCATTCTCGTACGCGAGCAAGGTGGTTTGGAGTCCCGCCCCGCTGCCATCACGCCGCATCTTGACCGCGCGCGCCATCGGGCACGAAGGCCACAGGCTGTCGTCCTCGCCGCACAGCAACAGCACGGGTCCGGCAATGCGTTCCACCGGGATCACCGCTTCGGGATGCTGCGGCAGATGGGCGAGCGCGGGGGTATAGACATCGCTGCTGAACCCGCCCGGCGTCAGCGGCAGGAAGGGCACGGGCTTGCCGCCTTCGCTCCAGCTGGAGCTGGTCACAGGCTTGAAGCTCCAGTCAAACCCCTGCCACACCACATGGCTCGGCACGGCGGCCACCACCGCGGCCACATCCGCGCGGCGGCTCGCCACCAGCAGCGCAGCCTCGGCGCCCTTGGATGTGCCCATGATCGCAATCCGCGCCGGATCAACCGTGGGCTGCGCTTTCAGCCAATCAATCGCACGGGTGATGGTTTCCAGCGGCACATCTTCAAGCTTTTCCGGCTGGCCCGGCAGGCGATAGTAACCAATTGCCAGCGCGGCAAAACCCTGCTCCGCTAACAATTTCGCCTCGGCCTCGCTAGCCCCGCCAAGCCCGCCTTCCGATCCGCCGAGCACCAGCACGGCGGCACGTTTTGCGCTGCCTTCACCGGGATAGAAATTGCCGATCAATCCGGGCTGGTTGATCCGCTTGCCGCCCGGCCCCGGCTCGGCCAGTTCGATCGCCGGGATCCACGGCTTGGTGGTCCACAGCCACGTCCCCGCTGCCAGCAGCACCACCAGCACCACCCCCAGCGCAAGGCCGAGCCATTTGAACCATTTGCGCATAATCATTCCGTCTCCTGGGAAGTGTTTGCCTGCATCCACACGGGCACCGGGCCAATATCCTCGCCCCGTGCCAGCGCCGCGCTGGTTGCTGCGCCGATGAAGCGCCACACTGCGCCATCAAAGCCGGGATCAACCCCGCCTTCGCCGCGCCAGTTATCAACATCGTCATAGATCGCGCGCGCCCCCTCCCACATGGCAGGCGTTGCCACCTGCGAGAACGGCGCCAGCAGCGCCATCCATTCGCGCACAAAGCCAAGCGCCGCCGCGCTGTCAGGCGCGAGCGGCAGGGCCGCGCTGATCCGCGCGCCGAGATCGCGCCACTTGGCGTTGTATTCCTCGCTTGAAAAGTCGCAGTCGATGGTCGGCATTGCGCGGATAAATTCGGCCTGCACGTTTTCATCCATGTAGCGGCTGGCAAAGGCCTGCCAGGCGGCGAGGTCGCCGCCGGCGGCGTGCTGGCTGTCATGGATCAGCTGGCACAGCGTGGCCGGATCGAGCGCCTCGTGCCGCGCGAGCCGGGATTTCACCGCCACCAGCAGCGCGCGGATGTCGGCAAGGCGCGCCGCTTCGGTTTCGATCACGTCGAGTTGTGCATCGATCATCGCGCTCAAATCATGCGGCCCGCGACCGAGCACCCGGCCAATCGCCTCCAGCGTAAGCCCGGCGCGCTTAAGCGTGACGATCTGGTGGATGCGTTCAAGCTCGGCCGCGCCATAAAACCGCCGCCCTGAACTTGCCCGCAGCGGCGCAATCAGCCCGCGCGCTTCGTAAAAACGCAACGCGCGCGAGGTAAGGCCCGTGCGGCGCACAACCTCCTGAATGGAAAACGAATCGCTCATCACAAGTTTGTAGCAGTTGACGCGGCGTCAACTTCAAGCGCCAATTCAGGAGCAGTTTTTGTCCGGTGCAGGGCCGAACATGGCGCATGCTGCGATTTGCAAATTTCCGACACAGCCGAGGAAACTATTATCAGAGGATCACAATTACGAACCAGATGCGCGGCTTTTGACCCCAAGGTACTCGGCCAACTGTTTCAACACGTCCGGCATCAATCGCCAAGCTGGACCGCTTTGCATCTTTCCGCTTTCGGCAAAGGCGTGGCGGAAGATCCCGGTCTGGCCACAGTATCGGTTAGGACGGCTGCTCATGGCAGATTGTGGGTGAATCCAGGAGTGTCTGGAATGAGGCTGCTTTTGGAGGATTGCCCCTGTCGGCGCTGCAACGTATCCGGTGGGAATGCGACGGCCTCTTGAAAAGCAGGCAATTGTGGGTCCGCACCCGACTTCCAGGCTAATCTGGCTGGCTGCGGTAGTACTTGGCTGCGCATATTTTCTGACGGCATTGGGCAGATCGGGCGTGATGTTCGAGCATTTGGCGGTCATCCCCAAGCCAATTATCGTAGCATGGAAAGGGGCCTTCACCGTTTTGCTTGCGGCGTCCGTCTGCATGGCCTCCATGAACAGATCCGCCAGGCTTATCTCAGGCGCACTGGCAATCAGCGCAGTCGCCGATATGCTCCTCGTAACCGTGGGCATTGTCGCAGGTGGCATGGGCTTTGCAGTTGCGCACGCTTTGGCAATCCTTGCCTACGTTGGATACCGGTCGCCACGCCGATCGCCAGCAAGGTCGACTATTGCAGTCGCCTTCCCCTTGCTAATGACGCTGGGTAATTGTGCGTTGCTTTGGTCAGCAGGCAAACCTTGGGCCATCGGTATGTTTGTTCTCTTGTCGAGCAGCATGGCGGCGAGCGCCTTGTTGAGCCGATTTCCTATATGGCTCAGTGGTCTGGGTGCCATGGTGTTTGTCTTATCGGATGCCTTGTTTTTTGCAGACCTCGCACTGTTCGGCGGGAGTGGGAAACTGGGTTGGCTGACGTGGGCCTGTTACGCGACGGGTTATGCTTTGGTCGCGCGCGGGGCCATGCATGTTGAGGCGGACCCCCAATCCTAGGACTGCACCCGCTTCCGCAGCGGTTCCCGTCGGCAAAAGGGCGGTCAAGATCGTCGCCTTCGGGGTCGATTCCCGCATTTCCGCTTCTGGCGAAAAACCCGTTGAAGGTGAACGGCGGCTTTCGGGACGGCGCATTCAAGCCAGTGTAAGCCGAAACCGCGTAGGTTTAGCGCCAACAAGTTCGACCGTCCCACCGTGAGCGCGGGCAACCTGGCGGGCAAGCGAAAGGCCGATCCCTGACCCATCCGGCTTCGTCGTGTGAAACGGGCGGAAAATGTGATCTGAGCTTCCTGGGACTATCCCTTCCCCGCTATCGGCAATTTCCAGGGCGAGGCGCTGACCGTCCATTCGGCAAGAAAGATCGACCCGTGCCGATGATGCCTGGCCGGCCGCTTCGGCAGCATTGTGCAGCAAGGCCCATAGCGCCTGGGACAACTGATCCCGGTCAAACCGCCACGCTGTCACCTCGCAAGGTTCAACAACGAGTTCGATATCCGGCCACCGACGGAGGAAGCCCTGCCGGAGATCACGCAGGAACTCCGCCATGTCCCATGGCGCAACGGTAGGCGCGGGCAAGCGCGCCAATTCGCGATAGGCACGGGCAAAGCGCTCAAGCCCCTCTGCGCGCCGCTTCAACGGACCAAGAATCTCGCGCAGCAAAGCATGATCGACACGTTCGGCATCGGCTGCCTGCTGCGCGCTGTCGGCCAGCGAAACGATTGGAGCAAGGCCATTGAGCAGTTCGTGGCCCAGCACATCGATCAGCTCGGCGCTGGCACGCGCCTCGGCAAGGCTGGCCTCGCTCTCAACGTCGACCAGAGCGACAACAGCTGATACCGTCGGGTCGCCCTCTGCCCGAACCCGGTCAATTCTCCAGCGGCGACCTTCGTATTGTAGATGGGTCTCGGCCTCGTCGGCAAGGCTGCCCGGTATCGGCACGATGCGCGCGTCGGTCCCGAACATCTGCCGCGCGGCGCGGTTAAGCGCGCGCGCATGATCGTGATGCAGCGCGACCAGCGGGGTCGGGGCCGCATCGAGCAGGAGCCTGTGGAGCAAGGCACCGGTCTCGGCGGGGATTGGGCCGGCGACCTGTTCTGCAAGCGTGGCGGCTCCGACCGAAGAGCGCGCCGCCTGCCCATAGAGCGACGCGGCGAACCATGCCGCCACCAGCACCGACACGGTGAGTGCCCCCCACATGCCTGCGTGCCATGCAAGTGTGGCAGCCACGGCGCCGAGCGCCATGCCTGCGGCGAAACCGATCGCCCGCAGGCCGCGACTAGAGGCCATGACGTTCCATGCGGCGATAGAGGCTCGCCCGGCTGAGGCCGAGAGCCTGCGCGGCATGGCTGATATTGTGCCCATATTCGCGCAGCGCCGCCTGAATCAGGGCCTTTTCGGTCTGATCGAGATCAAATTTTGCCGCCGCAGCCGGACCGCCGCTCGACGCAGCGACGGGCGGCGAAAGGGCGGCCGCAGCGAAAGCCTCGGGTCCGATCATTGCGCCATCGTCCAGCACCACCGCCCGCTCGGCCGCCAAGGACAGACCGCGCACTTCGTCGCTCCAGCGCGCCGCTCGGATTGCGTCCAGCGCGCCTTCGCTGAGCGGGCGCAGCGGGCGGCCATGGCGCTCCGCAGCGAGGCGCAGAAAATGCCGGGCGAGCAGCACCACATCCTCCCCGCGTTCGGCCAGAGGCGGAAGCCTCAGCTCGACCACCGCGATCTGGCGGCGCAGCGCCGGGATGATCAGATCCACATCATCGACAATGGCAATCAGACGCGCGCTCGGGGGCAGCAGGGCGAGCAGGTTCTGCTGCGCGATCTCGTCAAGGCGATCCGCGTGGCGCAGGATCAGTGTGCCCTGAGCTTCGGGAAGCTGCGCCGATTGCGAAGCGTCGCGCAGATCGACCCGAACGGGGTTTTGCGAAGCGTGGGGGGACGATGCGTGCAGCGCCATGGCGGCAAGGCTTCTGCCGCTTCCCGATGGCCCGGTGATGGTGACGCCCGCGCCGGTCGGCCCGATCCGGCGGATCAGATCGCGCAAAGCCACGATGGCCGGACATTCGCCGAGCAGGATCGCGGGTTGGACTGGCACGGCGGCGCGATCCGTTTCAGCCGTGCTTGCAGCCGGGATTGACCCGGCCTTTGCCATCGGCGTGCGGGCAATTGCGGCCTCCACCTTGGCGATCAGATCGGCGTTGTTCCAGGGCTTCACCGCAAAGTCGCGCGCGCCCGCCTGCATCGCGGTCACGGCGATGCGGACGCCGCCATGCGCTGTCAGCAAGACCACACATGCGCCCGGATCGTCAGCCAAAATGCGCGCGAGGCAGGCCAGTCCCTCAGACCCGTCGGTCTTTCTTGGCGTGAAATTGAGATCGAGGATGATTGCATCGAAGCGGCGCAGGGCCAGCCGGGAATAGGCATCCTGCGCATTGTCGGCGCGCTCGACACTGTGTCCCGCCATGCGGAAGGCGATTTCGACAGCGCGGGCGACATCATTATTGTCGTCGATCAGCAGAATCGTCCGCGCGGTGCCGCTTGACGGGCGATGCGACTGTCCGGAACCGGACAGTGTGTCCGAACCTGAACGTTCGCGTGTCGCGGCGGAGCTTGAATTTGCAGGTTTCATAAGGGTTTAGGTAAATCAGCGTGATCGGGCAATAATGCGATCATGATGGAGCAAACCGGTTCAGACGCAAATCTTTCTTCGCCGCCGCTGCCGGGTGCCGGGATGGACCGTGCGATCACGCCTCGGCGCGGCAAATGGCGGCTGCGGCGCGGTTTCATCATTGCGATCGCGGTCATCCTGGTGGGAGCGGCCCTGTGGGCAATTGTGCCCGCCAGCGGATCGGCTGACATCGATGCTGATACGATCGTGACAGGCCGGGTCGAGCTTGCCAGTTTCGAGGATTACTTGCCGGTGCGCGCCGAGGTCGCGCCGGCGGTGACGACGTTGGTGGGCGTGATGAGCGGCGGGCAGGTCGAAGCTCTGCTGGTCGAAGATGGCGCGCTGGTCACACAGGGCCAGGCGCTGGCGCAGCTCGCCAATCCCGAATTGCGCCTGCAGGTGATGACCCAGGAAGCCCAGATCGCCAGCCAGCTTGGCGGAGTAGCCAGCGAAAACCTTGGCATTGCCCGCAGCCAGGCCGACCGCAAGGCGCAGCTCTCGCAGGCGCAGTATGATCTGGTCGAGGCCACGCGCGAATACGAGGCCCGGCGGCAATTGCACGAACGCGGCTTTCTGTCCGATGCCGGAATCCAGCGTTACGTTGCCGAGGTTGAATTCCAGCGCGGCCGGGTGGACGAGCTCAAGCGGGGAATGCTGTCCGAACAGCGCTTTACTGCTGCGCAAGGGACGATGCTCGATCAGACGCGTGGGCGGCTGCAAAGCACGCTCGGCGCGTTGCGCGAGAGCCTGGATGCCCTCACAATCCGCGCGCCGCGCAGCGGAAGGCTAACAAATTTCACGCTGCAGCCTGGCCAAACCCTCGCCGCTGGCGACCCGGCCGGACAGATCGACAGCGAAAGCGAATGGAAGCTGGTTGCCGAGGTCGACGAATTTTACCTCGGGCGGGTTCGCGCGGGCCAGACCGGTCAGACGGCGGATGGTTCAAAGCTGTTGGTCGCCAAGGTTCTGCCGACGGTGAGCAATGGCCGCTTTCGCGTGGAGCTTGCGTTCGCAGGTGCCGTGAAAGCGCGGCTAAACCGCGGCCAGACTCTCGACGTCCGTATTCAGCTGGGAGCCGCCACCCGCGCATTGGTTGTCCCGATGGGCGGGTGGCTAACCGAGGGCGGCAACAGCGTTTTCGTGCTCGATGCCAATGGCGACCAGGCACGCCGCCGCACCATCGAAGTCGGTCGGCGCAATCCGCGGCAGGTCGAGATCCTGTCCGGGCTCAAGCCGGGCGAGGTCATCATCACTACCAATCTTGCGCAGATCGAAGGCGATCTGCTGAACATCCGCTAAGCCCGAAGAGGAAGACTGACATGATCGAATTGCAGGCGATCGAGCGACGCTACCGGTCTGACGAGGTCGAGACGACCGCACTTGCCGGGATCGATCTCGCCATTGCCGAGGGCGAGTTTGTGGCGATCATGGGGCCATCGGGCTGCGGCAAGTCGACGCTGCTCAACACGCTTGGCACGATCGACCGGCCGACCTCCGGCAAATACCTGTTCGGCGGGCGCGATCTGGCGCAATTGCCCGAAAGCGAGCTTGCGAAGTTCCGCGCGGCCGCGCTCGGCTTCGTTTTCCAGAGCTTCAATCTGATCGATGAGCTGACGATCGAGGAGAACGTCGCACTGGGCCTCGCCTATCGCAAGGATGTGAGCGACCGCAAGGCGAAGGTTGCCGCCGCGATGGACCGGATCGGCATCGCTCACCGCGCGCGGCACTTCCCACATCAGCTTTCAGGCGGACAGCAGCAACGTGCTGCGATTGCCCGCGCCATCGTGGGCGACCCCAAGCTGATCCTTGCCGACGAACCGACCGGCAACCTCGATACCGCCAACGGCGAGCAGGTGATGAACATTCTCACCACGCTCAACGAAAGCGGCTCCACCATCGTGATGGTCACGCACTCGCCCAGCCATGCCGACATGGCGAAGCGCCGGATCGACATGCTCGATGGGCGGATCGTCGCCTCGGCGATGCGTGCGCTGTGAACAGCTTTGCACTTCTCTCGCTTTACCGGTCGCTGACGCGGCACCGGGTCTACGCGGCGCTCAATATCGGCGGGCTCGCCATCGGTATTGCCACCATCATCGTGCTCGGCCTCTACGTGCGGTTTGAGACCGGCTTCGAGAAGTGGCTGCCGGGACATGACAAGGTCTATCTAGTTCAGACCGATGTGCGGGCGCCGGACCAGCCCTTTAGTGGCCGACATCACTGGACGATGGGCGGCCTGCTGGAGCAATTACGCGAGGACTTCCCGGGCATCGTTGGCACGCGGATCGAGCCGGTCAGCGCTTCCGTCATCGAGAACGGACTCGCCACTGCCGAGCAGCTGAAGCGTGTCGACGACAGCTTCCTTGACGTGTTTGCGCTGCCGATGGTGGCGGGGACGGCGCGTGGTGCGCTGGCTGATCCGGCGAACGTCCTGGTGTCGCGCAGCATCGCTATGCGCTACTTCGGCGCTGCTGAAGCGGTTGGCCAAAGCATCACGGTCAATATCGACGGCGAGATCCGGCCACTCAGGATCGCCGGGGTGTTCGAGGATTTGCCGCCCAGCAGCGAACTTGATTTCACCATGCTCACCCGTCTGCCAGACGATATTGAGAGCCCTTGGTGGCGCAATTGGGGCAGCACGTCGGTCCAGACTTTCCTGCGTTTTGAAAGCCCAGAGGAGGCCGCTCGCTTCGAAGCCGGGACGGATACTTTTGTCGATCAGCGCGCCCTCAGCGCTTACGGAGAAAAGGCCAGCAAGCGGATCGGCATCAACCTCCTACCGATTGCCGATATGCACCTGACCCCGCAGGGTCGGGAGCCCGACAGCCGCCGTCAGACGGTGAACACGTTGGGCATTGTCGGTGCGCTGACCCTGCTGATCGCTATCGTCAATTATGTGAACCTCGCCACCGCCCGCGCGGCCTTGCGCGCCCGCGAAGTGGCGATGCGCAAGGTTCTGGGTGCCAATCAGGGGGCGCTGATCCGCCAGTTCCTGGGCGAAGCCATCGGCACTGCGGCGCTGGCGGGTGTGGTCGGGCTGGCACTGGTCGAGCTCGCGCTGCCATTCGTCAACGCAGCTGGCGAATTGAAGCTGTCACTGCAGTATCTTGGTCAGCAGGGGGTGATCCTGCCCTTGGTGTTGCTGGTTCTCCTGATCGGTGTCGTGGCGGGCGCCTATCCTGCCTTCATGCTGTCGCGCTTTGCTGCAGCGAGTGTGCTTGCTTCGGCCAAGGCGCCCGGTGGGGGACAGGCAGGGACCCGCCTTCGTCAGGCACTGGTGGCCGCCCAGTTCGCACTTGCGATTGCCTTCATGATCGGGACGGGCGTGCTGTTCGCCCAGATCCAGCATCTGCGCAGCGCCGATCTCGGGTTTGACCGCGAAGGGTTGCTGTTGATCCGGTCGATGAGCTGGGCGGAAGAAGAGGCCCAGCGCCGCGCCATTGTGACCCGCATGGCAGCCGTCCCTTCTGTGCGATCGCTGGCGATCAGCGACAGCGTTCCCGGCGGCAGCGGCTCGAACAATGTCGATACCTTCACGCAAGACGGCAGCGCACCCATCTCCATGCGGCGGGTTGCCATTGGTCCGAAGTTCTTCGAAACCTATGGGACGAAGCTGCTCGCTGGCCGCTTTCTTGGCGATGAATACGGATTGGACGACGCGACCGACCGCGAATGGGAAGAGCCGCGCAATGTCGTGATCAACGCGCTGCTGCTGCGCGCACTGGGTTACAAGGATCCTGCCGATGCGATTGGCCAGCAAATCGGCCGCGGTGCGCCGCCGTGGACGATTGTCGGCGTGGTCAACGACATGCGATTCCTCTCCCCCCGCGAGCCGATCGATCCGACCTATTACACCTATTACGAGGACCCGCGTTACGGCCCGCTGACCTTGCGATTCACCGGTGACCCGCAGGTAACCACCGATGCCGCGCGCGAGGCGTGGATCAGCGTTGCCGGAGATCTTCCCTTCGAGGCTGAGACCGGGGTTGCGAGCCTGCGCGAGCAATATGCCGAGGACGAACGCGCCGCGCGCCTGTTCGGTATCGGCGCCGGGCTGGCGGTGCTGATCGGAGTGGTCGGGCTGTGGGGTCTGGCCTCCTTCAACACCGCGCGCCGGGTGCGCGAAATCGGCATCCGCAAGGCGCTTGGCGCCACGCGCGGCGATATTGTGCGGCTGCTGGTGCAGCAGTTTCTGCAGCCGGTGTTGCTCGCCAACCTGATCGCCTGGCCGCTCGCCTGGGCCGCGATGAGCCGTTGGCTGGCGGGTTTCGATGACAGGATCGCGCTGTCGCCGCTCTATTTTCTCGGCGCGGGAGTGCTGGCGGCGCTCATCGCGGGGCTGACAGTTCTGGGCCAATCGCTGCGGGCAGCGCGGGCCGCACCGGCATGGGCTCTGCGCCATGATTGATGGTTGCTTCGACACCGGAGGACTTTCGTGAACATCGCTGCGACCCTGTTTCGATCCTTCGGCCGCCATCCGCGCTTTGCGCTGATCAACCTAGGCGGACTGGCGTTGGGGATCGCGGTGTTTCTGATCCTGTTCCTTTTCGTGCGGTTCGAAACCAGCTTCGACAATGTGCTGCCCGGTGCTGACAAGGTGTGGGTGGTGGACCGCAAGTTGCAGTTCGGCGATGCCGAACCGGTCGTGATCCCCTCCCGCATCGATATGATAACGCTACTCCAAGCCGATTATCCCGGCACCAGAGGCGCAAGACTGATCGCGGCTGATGCAACCGTGCGCGCGCGCGGACAGGCGGTTAAGGAGAAGGTCGGTCTGGTTGATCCGGCCTATTTCGATCTTTTTCCCATGCGCGCTCTTTCAGGAGACACCGGGGTCGCTCTGGCCCGGCCCGATGGTGCTGTTTTGACCGCAAGCGCAGCGGCAAAGCACCTGCGAGCTGGCGATCCGCTGGGACAAACGATTACGCTGGTGTTGGGCACCGAGGAACGCGTTCTCAGGGTCGCTGCAGTGATCGAGGACATGCCCGAGGCGATGACCTATCGCCCGCAGATCATGGCCCGCTTGATGCCGGACCAGGAGCCCTTTTTCGAGGGGTCGGCTGGTGTCACGACCTTTCTGCGGTTTCCCGATGCGGCAGCTGCCGCAGCGATGCAGCGCAACCTGAAGGTCTTCAACGCGCGTCACCCCGACCCCAATTTTCGAGGGCCAGACAATTTCATCAAAGTGACCGAGGTCATCGTGCCGCTGGCGTCCCAGCATCTGAAAGACCCGCGTGATCGCGTCGTGGTCGCCACTCTGGGCGTTCTCGGCTTGATTGCGCTTGGCCTCGCCATCATCAATTACGTCAATCTGGCAACCGCGCGCGCCGATCTGCGGGCGCGAGAGGTTGCGCTGCGCAAGGTGGTGGGTGCATTGCGCTCCAGCCTGATCGGACGGTTTCTGGGGGAATCGCTGGGGGCTGCGGTGCTGGCCGGGATCGCCGGACTGGCGCTCGCAGAATTGGCGTTGCCTTTCATCAATGCAGCAGGCGGGTTGTCTCTGGAAATCGCGTATCTCGGCGCGCAGGGCATACTCGCGCCGCTCGCCGTGGTGATCCTCGTAACGGGTATCGCCGCGGGCGCATACCCGGCCTTCGTGCTCTCCCGCTTCCAGCCCGCTGCCGTCTTGAGTTCCAACCGTTCGCCCGGCACCGGGCGGCGCGGGGCCTTTCTGCGCGCCGTGCTGGTGGTGACCCAGTTCGCCGTCGCCATCGCGCTGATGATCTGCACCGCCGTCCTGTTCGCGCAGGCGCGGCACCTGCAATCGGTGGATCTCGGCTATGAGCGCGAGGGGCTGATCATGATATCGTCCTTCGCGAACCCCAATCTCGATATTGCCCAGCGCGATGCGATCCGCCGGGAGATCGCGACGATACCGGGTGTGACGGGCACGGCAATCTCGGGCGTGGTTCCTACAGGCGGCTCCTTCAGCATTAGCAAGTCATCGGGCGGCGATTTTCCGGTCGAGGTCGATTTGCTCGAAGGCATCGTCGGGCCCAGTTCCGTTGATGTCTATGGTGTCCGCCTGCTCGCCGGGCGGGCATTTGACCCGGTCCGGTTCCCGGCGGACATCACTCCCGTCCGGCAGGAGACCCCTCTGAAGCCGGGAGACACGGTAAAGTCACGCAACGTGAATGTCCTGATCAATCGCGCCGCCGCCGAGGCTCTCGGATATGCCAAATCCGAGGATGCCGTAGGTGCCGAGTTCAAAACCGCCGATGTGTTCACGGTTGTCGGTGTGATCGAAAACATCAACTTCAACAATCCGACCGAGAAAATTCAGCCGTTTGCCTATACCTTGATGAAGGATGGCGATTTTACACCATGGCTGACCATCCGCCACGCGGGCGATCCGCAACCCGTGGTGGAACGGATCGAGGCCGTCTGGCAACAACGCGCAGCGAGCGTTCCCTTTGAAGGAAACTCCGTCAATGCGCTGCTCTATCAGCGTTATCTCGAAGGCGACGTCCAGCGCTCGCGTCTGTTTGCTTTCGGAACCGTGCTTGCGGTTATCGTCGGCGCGCTTGGTCTTTACGGGTTGGCGGCGTTCAACACGGCGCGCCGGGTGCGCGAGATCGGCATCCGCAAGTCGCTTGGTGCGAGTTCGTCGGCGATTGCGCGGCTGCTGATCGGTCAGTTCCTGCGTCCGGTGCTGATCGCTAATGTCATCGCCTGGCCGCTGGCATGGCTTGCGATGCGCGAATGGCTGTCCGGGTTCTCCGAGAGGATCGCGCTTTCGCCGATCTATTTCCTTGCCGCCAGCATCCTCGCCACCGCGATCGCGGTGGTCACGGTTCTGGCGCATTCGCTGCGTGCCAGCGGGATCACGCCTGCGGATGCCTTGCGTCATGATTAGGCTGGTCGCGCTGTGCGTTTTGATCACCGCCTTGGCGGCCCCCGCGCGGGGCCAGACCCTCGTGGAAGCAATTGCTGATGCCTATGCGAGCAATCCCGACCTCGCAGAAGCGGGCGCAAGGCAGGAAGCTTTGGCCGAAACCCCCGAACAGGCCCGTGCCGCCGGGCGACCGACCATTGATCTGGACGCAGGATTGCAGACCGGCACCGGCGACCGGGGCGACCTGACCATCACCAGCAGGCTGCCGCTGTGGACGGGCGGTCGCGTCTCGGCTGCCGTCCGCGCGGCTGAAGCCGAAGTCGATGCCGGACGCGAACGGCTCCGCGAGCGTGAGGCCGCCGTGCTGGAATCCGTTGTTGCGGCATTTGCGGACATCCTGTTTGCACAGGAGGCCGAGCGAATTGCCCGGATCGGGATCGAGCGCCTGGACCGGCAGGTCGAAGAGGCGCAGGTCCGGTTCGACAGCGGACAGGCTACACTCACCGACGTCGCGCAGCTCGAAGCCCAGCGCGCCGGTGTTCTCGGCAATCTGGCGGATGCGCAGGCTGCCTTGGGGCGGGCACGCGCGGATTATCTTGCCGTTGTGGGTCGGGAGGCGGCAGTTCTGGAGCCGAGCGCGGCTTCGTCCAGCGCAATGCCGCCAGACCTTGCGTCCGCGCGCACTCTCGCCGAAGCCCATAACCCCCGATTGCTGGAACGGGTTGCGCTGTCTGCTTCCGCGCGGGCACGGATCGGCGGGGCGCAGGCGGAGAGGGCACCGAATGTAGATTTGCAGGTAACGGGCGGTCAGGCCTCGGGCCTCGGCGGGGGCGGCAATGCCTCGCCATCCGAGCGCTTCGGGACGGTGGGACTTGCGTTTCGAATGCCTCTTGTGACCGGCGGCTTCGTTCCGTCGCGTATCCGCGAGGCACAGGCCAATGCGCGAGCCGAGGAGTTTGCGGTCGACGCGGCGCGTCGTGAAGCGATCCGGGCAACCGACGGTGCTTGGGCATCGCTGCGCGGGGCGCAGCAGCGTCTTGAAGCGGGCCGACAAGCGCTACAATCTGCCGAGATTGCGCTTAGCGGCGTTCGTGCTGAGTACGAACTCGGTATTCGAAACACGCTCGATCTGCTGATCGCGGAGCAAAGCCTTCGCGCGGCTGAACTGGATGTTGCGCGCAGCCGCAGCGACGTGCTGCTGGCAGAGGCGCGCCTTCTGCGTGCTGTCGGAAAGCTCACCCGTCGGGCCTATCATGGTCGGAATTGAAGGCGTCTGGCCGGGTCAATGACCACTTCTTACCATCGGTATTAATTCAGCAATACGGTGAAGTTAGGAGCATGATTTTACGGTTCGCCGCAGTCCTTCTGTCGGTGACAGCAGCTAGCTCGGGCATGGTCAACGTCCAGAGCTATGAGCCACTATTTCGGCCCGATGCGCTGGAGGATCGCCCCGTCGGTCGCCCCAATAAAGTGCTCGTGGTCGGTTCCCCCCACCTCTCGAACTTGCCGAACAGCTTCACGCCGGACATGGTTGAGCCAATCCTCCAGCGACTTGAGAAATGGAGGCCAACTGCGGTTGCCAGCGAGAACATATCCGCCCTCCAATGCGATGCCATGCGTCGTCAGGGCGAACGGCACGCGGAGGCGGCCGAAGCCTATTGTTGTGACCCTGCCGCTGCCGGCAATGCTGTCGGGCTCGACGTGACAGCCGCCGATGCCGAGGCTGAGCGAATGCTGGCAGATTGGCCTGCAACGCCGTCAGCTGCGCAGCGACGCCGTCTCGCGCTGGTGTTCCTGGCCGCTGGAGAACCGGCATCGGCAACGGTGCAATGGTTCCGTCTGCCTGCTGCCGAACGGCGGGTCGATCAGGGCCTGACAATCGAACTCGTGGCCTACCTGCAAGCGCATCTGACAAGGAAAAGCGAGACCGAATTGATCGCAGCGCAGCTTGCCGCAAGGCCTGGGCTGGAGCGGGTCTGGAGCGTCGATGATCAGTCGTTTGTTGGCGCACCTGTCGACGAGTGGGCCTATGGCGAGGCCATCGAGCGCGCGTGGGACAATCCGGCAAACAAGGCCCGCATCGCTGCGGATCAGGCGCTGCAAGCTGGGACCGGACAACCCTATGGCCTGCTCGACATGTAAGCGCCTTCAGTGCGGAGTCCGTGAGTGCCATTTGGGGGCCTCTTGATTTGCGCGGTTCCAATAGGCCCCCACGCAGGCCCCCAACTTGGGCCGATTTTCGGCGGACACTGGCAAGCGCCAGCGGGTAAGCCAGCCTCATTTTTAGCAGATTTCCGGGGATTTAGATCCCTTTCGCGGACTTTCGCGAACAGGGAGGTGGTGCGCCAGTGCCCCCAAATTATGTGAATTTTGGGGGCACCAGCAGAAACAACCAGCGCCGTTGAGGGCCGATATATCCCGCAAAAATGGGGGAATTTCAAGCTTTCAGCGATGTCAGGGAACAGGGAAATGGTGCCGCTTACGTGACTCGAACACGTGACCCCATCATTACGAATGATGTGCTCTACCGACTGAGCTAAAGCGGCATCCCTGCGTGCCGCCCTAATTCGCTCAGGCGGCGCGCGCAATGCTCAAGGTGGAGGCCCGAGCCGGAATCGAACCGGCGTGCAAGGATTTGCAGTCCTCTGCGTAACCACTCCGCCATCGGGCCGCTCCATCCGGAACGCAAGGCCCCGAACAGAGCGCGCGCACTAGCGATTCGGGGGGCGCTTGGCAATGCGAGAATGTGGGCGAGAATGTGGGCGCTCTTGACGCAACGTCAGTCTGGACCTCGCTCGCGCCGCGCGGCATGGGATAGGGCATGACGATTGCCAGCCTGCTCGACCCTGTTACCGGCCAGCCCGGTCCCGCGCGCCTTGCCCATGCGCAAGACTGGATGCAGGGACGCACCCTCTATGGCGGCGCCTCGGCGCTGGTGGCCTATACTATGGCGGTGCGCGCCTTTCCGGGCCTGCCGCCGCTGCGCGCTGGGCAAGTCGCCTTTGTCGCCCCTGTCGGCGAGGAGATCGATCTTACCGCCGAAATCATTCGGCAGGGTCGCAATGTGACCCAGGTGCGCAGCGAGATCCGCTGCGACGGCAAGGTCGCTCTGAGCGCGTTCTGGCTGTTTGGCGAGGGCCGCGAGGCGAACGCCGTTCACCCCGCCGCGCCGCCCGAACAATGGCCCGGGCCACCCGAGGCGAATGAAGTCGTCAGCAGCGGACCGATGCCAAGCTTCATCCAGAACAATTTCGAGCTGCGCCATGGCCAACGCAAGGGCGAGCCGCGCGGTGCGACAGTCAGGCGCTGGGCACGGCTGACTGAAGCGCACAACCTCGATCGCGTGTCGACACTGGTATTGATGGGCGACGTCATGCCACCGGGCGCGATGCGGGTGATGCAGCGGCTCGGCCCGGTTTCCTCGGTCAATTGGTCGTTCAATGTGCTCGACGCAGAAAGCCGGTCACCCGTTGGGTGGTACTTGGCCGAGAACGCCAGCCAGCACGCCGACGTGGGCTATTCCTCTGAACGGCTGCGGATGTGGGACGCCGATGGCAGGCAGGTGCTTGACGGCCTGCAATGCGTCGCGGTGTTTGGCTAGCCCGATTTAGACATCCTCGAAATTGGGCTTGCGGCGCTCCATCGCGGCCATCACTGCTTCGACCTGATTGCGGCTGCGCATAATGCTGTGCTGTTCGATGCTTTCCTCCAAGAGGATCGCATCAGTCTCGCGCTCGATCATCCCGGCGTGCAACCGCTTGGCCGCGCGGATCGCGTGAGGGTTGCGGTTGGCGATGTCCCGCGCGATGGCCAGCGCGCGGGTGTGCGGATTGGCATCGACATAGGTCGCAAGGCCCAGCGTCTGGGCTTCGGCTCCGGAAAATTCGCGGTTGGTGTAGACGAGCTCCCGCAGCACATCATCGCGCACCAGCCCGCGCCACAGCGTGTACCCGCCCATGTCGGGCACCAGACCCCATTTCATCTCCATGATCGACATTCGGGTTTCGGGATGGGCGATGCGGATGTCCGCGCCGCTGGCGATCGCGAGCCCGCCGCCGAGGCATACGCCGTGCAGCGCGGCGATCACCGGCACCGGCAGCTTGCGCCACTGCACGGAGACCTGCTGGAACTTGTTGGCATTGCCGTAGGTGCGCTCGGTAATCAAAGGCTCGTCAGGCGCCGAAGGACGGCTGAAGTTCGCAAGGTCCAGCCCCGCGCAGAAGGCGCGCCCTTCGCCCGAGAGCACCACCACCCGCAGGCCCTTCATGCGCTGGAGCATACGGCCGGCCTCGATGATGTCGGCGAACATTTCGGGATCAAGCGCGTTCATCTTGTCGGGGCGATTGAGCCGCACATCGGCCACGCCATCTTCGCCGAGCGTGATGACGACCCGATCATGGGCGGTGGCAGTGGTTGTGGCAACGGCAGACATGCGGCGCGGGCTCCCCAAGGCAATGAGATGGAGCCTAGATTTGACCGATCTACTCGCCCAAGTCCAGCAAGGTCCGATCCGCTCACATCAACGGCACGCCCTTCGGCAAAGTGAGAACCCATCCGCCATCAGGATGCGTCGCCACAAGGCCCACCACGTCCAGCCCCTTGAGCCTGCGTTCCACCTCGGCAGCGCACCGCACCAGCCATCTATGCCCTGCCTCACGCGAGGAATATCCCATCGCGACCACCAAATCGCCATCGCTGACCGGCCAACCGGGCTTCTCGGCCAGGCGCCACAACAGTGCGAATTCAGGCGGTTGGAGCCCAAGCCACTTGTCCTCAACCCGGCCGTCGCGATGCGCAAGATCAAGCGTAACATCGCCTGCCTCACGAAACCGCGACGCTGACAGATCACCCGACCGAAAGCTATCGGCCATCGACAGCGCGTTCACAGCAGACCTCCTGCCCGCATCGAGTACACGGCATCACTGGTGAAGATCAGATGATCGACGAGCGTGATATCCAGCGCTTGGGCGACCACCACAAGCTGGTGCGTGGCAGTGATGTCACCATGGCTCGGGCGGCAAATCCCCGAGGGATGGCTATGGGCGAGGATGATCCCAGCTGCATCAAGTCGCAAGGCCTCACCCAGCAAAAGCCGCATCCGCAACTGAAGCTGATCAGCGCTACCCATTCCGCAGGCCGCATCACCCAACCAAACGCAAGCTCTATCAACAAAGATGGCATGGCCGCGTTCGCGGGTCAGGGGCGGAGCCAGCACGGAACGGCGCAGATAGCCGATCATCGCAGCAGCGTATTGCTCTTGCGCAGCCTCGCCTTCGCCCTTCCTGGCGAGTGCGTGCGTCAGCGTGCCTGCACCGGCCAATCGCTGAGACGACTCTAGCATTTTCGTGCGCTCACAAACGCAACCCTTTCGGTCGGGGCGCGGTCGGTCGCCATGCGCGGTATTGGCCGAAACGGCGCTCACGCTGAACATGCCCCGCGAAACCCACAAACAGCAGCAGCAGCTGACAATAGGACGGACCTATAACGAGGAGCGCGACAGCAAGTGGCGAGACACTATCGATCAGCGATCGCACCAGATGCCCACCCACGGCAACCAGTTGGAATCCGGCGATCCAGAGTGGATAGATACGGTTCGCATGAAGCGCGACGCCGATAAACAGGATCGCCGCTCCCATATCCAGGATCGTCACGATCGGAGCATAGGGGCCGACCTCAATACCATAACCGATCCCGAGCCAATTGAAGAGGTAGACTGGCAGCACCATCGCACCGAGAAAGATACTGATCAGCCATCGCTCCGGGCTCCCGCCCCAGCGCCAGATTGCCGCGGCAAGCAGCAGGCTGGCGAAATGCTGAGCCGGGACCCGGTATGCATTGAACAATTCGAGCCAGTCGCTCATCCGCTATCAGGCCCGCTGCCGCTCCCGCTCAACTGGCGTGGGGGCAAGATCGGACGGGGGGATCGTGGTCGGCGTGCCGGTATCAGGGCCGGCATGGACCCGCGCGACCTTGCTCAACTCGTCATGCACGCGCAGCAGGCTGGTCGACATGGCAAGCGCCTGACTTTCCGCTTCGCTCAAACGCACCAGCGCCCGCTGGCCGGTGTTGACTTCGACTTCCGGGTTCTGGCGGGCGGTGAGCATTGCCTGCTTCAGCCGGGCCATGGCGATGATCGATTCATCTGCGAGCGCTTCCGCTTCGCGGATCAGCTTCTTGAGGTTGTGTGCGTCGGTAGCGATGCGATTACCCATTATTGGTCTCCATTGTCACCGGTGCTCACCCGGTAACAGCCTGTGTTTGCCCGGAGTAGTTTGCCTTGCCTTCCGTTGCTGTACTGAGCGTCACGGCGGCGGTGATCACGAGGATCACGGAAGCCAGGATGCCCGCTGCGATCCCCACGATCGCCCCCAGTCGCAGCAACACGGCATGCTCACCATCGAGCACTCCGGGGACCACCTGAGGCTCGCCTGATCTCAACCATGGTGCCTGCTCAAAAAGCGGCATCGCATCGCTGAGAATTAGGCGCCCCGGATCAGCCCGGTCCTCCACATCCTCGGATTTCATCGGCGGGTTAATCTGAGAAATTATGTATGCAGTTTGACTGAAGGGCTTGAGCAAATCTGCATCCGGGGCCGGCGCCGTGCCGGTTTGTGTCGCTACTTGCCCGCCTTCCGCAGGGAGCGTCGCGCGATAATTTTCGACCAGCTCGCCTAGGCTGCCGGCGTCAAAGAACAACTTGAGCGCACGGATGTGCTGATTGATCCGGGTCTCGGATACACCGAGATCCTGTGCGATGACCTTGATCGGCACACGGCGATCAATACGCTCCATCACAGCGCGCTGTCTGTCGGTCAGCCGCCGCGCGGCTCCGGGCACCATTGCATATCCTCCAGCTTCCCACGTCAGACTAAACCGCAGCTAACGCAAATGGGACAGAAAATTTTCCTACTGGATCGGAAGGTGTCCAGACATTGATGAATATCAGGCGGCTGAACTGTTGACCCCAACCGATTGGAGGTAGCGCTTGATGTTGCGCGCGGCCTGCCTCAGCCGCTGCTCGTTCTCGACCATGGCGATACGAACGTAGCCCTCGCCGTTCTCGCCATAACCTACACCCGGTGCGACCGCGACATGCGCTTGGGTCAGGAGTTGCTTGGAGAATTCGAGACTGCCCATGGATTTCAGCGCTGGGGGCAGTGGGGCCCAGGCGAACATCGAGGCCGGCGGCGGGGGGATGTCCCATCCGGCGCGGCCAAAGGCTTCGACCAGCACGTCGCGGCGCTTGTGATAAAGTTCGCGGTTAGTCTCAATAATGTCCTGCGGTCCGTTCAATGCCGCACAGGCCGCTGCCTGCACTGGGGTAAAGGCACCGTAATCGAGATAGGACTTCACCCGGGTGAGCGCCGCAATCAGCTGCTTGTTGCCGACCGCAAAGCCCATCCGCCAGCCGGCCATCGAATAGGTCTTGGACATCGAGGTGAACTCGATCGCTACATCCTTTGCCCCCGGCACCTGCATGATTGAAGGTGTGGGCTTGCCGTCGAAATACAGCTCGGAATAGGCGAGGTCAGAGATGATCCAGACTTGGTTCTCCTTGGCCCAGGCCACCAGCCGTTCGTAGAACGGCAGCTCGACGGTCTCGGCAGTGGGGTTGGACGGATAGCTCACCACCAGCACAGAAGGGCGCGGGACGGTGAAGCTCATCGCCCGTTCGAGCGATTCCCAGTAATGCTCGTCCGGCGTGGTCGGCACCGAACGGATCGTGGCGCCGGCAAAGATGAAGCCGAAGGTGTGGATCGGGTAGGACGGGTTGGGTGCCAGCACCACATCCCCCGGCGCAACGATCGCTGTGGCGAGGCTGGCGAGCCCCTCCTTCGAACCCATCGTCACCACCACCTCGGTTTCCGGGTCAAGCTCGACCCCGAACCGCCGCGCGTAGTATCCCGCCTGCGCGCGGCGCAGACCGGGGATGCCCTTGGACTGCGAATAGCCGTGGGCATCAGGCTTGGCCGCGACTTCGCATAGCTTGTCGATGACGTGCTGCGGTGGGGGCTGATCGGGGTTGCCCATCCCAAGATCAATGATGTCCTGTCCCGCAAGCCGTGCGGCATGACGCATCGCATTGACCTCCGCGATCACATACGGGGGCATCCGCTTCATGCGATAGAACTGGTCATTCATTGTGCGTCATCACCTTGTCTTGCGCGCGCCCAATGGAGCCCCCGCGCCGCCTTCCTAGGCCAAGACGGGCGGGAGAGGGAAGGCGTTTTCGGCAGTTGCGGCTGGAGTGGATTGGCGGCACTGCTATAGAGCGCTTCGAGCAAGGGATCTTCAGGCAATGGCAGACGACACAAACCCGATGGCTGCAGCCGGAGACAATCTCGCCGCTTTCTTCACGATGCAGGGCGATGCGATGCGCGATTTGCTGGGCGGAAAGAGCATCGAATCGCTGATGCCGCAAGGCATGGATGCGGGCGAGCTGACCGAATGGGCCGCCACCAGCGCCGAGCTCCAGAAGCTGTGGCTCGATTTTGCTTCACATCAGGCGCAGGCTGCTGCGGCGAAGGCGATGCAGGGCAGCAACCCGCTCGATCCCGCGCAGTGGATGGTGATTGCACAGGCGATGATCGGGCAGATGCCCAAAGGCCTGTTCGAAGCCCAGGCGAAGCTCGCGCAGGACCAGATGCAATTGTGGTCGGGCATGGTGGAGCGCTTTGCCAAGGGCGGCGCGATCACCGAGGCGCCCGACCCTGCCGCTCTGCCCAAGCATGACCGGCGCTTTGCGGACCCCGCATGGCGCGAGCACCCGGCCTTCCTGCTGCTGCACCAGACCTATCTGATGCTGGCCGAATATTTCCGCTCGGCCGTGAAGGGCATTGACGGGCTCGACAAAGCCAAGCGCCAGCAGCTCGAATTCGCGGTCACCGCGCTCGCCGAGGCGATGAGCCCGGACAATTTCCTCGCGCTCAATCCGGTGGTGATGAAGCGCACCATCGAAACCAAAGGCGCCAATCTGGTGCGCGGGATGCAGCACCTCATCAACGACATGAAGCGCGGGCAGTTGACCCATACCGACCCCAATGCCTTTCGTCTGGGCGAAAACCTCGCCGCGACGCCGGGCAAGGTGGTGCGTGAAACCCCGCTTTATCAGCTGATCCAGTACACCCCCACTACCGAGCAGGTGCTGGAGGTGCCGCTGGTGATCTTCCCGCCGTGGATCAACCGCTTCTACATCCTCGATCTGACGCCCAAGAAAAGCTTCATCAAATGGGCGGTCGATCAGGGCATCAGCGTGTTCGTGGTCAGCTGGAAATCGGCCGACGCAACCATGGGCGAGGTCGTGTGGGATGATTACATCCGCGCCCAGATGGATGCGATCGACCATATCCGCGCGCGGCTTGATGTGCCGCAGGTCCACACCATCGGCTACTGCGTCGCGGGGACCACTTTGGCTGCGACTTTGGCGATCCTCGCGCGGCGGGGGGAGGCGGACAAGGTCAAGTCCGCCACCTTCTTCACCGCACAGGTCGATTTCGAGCGGGCAGGGGATCTCAAGAACTTCATCGATGACAGCCAGCTTGAGATGATCGGGCAATTGTCATCGCAGCAAGGCTACCTCGACGGGCGCTATCTGGCGGCTGCCTTCAATGCGCTGCGGGGCCGCGATCTCATTTGGAACTATGTCGTCAACAATTACCTGCTGGGTGAGGATTACCCGGCTTTCGACCTGCTCCACTGGAACGGCGATGTCACCAATCTGCCCGCCCGCTGGCACAATGATTACTTGCGCGATCTCTACCGCGACAACCGGCTGGTGGTGCCCGATGCGCTGCAGGCCGATGGCACCCCGATCGATCTCACGCAGGTCACTACCCCCAGCTTTGTGCAGGCGGGGCGTGAGGATCACATTGCGCCAGCCGAAAGCGTGTGGCGCATCACCCGGCATTTCAAGGGGCCGATGGAGTTCCTGCTGGCTGGCTCCGGCCATATCGCGGGCGTCGTCAATCCGCCGTCGGCGGGCAAATATCAATACTGGGTGGGGGATAGCGCCGCGCCGTCGCTCAAGGCCTTTGTCGAGAGCGCGACCGAGCATCCCGGCAGCTGGTGGCCGCACTGGCTGGAATGGCTCCACCGCCAGTCCGACACCCGCGTTCCCGCGAGCGGCAAGCGCGTCCCCGGGGGCAAAGGCGACACAGTGATCGAGGATGCACCGGGCCGCTATGTGAAGACCCGCTGATCGGCCTTTCGTTTAGCAAGTACATGCCAGCCGCAGCATCAAGTCCCTGATTTCCTGTATATTCCAACATAATTGTGCACTGCACAAAAACACTTGACTCCGCTGCCGCATTGCCTATTTTGTGCAGTGCAACATGAAGCGAGGTCATCATGTCCGAAGTTGAGAACAAGCCTGCAACCACCCCGGCCCCGGTCGCCAAGATCGATGCTGCCGCGGAAAAGGCCTATGCCGAAGCCGCCGCCAAGATCGTCGAAGCTCCCAAGGCTGAAGCTGCGCCCGCGGCTGCTCCGGTGAAGGCTGCTCCGGCCCCCAAGGCCGTGAAGAAGGTCGCCGCGCCGAAGAAGGCGCCCGTCGCCGCCAAGAAGGCTGTGCCGGTCAAGAAGACCGTGAAGAAAGCCGCCGCCAAGCCGGTGAAGAAGACCCCTGCCAGCAAGACCCCTGCGAAGGTGCCGGTGCTGGCCAAGAAGGCGACTGCCAAGTCTGCCGCCACTGCCACCACCAACCCCGTCACCAAGCTCAAGGATACCATCATGACCACTGCCAAGAACATCGACATCACCTCGACCGCCAAGGACGTCCTCGCCGACGTTCAGACCCGCGCCAAGACCGCCTTCGCCAAGACCGGCGAATTCACCTCGGAAGCGACCGAGTTCACCAAGGCGAATGTCGAAGCTGTCGTCGAAAGCGGCAAGATCTTCGTCACCGGCGCGCAGGAACTGCTCAAGGACAACATCGAAACCGGCAAGACCGTGATCGAAACCGTCACCGAAGACGCCAAGAAGATCGCTGCCGTGAAGTCGCCGACCGAGCTGATGCAGCTCCAGGCCGAAATCGCCCGTCGCAACTTCGACGCGCTGGTTTCCTACGGCTCGAAGCGCACCGAAGCCTGGGTGAAGCTCACCAACGAAGCTTTCGCTCCGATCTCGAACCGCGTCAGCGTTGCTGTCGAGAAGGTTTCGAAGGCTGCCTAAGCCGACACGTTTCTGAACCGGGCCTCTCCTCTCTCTCCCAATCCCGGTTCACGAAAGCGCGCTGAAAAGCGCCGGGCCGAGCAAGCGCTGCTTGCTCGGCCCTTTTCTTTGGCGATCGAAGGCCGGGGCGCGGCACAAACAAATCTTAGCAACCGCTTGCGATTATCCGCGCGAATCCCATAATGAGGGTCACATGCCGATCCAGCCCATCCCTGCCCTGCCCGCTCTGGCCGAGCCGCGCCTCTCGCTCGCGGATCGTGTTCGTGCAGCCGACGAGGACAAGGACGGCGGCGGCGACAGCCAGATCGGCATCGCCACCAAGACCCGCACCAAGCCCAAGAAGCCGAGCCAGTACAAGGTGCTGATGCTCAACGATGATTACACCCCGATGGAATTCGTGGTGCTGGTCCTCAAGCGCTTTTTCGGCATGGACCTCGAACAGGCCACCCGTGTCATGCTGCATGTGCACCAGCGCGGGGTCGGCGTGTGCGGGATCTTCACCTATGAGGTCGCCGAGACCAAGGTCAATCAGGTGATGGATTTCGCCAAGGCGAACCAGCACCCGCTGCAATGCACGCTCGAAAAAGCGTGACCTGGCCTCCATGAGCTGGAAAGCGTGAGCCGGACCGCGTGAGCCGCTTGTTCCATCACCCCGAACCCGATCCCGTTGCGGCAGGTCAGGAGAGCGTGTGGGATTATCCCCGCCCTCCGATCGCTGAGCCGACCGCGCGGCGCATTCAGATCATCCATCGCGGGGTCAAGCTCGTGGACACACGCAGCGCCTGGCGCACGCTCGAAACCTCGCACCCGCCAACCTATTACATCCCACAATCCGACATCGCGATGGCGCACCTTGCGCCCAATGCCGGACGCTCGATCTGCGAATGGAAGGGGCAGGCGCGTTATTGGGACGTCGTGATCGGAAACGAACGAATGGTCGGGGCCGGCTGGTCCTATGCCAACCTCACCCCCACTTTCGCCGGCATCCGCGGATCCATCGCCTTTTACGCCGCGCCTTTCGATCAGGTGCTGGTGGACGGCGAACAGGTTAGCCCGCAGCCGGGCGGGTTCTATGGCGGCTGGATCACGTCGCGCGAGGCCGGGCCGTTCAAGGGCATCCCCGGCAGCCAGTTCTGGTAGCCCAGCTCCTTTCACCAAAATTGGGGACATGACGCGCGCGCCATTGCACGCTAGGGCGAAGCGCAACGCCGACGGAAAAAAGACGCCACGTGCCGCAACTGATCCCCAGCATTGATCGCTATATCCTGCGCATGGTCGTGGTGCCGATGCTGGGCGTGTTCGCGCTCGCCGCCTCGCTGCTGATGCTCGACAAGATGCTGCGCCTGTTCGATTTCGTCGCGGTGGAAGGCGGACCCGTAGCGGTGGTGTTCAAGATGCTGGGCGCGCTGATCCCCGAATATGCGAGCCTGGCGATCCCGCTCGGCCTGTTGCTCGGCGTGCTCTTGGCATTCCGCAAGCTCGCGACCTCGTCCGAACTCGATACCATGCGCGCGGTGGGCCTGTCGTATAACCGCCTGCTGCGGGTGCCCTATGCGATCACGCTGGTGCTGGTGGCAATCAATGTCGCGCTGGTGTTCTATATCCAGCCGGTCAGCCGCTATTACTACGAACAGCTGCAATATGAACTGCGCTCGGGCGCGCTGGGGGCCTCGATCAAGGTCGGGGAGTTCACCACGCTGGCGGACCGCATGGCGCTGCGCATCGAGGCAAGCGAGGATGACGGCCGCCGCCTGATCGGCATCTTCGCCCGCGTCGCCAACGACAAGGGGCAGGTGCTTTCAATCAGCGCGCGCGAAGGCGTCTTCATGGCCACGCGCGACAACCCGGACACGATCATCTTGCACCTTACCGAAGGCACGATCATTCAGGACACAGGAATGAAGAAGGGCGGCGGACAGACCCCGCGCGTGCTCAGCTTCAGCCGCCATGATCTGCCGATCGACCTTCCCGCGATGGAAAAATTCCGCTCCCGCGGCAACGAGACGCGCGAATATATCCTCCCCGAACTGCTCAAGATCGGCTGGAGCAAGGAAAGCCCGCGTGATGAACGCGCGGCCAGTGTCGCCAGCTTCAACTTCCGGCTGGTCGAGATCGTCATGATGTTTCTGATGCCGCTGCTGGCGGTGGCGCTGGCGATCCCGCCCAAGCGGTCGACCAGTGCGCTCGGCGTGTTCGTGTCGATCGTGATGGTGGTCGCCTATCACAAGGTGAACCAGTACGGCGAGGATGTGGCGGCGCTCGGCCGGCTTGATCCGGTGCTGGCCTTGTGGGTGCCATTCGTGCTGTTCGCCGGGCTGATCCTGTGGATGTATTACCGCGTCGCCTTCGTGCCCGGCGGTCAGGCCATCGGGGCGCTGGAGGCCGCCTTTGCCAAGCTGTCAAAGCGGGTCGGCAAGCTCTTTGCCGGACGCCGCGATCGCCCGCACGCCTATGCCGCGCTGCCTGAAGCGACCCCGGCGGAATAGGCCGCAATGCAGCTCGATTTCTTCCCGTCGCGCACGCTGACGCTGTATCTGGCGAAGATGTTCGTCGCCCGCATTCTGGCGGTGCTGGTGATGCTGGTGCTGGTGCTGCTGGCGCTCGATCTGCTGTCGGCGACGGGCAAGATTCTCGCGGCCGAGGGCAATGGGCAGGCCGAAATCCTGCGCTATGCCGGCCTACGCCTGCCGCAGCTCGTGAGCCGTTTCCTGCCCTATTCGGTGCTGCTGGCGACGCTGATCACGCTGGTGACGCTGAACCAGAACAGCGAAGTGGTGGCGATGAAGGCGGCGGGCCTCAGCGCGCATCAGGTGCTCTCGCCGCTGCTGCTGACGGCGGCGCTGGTGTCGCTCGTCAGCTTTGGTTTCAACGAACGGTTGGTGACCCGCGCCAATGCCGCGCTCAAGGTGTGGGAGGCGGCTGAGTATGGCCCGGTTCCAGATCAGAGCGACAGCTTGGGCGGGGACGTGCGCTCCAATATCTACCTGACCGATGGGGCCAACATTCTGTCCGCCGCAACCTTGAGCGGATCGGGCGAGGACATCGTGCTGCGCGGCGTGACCTGGTACGAACGCGGCGCCGGAGGGATCATCCGCCAGCAAATCAGGGCCCCGCAGGCGACCTATGCTGCGCCCGGTTGGCGGCTGGAAAGCCCGGTCCGGTTCGATATCGCCGGAGCGACGACCGAGACCCTGCCAGAACTGGTGGTGGGCGAAGGCCTCACCCCTGCGCGGATCATGCTGCAATCGGTTGATGCCGATGGGCAGAGTTTCTGGGAATTGTCGGCCAGTATCGACGCCTATGAAGCGGCGGGGCGCAATGCGGATGAAATGCGCGCCAAGTGGTGGCACCGCCTGTCAGGCCCGCTCTCGGCGCTGCTGATGCCGCTCCTGGGCTCGATCGCGGCCTTTGGCCTTGCGCGCTCGGGGCAGTTGTTCGTGCGTGCGGTGATCGGGATGGCGCTGGGGTTTGCCTATTTCGTGGTCGATAACGCCGCGCTGGCGATGGGGAGTTTCGGCGGCTACCCCCCGCTCCTCGCCGCGTGGGCGCCGTTCGTCCTGTTCCTGCTGCTGGGCGAGACGGTTCTGATCCGGACCGAGGAATGAAGGGCCAGTGGTCGCTCCGCCTCGCGCGGCCCGCTGATGCCGAGGCGATGCCTGCGATCGAGCGCGCGGCGGCAGACATGTTCACGCATGATCCGGGGCTGGAGCGCTTCGATCCCGACGACACGTGGGAGGTGGCCGATCTCCAGCGCCTTATCCGCAAGGGCCACTGTCTGGTCGCCCATGTCGGGGAGGCGATGGCGGGGTTTCTGGTCGCAGAACCCTTTCAACGAGAGCTGCACATCTGGGAGATGAACGTCCACCCTCGCTTCGGGCGGCGCGGGATCGGGGCAGGGCTGGTGCGCGCGGCGCAGATTGATGCGCGCAACACCGGGTTCAAGGCGCTGACCCTCACCACCTTCCGCGATCTGCCATGGAACGGCCCGTTTTACGCCCGGCTGGGGTTCGAGGAAGTCACCGCGCTCGATGCGCATCTGCGGCTGGCAGGGGAATTGGCGAACGAAGTCGACGACGGCCTCCCCGCCGACCGGCGCTGCGCGATGATCTGTTTTCTGGACTAGGAAATGCCGTTCGCCCTGAGCTTGTCGAAGGGCTGCACTTCACTTTTGAATATGTGCCATGATCAGAAAGAAAAGCAGCCCTTCGACAAGCTCAGGGCGAACGGGAATGAGGCTTATGCCCGCCGCCCCATCGTGCTCTTCGCGATCCGGCCCACCAGCGTCAGCAGCCCCGGATGGTTTGCGCCTTCGTAGGTCGAACCCGTGCCCAGCTCCCGCGCCAGACGGCGGTGCGCTTCGGGCAGGTCGTGATAGGGCATCGAGGGCATCAGGTGATGGAGCGCATGATAGCGCAGGCCCACCGGCGCCCATATCTCCGCCGCGATCCCCGGTGGGGGCACGTTCACGCTGTCGAGGAACTGCGCGGTCACCGTCATCGGCTCGCCCTCGTTCTCCCACAGGTGCGCCACCAGCGTGCGCAGCTGATTGAGCACCGCGGCAAGCGACATGATCGCCAGCGCCGTCGCCAGCGGCTGCCAGCCGAACACGAAGATGCTCGCAATCAGCGCCATGGCCCACAGGCTCGCGCCCGCCTCCTGCCAACGCACCCGGCCCGCAAACTCGCCTTCGGGGGCCTTGCGGCGGAACTCGGGATTGATCGAGAGCGAGGAAAACCGCTCCCACACAAAGGTGCGCAGCGGCGGCACCACCAGCCCGAGCGGATAGAGCACGCCAAAGCGCACAATCAACGCCACCGGCAGCAGCATCGCAATCAGCACAAACAGCGGCAGGCTCCACGGCTTCATCAGCGCCAGCGGCAGGTATTCGGGGTCTTCCACCGTGCCATATTGCGTGCGCTTGTGATGGATCACGTGCACGCCCTCATACATGAAGCTTGGCGTCAGCAGCGGGATGCCGACGAGCAGGTTCCACCCCGTGCGGAACCCTGGCAGCGCGTCACGGTGGATATGGGTCAGTTCATGGATGAACATTTCCGCGCGGTACAGCGCCAGCGCCGCGACTACCCCTGCAACCAGCTGCACCGCGAGATTGCCCGACAGGATCGCGGTCGCAATCCCGGCATAGCCGATGCCGGCCGAAAGCAGCATGTCGGTCCAATAGATCGCAGGCTTCGCTTCGCCGAGCCCCTTGGTCAGATCGCGCGCGGCGCGCAGCATCGCCTTGTCGTCCTCGACCATGAACTGGACGCGGGTCGCCTTGGAGGCGGCAGGCTGAGGCGTGATGGTCTGGTGCATGGTCATAATTGGCAAACTCTTGCGCGCCGCCCTACTCGAAATCCGGGTCTGAGCCAAACGCGTCTTGTCGGTGAGTGTGATCGATAGGCTTGCGTCAATGGCGCGGGCACGACACAGACACCTTGATCCATAGCAATTACGAGGATGCAGGCGTGGCGGACGCAGCGGAGTTAAGCATTGAACCGGTCACCGACAAGCGCGGCCGCGCGGCATTCGTCGATCTGGGCCGCGCCTTTTCCGACCGCCTGCCCCATTTCGTGCCGCAGATCCGCAGCGAACAGCTCGAACTGGTCGACCCCGGGAAAAACCCCTTCTTCGGTCACGCCCGTGCCCAGCTGTTCATCGCCAAAGCCGCGGGCAGGCCAGTCGGGCGGATTTCAGCCCATATTGATGAACTCGCGCTGGCCATGCCGGCTGATCAGGGCTTTGGACCCGGCACCGGCTTCTTCGGTTATTTCGATGCCGAGGATGAAGCGGTCGCCCGCGCGCTGCTGACCGCCGCCGAGGCGTGGCTCGTCGGCCAAGGTATGACCCGGGTGCTCGGGCCGATTTCGCTTTCGATCTGGGAGGAGCCCGGCCTGCTGGTGCGCGGGCAGGATCACGCGCCGATGGTAATGATGGGCCACCACCCCGCCCACTATGCCGGGTGGATTGAGGCGGCGGGATACACCCGCGCCAAGACGCTCTTCACCTATGACCTCGACATCAGCCGCCCCTTCCCGCCGCTGGTGCAGCGGATCGTGCAATCGGGGCACAAGAACGGACGGATCAATGTGCGCCGGGTGCGCAAGGCCGATTGGGACGCGGAGGTCGCGATCATTCTGGCGATCCTCAACGATGCCTGGTCGGACAATTGGGGCTTTGTGCCCTTCACCCCGGCCGAAGTTGCCTATGCGGGCAAGAAGCTGCGCCCGATCATTCACGAAGAACTCAACATGATCGCCGAGGTTGATGGCCGTCCGGTGGCCTTCATGCTGACCTTCCCGGATGTGAATGATGCGCTGACCAAGATCAAAGGCAAGCTGTTCCCGTTTGGCTGGCTGTACATGCTGCGCTGGTTGAAGCATCCCAAGGGTGCGGGGATGCGGGTGCCGTTGATGGGGGTGCTCAAGGAACTCCACAATTCACGGCTGGCGAGCCAACTGGCCTTCATGATGATCGAGGCGATCCGGCTCGAGGCCAACAGCAAGTTTGAATCAACCCGCGGCGAGATCGGCTGGATTCTCGAAGACAATCAGGGCATGGTCGCGATTGCGGACACAATCCAGAGCAAGATCAACCGCGAATATGCGATCTATGAACGGCTTCTCGGTTGATCGAAACGCCTTCGGCGGCCTGCAATGCGGGCTCGTGTAACCCAACAAAAAAGGCCTCCACTCGGGAAGAGCGGAGGCCTTTCGGGATCGTGTCACCACCGCTTGGACGGGAGGGGGGTCTCGGCGGTGACAGGGGGATAATGCGCCACCAATTCTCCGGTTCCCGCTGGCACGAAAATTTTTTTGTCATGGTGTTTTTCCTTAGTCATCGCCGCCGCTGGGCGATCCGGGATCGGCAGGCGCGACGGGATGGTGGGGAACCGCTATGGCTGCGAATCAGTTATCCTTTGCGATAGTCGCGCCCTCACCCTGCGGAGTACCCCATGTCGCTTGGAAGCCAGATCGCCGCCAACTTGCCGTTCTTGCGGCGCTATGCGCGCGCGCTGACCGGGTCGCAGGTCAGCGGGGATGCCTTTGTGCGCGAGATGCTTGAGGCGGTGCTGGCGGATGCCGACCTCAAGGCCAGCCTCGCGGGCGGACGCGTGCCGCTCTACCGCGCGTTCAGCAAGATCTGGTCCAGCGCCGCGCATGGTCTGGCCACGGCAGGCGAGGCGACCAGCGAACACGAAGCCGGTGCGCAGGCGCGGCTCGGCTCGATTACCCCGCCCGCCCGGCAAGCACTGCTGCTGACAACGCTGGAGGATTTCTCGGCCGCCGAGGCGGCGATGATCCTCGATCGCACGCCTGACGAGATTACGCAGTTGGTTGCCGACGCCATTGCCGAGATCGACCGCGAACAGACCACTTCGGTGCTGATCATCGAGGATGAACCGCTGATCGCGATGCAGCTCGAAGACCTTGTCAGCGGCCTTGGCCACACCATCTGCGGCACCGCGGCCACGCGAACACAGGCCCGCGCCGTCGTGGCCGACGCCACCCCTGGGCTGGTGCTTGCCGATATCCAGCTCGCCGATGGTTCATCGGGGCTGGATGCGGTGGACGACATCCTGAGCGCAGCGGCGATGCCGGTGATCTTCATCACCGCCTATCCCGAACGCCTGCTGACGGGCGACCGGCCCGAGCCGACCTATCTGATCACCAAGCCGTTCCAGGAAGCCACGGTGCGCGCTGCGATCAGCCAGGCGCTGTTCTTCGGTTCGACAAGGCCTTTGGGTTAGCTTCAAAACCCGTTCGCCCTGAGCTTGTCGAAGGGCCGTCCTACACTTTGGGGAATGTCCGAGCCGCAAGAAAAACAGTCCTTCGACAAGCTCAGGACGAACGGAAGTGGGGCTATAAATCCTGAGACGTTCTACCCCGCACGAATACGGAATTCACCCGGCTGACGGATTGGCACGCGCAGTACGCAGCGCACCCCTGAAGCCGCGAAGTCGAGAATCACTGGTTGGCGCAATTCATGCGCGACCACCTTTTCGATCAGCTCGGTACCGAACCCGCGGCGGCGTACCTCCGGCACGGGGGGGCCGCCGGTTTCCTGCCATTCGACTTCGGCCCAGTCGGTCGGGCCTGATGGCTCGTCGGCCATGCGCCAGCGGATCGTCACCTGCCCACCCGCCACGCTCAGCGCGCCGTACTTGGCCGCATTGGTGGCGAGCTCATGCACCGCAAGGCCAAACGACAGCGCGTCATTGGGCGCGAGTTCCAGCTCCGGCCCATCGAGCAGGATCGCATCGCCCAGCGCGATGCGGAAATGCTGGAGCTCCGCCTCGATCACCGCGCGGATCGGAGTGGTGCCCCAATCGGTCACGGTGAGCAGGTCGTGCGTTGCCGACAGCGCCCGGATGCGGCCTTCAAGGCTGTCGGCGAAATCATCCAGCCCGCTCGCTCGCCGCCGGGTCAACGAGAGGATCGAGAGCACATTGGCGAGCGTGTTCTTGACCCGGTGATTAAGCTCGCGGGTCAAGGAATTGCGGATCGAATGCTGTTCTTCAAAGAAAGCGAGCCGCGCCTGATCCTCGTAAGCCTGCTGGGTCAGGAGCCGTGCCAGCAGCATCAGCAGGCTCGCCAGCGCCAGCCCGAAAAGCAGTGTCACCATCGAAAGCGGCGCGAGCACCTGGGCATTGGCACTCTCAACGACCAGCAGCAATTTGCGGTCAGCGATGGTCACTTCCTGCTCAACCGTCTCGCTTGCGGCTATGCTGATGGAATCGGCGACCAGCAGGTGCCCCGTGCTCGCCTCACCGTCATAAAGCCGCACGCCGAAATCGGCCTCACCGCCCCGGTCAATCGCGGCTTCCAGAAAGGCGCGCGCGCGGAACGGCGTGTAGACGAACCCGGCGAGCTGCCGATCATTGCCTGCGCTGAGCCGGAACACCGGCATGTAAATCGCAAAGGCCGGCGCGCGGCTGGACGTGTCCTGTTCCAGCATGATCCGGCCCGACGCCGCAGGGCGCAGCGTCAACTCGGCCTCGGCCATGGCCGCGGCGCGGGCCGGATCGGAATACATGTCATAGCCCAGCGCGCGCTGATTGCGTGACGATTGCGGCGCGAACATCACCACCGGTGCGATCCGTCCGGTCCCCTCAACGGGACGCGGGAAAATATCCGGAAATTCCGGCTGACGCACCCGTTCGCGGGCGATGAAAGCGGGCAGATCGCGCGCCTCCAGAACCGGGATCCAGCCGATCCCCTCCGCACCCGAATATTCGGAATTGAGCTTGAGCGCCGCGACGAAATTCTCGAACGTCGCGGGCTGCACTTCATCAAGGCTCGAAAACAGCGCGGCTCCGGCCCTGAGATACGACGAGAACGCGCTGCTGCTGCGATCGAGCGCGGCCGCCACGCTCTGCGCATATTCGCGCATCTGCGCGCGTTCGCGGGCGCGGGCATTGCTCTCGATGGCGAAAACGCTGAGCGCGGTGATCGCGGCAATCGCGATGAAGATCACCAGCGGGATCGTGCGCGGATAGAGCACCAGCCACCGCCGCGCCCGTCCCGATGGCGGCGGCGGCGCGCTGACCGGTTCAATGTCCGGGTGGAGGGCAATCCGCTCGATGGTGATGAGTCCTGCCTGTGTCGTGCCTTGCGGCGGAACCAAACAGGTAGCGCATCGTTCCCCAATCGTCCAAACCCGCTTGCGCAAGGGTATCAGTCAGAGCGTTCTGGCCCGATTACCTCATGACGGCGGCATTGTTTCCAGCAGGGAAACGGGGCAATGGGATCAAGGACGAAATCAAGAGCGGCATGGCCTCGAATCAGGAACAGGGCGGCAGTGGCCACAGCGGCGGCACAAGCAGGGGCAGCAATGCCGCGCAGCGCCGTGAGCCCGAATGGGCCGACGGGCTGAAGCAGCTTTACGATTCGGTGGTCGAGGAAGACCTGCCCGACAATTTCCGCGACCTGCTCGACCGGCTTGATCAGGCCGATCCGGCCGCGGGGCATGACAGCGCCTCCGCCGGCAATGATAATGGTGCCTCTCCGCCAGCTTCGGGCGGCGGGAATTCGCGTCCGTGAGCGATGACGCCCAGCCCGGGGACACGCTCTCGGCCAACCACAAGGCCGATTTCAAGCGCCAACTGACCGCCGTCGTCCCGCATCTGCGCGCCTTTGCGCGCGGACTGTGCGGGCGGCCCGATCTCGCCGATGATCTGGTGCAGGAAACGCTGCTCAAGGCGTGGGCGGCGCAGGACCGGTTCGAACCGGGCACCTCGATGCGCGCCTGGACCTTTGTGATTTTGCGCAACGCCTATCTCACCGATATGCGGCGCAACCGCTTTCGCGGCGAGTATGACGAAGGCGTGGCCGAACGCATCCTCACCGCGCCTGCGGGGCAGGAAGAGCCGATCCATCTCAGCGACCTCCACCGCGCGCTGCTGACGCTTCCGGCGGAACGGCGCGAGGCATTGTTGCTCGTGGGCGCGGGCGGGTTTTCCTATGAAGAGGCTGCGGCGATCTGCGGCTGCGCGGTCGGCACGATCAAGAGCCGCGTGGGCCGCGCGCGCGCTGCGCTCACCGAGATGCTCGCCAGCGGCGCGATCCCGCGCCGCGCCAGCGATGATGCCGTGGCGCACCGCGCGATCCTTGAAGAGCTGGACGAGGTTGCGGCGGGCAATGGAGTCAGCAGCCGCCCCTGATTCGCCGTCAAGGCTATGATCAATCCTCGTGGACGAAGGTCACCTGTGCTGCATCAGTGACGTGCACCCAGACCTGATAGTAGCCCACCTCGACTTCGCCAGGCCGCCCTGGCACCGGGCGAACCGCGCCCCTATACCAGTCGATCCATTGCAAGCGTACTTCGCCGTCAACGACGATCCGGCGTCCATTGAGCCGCTCCATCATGTTGAACATGTTGAGATCGGTCTCGCTTCCGACACGGCAGGCCTTGACCGTTATTTGCCCGTCGATCACATCGCTTGCGCCGCACACGCTTGCCCGACGCAACAGCCCATCGAGAACCGTCCGGTCGAAGGCGATGGTGAGCGTGCCGAAGGTGGCGTAATCGACCTGCGAATTGACGAACAGCAACTCGCCCAGCGCGCCTTGAAGGCTTTGCCCGCCGCCGCGAATATCGAGCAGGAAGCGCCCGGGCCGGGACTGGCCCTCTCCGGCAGCTAAGGCCATTGCGGCCGCTTCAGCGGGGATGATGCAACCGGTCTCGCAATCGATCAACGTCGGGCGGGCGGCCCTGAGGGCCGTGTCGGCATCGGCCAGCGCGGGGAGATTATGCGTGAGGTCCGCCGCCAGCGCGGTCTCTTCGGCCCTGGCCCCCGTTTCCCACAGCATCGCAAGCGCCAGCCCAGCGCCGCACACCGCCCTGCCAGTTCGGATTGCACCCACCATTTGCATGGTCGGGCCGATTGCGATGCCCGCGCTGAATTGGCGCTGAACCCTCGGAACGCAAAAAAGGCCCAGAGCATCGCTGCCCCGGGCCTCTCTCAATCAAATCCTGAAAAAATCAGGCGTAAGTCCACACCGTCCCACGCGCGAGGTTCTCGCTGGCGAAGGCCCAGTTGAGCTTGTTCTCGACCACCGCGTCCAGATAGGCCGGGCGCTTGTTCTGGTGATCGAGGTAATAGGCGTGCTCCCACACGTCGAGCACCAGCAGCGGGTTGAAATCGCTGTCGGCCAGCGTGTCGGCATCGTGAGTTTCCTCGATGCTGAGCTTGCCGTCCTTCTCGGCCAGCCAAACCCATCCGCTGGCGAAGTGGCCCACGCCGCGGTCCTTGAGCTGCTGCTTCAGCGCATCGACCGAGCCGAAGGCGTCGTTGATCTTGGCGACCAGCTCATCCGAAGGCGCGGTCGTGGCAGGCGCCATCGAGTGCCAGTAGAACGCGTGGTTCCAGGTCTGGGCGGAGTTGTTGAAAAGGCCCTGATTGGTCCCGCGCGAGGCGGCGATGATTGCTTCGAGCGACGCATCAGCGTGGGCCGTGCCTTCGATCGCGGCGTTCATTTTGTCGACATAGGTCTGGTGATGCTTGCCATGGTGGAACGACAGCGTCTCGGCCGAAATCGCCGGATCAAGCGCGTCAGCGGGATAGGGAAGCGGGGCAAGTGCGAAAGCCATGGGTGTCCTCCAAAGGCAGGGTTGAAACGGGTCTCGTAGCGGTAACGCAAATGAGGGCGAAGGGTTGCAGCTTCAAGTCGCGGCAGCCTGAGCTGCCTCTCCAGCAGGCTCAGCCGCGCGGTCAACCGCGCTCGTCACCGCGACGTTCATGGTGACATTGCCCAAGGTACGCATCAGATCGGGCAACATCTCGACCGCGACCAGCAGCGCCAGCGGCTCAACCGGCACGCCCATCGCAAGTGCGATGGGGCCGATGGACACGACAAAGCTGATCGATCCGGGCAGGCTGACCGCGCTGAGGCTGATCACGCTGGCGATCAGGATGCCCGCCAAGGCGACGGTCAGCGGCACTTCAACCCCGGCGAGCGCGGCGACGTAATAGACCACCGCGAGGTTCATCGCCGCGCTGGTCGCCCGGAACACCACCACCGCAAGCGGCAGAACGAACTCGGCGGTCGAAGCGCGCAAGCCGAGCCGCCCGGCGCTGTCGAGCATCGCGGGCAGGCTGGCGAGCGAGCTCTGCGTCGAGAGCGCCACCGCCTGCGCGGGCAGCATCGCGCGGGCAAAGCGCCCAAGCGGGACGCGTCCGCCCAGCACCGCGATGGTGTAGGCGAGCAGCAGCACGAACACGCCCATGCAGGTGACAGTGATCACATAATGCCCCAGCGCCGCAAACGCCCCGCCACCGCTCTGCACGCCCACGCCGTAGGCGAGCGCGAACACCCCCACTGGCGCGGCGCTCAGCACCCAGCCGATGATCAGCAGCATCGCATTACCGAGCGCATGAAAGAACCCCATCAGCCGTTCGCCCTGATCTTCCGGCAGACGCGTAATCGCGACCGCGAACATCACGAAGAACAGCGTCAGCGGCAGCATCGCGGTTTCCGCAGCGGCAGCGATGATGTTGGGGGAGACCAGTGAGGCGAGGAAATCGAGCACCTTGGGCACCTCGCCCACCTGCGCCGGGGTCTGGGCGAGGAAGGCCTCGGCTCCGGCAGGCACCGGGAAGGCACGCAGCAAGGCGGGCATGGCGAAGGTGGCAAAAGTCCCGCCCGCCAGCTGCGCCGCGACCAGGATCGCCAGCATCCGCCGCGCCACCCGCCCGACCCGCGCGGCGAGAATCATCTGCACCAGCCCCAGCACCAGCAGCGCCGCCACCAGCGGGATAATCGTCATCTGCAAGGCGCGCAGCCACAACCCGCCAATCAGCCCTGCAATATCGCTCAAGCCGGCAGGCGCGCCCAGCATTGCGCCAGCAATCCCCGCCACCAGACCGCCCACCAGCGCGGCGAAGGTCAGCACCACCGGCAGGCGGATCGAAACCAGCGCGAACTTTCCGCTGCCGGACGCAGCCTTTTCACTTTCCAGCAATGCACAATCCTTAGTTGGGGGGCCTTAAACGGGCGCCTCGCCCTTCCCTTTGTGCGATAACCGCGCCAGAAGCGCGAGACAATCGTGTGAGGGGGCAAAGGCGCAAAGATGACACGCAAGCTGTTCGGCACCGACGGGATCCGGGGCCGCACCAATACCGGCGCAATGACCGCCGCCACCGCCATGAAGGTCGGGCAGGCCGCGGGCCGCCACTTCGTGCGCGGGGGGCACCGCCACCGGGTGGTGATCGGCAAGGACACGCGGCTTTCGGGCTACATGATGGAAAGCGCGCTGGTGGCGGGCTTCACCAGCGTCGGGATCGACGTGATCATGACCGGCCCCCTTCCCACCCCCGCCATCGCGCTCCTCACCCGCGAGATGCGCGCGGACCTTGGCGTGATGATCTCGGCCAGCCACAATCTGTACGCCGATAACGGCATCAAGCTGTTCGGCCCCGATGGGTTCAAGCTGTCCGATGAGGCCGAGAGCGAGATCGAGCGCTTGATGGAAACCGACATCCCGCTCGCCCCCGCCGAAATGATCGGCCGCGCGCGCCGGATCGAGGATGCGCGGGGGCGCTATATCCACGCGGTCAAGCAATCGGTCGCTTCGGACATCAGCTTCGATGGATTGAAGGTGGTGGTCGATTGCGCCAACGGCGCAGCCTATCATGTTGCCCCTTCCGCAATCTGGGAGCTGGGGGCGGAGGTGGTGACGCTCGGCGTTACGCCCAATGGCACGAATATCAACGACGGCGTCGGCTCCACCGCCATTACCGCGCTGCAAGCCAAGGTGGTCGAGGAAGGCGCGGATATTGGCATCGCCTTGGATGGCGATGCGGATCGGCTGATCGTGGTCGACGAGAAAGGCCGCGCCGTCGATGGCGACCAGATCATGGCGCTGATCGCCGGGCGGATGGAGGACAAGGGCCTGCTGCGCGGCGGCGGGATCGTCGCGACGGTGATGAGCAATCTCGGGCTCGAACGCTATCTCGCCGGGCGCGGCCTCGATCTGGTGCGCGCCAAGGTGGGCGACCGCTATGTGCTCGAAGCGATGAAGGCGGGCGGCTACAATGTCGGCGGTGAGCAATCGGGCCATATGATCCTGCTCGATCACGCCACCACCGGCGATGGCACCGTGGCGGCGCTGCGGGTGCTGGCGAGCCTGGTGCGCAGCGGCAAGCCCGCGAGCGAGGTGCTGCACGTGTTTGATCCGGTGCCGCAATTGCTCAAGAACGTGCGCTACGAGGGCGGCAAGCCGCTCGATAACGCGCAGGTGCAGGCGGTCATCGCCCAGGCCGAGGCGGCCTTGGCAGGCAAGGGCCGCCTCGTGATCCGTCCTTCGGGCACCGAGCCGGTGATCCGCGTCATGGCCGAAGGCGATGATCGCGGGCAGGTTGAAGCGGTGGTCGACACCATCTGCGAAGCCGTGCGCGCGGCGGTGTAAAGTCCAAGTCCGTTCGTGCTGAGCTTGTCGAAGCACTGTCCTTCTTCTAGCTCGCGGTCCAAAAAGAAAAGCAGCCCTTCGACAAGCTCAGGGCGAACGGGAAGGAAGTGATGCCCATGCTGGAAATGCGACCCGATTGCGAGATGTGCGGCGCAGGCCTGCCCGCTGAGGCGCCGGGGGCCTTCATCTGCTCGTTCGAATGCACCTTCTGCGCCGAATGCGCCGAAGACCTCGATGACCGCTGCCCCAATTGCGGCGGCGAGCTGATGGACCGGCCGACGCGGGCCAAGGCGCTCCACGCCAAATACCCGCCATCGACGGAGCGCAAGTTTAAGGGCTAAGCGGCGCGGACGATCCGCACGGCGGCTGTGCACAAATTTGTGCGAGAAGCGAGCATTCGGGAAACAACCCGGAAACCGCTCTCCGTCATCCCAGCGAAAGCTGGGACCTAGAGCGGCAAGCGCTACACCTTAGGGCCCTTGGCCCCAGCTTTCGCTGGGGTGACGGACGATCAGAAGACCACCTCTCCCCGCGTCTCCATCCAGCAAAAACAATCCCCGCTCCCGCGCAGGCTTGCTATGGCGCCCAGCATGACCACCCGCACACCCCCTCGCATCCTCGCCATCGCCGGGTCGGACTCCTCCGGCGGGGCGGGCATTCAGGCTGATATCAAGACCATCACCATGCTCGGCGGCTATGCGATGACTGCGATAACGGCAGTCACCGCGCAGAACAGCGTCGGCGTTCAGGCGATTGCGCCGATGGCGGGCGATATGGTGGGCGAGCAGATCGCCTCCTGCCTCAGCGATATCGGCGTCGATGCGATCAAGATCGGGATGCTGCATGATGCCGACATCATCACCCATGTCGCCCGCGCGCTGGAGGATGTACCGGTGCCGATCGTGCTCGATCCGGTGATGATCGCGACTTCGGGCGCGGCGCTGATCGATCCGGCTGCGATTGCAGCGCTGCGCGAGACGCTGTTCCCGCTCGCGGGCCTGATCACCCCCAACCTGCCCGAGCTCGGCCATCTGGTGGGCCGCAGCCTTGCCACCAGCGAGCAGATGGTCGCCGCCGCCGAGGAACTCGCCGAAGCCACAGGTGCCGCCGTGCTGGCCAAGGGTGGGCATACCGAGGACGCGCGGATCATCGACGTGCTCTATATCCCCGCCACCGCCGCGCATGGCGGGCGCGCGGTCCAGTTCGATCATGCGCGGATCGACACGCCCCACACCCATGGGACCGGCTGCACGCTCTCGTCAGCAATCGCGACGCTGCTTGGTCACGGCCAGCCGCTGGAGCACGCTGTCAGGCTGGGCCGCCAATTCGTGCTGCGCGCGATCGAAGCCGCCCCCGGTTTCGGCGCGGGCAATGGCCCGCTGGGGCATCAGGCGGTGCGTGCGCTCCAGTCCTGAGCTGTCAGCGCAAAATAGACGCTGTCGCACCATTCCCCCGCAATCAGCCAGGTCTTTGCGGCCCGGTTGCTTTCGGCAAAGCCCAGTTTTTCCAGCAGCCGTATCGAAGCCGTGTTGCGCGGATCGACATCGGCGGTGATGCGCTCCAGCCCATGCAGGGCAAAGGCCCGCGCGATGATCGGCGTCAGCGCCTCGGACACCAGCCCCTGCCCCCACAAGGCGGGATCGAGGATGTAGCCGATATCGGGGAAGCGGTAGAACCCCGCCTTGCCCACAGCGCGCCCCTCAAATTCGATGATGAAATCATCGCCCTCGTCCGGGGTAGTCTGCGCCATCGCCGCAAGCCAGGCGCGGGTCTGGTCCTCGCTGTCGTGCGGAGGCGTCGCCCAATAGGCCATCGCCTGCGCGTTCGAGAGGACCGCGTGCATCCCGGCAAAGTCGTCGGCAGGCCGCACCCGGCGCAGCACCAGCCGGGGTGTGCGGATCACCGCTGCGTCAGGTGCGGGGGAGCTCATAGAAAGCGCATATGCAGGCCCAGGCTTCCTCGGCGGTTTCGCACCACTGGAACAGGTCGAGATCGCTCTTCGAGATCACGCCTTCCTCGGCCAGCGCCTCGAAATCCACCACGCGGGTCCAGAACTCCTTGCCGAACAGGATGATCGGGATCGGCTTCATCTTGCCGGTCTGAATGAGGGTGATGAGCTCGAAGAATTCATCAAACGTCCCGAACCCGCCGGGGAACACCGCCACCGCGCGGGCGCGCAGCAGGAAGTGCATCTTGCGCAGCGCGAAATAGTGGAACTGGAAGCTGAGGTAAGGCGTCACATAGGGGTTCGGTGCCTGTTCGTGCGGGAGCACGATGTTGAGCCCGATCGATTCGCTCCCCGCGTCCGAAGCCCCGCGATTGCCCGCCTCCATGATCGAAGGCCCGCCGCCGGTGGTGATGACGAACTGGCGCTCACCATTCTCGATGATCCCCTTTTCGCTGACCAGCCGGGCGAGGCGATAGGCCTCGTCATAATACTTCGCCTTGTCCGCCAGCCGCTGGGCGACCTTCTGCTCATATTCGCTGCCGCCCTTGGCCGCCTCCAGCTTCGCCTCAGCCTCCTTGGGCGAGGGAATGCGCGCCGAGCCATACATCACCAGCGTCGAGCCGACGCGGGCTTCATCGAGCAGCATTTCGGGCTTGAGCAATTCCAGCTGAAACCGCACCGGGCGCAGCTCATCGCGCAGCAGGAAATCGGTGTCGCGGAAAGCGAGCTTGTAAGCCGGGTGGACGGTCTGCGGCGTGCGCTCGGGGCCACCCTCGGCAAAGCGAGTCTCCTCGCCAGCGCGGTAGAACTTGCGGTCGGTCAGGTCTTTTTCGGTCATGGTGAGACCCCTAGTGGGAGCCGGTTAGCGCCGCAACCGCTTTGCTTTGGGGATGTTTTGCGGGGAGCAAAGGTGGTGCGTTGTCGGAGAATTATGAAGCAGGTACGCAATGATGCTGTTAAAAGTCGCCGCCGTGATGACAGGTGTCATCAATTGAAGCTTAAGCGGCAGTTGTTCCGTTTGGCATCGGTGTCAGAACCACGTTGGGCTTTACCCAACCCTCAGCTATGTCGGCCTTAGGGAGTTTAGGTCCCTGCTTTGGCAAGAACATCAGGAAACTGCTTATCGTTTCCCCGACACCAGCGCTGTGCTCGTAGCGTGCCATAATCGTTACGGTGCAAAGAGGATTTTGTATTAAGAGACCATCTGGGTCCATCAGTGAGGCGTGCGTCAAAATCACAATCTCGTCCTGAGGAAAAACAGATTGGCCCCCAAAATTGGTGCTTTCCGAAAGGAAATAATCTAAAAAGCTCTTATCGTCATCAATTGAAGTAGTTCCCTTATACCCGCCAATCCAAAAATGTCCGTGGGCTGCAACCCTCACATTGCGCACTGGATATTGTGAATAATTTTTGACTTTAACGTTGAGAGAAATTGTAACTACTTGGTTCTTTAATTTTCCTATATGAAAAATCTCGGCAGAAATACCAAGCCATGGCCGATGAGCTTCTTGTGAAATCTGGTTTGCTTCTACCATTGCTCGAGTAGCGTCTTGGGACGCCTTAGCTGTTCGTCTGCTGTCTCTGGCGATCTTTTCGGTTTCGAGCAAAGTTCCTCGAATGTACCAGAGAGCCGCTGCGGTAAGGATGACTGAGGCAATCGCAACAAAGGCCATAACAGCGGCCCAAAACAGCATCCCTTGCTGGGCCTCCAATTCTTGGCGGGCATTAGCTTGGTCTTGGCTTGCCTCTACGCGTTCATAGACGCAGTCGAACGCCAACGACGACTCCTTACCGATGCATGCGCGCTTCGCATCTTCTTTGGCGCTTTGGGCATACGCATCGGCATATTTTTGACCGCGCTCAGCTTCGACACCTGAGATAAACGCGAGATAACCGACGACTAAGGATACGAGGGCAAATGCCAACAGAAGCGCAAAACCGCGCCCAATGTTATGATCTCTCTTGCGCCTAGTGCGGTTAAGCATTGAACCAAGAACACCGCCGCGAACCAATCCCGGCCAGTCTTGTCCCTGATAATGGACCCAGAGTCCATAAGCCGTTGATCATATGGCTGGATGCCCCGCAAGGATTCGAACCTTGATTGACGGAGTCAGAGTCCGCTCTCTTACCATTAGAGGACGGGGCATTGGCCTTCGCGCGCGGCGGTCCGGCTGCGACGACAAGCGCGCCCTCTAGTTTCGCGCGGCCGCAAGGTCAAGCACGCCGTTTGCCGGGGGCTGCTTGCTCTTGCGCGGGGCTTGGGGTAGTTTTGTTGTCAAGTGCCCCGCGCCAGTGCAGCGCGCGGGGTGATATGGAAGCAAAGCGATCATGGCGGACACTCTCCCGCCGGACAGGAATAAAAGTGCTGGGAAGAAACGGGGCGGCAAGTCCGGCAAGGTAGCCGATTTCCGCTACAAGCGCCCCTCTCAGCAGGATTGTCGGAAAAACGGCCGCGATGGCCGGGGCGGCGGCGCATCGCCGGCTGCGGGTCAAGGGCGCAGCGCGCCGGACTTGGCCGCTATCGGCACCATGAAAACGGCCCAGCATGGCGAGGCTTACGCCGCGCTTGACCTTGGCACCAACAATTGCCGCCTGCTGATCGCCCGCCCCTCGGGCCGCGATTTTACCGTGATCGATGCCTTCAGCCGGGTGGTGAAGCTGGGCGAGGGGCTCGCGACCAGCGGGCGGCTGTCCGATGCGGCGATGGATCGCACGCTATCGGCGCTCACGATCTGCGCCGACAAGCTGCAACGCCGCAATGTCCGTCTCGCCCGCTCGGTCGCCACAGAGGCGTGTCGCCGGGCGAGCAATGGCTTTGATTTTATCGAACGGGTGCGCCGCGAAACCGGCATCGCGCTCGACATCATCAGCGCCGAGGAAGAGGCGCGGCTGGCAGTGCTGGGGTGCCATATCCTGCTGGAGGCGGGCGAAGGCCCTGCGGTGATCTTCGACATCGGCGGCGGATCGACCGAGCTGGTGCTGGTCGAGGCCAGCGGGGCCGAGGCGAGCCGGGTGCCGCGCATCCTCGACTGGCAGAGCGTGCCGTGGGGCGTGGTCTCCTTGACCGATACCGTCGGCCGGGGCGAGGACAGCGAGGCGGCGCGGATCGACCGCTATGCCCGGATGAAACAGATGGTATCGGACAGCTTCGCGCCCTTCGCCGCGCGGGTCGCCGCCTCCGCGCGGCATCCCGACATCCGCCTGCTCGGGACCAGCGGCACGGCGACGACGCTCGCCAGCCTCTATCTCGAACTCCCCAGCTATGATCGCAAGGCTGTGGACGGGCTGATCGTGCCGGCAGGGGAAATGCGCGAAATCAGCGCGCGGCTTTCGGTGATGACGCCCTATGAACGCAGCACCTTGCCCTGCATCGGGCAGGACCGGGCTGATCTGGTGGTGGCGGGCTGCGCGATTCTGGAGGCGATCCTCGACCTGTGGCCCGCGCGGCGGCTGGGGGTAGCGGACCGCGGCATTCGCGAAGGCATCCTGCGCAGCCTCATGGCCGCCGAGCGCCAGTCCGAACGCTCCCTGCGGGCCTTGCAGCAACAGCGCTCGGGCCAGAGCAACGGGCCCAAGAGCGGGCGAAACCGGGCATGACCCGCGGCACCAAGGCGCCAAGCAAGCGCGTCAAGACCGCCAAGGGCCGCACCGCTTCACAGGTGCGCTGGCTCGAACGCCAGCTCAATGATCCCTATGTGCGGCAGGCCAAGGCCGATGGCTATCGCAGCCGCGCGGCGTACAAGCTGCTGGAACTCGATGAACGCTTTGGCTTGCTCAAGGGGGTGCAGCGCGTGGTCGATCTCGGCATTGCGCCGGGCGGATGGACGCAGGTGGTGCGCGCCCGTGTGCCCAAGGCCGAGGTGGTGGGGATCGATCTGCTCCCCGTTGACCCGATCGAGGGGGTGACGATCTTCCAGATGGATTTCATGGCCGATGAAGCCCCGGCGAAACTTGCCGAGGCTCTGGGAGGCCCGCCCGATCTGGTGCTGTCGGACATGGCGGCCAACACCGTCGGTCACAAGCAGACCGATCACCTGCGCACCATGGGCCTGGTGGAAGCCGCCGCGTGGTTCGCCGCCGAAAACCTCGCACCGGGGGGCGCTTTCGTGGCCAAGGTGCTGGCAGGCGGGACCGACAGCGATCTGCTCACGCTGCTGAAGAAGCACTTTACCGTGGTGAAACACGCCAAACCCCCGGCGAGCCGCAAGGGCTCGTCGGAGTGGTATGTCATTGCTCAGGGGTTCAAGGGCTAAGCCAGCCGCCTGCCTGTCAGGGTGCGGGTGCGGGCGCGCCTTCAGCAGGAGCCGCGCCGTCAGCCGGAGCAGCCGCTTCGCCTTCTGCCGGAGCCGCGCCTTCAGCCGTGGTCGAAGCCGCCGCGTCAGCGACGAAGGCCGGAACCGGCAGGTTTGAGCCCTTCGAGTTCAGGTACATCGCAATCGCGGCGCGATCTTCGATCTTCGAGAGGCCAGCAAAGCTCATCTTGGTGCCCGCGACATAGCCCTTGGGGTTCTTGAGCCACTCATTCATGCGGTCCCAATCCCAATTGCCGCCCAGCGCCTTCAACTCGGCGCTGTAAGCAAAACCGGGGTGGCTCGCGACGGCCTTGCCCATGGTCCCATAGAGATTGGGGCCGATGCCGTTGGCACCGCCTTGGTCGATCGTGTGGCAGCTCTGGCACTTGGAAAAGGCCTTCTCGCCGGCCGCGATCAGCTCGGCTGCAGGCACCGCGTTGAGCGCTTCGGCCATGGTCATTTCAGCAGGGCCAGCCGATTCCTCGACCGCGCCTTCAATGACATAGCCGAGCTTTTCGGGCCGCTCCGGTTTGTCGCCGTGGAAATACTTGCCCGAGAGGATCGACAGACCCAGCCCGAGACCAGCGGCAAACAGCACCCAGCCCGCCACGGTGTTGAACAAATCGCCGCCACCATTCTGGCCTGCGGCGTTACCCTGCGAAGAATTGTCCTGTGTCATCCCGGCAGGCCCATAGTGTCGGCCCGCCAAGGGCGCAAGACTCAACGTGGCATCAATTCTTGCACCTTTTGCAAGCAGGCTTGCCGCCGTGGCCCGAGCGCTCTAGCAGCCTAGCCCACCATGCGATCCTTCCCCGCCCCTGCCCTTGCGATTGTCGATGCCATGCGCGCTGCCGCTGCCGCCGATCCGGCGCGCGCGATTGCGTTTCAGGGATCGCCGGGGGCCAATTCGCACCGCGCCGCCATCGAAGCGCGGCCTGATCTTTTGCCGTTGCCGTGCTTCAGCTTTGAAGACGCGCTGGAGGCGGTGAAGGATGGGCGCGCGGGGCATGCGATCATCCCGATCGAGAATTCGCAGCACGGGCGCGTGGCCGATATCCACTTTCTGCTCCCCGAAAGCGGGCTCGCGATCGTGGGCGAGTATTTCATGCCGATCCACCATGCGCTGATGGCGCTGGGAGACGGTCCGTTTGAAGCGGCGTACAGCCACCCGCAGGCGCTCGGCCAATCGCGCCGGTTCCTGCGCGAACGCGGGATCGTGCCGCTGAGCCATGCCGACACCGCGGGCGCGGCAGCCTATGTGGCCGAGCGCGGCGATCGGGGTGTCGCCGCCATCGCGCCCGCCATCGCGGCGGAGCTTTATGGCCTCAAGATCATCACCGAAAATGTCGAGGATTCGCCCGACAACATGACCCGCTTCGTGGTGCTGGCCCGCCACGCCCTCTCACCCGAGGCGCTCGCAGGCGAGGCGGTGATGACCACCTTCATCTTCGAGGTGAAGAACATCCCGGCCGCACTCTACAAGGCCTTGGGCGGGTTTGCCACCAACGGGGTCAACATGACCAAGCTGGAAAGCTACCAGCAGGGCGCCAGCTTTGCCGCGACCACATTTTATGCCGATATCATCGGCGTGCCGGGCGATCCGGCGGTGGACCGCGCGCTGGAGGAATGCGCGTTCCATTCCAAGGAATTGCGCATCCTCGGCAGCTATCGGCAGGGGCGGGCGCGGGGCTGAGCGCCACGGCGGCGGTTTCCCGGTTGCGCCCACGGGGGAGGCGTGCCACCACCGCGCAGGCATGAGCGCAGCGGCCCCGACCACCCTTAGCGAACCTCAGGACGATTCAGGCGCATCCTCGGCCGCCGCCTGGGCGGACATCCGCAAGGACGGCGATCTGCAATTTGCGCCTGTCGACATACCTGAAATAAAGCCCCCCGAACCCAACTGGTTCGAGCAGATGCTGGCCAAGCTGTTCGCCTGGCTGGCGGAATTCTTTGCGCCCCTCGGCCAGTTGCTGGGGGCGTCGTGGTGGTGGCTGCAATGGGTCTTGCTGGCGGCGCTGGTGATCTTTGTCGTGGTGCTGCTGGTGCGGCTCTTCGGCCCCGGTTCTGACGCCCGCCGGAAAGCGCGGGAGACCACGGCGGAAGAGGTCTGGCAGCCCGACCGCGCGGCGACGCTCGCCCTGTTGGAGGATGCCGACCGGCTCGCCGCAGAGGGCCGCTTTGACGAAGCGACCCGGCTGCTGCTCCAGCGCAGTGTGGCCCATATTGCCGATGCCCGGCCCGGCTGGGTCGAGCCATCAAGCACCGCGCGCGAACTCGCCGCCCTGCCCGCCCTGCCCGAGGCCGCGCGCACCGCCTTCCGGGTGATCGCCGAGCGGGTGGAGCACAGCCTCTTCGCCCTCAGGGCGCTGAGCCGCGATGATTGGGACGCGGCACGCGCGGCCTATGCCGAATTCGCGCTCGCCCGCCTCGCCCAGCCGGAGCGCGCGCGGTGAGCGGGGCCGCGCCCGCCTTCTCACGCGGCGGCGCTTTGGCGTTGATCGCTGTCGGCTTTGCGCTGTTTCTCGGCCTCGTCTGGCTGATTGCCGAAGGCGCTGAGTTTGGCCCGCGCCGCGCCAATGGCGCGGCCCATGCGGCGGCCAAGGGGCTGAACGGCTATGCCGGGCTGGTGCGGTTGCTCGAGGCCGAGGGCTACGCGGTCAACCGCTCGCGCAGCCCGGCAGGCCTTGAGACCGAAGACCTGCTGGTGCTCACCCCGCCCACCTTTGTCGACCCTGATGAATTCGCCAAAATCCTGCAAAAGCGCGAAGGCCTTGGCCCGACGCTGGTGATCCTGCCCAAGTGGAGCGCAGGCCCGCCGCCGCGATTCCTCCCCTCCGAGGTACAGGAAAAGTTCAAGACGGACTGGGTGGTCCTCGAGGGTGCCGAACGGACCGAATGGACCGCCGATCTGCCCGCGCCCTATGGCTTTGAGCACTTCAAGGAAGAGCTGGCCGCCGATGAAGCGCCGGAATGGGACGGGCTCGGGCTGGCGGGCAGGCTGCCGACCCGCACCATTCTCTACGCCGAGGATGGCCCGCTCCACGAGCCGCTGGTGACCGACGCGGCCGGGCACACGCTGGCGCTCAAGGTCGTGGGGCAGGAGGGCACCCCCTATTACGAGGAGGCGCATTGGACGGTCTTCGTGACTGAGCCCGACCTCGTGAACAATTACGGCCTTGCCGACAAAACCCGCGCTGCCGCCGCGCTCGCGCTGGTCGAGGAGGTGACCTACGGCGGCGACATCGAAGGGGTGACCTTCGATCTCACCCAGCATGGCTACGGCGCGTCGGAAAACCTGCTGACGCTCGCCTTCCGCCCACCCTTCCTCGCCGCGACGCTGTGCCTGCTGCTGGCGCTGCTGATTATCGGCTGGCGCGCGTTCCAGCGCTTTGGCCCGCCCGCTGCGGCGGCGGGTCCGGCCATCGCCTTTGGCAAGCAGCGGCTGATTGCCAACGGCGCGGGGCTGATCCTGCGCGCGCGGCGCTTGCGCCTGCTGCCGGGGGCATACGTGGCGCTGACGGCGCGCAGGCTGGCCGACCGGCTGAGCCTCGCCCGGCCCGATCCGCAGCTGATCGACGCCGCGCTGGCGCTCCGCCTGCCGGGCGAAGAACCCTTCACCCACCGCGCCGCGCGGCTCGAAGCGGCGCACAAACCAGCCGATATTCTCGCCGCCGCCAAGGCGCTCGATGATCTCACCGCAAAGCTATGACAGGACACCCGGCCTCATGACCATGCCCCTCACCGACGTCCGCGCCCTTGCCGACGCCATCCGCGCCGAGATCGCCAAGGCGATTGTCGGGCAGGACGGCATGGTCGACATGCTGCTGGTGGCGATACTGTCCGAAGGCCATGTGCTGCTGGAAGGCCCACCGGGGACCGCCAAGACCTTCCTCGCCAATGCCTTTGCGACCGCGCTCGGCCTTGATTTCGGGCGCATCCAGTTCACGCCTGATCTGCTGCCGGGGGACATTCTGGGGTCGAACCTGTTCAACTTCCAGACCAGCCAGTTCACCCTGACGCGCGGGCCGATCTTCTGCGACCTGCTGCTCGCCGACGAGATCAACCGCACCCCGCCCAAGACGCAGGCCGCGCTGCTGGAGGCGATGCAGGAACGGCGCGTGACGCTCGACGGGGAGACCTATGCACTGCCCGAAAGGTTCATGGTGGTGGCGACGCAAAACCCGATCGAGAACCAGGGTGTCTACCCCCTGCCCGAGGCGCAGCTTGACCGCTTCCTGTTCAAGCTGCTGGTGCCTTACCCCACCGAGGACGAGGAGGCGCGGATCGTGACCACCTTTGGCCAGCGCAGCGGGCCGCAACGGCCGGCGGATCTCGGTGTGCGCGCCGTCACCAACGCGGCCGGGCTGATTGCGGCGAGCGGCGCGTTGGCGCAGGTCACCGTGGCGGAGGAGATCACCCGCTATGTCGTGCGCCTGATCCGGGCGACGCGCGAGCACGCGGAACTCACCGTGGGCGCTAGCCCACGTGCCGCCGTGCTGCTGGCCGGGGCTGCGCGCGCGCGCGCCGCGCTGGAGGGGCGCGACTATGTGATCCCCGATGATGTGAAGGCACTCGCCGTGCCCGTGCTGCGCCACCGCCTCACGCTCAGCCCCGCCGCCGAGATCGAAGGGCGCGACATGGAGGCGCTGGTGGCCGAGCTGGTCGAAGCGACCGAGGCGCCCCGGTAAGGGAATGAACCGCCTGCTCCGCCTTCTGGGGGTGATCCTTGCGCCGCTGCGGCCGCTGCTGATCATCGCGCCGACCGAGCGCGCGACCTGGCTGATGGCCGGACTCGCGCCGGTGGCGGTGGTGATCGCCTCGGCCTCGCCGGGGGCTTGGGTGATCGCGCCGCTGCTGGGGGGCGCGCTGCTGGTGCTGATCGTGACTGATGCGGTGATGGCCGGACGCAACACCGGGTGGGACATTGCCGCGCCGGGTGATGTCGAGGTGGGCCAGCCGGCCACCCTCGCCGTGACCGCGCAATTTGCCAAAGGGCGGCGGTCCAACGTCGCCGCGGCCCTCGCCTGCGACCCGCGCTTTGCCCCCGGGGGAAGGGTCTTGATCGGGCTTTCTCCGCGCGGTGAGGAGCCCGGATGGCGCGGCGAGATCACTGTTACCGCCACCCGCCGCGGCACCGCGCCCGTTACCCGCGCGTGGCTGCGCTGGACCGGACCGCTGGGGCTCGGCGCGCGGCAGGTGAGCCATCCGCTTGAGGAATTGGTGCGCATCTGGCCCGATCTCTCCCCGGTGCGCTCGCCCGACTTGCAGACCTTCCTGCGCAACGCCCAGCTCGGCCTCATCGCCCGGCGCATCCGCGGCGAGGGGACGCAGTTCGAGGCGCTCTCCGAATACGAACCCGGCATGGACCGCCGCCGGATCGACTGGAAAGCGAGCGCCCGCCACACCAAGCTCTATGCGCGCGAGAACGAGAGCGAGCGCAACAACCAGATCGTCTTCGCTTTCGATTGCGGGCAGGCGATGTGCGAACCGGTCGACGGCCTCCCCCGCATCGACCGCGCGGTTTCCGCTGCGCTGACCTGTGCCTATGTCGCGCTGAAGGGCGGCGATCGGTGCGCGCTGTTCGGCTTTGCCCGCACCCCGCAGGTGATGACCCCCTTCATCGGCGATCCGCGCGCCTTCCACCGCTTGCAGAGCGCGGCGGCGAGCCTCGATTACCAATCGGCCGAGCCCAACTTCACCCTCGCGCTCGCCACCCTCACCGCCAAATTGAAGCGCCGCTCGCTGGTGGTGGTGTTCTCCGACTTCACTGATCCCACCGCGGCAGAACTGATGGTCGAAAGCCTCGGGCGGCTGGTGCACAAGCATCTGGTGCTGTTCGTCACCATCGCCGATAGCGAGATCGAAGCGATGATCGCCGCCCCGCCCGGCGACCTTGCGACCCTCGCCCGCAGCGTCACCGCCGACAGCCTCGCGCAGCAGCGCAAGCTGGTGCTTCAGCGGCTGCGGCGCATGGGGGTGGACGTGATCGAGGCCCCGTGGGACGCGATCGGCCCGCGCCTCATCGACCGCTACTTCCAGATCCGAAACAGCGAGGCAATCGGATGAAGGCCCCGGTTCTCTCCTCATGGTTCGGCCGCACCGCCGTCGCCGCGCCGCCCGATATCGCCAGCGCCGCCCTGCGGTCGGACCGGTTCCGGCTTGAACGCGAAGGCGAGTGGCGGCGGCTTGAAGAAATCGTCCGGCAGATGGAGCGCGGCGGGCTCAAAAAGATCAACGATGATGATCTGTTGGCGCTCCCCGCGCTGTATCGCACCGCCGCATCCAGCCTTGCGGTGGCGCGCGAGACCTCGCTCGATGCGGCAACGCTCGCCTATCTCGAAGCGCTGGTGCAGCGGGCGTGGTTTCAGGTTTACGGCCCGCGCCAGGGATTTGCCCGGTGGATGCGCGGGTTTCTGCTCGGCGGATGGAGCCGCGCCGTGCGCGAGTTGTGGCTCGATATCTGCATCGCGCTGTTCGTGATGGTGGCGGGCGCGGTGGTCGGCTGGCTGCTGGTGGCGCAGGACGAGACCTGGTATTATCGCCTCGTCCCCGGCGGCCTTGCCGATGCCCGCGTGCCGGGGGCGAGCCGCGAGGAACTGCTGGCGACGCTGGCGACCGAGCAGAGCGCGGACGGCCTTTCGAGCTTCGCCGCGCAGCTGTTCAGCAACAATTCCGCCGTGTGCATCCTCGCCTTTGCGCTGGGGTTTGCCTTTGGCATCCCCTCGCTGATGCTGCTGGTGCATAACATGGCCGTGCTCGGCGCGATGCTGTGGCTGTTTTCGGGGCAGGGTTTGTCAGTGGAGCTAGCCGCTTGGCTCAGCGTCCATGGCACCACCGAATTGTTCGGCATCCTGCTGTCGGGCGCGGCGGGGCTGCATATTGGGCGGTCGATGGCTTTTCCCGGCACGCTGCCGGTGCTCGAAGCCGCCGCTGCTGCTGGGCGGCGTTCGGCGGTGGTGATGGTAGGCGTCGTGATCATGATGATCGTTGCCGCCCTGCTCGAAGCCTTCCCACGCCAACTGGTCGAAGGCACCGGGCCGCGCTTTGTGATCGGGGGCGCGATGCTGACCTTCTGGCTCGCCTACTTCTTCCTCTACCGCCCGCGCGTTGATGGGGAACCTGCGACATGAGCGCGGCCGCCCGCCTCAGCACAGCGTCGCGGCTCGCGCGCACGCTGACGACGCCCGAGGGCATCGCCTTACCCATCACCATCGCCTCGCGCGGGAGCCGGGCGGGGGCGCTGATGCTCGATGTGATGATCATCTTTTTCATCCTGCTCGGGTTCCAACTGCTGCTGCTGTGGATCGCGGGCGGGCTGCTCGACGGCACCGCGCTCGACCCGACGCGGGCCTCGCGCGGGGCGCAGGAGTTTCTGCTGATCCTGCTCGCGCTCTTCGTGTTCTGTTTCTGGTATGGCTATTTTCTGGTGCAGGAGCTGAGCCCTCGCGGGGCGACGTTGGGCAAGCGGATTGTCGGCATCCGCGTGGCGGCGCGCGGCGGCGGGCGGCTGACGGCCGAAGCCGTGATCGCCCGCAACCTGCTGCGCGATATCGAGATATTCTATCCGCTGGTGTTCCTGATGGTGCTGCTGGTGCTCGATGCCAGCGGCGAGGAAACCGGGCTGCTGGGCTGGGCGGCTGCAGCGTGGTTCGCGCTGTTCCTGTTGATGCCGTTCTTCAACCGCGATGCCTTGCGCGCGGGCGACATTATCGCGGGCACCTGGGTGGTCGACACCCCGCGCACCAAGCTCGCCGCAACGCTCTCCACCCAAGGCGCTGCCGCCGCGAAGGGGGAAAGCGAAGTCACCGGAATGCGCTACCAGTTCGGTGAGGCGGAGCTTTCGGTCTATGGCGAAAAGGAGCTGCAAACGCTCGAACGGATGCTGCGCGAGGCCGAGCCTGAAGCGCTTCACGCCGTCCACGCCACGATCTGCCGCAAGATCGGCTGGGATCCCGGCGCGGGCGATGAAAGGGCTTTTCTCGAAGCCTTCTATGCGCAATTGCGGGCCAAGCTCGAAGGCGGCATGCGCTTCGGCAAGCGGAAGGCGGACAAGTTCTCGTGATGATCGACCGGCGTTTCTTCCTCGGCGGCAGCCTCGCGCTCGGCGCATCGGCGTGCATCCCGCCCGACCAGAGCCCGATCGGGCGGCTGGCAGCGGAGCTGCGGATTATCGAGGCTGCGGGGAACGGCACGCTCGGGGTCGAGATCTACGACACGGGCAGCGGGCTGTCAGTCGGGATCAATCAGGATCGCCGCTTTGGCCATGCCTCATCGTTCAAGCTGTCGCTGGCCGCACTGCTGCTGCAACGCCATGCGGCGGGGCTTATCGATGCGGACCGGCGGGTGACGTGGACCGAGGCCGACATGATCCCTCACGCGCCTTTCACCCGCGAGCGGATCGCAACCGGCGCCACCTTGCGCGAGCTGGCGCGGGCGACGCAGACCACGTCGGACAATCCGGCCGCCAATATCCTACTCCGGCAGCTGGGCGGCCCGGCGGGGCTGACCCAGTTCTGGCGCTCGATCGGCGACGAGGTGAGCCGGATCGACCGGTACGAGCCGGAGATGAACCTCGTGCCCGCATCCGAATTCCGTGACACCACCACGCCCGCCGCGATGGCGCGGACGGTGGCGAAGATCGTCTATGGCGACGTGCTGCCCGAGGCTGAGCGCGCTGAGTTGAAGGGCTGGATGATCGCCACCGAAACGGGCCTGCGCCGTGTGCGCGCCGGGTTGCCCGAAGGCTGGGTCGCAGGCGACAAGACCGGCACCAGCGGGCTGATCGGCGCCGCCGAATACAACTACATCGACATCGGCTTTGCCGAAGGGCCGAAGGCGGCGGCCCCGATCACCTTCGCCTGCTATTTCCGCGCGCGCCAGACCGAGGATGAAATGCAGCCTATCGGCGAGCAGACGCTCGCGCGGGTGGGCAAGGTGATCAAGGAATTCGCCGAGCCCGACAAGGGACTGCCGCTGGTTGGGAAGATTTATTGATCTTCCCCCCCTCCCCGTGGGGAGGGGGTCGGGGGGTGGGGGCACCCTCCGTCGCTAGGGCAGAAACGCAACCAACTCCGTTCGCCCAGAGCTTGTCGAAGGGCTGCTTTTCTTCTGGCCAAGCGCCTGAGACGAAAAAGGGCAGTGCTTCGACAAGCTCAGCACGAACGGTTTCTGATCAATGATCCGGCGTGTTCGACGCTTTTGCGTCACCCCCGAAGATCGCCACTTCGCGCACCCCATCGCTGGTCGCGCGGCCGCGATACATGCCGGTGGTGTTGAAGCTGAAGATCGCGTCCCCTTCGGGGGTGACCAAGATCACCCCGCCATCGCCGCCAAGCTGCGCGACATCGGCCATCACGTCGTCGGCGATCTTTTGCGGAGCGGCGGCCAAGACTTCAGCGGGAATTTCACCGCCGTCCATCTCCAATGCGCGAAATTCCTGGAAGGCCCGCAGCCGCGCGCAAATCTCATGCGCCACGCCAACCCGGATAAAATACTCGCCCCATCCCGTCGCCGACACCGCACAGGCGCGGTTATCCGCATAAGTCCCGGCGCCGATCAGCGGCGCATCGCCGACGCGGCCCCAGCGCTTGCCGGTCATCCCGCCGGTCGAGGTGCCTGCCGCCATGTTACCGCTCTGGTCGAGCGCCACCGCACCCACCGTGCCAAACTTGTGATCGACATCCAGCGCCGAGAGCTTCTCCGCCTTCAGCCGCTCCAGCGCCTCGCGCCGTGCAGGTGTGGCGAAATATTCGGGCGGGGTGACGGCGAAACCCTTGGAGAGCGCGAAGTCCTCGGCCCCCTTGCCAATCAGGAACACATGCTCGCTGTCGGTGCGGACCTTGTCAGCCAGCAGGATCGGGTTCTTCACCGTCTTTACCCCGGCCACAGCCCCGGCGCTGCGGTCGCGCCCGTCCATGATCGAGGCGTCGAGCTCGTTCGTCCCGTCCCACGTGAACACCGCGCCCTTGCCGGCGTTGAACAGCGGCGAATCCTCCATCGGGATGATCGCGGCCTTGACCGCATCCATCGCGCTGCCGCCTTCGGCCAGCACCTTCGCGCCCGCATCAAGCGCCTTTTGCAAGGCCGCCTCGTATTCGGCGCGGCGTTCCGGCGTCATCTGCGCAGGGTCCAGCGTGCCTGCCCCACCATGGATCGCCAGCGACCATTTGGGTTGGGGCGGCGGGGCGTCTTGGGCCAAGGCAGCGGTGGGCATAAGGGCGAGCGCGATCAGCGTGAGGAGGTTTTTCATAGCCGCGAGGTGTAACGCGCTCCTGCGGCTTGCGCCAGCTTAACAACGCGGCCCTGTCTCGCTAGAGCGCGGCCCATGATCTATCGCCCTGCCACACTCGCCGATGCCCCCGCCCTTGCCCAGCTGGGAGCGACCACCTTCGTTGCCGCCTTCGGGCATCTCTACCGCGAAAAAGACCTCGCCGCATTTCTGGCGCAGGTGCACAATCCTGACGCCGTGGCCGAGGAGATTGCGGGCGACAGCTGCACCCATTGCCTGGTCGAGCACGAAGGTGCGCTGATCGCCTTTTGCAAGCTGCGCTACCCCAGCCACTACGTCAGCTACTCCGACGCGGCCAACCCTCTCGAACTCGGTCAGCTGTACGCGCTGCCGGGGCACACCGGGGCGGGGATCGGGGCGAAGCTGATGGACTGGGCAATCGGGCAGGCCCGCGCGGGCGGGCATGATGCGATGCTGCTGTCGGTCTATGCCGAAAATTACGGCGCGCAGCGATTTTACCAGCGCTACGGCTTTGCCAAGATCGCCGACATCACCTTTCAGGTGGGCGATCACTTCGATCCCGAATTCCTCTATGAGCTGAAGCTCTAGGCGCACGGGGGCCGGACGGGCCACGAATTTCACGAAAGCCTGTAACCTTCGACCTTGGCACAGCGAAACCCAGCTGATCCGGTGCATCGGGTTGGCAAGGAGGCAGCTTTATCATGGCTACGACACCCGTTCACGGGCCGAGGGCGAAAGGCGGCTGAATGCTCGCCGACGAGCCCACTCTGGCCCGGCTGATGCGCGCGATGCAGCAGGGCGATAAGGCCGCTGCCAACGTGCTGCTGTCCGAGACCGGGCTATGGCTCGAACGCTATTTCCGCCGCCGCGTGCCGCCGGATCAGATTGATGATCTGGTGCAGGACGTGCTGATCGCGCTGCATTCCAAGCGCGCCACCTGGGACCCGTCCCGCCCGTTCCTGCCCTGGCTGGCGGCGATTGCGCGCTATCGCTGGGTCGATCACCTGCGCCGCAGCTATCGCCAGCAAGCCGACGAGTTGTTCGATGACAGCGCCAGCACCGATAGCGAGGAAGACATGGTGCTGGCCCGCGTCAGCCTCGACCGGCTCTTCGCGTTTCTCCCTGCCAAGCAGGCCGAAGCGATCGAGCTGGTCAAGATTGGCGGTCTTTCGATCGAGGAGGCCTCCCGTGCCAGCGGCCAGAGCGAAAGCCTGGTCAAAGTCAACATCCACCGCGGCCTGAAAAAGCTCGCCGCGCTTGTCGAGAAAGCCGAATAAGATGTCCCAAACCCCCAGCCGTGCCGCGCTGATCGCCGCGCTTGTCGATGATACGGTCCCGGTCCGCCGCGTTCATCCCGGTGAAGGGGCCGCACTGGTCGCGCTGGCGACGCTGACGGCGGCGCTGGGGATGATCGCGCTGTTCGATTACTGGCGCGGGATCACCTCGGGGCAGGCATCCCCTTTCTTCTGGATCACCAATGGCCTGCTGCTGCTACTGGGTGCCGCAAGCACGGCGGCGCTGGTGGTGGGCGCGCTCCCCCGGGTCGGAGCGCGCCCCAACGCCCCTGCATGGACGCTGGCGATGCTGGGCGTGCTGCCGCTGGCGGCGCTGATCCAGATCGCGAAGGCGCCGGAAATGCACGCCCACACCGGGCTTATTGATCCCTATGGCTGGCACTGCGTCACGGCATCGCTGACAGCCGCAATGGTGGTGGGCGCGGCGTCGGTGCTGTTCCTGCGCCGCGCCGCGCCGGTGGCGATCACGCGGCAGGCGTGGCTGACGGGCCTCGCGGCAGGATCGCTGGGTTCGCTCGCCTTGGGCATGACCTGCCCGCTCGACGGGATTGCGCATCTGGGCATCTGGCACGTGGCCCCCGTCCCGCTCGCGGCACTGGCCGCGCGGTTCATCGTGCCGCCGCTGATCCGCTGGTAGGCGCCTCACGGTCATTGCTCCGTCACGCACAGGCGGTTATAGGCGAGCTTATGTCTTCCATTCGGCCCTGGCGCACAATCGAACGGCGCAAATGTCGCCAGATCATGGTGGGGAATGTCCCCGTGGGCGGCGATGCGCCCATCTCGGTGCAGACCATGACCAATACCCCCACCGAGGACGTGAAGGCGACGATCGACCAGATCCGCCGCTGCGAAGAGGTGGGCGCGGACATCATCCGCGTGTCGTGCCCGACCGAGGAATCGACTCGTAATTTCAAACAGATCACCCGCGCCGCGCGCATCCCGGTGGTGGCTGACATCCACTTCCATTACAAGCGTGCGCTCGAAGCGGCTGACGCGGGCGCGGCGTGCCTGCGCATCAACCCCGGCAATATCGGCTCGGCCGACCGGGTCGCCGAAGTGGTGCGCGCCGCCAAGGCCAATGGCTGCGCGATCCGCATCGGGGTGAATGCTGGGAGCCTCGAAAAAGACCTCCTCGAAAAATACGGCGAGCCCTGCCCTGAAGCACTGATTGAAAGCGCGCTTGATCACATCAAGCTGTTGCAGGACCACGATTTCCACGAATTCAAGGTGGCGGTGAAGGCGTCTGACGTGTTCCTCGCGGTGGCGGCCTACATGGGCCTCGCCGAAGCGGTCGATTGCCCGCTGCATCTCGGTATCACCGAGGCGGGCGGGTTGATCGGCGGCACGGTCAAATCCTCGATCGGGATGGGCAGCCTGCTGTGGGCGGGGATCGGCGACACCATCCGCGTCAGCCTCTCGGCCGAGCCCGAGGAAGAGATCAAGGTCGGCTACCACATGCTCAAGACGCTGGGTCTTCGCACCCGCGGCGTGCGCGTGGTGTCGTGCCCCTCTTGCTCGCGGCAGGGTTTTGACGTGATCCGCACGGTCGAGACGCTGGAAAAGCGGCTTGAACACATCAAGACCCCGATGAGCCTTTCGGTGCTCGGCTGCGTCGTCAACGGCCCCGGCGAGGCGCGCGAAACCGATATCGGCCTCACCGGCGGCGGCAACGGCAAGCATATGGTGTATCTGTCGGGCATGAAGGCCCATGCCATCGACGACGAGGCGATGCTCGATCACATCGTCAAGCTGGTCGAGGAAAAGGCCGCCGCCATCGAAGCGGGTGAGGCGACCGCCTTCGATCCCCACGCCGCCCCGCCGCAGCCTGCCGAAGCCGCCGAGTGATCCGCTGCGCGATTGCCGCCAGTCTGGCGCTGATGCTGGCCGCTTGTGCAGGCACCCCTGCGCCCAAGGCTGCTGCTGACGCCGCCCACCCCGAAGCCCGCGCCTATGCCGTGAAGGCCGATGCGGCGGCCGACGTCGACGCCGCGCTCACCCGCGCTGCGGCAGGCGGCAAGCGCGTGCTGCTGGTGATGGGCGCAAACTGGTGCCACGATAGCCGCGCGCTGGCCGGATGGCTCGAAACCCCGCGCTTCGCCGCGCTGGTCGCCGAGCGCTACGAGCTGGTGTTCGTCAACGTCGGGATGCCGCAATCGGGGGACGGGCATAATCTCGATATCGCCCGGCGCTTTGGCCTCGCGGACTTCCCCGGCACCCCGGCGCTGCTGGTGCTGACGCCTGAGGGCAAAGCAATGAACCTCGATACGGCAGCCAGCTGGCGCAACGCCGCCAGCCGCAGTGAGGACGCGATCTTCGCGGAACTCGCCGCGCTGGCCGAGGCTGCGCCGCCCGCCGCACTCTGACGCAATGTTCGCCGCCCTGCTCCTCGCGCTCGCGCTGGCGATGGATGCCTTTGCCGTCGCGCTCACGCAGGGGGCGCGGTTTCGCCCCGGATGGGGCGGCGGGGCGGCCATCGCGCTGACCTTCGGGGTGTTTCAGGGGGTCATGCCGCTCATCGGTTGGGGGATCGGGGCTGTCGCCTTTGCCTATGTCGCGGCGGTCGATCACTGGATCGCGTTCGGATTGCTCACTTTCCTCGGTCTGCGGATGCTGGGCGGGCATGTGGGCGAGGAGGAAGCCGCCCATGCCCTCACCGGCAAGGCGCTGATGATCGCAGGCGTCGCCACCAGCGTCGATGCGCTCGCCGCAGGGATCACGCTGCCGACGCTGACCATGGCCCCACCGCTCGCCGCTGGGCTGATCGGGGTGGTTACTTTCGCGCTCAGCGCCGCAGGGGTGATGCTGGGGCGGATCGCCGGGGATCGCTGGGGCGCATGGGCCGAGCGTGCAGGCGGCGTGATCCTGATCGGGCTGGGGGCCAAGATCCTCGCGGAACACACAGGCTGGCTGCCGGGTTAAGGCGGCGATGCTCCACGTCGTCCACCACGCCGACTACATGGCTCCGCGGCCCGAGCGGGGGTCGTTCCGGTTCGACAAGTATTACCTCGTGATGGAGGAACTGCGCGCCAGCGGTGCGCCGATCACCGAACACGCGCCTGAGCCCATGCCGAGGGAATGGCTCGAAGCGGTGCATTGCCCTGACTACGTCGATCAGGTGTTCCGCGCCGCAGTCCCGCGCGAGAAAGAGCGCCGGATCGGCTTTCCCGTCACCCCGGCGATCACCAGCCGCGTGCGACACACCAATGGCGGCACCTGGCTTGCCGCGCAGCTGGCCCGCACCCAAGGCTATGCCGCCAACTCCGCTGCCGGGAGCCACCACGCGCTGCATGACACCGGGGCAGGCTATTGCGTGTTCAACGACCTCGCTGTCACCGCCAACCGCCTGGTTGCGGAAGGCCACGCCGCGCGAGTATTGATCGTCGACCTTGATGTGCATCAGGGCGATGGCACCGCCAGCCTCACCGCCGGGCGCACCGACATCTTCACCCTCTCGCTCCACGCGGAAAAGAACTTCCCGGTCAGGAAGGCCCGTTCCAGCCGCGATGTCGGCCTGCCCGATGGGGTGGATGATGATGGGTATATGGAAGCGCTCACCCGCCACTTGCTAGAAGTGATGGCAGACTTTGCTCCCGATTTCGTGCTCTATCAGGCGGGCGTTGATCCGCATGTCGAGGACAAGCTCGGGCGGCTGGCGCTGACCGACGCGGGATTGGACGCGCGTGACCGCTTCGTTGTCGGGTCATGCCGCAGTCGTGGCCTGCCCGTCGCCAGCGCATTGGGCGGCGGTTACGGCGATGATGCGCGGTTGGTCGCCGCACGCCATGCGCGCTCAATGCTGGCGATGGCGGCCGAAAATGCACGCGCCGCCCCGCCCGCTTGATGCTATGCCACCCGGCAAGCACTCGCGGGGGATAGAATGACCGACTTCACCACAGACTACCTGATCGTCGGCGCGGGCGCAGTCGGCCTCGCCTTTGCCGACACGCTGCTCGATGAAGACCCCGATTGCCATATCACCTTCGTCGACAAGCACGCGCGCCCCGGCGGGCATTGGAACGATGCCTATTCCTTTGTCGCGCTGCACCAGCCATCGGCCTTTTACGGCGTCAATTCGATGGCTTTTCCGAGCGAACAAATCGACGATCACGGCCCCAACCAGGGGCTCTATGCGCTCGCCAGCGGGGCTGAGGTCACCGCCTATTTCGAGCGGGTGATGAACCACCGCCTGCTGCCGAGCGGCCGGGTGGCCTATCATCGGCTCAGCGCCTTTACGGGCCGGGACGAGACCGGCACCGCACGGATCAAAGGCGTGCTCTCGGGCGAGGAGCACACGATCACCGTGCGCCGCAAGCTGGTGGATGCGACCTTTTATCAGACCTCGGTGCCCTCCACCCACAAACGCGCCTTCGCAGTGGATGAGGGTGTCGCGATCACCATCCCCGGCGGCTTGCCTGACTTGTGGAAAGACCCTGCGCGCATCCCCGGCCACTTCGTCATCTTGGGCGGCGGCAAGACCGCGATGGACACTGGCGTCTGGCTGATCGAGGCCGGGGTCGCGCCCGACCGCATTCACTGGGTGCGCCCACGCGACAGCTGGCTCAACAACCGCAAATATGTCCAACCGGGCGAGGAATTCCTCGCCGCGACGGTCGAAAGCCAGATCGCCCACCTCAAGGCTTTCGCCGAGGCGAAGGATGGCCACGGGGTGTTCGAAGCGCTCGAGCGCGGCGGGTATATGCTGCGGATCGACCCTGATGTGCGGCCGGAGATGTATCACTACGCCGTGATCTCCGAAGGCGAGATCGCGCTGCTCAGGCAGATCACCCAAGTCATCCGCGCAGGCCGCGTGACGCGGATCACACGCGGCGCGCTGCACTTCGGCGAGGCAACGCACGCCGTGCCCGAAGACGCCCTGTTCATCGATTGCACCGCCCGCGCGGTGCCCTTCACGGCTGAGGCCAACAGCGGGCCGCAGTTTCGCGGCGACACGATTGTGCTCCAACCCGTCACTGTGCCGCTGGTGACCTTCAGCGCCGCTCTCACCGCGTTTCTCGAAGCGCATTACCCGGATGATGCGACCAAAAACCAGCTCGCCTGCTCCGGCGCGCTGACCGACACGCCTGAGACCTTCCCCTATGCCTTCATGATGAACCTGATGAACCGCGGCACCTGGTCGCAGACGCCCGAGATCGCGGCGTGGCTGGCGAAGTCGCGGCTTGACCCGACCGGTCCGACCGTCGCGCGGATGATTGCGGCGGGCGACCCGCGGCTGGCGGCGCTCAGCGGGTTCCGGGACGCGGTGAAGGAGGCGATGCCGGCGGTGATCCGCCTCGGCATGGCGGCCAAGGCCATCCACGAAACGGGCCACCATCCCACGACCTGACGCGGAACTGCGACGAATTGTGCACCCAGGGCATTTGCGGTATTGGGAACGCACGTCTGGCACGGTATGTTACAAGACAATGAAGCGGCGCGACCTTCTCAAAGGCACTCTGGCAGCAGGGGCGGCACTGGCCTTGCCATCGCGCCTGTTTGCCTCCGTCGCGCCCGGCCCCCCGCGTGATCGCATCCTGTTCGGTATTGCGCAGCGCGAGTTGGCCCGCGCAGGCGACGCGATCTGGAAGCGCGACATTGTCGGCATTGCCGATTTCGGGCTCCATTCGGCGAAACCCCGGTTCCACTTCGTCAATCTCGAACGCGGCGAGGTGCAGTCCTATCACGTCAGCCACGGCACCGGCTCGGACTATCAGCATGACGGCTGGCTCAAGCAATTCTCGAACACCGAAGGCTCCAACGCTACCAGCCGCGGGGCTTATGTGACGTGGGAATGGTACAAGGGTCGCTATGGCACCTCGGTGCGGCTGGGCGGGCTGGACGAGACCAACAACGCCGCGCTGCGCCGCTACATCGTGATGCACCGCGCTGACTATGCTGAGCCTGCGCATCTCGAACGCTGGGGCCGCTTGGGGCGCTCCAACGGGTGCTTTGCCATGGGCGAAGAACAGTTCCGCATCGCGCTGATGAACCTGTCGGGTGGGCGGCTGCTGTTTGCCGATTCGCTCGGGCTGGAGGAGGATGGCAGCATCCAGCCGCTTCCCGAACTAGCGATGTTCGAGCGCGCGCCGCTCGATCTCGGTGCTCGCCCTTCGCTCAGCGCATACTGAGGCGTGGCTTACCGGCCCAGTTATGCCGGGTTTGACCTCAATGCCGGATCGGCCTTTGCTGGCGTGCTTCCCGCCAGTTTTCAGGCGGCGGTGATTGGTACGGGGCTGACGCTGGCTTGGATTGCGGCGACGGCGGTGATTGCCAAGGGACTGCCTGACCCCATCGTTGCTCTGCAAATGGCTCTGGGCGGGCTTATGGTAGCAATCCTTCCGATCATCATCGCCACGGTCTTTTGCGCCATCTACATCGGGGTTGTCGGCGTACCGATAGCCGCTTTGTTCGGGGCTCGGCTCGACACGCCGGCAGGCCTTGCGGTTGCGATCGGCGCGGCGCTGGCGACCGGGCTTGCCGCGATGGTTGTCTTCGGGTTCCGGCCGCTGTTCGGAGAGGTCGACTGGCAGTTTGCCTTGATGGTGTTCGCCTATGCCCTGCCCGCCGGATTGCTTTACCGCCGCGCTGTACTCGCCGCGCGGCAGATCAGCCCCTTTGCCGAGCCTCCCGCTTAACTATCCTGCAGGTCGTCCTCGATGACGATCACCTCGTCGTCGATCGCGTTGCTACGGTTCCTCACCCGTGGCTTGTCGAGGCTTGCGAGGACCGGGGCGTCGCGGCCATAGATGTCGGCGAAGGTCGCCATTTGGCCGTTGATGTCGGACGCCATGGTGAAATAGGTGATGTAGGCGGGCCACTGCTTTTCCAGCATCACCTTGGTGTATTTGCCCGATTGCGAGATCGCGACCGCTTCCTCCTTGGTCGCGCCCTTGCCCACGATCGCCATGGTCATCGCCAGTTCCAGCGCCCGCTCGGTGCGCACGCAGCCGTGGCTCAGCGCGCGGTTATCGTTGGCGAAGAGGTGGCGCGAGGGCGTGTCGTGGAAGAAGATCGCGTGCTCATTGGGCATTTCGAGCTTCATCATGCCCAGCGAATTGCCCGGCCCGGGCTGCTGCACCACGCTGATATAGCCATTGGCACCCTTGGTCGCGACATAGCCATTGGCCCGCCCCCATGCAGGGTTGGCGAGCACCCGCGCGCCTAGCCCTTCGCCCTTCACGATCGACTGCGGCACGGTCCAGGTCGGGTTGAACACGACACCTTCGACCATCTCGGCCAATTGGGGCGTGGCAGTGCGCCCCGGCTTGCCGACAATGGTGCGATAGGTGCTGATGATCCGATCCTTGACCGTCAGGCGCAGCTGGAATTCGGGCACGTTGGTGATCAGATATTGCGTGCCGAGATCGCGTTGCAGCCAGCGCCAGCGGTCCATGTTGGCGCGGATGAGCTTGCGCTTGTCCGCGTTGCTGGCGGGCGTCTTGGCGAGCTCGGCGCGCAGCCGGGCGTAATCGGGGTGGGTGGGGTTGAGCTTCGCCAGCGTGCCCGCGATGTCGCCCGTGCTGAGCGCTTCGGTGAGCATATCGCCGGTGCGATAGGTCTCGCGGTCGGGATCGACCACGAACCATTGCTGTCGCGCTTCCATCGGCGTGCGCCCATCGCGCAGGTCCTCGACGAGCCAGACAAAGCTTTGCGAGGCGAGCTGATTCAATTCATCGGACGGGCCGGAAGCGAGCGCGACCTTGAGCGGTTCGAGATCGTAATCCTTGGGGTCAAGCCCTTCGGCCCCGATCCCTTCGATCACGGCAATCAGCTGCGTGGCCTGCGCGACAGTCCACGGCTGGATCAGGGGCGCGGGGGCCTCCATGCCGTCTTGCACCACCGGCTCGGACACGGTCTGGGGGAAAGCTTGCGAAAACGCGCCACTGGATTGGGGTTGCGACTGCGGCTGGGGCACGCTGCGCTCCTGCGCCAGCGCTGCACTCGCCACCAGTGACGCGGTGGCCAATCCGCCTGCGAGTCTGCCCGGGAACTTCATATCAAAACTGCCTTTTCGCCCCATGCCGCCAAAGGAGCGGCACTCGATGTTCTACGCATGATCTTACCCGCTGCGCCCGGCCGCTATCAACCACCTTCGCTTTCGCAGCGATTAATGTGAACAGCCGTGTGCCTATCGGCCACACCAGTCTTTGTTCGTCTCGGCACGACATTTGGTGACAGCCGGGGCGTGACCTTGGCCGCGCTGACGCCTATGGCCCGCTGGTCCATGGCGCTGCGTCACCACCCCTTGCTGCCCTTTGCTGCCGCGTTGGCGGGCGTCGGGTTTCTGTCGCTGATGGATGCCTTCATGAAAGAGGCGGCGCTGCTGGCGGGGGCCTATACCGCCACGGTGCTGCGCGCCTTCATCGGGGCCGCGCTGATCGCGCCGGTCTGGTTGTCGCGCGGGCCTGCGATGCCGTCGCGCAGTCTGTGGAAGCTGCATATCGAGCGCGGGGTGGTGTCCGCCTTCATGGCGCTGACCTTCTTTTATGCGATCACAGTCCTGCCGCTGGCCGAGGCGATTGCCCTCAGCTTCATCGCGCCCCTGATCGCGCTTTACCTCGCCCGCGCCCTGCTGGGCGAGACGATCAGCGCCGCCGCCATCGGTGCGAGCCTGCTCGGCTTTGCCGGCACGCTGGTGATCGTCGGTGGGCGGATCGGGGCCGGGGCCTTTGATGCCGAGGCGGCGCTGGGCGTGGCATCGCTGTTCGTTTCGGCGGTGCTCTACGCCTATAATTTCATCGTCATCCGGCGGCAGGCGCAGATGGCCGGTGCGCTCGAGATCGCGACCTTCCACTCGGCCTTGAGCGGCATCGTGCTGCTCGCGCTCGCGCCGTTCCTATGGGAGACTCCGCCGGGTGAGGCGCTGGTGCCGCTGGTCGTCGCGGCGGGGCTGACGGTGAGCGGTTCTTTCGCCATCGCCTGGGCCTATGCCCGTGCGCCTGCAAGCGTGCTGGTGCCGACAGAGTATTCCGGCTTTGTCTGGGCAAGCCTGTTCGGATGGCTGTTCTTCCGCGAAGGCGTGACCCTGCCGACGCTGGCGGGAACGGCGTTGATCGTGGCGGGATGCTGGATCGCCGCCCGGCCAAAGCCGCCTGTAGCCGTCGCCGTAACGTAAGACAAATTGCCAAGGCCGATATGCCCTTGCCCCCCTTGACCTTGCGCCCCTGAAAGCGCAAGCGCGCACCCGAAACCTGCGCCTTTTGGATCGGGGTGCGGGAACAACCTAACAGGATGGAACCCTCCCATGACCGCAATCGGCCAGGATACGCTCGGCACCCGTCAGACGCTCAATGTCGGCGGAAAGGAATACGCCTATTACTCGCTCGCCAAGGCGGCGGAGCAATTGGGCGATGTGTCGCGTCTGCCGATTTCGATGAAGGTGCTTCTGGAAAACCTGCTGCGCTTCGAAGACGGCGGCTTCACCGTTGCGCGCGAGCATATTCAGGCGCTGGTTGACTGGCAGGACAATCCCACAACCGGCGAGGAAATCCAGTACCGCCCTGCGCGCGTGCTGCTGCAGGATTTCACCGGCGTACCCTGCGTGGTCGATTTGGCCGCAATGCGCGACGCGATCAAGAAGCTCGGCGGCGACACCGCCAAGATCAACCCGCTGGTGCCCGTCAACCTCGTGATCGACCACTCGGTGATGGTCGACGAATTCGGCCACCCCAAGGCGATGGAAGCCAACATGGCGCTCGAATACGAGCGCAATGCCGAGCGTTATGACTTCCTGAAGTGGGGCTCGAAGAGCTTCCAGAACTTCACCGCCGTGCCGCCCGGCACCGGGATCTGCCACCAGGTGAACCTTGAGCATCTGGCGCAGGCCGTGTGGTCTTCGGAAGGCGCGGACGGCGTGATGGTCGCCTACCCCGATACTTGTGTGGGCACCGACAGCCACACCACCATGATCAACGGTCTGGGCGTGCTCGGCTGGGGCGTCGGCGGAATCGAGGCGGAAGCCGCGATGCTCGGCCAGCCGGTCTCGATGCTGATCCCCGAAGTGGTCGGCTTCTACCTCGAAGGCGCCATGAACGAAGGCGTGACCGCGACTGACCTCGTGCTGACCTGCGTGCAGATGCTGCGCGAAGTTGGCGTGGTGGGCCGCTTTGTCGAATTCTACGGCCCCGGCGTCGCCAACCTGACGCTGGCCGACCGCGCCACCATCGCCAACATGGCCCCCGAATACGGCGCGACCTGCGGCTTCTTTGGGATCGATGAAAAGACCCTCGATTACCTGCGTTTGACCGGCCGGAGCGAGGAGAACATCGCGCTGGTCGAAGCCTATGCCAAGGCGCAAGGGATGTGGTTTGACCCGGCCAACGTGCCGGTTTTCACCAAGACCCTCAGCCTCGACATGGCTGCAGTCGTCCCCAGCCTTGCCGGGCCGAAGCGCCCGCAGGACAAGGTGATGCTGCAAGAGGTCGACGACCTGTTCAATTCGGACCTCACCAAGGTCTACGGCAAATCCGCCGCTGCCCGCGTGGGTGTCGAGGGCGCTACCCACGACATCGGCGATGGCGACGTGGTGATCGCCGCGATCACCTCCTGCACCAACACCTCGAACCCGGATGTGCTGATCGCCGCTGGCCTCGTAGCGAAGAAGGCCAATGAACGCGGCCTCAAGCCCAAGCCCTGGGTCAAGACCTCGCTCGCGCCCGGATCGCAAGTGGTGACCGACTATCTGGTGAAGTCGGGCCTGCAGGAGCACCTCGACGCGGTCGGTTTCGACCTCGTCGGCTATGGCTGCACCACCTGTATCGGCAACTCGGGGCCGCTCGCCGCCCCGATCAGCGCCGCGATCAACGGCAACGACATCGTCGCGGCCTCGGTCCTCTCGGGCAACCGCAACTTCGAAGGCCGCGTCTCGCCAGATGTGCGCGCCAACTTCCTCGCTTCGCCGCCGCTGGTGGTGGCCTATGCGCTCAAGGGCACCGTCACCGAGGATATCACCACCACCCCGATCGGGCAGGACCAGAACGGCAATGACGTGATGCTCGCCGATCTGTGGCCGACGAATGCCGAGATCGCCGCAAACCGCGCCGCCAATATCGACCGCTCGATGTTCGTCAGCCGCTACGCCAATGTTTATGATGGCGATGAGCACTGGCAGGCGATCACGGTCGAGCCATCGGACACCTACCAGTGGCGCGCCGGGTCAACCTACGTCGCCAACCCGCCCTATTTCGAGGGCATGACCATGACGCCTGCGCCGATCACCGACATCGTCGATGCCAAGCCGCTGGCGATCCTCGGGGATTCGGTCACCACCGACCACATCTCGCCGGCCGGTTCGATCAAGGAAGACAGCCCGGGCGGCAAGTTCCTGATGGCCAACCAGGTCGCCAAGAAGGACTTCAACTCCTACGGCTCGCGCCGCGGCCACCACGAAGTGATGATGCGCGGGACCTTCGCCAATATCCGCATCAAGAACGAGATGGTTCCGGGTGTGGAAGGCGGCTTCTCGACCTATGGCGGCGAGACCATGGCGATCTATGACGCCGCGATGAAGCACAAGGACGACGGCACCCCGCTGGTGGTTATCGGCGGCAAGGAATACGGCACCGGCTCGTCGCGCGACTGGGCGGCCAAGGGCACGATCCTGCTCGGCGTGCGGATGGTGATCGTCGAGAGCTTCGAGCGTATCCACCGCTCGAACCTCGTCGGCATGGGCGTGCTGCCGCTGCAGTTCAAGGATGGCGACACCCGCCAGACTCTTGGCCTGTCGGCGACCGACACCTTCTCGATCCGCGGCCTCGCCGATCTGACCCCCGGTCAGGACGTCACCGTCGAAGTCACCCGCGAAGATGGCACCCAGTTCCACTTCACCGCGCTGTGCCGGATCGATACCGCCAACGAGATGGAATATTACCGCCACGGCGGGATTCTCCATTACGTTCTGCGCAAATTGGCGGCATAAGGGATGGCATGACGCCGACCCGCCTTGTCCTGTTCCTGTCGCCTGCGCTGCTGCTTGCAGCGTGCAGCGGCGAGCACGATCGGGCCGGGCAGCGCAAGGATCCCCCGTCGATGCCGTTCGGGTTCGAGCTGGCGGCGGCGGGGCTTGCCGATACCGCGATGGCGGAAGACGATACCGCCGGGGCAGACAATGTCCCGGCACCCGCACCCGCGCCGATGATCGACCTCACGCCCGAACAACTCGCTGAGCGGCTGAAGGCGGGCAAGATCCGACTGATCGACGTGCGCACCGATGAAGAAGTGGCCGGGGGCATGATCCCCGGCGCCGAGCACATTCCGCTCGACCGCTTCGATCCGGCCAAGCTCGGCCCTGACGACGGGCGCGAAGTGGTGCTTTACTGCCGCTCGGGCCGCCGCTCGGCCATGGCGGGCGAAAAACTCGCCGCCGCGCTGGGCAAGCCGGTGGAGCATCTGGCGGGCGGCATTCTGGCGTGGGAAGCTGCGGGCCAACCGCTCGAAAAGCGGTGACAGAACAAAGCTAAGGATCAAGAAAAGGGGCGGCTTTCGCAAAGAAAGCCGCCCCTTTCGTGTTTCCCTCGTCCGTGGTGCGCCAAGAGGCCTTAGAGTCTGTTTCAGTAGGGTGGAAGCGCCTGCACGGAGCCGATTTTGGCCCAGCACGAGGAGAGAGGAGGGAGCCATGCTGAAGCATAGTGACCGACGATCGACGTGGTGGTGGTCCAAAAGCGGCCCGCCCCGTAGGGGTCGCGTCAGGAAGCCCGCTGGCTGCGTCGCGACGCTTGCCCGGGGGCCGAAGGGCCCGCGCTGCGCGCCACTCCTGTCCAGCGGGCTTCCTGACGCGATGCAGGTGCTTCCACCCTACTGAAACAGACTCTAGGCCTGCGCACCCTTTGGATTGCGGCGGCGGCCAAGGACGGCGGCTGCGGCGAGGCCGAACAGCACCATCATCGGCGGGGCCGGCACGTCATGACCACCGGTCGTGCTGCTGCTCGATGACGTCGAAGACGACGATGAGGTGCTGCTGCTGGTGCTCGAAGAACCGCTGGTGCTCGAAGAACCGCTGGTGCTCGAGGAGCCGCTCGTGCTCGTAGAGCCGCTGCTGCCTGACGATCCGGTCGACGTTGAACTCGACGACGAGGACGAGCTCGAGGAGGAGGACGAGCTGCTGGTGCTGCTGGTCATGTTACCCGACGTGCTGGTGCTGGTTGCACCGCCGGAGGAAGTGGAACTGCTGCTGCTGCCCGAAGATGAACCCGAGGACGATGAGCTTGACGATCCCGATCCGCCCGAGGAACCAGAGGACGAGCCGCTGCTCGATGAGGACGATGAGGACGAACCGCTCGACGAGCCCGAGCTACTCGATGAACCAGACGAGGATCCACTGCTGGACGAGGACGACGATGAGGAGCCGCTCGACGAACTGCTCCCACTCGAGCCGCTCGAACTGCCGCCAGGGTAACCCGGCTTGTGAGGATAATCGGGCTTGCCCGGCTTACCGCTGCTGCCGCCAGACGAACTCGACGAGGAGGAACTCGAGGAAGACGAACTCGACGACGATGAGGACGACGACGAACCCGAGCTTGATACCGCCCCGGTGGACGAACTCACGTTGCCCGACGAGCTGGAGACGTTGCCCGAGCTGCTTGAAACATTGCCGGAGCTGCTCGACACGTTCCCGGACGAACTCGAAACCGACCCAGTCGAGCTTGAAACCGCACCAGTCGAACTGGACACAGCCCCGGTTGAGCTCGATACCGCGCCGGTCGATGAACTAACATTCCCCGAAGTGGTCGAGGACGTGCTCGATACGGCACCGGTCGAAGACGAAACCTGCCCGGTGGAGGTTGAGGTCGAGACTTGCCCGGTGGAGGAGGAGACTTGTCCAGTCGATGTCGACGTCGAGACTTGCCCAGTCGATGTGCTGATCTGGCCCGAGGACGAGGTGGTCGACGTCGAATTGTCGATGTCGATATCGACGACTACGCCGCTCGAACCGCTGCTCGATCCGCTGGTGCTGCCACCGGTGGTGGTGGTGCTGACGACCGAGACATCGCCCGAGGACGAACCGCCGCCGCCAAAGAAGCCGCCAAAGAACCCACCGCCAAAGCCGAGGCCGCCGCCGAAACCACCGCCGAAGCCGCCGCCCCAGCCGCCGCCCGGCCCGCCGCCGCCTGAAATCGGCGGAAGCGGGGGCAAAGGCGCGGGCAGATAGGCGATCTGCGCGATCGGCGGGCATTCATTGGCGTCGATGTAGGTCTGCACCGCGCCCGCAGGCAGGCTCGGCGAACCCGCCGGGCCAATCGGCTGGCATTCGATCGTCCGCTCGACAATCCGGCGACGCCGCTCTTCAGGAATGATGCGCTCGCGGGTCTTGATGTAGCGCGCCCCGGTGACCGGATCGACCGCGATCAGCTTTCCATCGATATTGGTGCTGAATTCCGGCGCGTTGGTGTTCATCGGCTCGGCAATGCGCACCGCGCCGCCTTGCAGCAGTGCCACCCCCGCAGCTGCGGCAGAAAGCTTCGCAATGGCCAGTTTGAGCGACATAATTCGAACCCTGTTTGCCTGTGGCAGAGAATGCGGGGGTTCCGCAGGTCTCCTAACTCCAGCTTCTGTTTGATGTCAGAAGCCGCACAGGGGCAATCCGCTTAACCATGGGAACCTGCGCGGAGGCGGCAGATTCGGCGCGAAATCGCGGGATTTCAGGGTCGCTGTCCCGAAGTGGCACCGAAAAATGGTGTGCGTTAGCCGAAAGGTTAACGCGGTGCCCTCACAACTCAGTCTTCGAACAGCCCGCTCTGTTGCGGGGGCGATTCTCTTGGCGGGATCATGTCCAGATGGGCCCAGCCGGCATCATTGAGCACCCGCCCGCGTGCGGTACGGGCGATCAGGCCAAGCTGGATGAGGTAGGGCTCGACCACCTCCTCCACCGTGTCGCGCGGCTCGGCGAGGCCCGCAGCAAGGGTCTCGATCCCGACCGGGCCGCCCTTGTAGGTGCCCGCGATCATGGTGAGGTAACGCCGGTCCATCGCATCAAGGCCGAGGCGGTCGATCTCGAGCCGGGTGAGTGCTTCATCCGCGACCGCGCGGGTGACGCTGGCCGCCCCCGCGACATCGGCAAAGTCGCGCACGCGGCGCAGCAGTCGCCCCGCGACGCGCGGGGTGCCGCGCGAACGGCGGGCGATCTCGTGCGCCCCATCGGGCTGGATCGCGAGGCCGAGCAGTCCAGCGGCGCGGGTGACGACGCGCTCCAACTCCTCGTGGGTGTAGAAATTGAGCCGCACCGGAATGCCGAAACGGTCGCGCAGCGGCGTGGTGAGCAGGCCCTGCCGGGTGGTCGCCCCGATCAGGGTGAAGGGCGGCAGGTCGATCCGCACAGAGCGCGCCGACGGCCCCTCGCCGATGATCAGGTCGAGCGCGCGGTCTTCCATCGCCGGGTAGAGCACTTCTTCCACCACGGGCGAGAGCCGGTGGATCTCGTCGATGAACAGCACGTCATGCGGTTCGAGATTGGTGAGCAGCGCGGCCAAGTCCCCCGCCTTGGCGATCACAGGGCCGCTCGTGGCGCGAAAGCCCACGCCCAGCTCGCCCGCGATGATCTGCGCCAGCGTGGTCTTGCCGAGGCCGGGTGGGCCGAAGAACAAGGTATGATCCATCGCCTCCCCGCGCGCGCGCGCGGGGAGGCGATGGATCATACCTTGTTCTTCGGCCCACCCGGCCTCGGCAAGACCACGCTGGCGCAGATCATCGCGGGCGAGCTGGGCGTGGGCTTTCGCGCCACGAGCGGCCCTGTGATCGCCAAGGCGGGGGACTTGGCCGCGCTGCTCACCAATCTCGAACCGCATGACGTGCTGTTCATCGACGAGATCCACCGGCTCTCGCCCGTGGTGGAAGAAGTGCTCTACCCGGCGATGGAAGACCGCGCGCTCGACCTGATCATCGGCGAGGGGCCGTCGGCGCGCTCTGTGCGGATCGACCTGCCGCCCTTCACCCTGATCGGGGCGACCACCCGGCAGGGCCTGCTCACCACGCCGCTGCGCGACCGTTTCGGCATTCCGGTGCGGCTCAATTTCTACACCCACGAGGAGTTGGAGCGCGTCGTCACCCGCGCCGCTGGACTGCTCGGCCTCGCGATCCAGCCCGATGGGGCGCACGAGATCGCCCGCCGTTCGCGCGGCACCCCGCGCGTCGCGGGGCGACTGCTGCGCCGCGTGCGCGACTTTGCCGATGTCGCGGGGGCGGCCAGCGTCACCCGCGCGGTCGCGGATGAAGCACTCACCCGGCTCGAGATCGACCGCCTCGGCCTTGATGCGATGGACCGGCGTTACCTCACCATGATCGCGGGCACCTACAAGGGCGGCCCGGTCGGGATCGAGACCCTTGCTGCGGGCCTCGCCGAGCCGCGCGACACGGTGGAGGAGGTGGTCGAGCCCTACCTCATCCAGCTTGGCCTGATCGCCCGTACCGCACGCGGGCGGGTGCTCAATGATGCCGGCTGGGCCCATCTGGACATGATCCCGCCAAGAGAATCGCCCCCGCAACAGAGCGGGCTGTTCGAAGACTGAGTTGTGAGGGCACCGCGTTAACCTTTCGGCTAACGCACACCATTTTTCGGTGCCACTTCGGGACAGCGACCCTGAAATCCCGCGATTTCGCGCCGAATCTGCCGCCTCCGCGCAGGTTCCCATGGTTAAGCGGATTGCCCCTGTGCGGCTTCTGACATCAAACAGAAGCTGGAGTTAGGAGACCTGCGGAACCCCCGCATTCTCTGCCACAGGCAAACAGGGTTCGAATTATGTCGCTCAAACTGGCCATTGCGAAGCTTTCTGCCGCAGCTGCGGGGGTGGCACTGCTGCAAGGCGGCGCGGTGCGCATTGCCGAGCCGATGAACACCAACGCGCCGGAATTCAGCACCAATATCGATGGAAAGCTGATCGCGGTCGATCCGGTCACCGGGGCGCGCTACATCAAGACCCGCGAGCGCATCATTCCTGAAGAGCGGCGTCGCCGGATTGTCGAGCGGACGATCGAATGCCAGCCGATTGGCCCGGCGGGTTCGCCGAGCCTGCCTGCGGGCGCGGTGCAGACCTACATCGACGCCAATGAATGCCCGCCGATCGCGCAGATCGCCTATCTGCCCGCGCCTTTGCCCCCGCTTCCGCCGATTTCAGGCGGCGGCGGGCCGGGCGGCGGCTGGGGCGGCGGCTTCGGCGGTGGTTTCGGCGGCGGCCTCGGCTTTGGCGGTGGGTTCTTTGGCGGCTTCTTTGGCGGCGGCGGTTCGTCCTCGGGCGATGTCTCGGTCGTCAGCACCACCACCACCGGTGGCAGCACCAGCGGATCGAGCAGCGGTTCGAGCGGCGTAGTCGTCGATATCGACATCGACAATTCGACGTCGACCACCTCGTCCTCGGGCCAGATCAGCACATCGACTGGGCAAGTCTCGACGTCGACATCGACTGGACAAGTCTCCTCCTCCACCGGGCAAGTCTCGACCTCAACCTCCACCGGGCAGGTTTCGTCTTCGACCGGTGCCGTATCGAGCACGTCCTCGACCACTTCGGGGAATGTTAGTTCATCGACCGGCGCGGTATCGAGCTCAACCGGGGCTGTGTCCAGTTCGACTGGTGCGGTTTCAAGCTCGACTGGGTCGGTTTCGAGTTCGTCCGGGAACGTGTCGAGCAGCTCCGGCAATGTTTCAAGCAGCTCGGGCAACGTCTCCAGCTCGTCGGGCAACGTGAGTTCGTCCACCGGGGCGGTATCAAGCTCGGGTTCGTCGTCGTCCTCATCGTCGTCGAGTTCGTCTTCCTCGAGTTCCTCCTCGTCGAGTTCGTCTGGCGGCAGCAGCGGTAAGCCGGGCAAGCCCGATTATCCTCACAAGCCGGGTTACCCTGGCGGCAGTTCGAGCGGCTCGAGTGGGAGCAGTTCGTCGAGCGGCTCCTCATCGTCGTCCTCGTCCAGCAGTGGATCCTCGTCTGGTTCATCGAGTAGCTCGGGCTCGTCGAGCGGTTCGTCCTCATCGTCCTCATCGAGCAGCGGCTCGTCCTCTGGTTCCTCGGGCGGATCGGGATCGTCAAGCTCATCGTCCTCGGGTTCATCTTCGGGCAGCAGCAGCAGTTCCACTTCCTCCGGCGGTGCAACCAGCACCAGCACGTCGGGTAACATGACCAGCAGCACCAGCAGCTCGTCCTCCTCCTCGAGCTCGTCCTCGTCGTCGAGTTCAACGTCGACCGGATCGTCAGGCAGCAGCGGCTCTACGAGCACGAGCGGCTCCTCGAGCACCAGCGGTTCTTCGAGCACCAGCGGTTCTTCGAGCACCAGCAGCAGCACCTCATCGTCGTCTTCGACGTCATCGAGCAGCAGCACGACCGGTGGTCATGACGTGCCGGCCCCGCCGATGATGGTGCTGTTCGGCCTCGCCGCAGCCGCCGTCCTTGGCCGCCGCCGCAATCCAAAGGGTGCGCAGGCCTAGAGTCTGTTTCAGTAGGGTGGAAGCACCTGCATCGCGTCAGGAAGCCCGCTGGACAGGAGTGGCGCGCAGCGCGGGCCCTTCGGCCCCCGGGCAAGCGTCGCGACGCAGCCAGCGGGCTTCCTGACGCGACCCCTACGGGGCGGGCCGCTTTTGGACCACCACCACGTCGATCGTCGGTCACTATGCTTCAGCATGGCTCCCTCCTCTCTCCTCGTGCTGGGCCAAAATCGGCTCCGTGCAGGCGCTTCCACCCTACTGAAACAGACTCTAAGGCCTCTTGGCGCACCACGGACGAGGGAAACACGAAAGGGGCGGCTTTCTTTGCGAAAGCCGCCCCTTTTCTTGATCCTTAGCTTTGTTCTGTCACCGCTTTTCGAGCGGTTGGCCCGCAGCTTCCCACGCCAGAATGCCGCCCGCCAGATGCTCCACCGGCTTGCCCAGCGCGGCGGCGAGTTTTTCGCCCGCCATGGCCGAGCGGCGGCCCGAGCGGCAGTAAAGCACCACTTCGCGCCCGTCGTCAGGGCCGAGCTTGGCCGGATCGAAGCGGTCGAGCGGAATGTGCTCGGCGCCGGGGATCATGCCCCCGGCCACTTCTTCATCGGTGCGCACGTCGATCAGTCGGATCTTGCCCGCCTTCAGCCGCTCAGCGAGTTGTTCGGGCGTGAGGTCGATCATCGGCGCGGGTGCGGGTGCCGGGACATTGTCTGCCCCGGCGGTATCGTCTTCCGCCATCGCGGTATCGGCAAGCCCCGCCGCCGCCAGCTCGAACCCGAACGGCATCGACGGGGGATCCTTGCGCTGCCCGGCCCGATCGTGCTCGCCGCTGCACGCTGCAAGCAGCAGCGCAGGCGACAGGAACAGGACAAGGCGGGTCGGCGTCATGCCATCCCTTATGCCGCCAATTTGCGCAGAACGTAATGGAGAATCCCGCCGTGGCGGTAATATTCCATCTCGTTGGCGGTATCGATCCGGCACAGCGCGGTGAAGTGGAACTGGGTGCCATCTTCGCGGGTGACTTCGACGGTGACGTCCTGACCGGGGGTCAGATCGGCGAGGCCGCGGATCGAGAAGGTGTCGGTCGCCGACAGGCCAAGAGTCTGGCGGGTGTCGCCATCCTTGAACTGCAGCGGCAGCACGCCCATGCCGACGAGGTTCGAGCGGTGGATACGCTCGAAGCTCTCGACGATCACCATCCGCACGCCGAGCAGGATCGTGCCCTTGGCCGCCCAGTCGCGCGACGAGCCGGTGCCGTATTCCTTGCCGCCGATAACCACCAGCGGGGTGCCGTCGTCCTTGTGCTTCATCGCGGCGTCATAGATCGCCATGGTCTCGCCGCCATAGGTCGAGAAGCCGCCTTCCACACCCGGAACCATCTCGTTCTTGATGCGGATATTGGCGAAGGTCCCGCGCATCATCACTTCGTGGTGGCCGCGGCGCGAGCCGTAGGAGTTGAAGTCCTTCTTGGCGACCTGGTTGGCCATCAGGAACTTGCCGCCCGGGCTGTCTTCCTTGATCGAACCGGCCGGCGAGATGTGGTCGGTGGTGACCGAATCCCCGAGGATCGCCAGCGGCTTGGCATCGACGATGTCGGTGATCGGCGCAGGCGTCATGGTCATGCCCTCGAAATAGGGCGGGTTGGCGACGTAGGTTGACCCGGCGCGCCACTGGTAGGTGTCCGATGGCTCGACCGTGATCGCCTGCCAGTGCTCATCGCCATCATAAACATTGGCGTAGCGGCTGACGAACATCGAGCGGTCGATATTGGCGGCGCGGTTTGCGGCGATCTCGGCATTCGTCGGCCACAGATCGGCGAGCATCACGTCATTGCCGTTCTGGTCCTGCCCGATCGGGGTGGTGGTGATATCCTCGGTGACGGTGCCCTTGAGCGCATAGGCCACCACCAGCGGCGGCGAAGCGAGGAAGTTGGCGCGCACATCTGGCGAGACGCGGCCTTCGAAGTTGCGGTTGCCCGAGAGGACCGAGGCCGCGACGATGTCGTTGCCGTTGATCGCGGCGCTGATCGGGGCGGCGAGCGGCCCCGAGTTGCCGATACAGGTGGTGCAGCCATAGCCGACGAGGTCGAAACCGACCGCGTCGAGGTGCTCCTGCAGGCCCGACTTCACCAGATAGTCGGTCACCACTTGCGATCCGGGCGCGAGCGAGGTCTTGACCCAGGGCTTGGGCTTGAGGCCGCGTTCATTGGCCTTCTTCGCTACGAGGCCAGCGGCGATCAGCACATCCGGGTTCGAGGTGTTGGTGCAGGAGGTGATCGCGGCGATCACCACGTCGCCATCGCCGATGTCGTGGGTAGCGCCCTCGACACCCACGCGGGCAGCGGCGGATTTGCCGTAGACCTTGGTGAGGTCCGAATTGAACAGGTCGTCGACCTCTTGCAGCATCACCTTGTCCTGCGGGCGCTTCGGCCCGGCAAGGCTGGGGACGACTGCAGCCATGTCGAGGCTGAGGGTCTTGGTGAAAACCGGCACGTTGGCCGGGTCAAACCACATCCCTTGCGCCTTGGCATAGGCTTCGACCAGCGCGATGTTCTCCTCGCTCCGGCCGGTCAAACGCAGGTAATCGAGGGTCTTTTCATCGATCCCAAAGAAGCCGCAGGTCGCGCCGTATTCGGGGGCCATGTTGGCGATGGTGGCGCGGTCGGCCAGCGTCAGGTTGGCGACGCCGGGGCCGTAGAATTCGACAAAGCGGCCCACCACGCCAACTTCGCGCAGCATCTGCACGCAGGTCAGCACGAGGTCAGTCGCGGTCACGCCTTCGTTCATGGCGCCTTCGAGGTAGAAGCCGACCACTTCGGGGATCAGCATCGAGACCGGCTGGCCGAGCATCGCGGCTTCCGCCTCGATTCCGCCGACGCCCCAGCCGAGCACGCCCAGACCGTTGATCATGGTGGTGTGGCTGTCGGTGCCCACACAAGTATCGGGGTAGGCGACCATCACGCCGTCCGCGCCTTCCGAAGACCACACGGCCTGCGCCAGATGCTCAAGGTTCACCTGGTGGCAGATCCCGGTGCCGGGCGGCACGGCGGTGAAGTTCTGGAAGCTCTTCGAGCCCCACTTCAGGAAGTCATAACGCTCGGCATTGCGCTCGTATTCGAGCGCCATGTTGGCTTCCATCGCCTTGGGGTGGCCGAATTCGTCGACCATCACCGAGTGGTCGATCACGAGGTTGACGGGCACCAGCGGGTTGATCTTGGCGGTGTCGCCGCCGAGCTTCTTGATCGCGTCGCGCATTGCGGCCAAATCGACCACGCAGGGTACGCCGGTGAAATCCTGCAGCAGCACGCGCGCAGGGCGGTACTGGATTTCCTCGCCGGTTGTGGGATTGTCCTGCCAGTCAACCAGCGCCTGAATATGCTCGCGCGCAACGGTGAAGCCGCCGTCTTCGAAGCGCAGCAGGTTTTCCAGAAGCACCTTCATCGAAATCGGCAGACGCGACACATCGCCCAATTGCTCCGCCGCCTTGGCGAGCGAGTAATAGGCGTATTCCTTTCCGCCGACATTGAGCGTCTGACGGGTGCCGAGCGTATCCTGGCCGATTGCGGTCATGGGAGGGTTCCATCCTGTTAGGTTGTTCCCGCACCCCGATCCAAAAGGCGCAGGTTTCGGGTGCGCGCTTGCGCTTTCAGGGGCGCAAGGTCAAGGGGGGCAAGGGCATATCGGCCTTGGCAATTTGTCTTACGTTACGGCGACGGCTACAGGCGGCTTTGGCCGGGCGGCGATCCAGCATCCCGCCACGATCAACGCCGTTCCCGCCAGCGTCGGCAGGGTCACGCCTTCGCGGAAGAACAGCCATCCGAACAGGCTTGCCCAGACAAAGCCGGAATACTCTGTCGGCACCAGCACGCTTGCAGGCGCACGGGCATAGGCCCAGGCGATGGCGAAAGAACCGCTCACCGTCAGCCCCGCCGCGACGACCAGCGGCACCAGCGCCTCACCCGGCGGAGTCTCCCATAGGAACGGCGCGAGCGCGAGCAGCACGATGCCGCTCAAGGCCGAGTGGAAGGTCGCGATCTCGAGCGCACCGGCCATCTGCGCCTGCCGCCGGATGACGATGAAATTATAGGCGTAGAGCACCGCCGAAACGAACAGCGATGCCACGCCCAGCGCCGCCTCGGCATCAAAGGCCCCGGCCCCGATCCGCCCACCGACGATCACCAGCGTGCCGGCAAAGCCGAGCAGGCTCGCACCGATGGCGGCGGCGCTGATCGTCTCGCCCAGCAGGGCGCGGGCGAGGTAAAGCGCGATCAGGGGCGCGATGAAGCTGAGGGCAATCGCCTCGGCCAGCGGCAGGACTGTGATCGCATAAAAGAAGGTCAGCGCCATGAAGGCGGACACCACCCCGCGCTCGATATGCAGCTTCCACAGACTGCGCGACGGCATCGCAGGCCCGCGCGACAACCAGACCGGCGCGATCAGCGCGGCCCCGATGAAGGCGCGCAGCACCGTGGCGGTATAGGCCCCCGCCAGCAGCGCCGCCTCTTTCATGAAGGCATCCATCAGCGACAGAAACCCGACGCCCGCCAACGCGGCAGCAAAGGGCAGCAAGGGGTGGTGACGCAGCGCCATGGACCAGCGGGCCATAGGCGTCAGCGCGGCCAAGGTCACGCCCCGGCTGTCACCAAATGTCGTGCCGAGACGAACAAAGACTGGTGTGGCCGATAGGCACACGGCTGTTCACATTAATCGCTGCGAAAGCGAAGGTGGTTGATAGCGGCCGGGCGCAGCGGGTAAGATCATGCGTAGAACATCGAGTGCCGCTCCTTTGGCGGCATGGGGCGAAAAGGCAGTTTTGATATGAAGTTCCCGGGCAGACTCGCAGGCGGATTGGCCACCGCGTCACTGGTGGCGAGTGCAGCGCTGGCGCAGGAGCGCAGCGTGCCCCAGCCGCAGTCGCAACCCCAATCCAGTGGCGCGTTTTCGCAAGCTTTCCCCCAGACCGTGTCCGAGCCGGTGGTGCAAGACGGCATGGAGGCCCCCGCGCCCCTGATCCAGCCGTGGACTGTCGCGCAGGCCACGCAGCTGATTGCCGTGATCGAAGGGATCGGGGCCGAAGGGCTTGACCCCAAGGATTACGATCTCGAACCGCTCAAGGTCGCGCTCGCTTCCGGCCCGTCCGATGAATTGAATCAGCTCGCCTCGCAAAGCTTTGTCTGGCTCGTCGAGGACCTGCGCGATGGGCGCACGCCGATGGAAGCGCGACAGCAATGGTTCGTGGTCGATCCCGACCGCGAGACCTATCGCACCGGCGATATGCTCACCGAAGCGCTCAGCACGGGCGACATCGCGGGCACGCTGGCGAAGCTCAACCCCACCCACCCCGATTACGCCCGGCTGCGCGCCGAGCTCGCCAAGACGCCCGCCAGCAACGCGGACAAGCGCAAGCTCATCCGCGCCAACATGGACCGCTGGCGCTGGCTGCAACGCGATCTCGGCACGCAATATCTGATCACCAACGTGCCCGAATTCCAGCTGCGCCTGACGGTCAAGGATCGGATCATCAGCACCTATCGCACCATTGTCGGCAAGCCGGGGCGCACTGCCACGCCCCAATTGGCCGAGATGGTCGAAGGTGTCGTGTTCAACCCGACCTGGACCGTGCCGCAGTCGATCGTGAAGGGCGAAGGGCTAGGCGCGCGGGTGCTCGCCAACCCTGCATGGGGGCGGGCCAATGGCTATGTCGCGACCAAGGGTGCCAATGGCTATATCAGCGTGGTGCAGCAGCCCGGGCCGGGCAATTCGCTGGGCATGATGAAGCTCGAAATGCCCAATGAGCACGCGATCTTCTTCCACGACACGCCCTCGCGCCACCTCTTCGCCAACGATAACCGCGCGCTGAGCCACGGCTGCGTGCGCACCGAGCGGGCGCTGGAACTGGCGATGACCATGGCGATCGTGGGCAAGGGCGCGACCAAGGAGGAAGCGGTCGCGATCTCGCAATCGGGCAAATACACCAAGGTGATGCTGGAAAAGCAGTGGCCCGCCTACATCACCTATTTCACCATGGCGTCCGACATCAACGGCCAAATGGCGACCTTCGCCGACATCTATGGCCGCGACGCCCCGGTCCTCGCAAGCCTCGACAAGCCACGGGTGAGGAACCGTAGCAACGCGATCGACGACGAGGTGATCGTCATCGAGGACGACCTGCAGGATAGTTAAGCGGGAGGCTCGGCAAAGGGGCTGATCTGCCGCGCGGCGAGTACAGCGCGGCGGTAAAGCAATCCGGCGGGCAGGGCATAGGCGAACACCATCAAGGCAAACTGCCAGTCGACCTCTCCGAACAGCGGCCGGAACCCGAAGACAACCATCGCGGCAAGCCCGGTCGCCAGCGCCGCGCCGATCGCAACCGCAAGGCCTGCCGGCGTGTCGAGCCGAGCCCCGAACAAAGCGGCTATCGGTACGCCGACAACCCCGATGTAGATGGCGCAAAAGACCGTGGCGATGATGATCGGAAGGATTGCTACCATAAGCCCGCCCAGAGCCATTTGCAGAGCAACGATGGGGTCAGGCAGTCCCTTGGCAATCACCGCCGTCGCCGCAATCCAAGCCAGCGTCAGCCCCGTACCAATCACCGCCGCCTGAAAACTGGCGGGAAGCACGCCAGCAAAGGCCGATCCGGCATTGAGGTCAAACCCGGCATAACTGGGCCGGTAAGCCACGCCTCAGTATGCGCTGAGCGAAGGGCGAGCACCGAGATCGAGCGGCGCGCGCTCGAACATCGCTAGTTCGGGAAGCGGCTGGATGCTGCCATCCTCCTCCAGCCCGAGCGAATCGGCAAACAGCAGCCGCCCACCCGACAGGTTCATCAGCGCGATGCGGAACTGTTCTTCGCCCATGGCAAAGCACCCGTTGGAGCGCCCCAAGCGGCCCCAGCGTTCGAGATGCGCAGGCTCAGCATAGTCAGCGCGGTGCATCACGATGTAGCGGCGCAGCGCGGCGTTGTTGGTCTCGTCCAGCCCGCCCAGCCGCACCGAGGTGCCATAGCGACCCTTGTACCATTCCCACGTCACATAAGCCCCGCGGCTGGTAGCGTTGGAGCCTTCGGTGTTCGAGAATTGCTTGAGCCAGCCGTCATGCTGATAGTCCGAGCCGGTGCCGTGGCTGACGTGATAGGACTGCACCTCGCCGCGTTCGAGATTGACGAAGTGGAACCGGGGTTTCGCCGAATGGAGCCCGAAATCGGCAATGCCGACAATGTCGCGCTTCCAGATCGCGTCGCCTGCGCGGGCCAACTCGCGCTGCGCAATACCGAACAGGATGCGATCACGCGGGGGGCCGGGCGCGACGGAGGCAAACAGGCGCGATGGCAAGGCCAGTGCCGCCCCTGCTGCCAGAGTGCCTTTGAGAAGGTCGCGCCGCTTCATTGTCTTGTAACATACCGTGCCAGACGTGCGTTCCCAATACCGCAAATGCCCTGGGTGCACAATTCGTCGCAGTTCCGCGTCAGGTCGTGGGATGGTGGCCCGTTTCGTGGATGGCCTTGGCCGCCATGCCGAGGCGGATCACCGCCGGCATCGCCTCCTTCACCGCGTCCCGGAACCCGCTGAGCGCCGCCAGCCGCGGGTCGCCCGCCGCAATCATCCGCGCGACGGTCGGACCGGTCGGGTCAAGCCGCGACTTCGCCAGCCACGCCGCGATCTCGGGCGTCTGCGACCAGGTGCCGCGGTTCATCAGGTTCATCATGAAGGCATAGGGGAAGGTCTCAGGCGTGTCGGTCAGCGCGCCGGAGCAGGCGAGCTGGTTTTTGGTCGCATCATCCGGGTAATGCGCTTCGAGAAACGCGGTGAGAGCGGCGCTGAAGGTCACCAGCGGCACAGTGACGGGTTGGAGCACAATCGTGTCGCCGCGAAACTGCGGCCCGCTGTTGGCCTCAGCCGTGAAGGGCACCGCGCGGGCGGTGCAATCGATGAACAGGGCGTCTTCGGGCACGGCGTGCGTTGCCTCGCCGAAGTGCAGCGCGCCGCGTGTGATCCGCGTCACGCGGCCTGCGCGGATGACTTGGGTGATCTGCCTGAGCAGCGCGATCTCGCCTTCGGAGATCACGGCGTAGTGATACATCTCCGGCCGCACATCAGGGTCGATCCGCAGCATATACCCGCCGCGCTCGAGCGCTTCGAACACCCCGTGGCCATCCTTCGCCTCGGCGAAAGCCTTGAGGTGGGCGATCTGGCTTTCGACCGTCGCGGCGAGGAATTCCTCGCCCGGTTGGACATATTTGCGGTTGTTGAGCCAGCTGTCGCGTGGGCGCACCCAGTGAATGCGGTCGGGCGCGACCCCGGCCTCGATCAGCCAGACGCCAGTGTCCATCGCGGTCTTGCCGCCGCCCAAGATGACGAAGTGGCCGGGGATGCGCGCAGGGTCTTTCCACAAGTCAGGCAAGCCGCCGGGGATGGTGATCGCGACACCCTCATCCACTGCGAAGGCGCGTTTGTGGGTGGAGGGCACCGAGGTCTGATAAAAGGTCGCATCCACCAGCTTGCGGCGCACGGTGATCGTGTGCTCCTCGCCCGAGAGCACGCCTTTGATCCGTGCGGTGCCGGTCTCGTCCCGGCCCGTAAAGGCGCTGAGCCGATGATAGGCCACCCGGCCGCTCGGCAGCAGGCGGTGGTTCATCACCCGCTCGAAATAGGCGGTGACCTCAGCCCCGCTGGCGAGCGCATAGAGCCCCTGGTTGGGGCCGTGATCGTCGATTTGTTCGCTCGGAAAAGCCATCGAATTGACGCCGTAAAAGGCCGATGGCTGGTGCAGCGCGACAAAGGAATAGGCATCGTTCCAATGCCCGCCGGGGCGCGCGTGCTTGTCGACGAAGGTGATATGGCAATCGGGGTCTTCATCGAGCAGCGTGTCGGCAAAGGCGAGGCCGACTGCGCCCGCGCCGACGATCAGGTAGTCTGTGGTGAAGTCGGTCATTCTATCCCCCGCGAGTGCTTGCCGGGTGGCATAGCATCAAGCGGGCGGGGCGGCGCGTGCATTTTCGGCCGCCATCGCCAGCATTGAGCGCGCATGGCGTGCGGCGACCAACCGCGCATCATCGCCGTAACCGCCGCCCAATGCGCTGGCGACGGGCAGGCCACGACTGCGGCATGACCCGACAACGAAGCGGTCACGCGCGTCCAATCCCGCGTCGGTCAGCGCCAGCCGCCCGAGCTTGTCCTCGACATGCGGATCAACGCCCGCCTGATAGAGCACGAAATCGGGAGCAAAGTCTGCCATCACTTCTAGCAAGTGGCGGGTGAGCGCTTCCATATACCCATCATCATCCACCCCATCGGGCAGGCCGACATCGCGGCTGGAACGGGCCTTCCTGACCGGGAAGTTCTTTTCCGCGTGGAGCGAGAGGGTGAAGATGTCGGTGCGCCCGGCGGTGAGGCTGGCGGTGCCATCGCCCTGATGCACATCAAGGTCGACGATCAATACTCGCGCGGCGTGGCCTTCCGCAACCAGGCGGTTGGCGGTGACAGCGAGGTCGTTGAACACGCAATAGCCTGCCCCGGTGTCATGCAGCGCGTGGTGGCTCCCGGCAGCGGAGTTGGCGGCATAGCCTTGGGTGCGGGCCAGCTGCGCGGCAAGCCAGGTGCCGCCATTGGTGTGTCGCACGCGGCTGGTGATCGCCGGGGTGACGGGAAAGCCGATCCGGCGCTCTTTCTCGCGCGGGACTGCGGCGCGGAACACCTGATCGACGTAGTCAGGGCAATGCACCGCTTCGAGCCATTCCCTCGGCATGGGCTCAGGCGCGTGTTCGGTGATCGGCGCACCGCTGGCGCGCAGTTCCTCCATCACGAGGTAATACTTGTCGAACCGGAACGACCCCCGCTCGGGCCGCGGAGCCATGTAGTCGGCGTGGTGGACGACGTGGAGCATCGCCGCCTTAACCCGGCAGCCAGCCTGTGTGTTCCGCGAGGATCTTGGCCCCCAGCCCGATCAGGATCACGCCGCCTGCACGCTCGGCCCATGCGCCCCAGCGATCCCCGGCGATCCGCCCCAGCATCACCCCTGCGGCGCTGAGCGCGAAAGTAACCACCCCGATCAGCCCAGCGGCGAGCGGTGGGGCCATGGTCAGCGTCGGCAGCGTGATCCCTGCGGCGAGCGCATCGACGCTGGTGGCGACGCCTGCGATCATCAGCGCCTTGCCGGTGAGGGCATGGGCGGCTTCCTCCTCGCCCACATGCCCGCCCAGCATCCGCAGACCGAGGAAAGTGAGCAATCCGAACGCGATCCAGTGATCGACCGCCGCGACATAGGCAAAGGCGACAGCCCCGATCCCCCAACCGATGAGCGGCATGACCCCCTGAAACACCCCGAAGGTCAGCGCGATGGCCGCCCCGCCGCCCCATCCGGGGCGAAACCGCGCCCCCTGCGTGAGCGCGACGGCAAAGGCATCCATCGCCAGCGCGAGCGCGAGGAGCAGGGCGGCGAACATTGCGTCAGAGTGCGGCGGGCGGCGCAGCCTCGGCCAGCGCGGCGAGTTCCGCGAAGATCGCGTCCTCACTGCGGCTGGCGGCGTTGCGCCAGCTGGCTGCCGTATCGAGGTTCATTGCTTTGCCCTCAGGCGTCAGCACCAGCAGCGCCGGGGTGCCGGGGAAGTCCGCGAGGCCAAAGCGCCGGGCGATATCGAGATTATGCCCGTCCCCCGATTGCGGCATCCCGACGTTGACGAACACCAGCTCGTAGCGCTCGGCGACCAGCGCGGCGAAGCGCGGGGTTTCGAGCCATCCGGCCAGCGCGCGGCTATCGTGGCACCAGTTTGCGCCCATCACCAGCAGCACGCGCTTGCCGCCTGCCGCAGCGCGGGTGAGCGCGGCGTCGACGTCGGCCGCCGCATCGGCCTTCACGGCATAGGCGCGGGCTTCGGGGTGGGCGGCGTCAGCAGCAGCCTTGGGCGCAGGGGTGCCTGCACAAGCGGCCAGCATCAGCGCCAGACTGGCGGCAATCGCGCAGCGGATCACTCGGCGGCTTCGGCAGGCTGCGGCGGGGCGGCGTGGGGATCGAAGGCGGTCGCCTCACCCGCTTCGATGGCGGCGGCCTTTTCCTCGACCAGCTTGACGATGTGATCGAGCATCGCCTCGTCGTCGATGGCATGGGCCTTCATGCCCGACAGATACACCATATGCTTGCCGTTGCCGCCGCCGGTGAGGCCGATATCGGTTTCGCGCGCCTCGCCGGGGCCGTTGACGACGCAGCCGAGCACCGAAAGGCTCATCGGGGTCTTGATGTGTTCAAGCCGCTTTTCCAGCGTCTCGACCGTGCGGATCACGTCAAAACCCTGCCGCGAGCAAGAGGGGCACGACACCACGCGCACGCCGCGGGTGCGAAGACCCAGCGTCTTGAGCATGTGGTAGCCGACCTTGATCTCTTCCTCGGGCTCGGCCGAGAGGCTGACGCGGATGGTGTCGCCGATCCCCGCCCACAGCAGGCTGCCCATCCCGATCGAGGATTTGACCGTGCCGCCGATCAACCCGCCCGCCTCGGTGATACCGAGATGCAGCGGGCAATCGACCGCTTCGGCGAGGCCCATGTAGGCCGCCACCGCGAGGAACACGTCAGACGCCTTCACCGCCACCTTGAATTCGTGGAAATCGTGGTCCTGCAACAGCTTGATGTGATCAAGCGCGCTTTCAATCAGTGCTTCAGGGCAGGGCTCGCCGTATTTTTCGAGGAGGTCTTTTTCGAGGCTCCCAGCATTCACCCCGATGCGGATCGCGCAGCCATTGGCCTTGGCGGCGCGCACCACTTCGGCGACCCGGTCGGCCGAGCCGATATTGCCGGGGTTGATGCGCAGGCACGCCGCGCCCGCGTCAGCCGCTTCGAGCGCACGCTTGTAATGGAAGTGGATGTCAGCCACCACCGGGATGCGCGCGGCGCGGGTGATCTGTTTGAAATTACGAGTCGATTCCTCGGTCGGGCACGACACGCGGATGATGTCCGCGCCCACCTCTTCGCAGCGGCGGATCTGGTCGATCGTCGCCTTCACGTCCTCGGTGGGGGTATTGGTCATGGTCTGCACCGAGATGGGCGCATCGCCGCCCACGGGGACATTCCCCACCATGATCTGGCGACATTTGCGCCGTTCGATTGTGCGCCAGGGCCGAATGGAAGACATAAGCTCGCCTATAACCGCCTGTGCGTGACGGAGCAATGACCGTGAGGCGCCTACCAGCGGATCAGCGGCGGCACGATGAACCGCGCGGCCAGTGCCGCGAGCGGGACGGGGGCCACGTGCCAGATGCCCAGATGCGCAATCCCGTCGAGCGGGCAGGTCATGCCCAAGGCGAGCGAACCCAGCGATCCTGCCGCGAGGCCCGTCAGCCACGCCTGCCGCGTGATCGCCACCGGCGCGGCGCGGCGCAGGAACAGCACCGACGCCGCGCCCACCACCATTGCGGCTGTCAGCGATGCCGTGACGCAGTGCCAGCCATAGGGATCAATAAGCCCGGTGTGGGCGTGCATTTCCGGCGCCTTCGCGATCTGGATCAGCGCCGCCAGCGGCAGCACGCCCAGCATCGCCAGCGTCCATGCAGGGGCGTTGGGGCGCGCTCCGACCCGGGGGAGCGCGCCCACCACCAGCGCCGCCGTGCTTGCGGCACCCAGTAGCAGCAGCAGGCCATTGGTGATCCAGAAGAAAGGGGATGCCTGCCCCGAGGTGATCCCGCGCCAGTAATCGAACAGCGCGATCATCCCCAGCGCCGCCGTCAGCGTCGCCAGCGCGACCAGTGCGGCCCCTTCACCGGGATGAACGCGGCGGACCGGGACCGTATCATCGACAAGCGCGGCGATCAGCGCGGCACGGCTGGGGGTTTGGGACATCTTATTCGGCTTTCTCGACAAGCGCGGCGAGCTTTTTCAGGCCGCGGTGGATGTTGACTTTGACCAGGCTTTCGCTCTGGCCGCTGGCACGGGAGGCCTCCTCGATCGAAAGACCGCCAATCTTGACCAGCTCGATCGCTTCGGCCTGCTTGGCAGGGAGAAACGCGAAGAGCCGGTCGAGGCTGACGCGGGCCAGCACCATGTCTTCCTCGCTATCGGTGCTGGCGCTGTCATCGAACAACTCGTCGGCTTGCTGGCGATAGCTGCGGCGCAGGTGATCGACCCAGCGATAGCGCGCAATCGCCGCCAGCCAGGGCAGGAACGGGCGGGACGGGTCCCAGGTGGCGCGCTTGGAATGCAGCGCGATCAGCACGTCCTGCACCAGATCATCAATCTGATCCGGCGGCACGCGGCGGCGGAAATAGCGTTCGAGCCATAGCCCGGTCTCGGACAGCAGCACGTTGGCAGCGGCCTTATCGCCCTGCTGCATCGCGCGCATCAGCCGGGCCAGAGTGGGCTCGTCGGCGAGCATTCAGCCGCCTTTCGCCCTCGGCCCGTGAACGGGTGTCGTAGCCATGATAAAGCTGCCTCCTTGCCAACCCGATGCACCGGATCAGCTGGGTTTCGCTGTGCCAAGGTCGAAGGTTACAGGCTTTCGTGAAATTCGTGGCCCGTCCGGCCCCCGTGCGCCTAGAGCTTCAGCTCATAGAGGAATTCGGGATCGAAGTGATCGCCCACCTGAAAGGTGATGTCGGCGATCTTGGCAAAGCCGTAGCGCTGGTAAAATCGCTGCGCGCCGTAATTTTCGGCATAGACCGACAGCAGCATCGCATCATGCCCGCCCGCGCGGGCCTGCCCGATTGCCCAGTCCATCAGCTTCGCCCCGATCCCCGCCCCGGTGTGCCCCGGCAGCGCGTACAGCTGACCGAGTTCGAGAGGGTTGGCCGCGTCGGAGTAGCTGACGTAGTGGCTGGGGTAGCGCAGCTTGCAAAAGGCGATCAGCGCACCTTCGTGCTCGACCAGGCAATGGGTGCAGCTGTCGCCCGCAATCTCCTCGGCCACGGCGTCAGGATTGTGCACCTGCGCCAGAAATGCGGCGAGGTCTTTTTCGCGGTAGAGATGCCCGAAGGCGGCAACGAAGGTGGTCGCTCCCAGCTGGGCAAGGGCGGGGGCATCGGCGAGTGTGGCAGGGCGATAGATCATGGGCCGCGCTCTAGCGAGACAGGGCCGCGTTGTTAAGCTGGCGCAAGCCGCAGGAGCGCGTTACACCTCGCGGCTATGAAAAACCTCCTCACGCTGATCGCGCTCGCCCTTATGCCCACCGCTGCCTTGGCCCAAGACGCCCCGCCGCCCCAACCCAAATGGTCGCTGGCGATCCATGGTGGGGCAGGCACGCTGGACCCTGCGCAGATGACGCCGGAACGCCGCGCCGAATACGAGGCGGCCTTGCAAAAGGCGCTTGATGCGGGCGCGAAGGTGCTGGCCGAAGGCGGCAGCGCGATGGATGCGGTCAAGGCCGCGATCATCCCGATGGAGGATTCGCCGCTGTTCAACGCCGGCAAGGGCGCGGTGTTCACGTGGGACGGGACGAACGAGCTCGACGCCTCGATCATGGACGGGCGCGACCGCAGCGCCGGGGCTGTGGCCGGGGTAAAGACGGTGAAGAACCCGATCCTGCTGGCTGACAAGGTCCGCACCGACAGCGAGCATGTGTTCCTGATTGGCAAGGGGGCCGAGGACTTCGCGCTCTCCAAGGGTTTCGCCGTCACCCCGCCCGAATATTTCGCCACACCTGCACGGCGCGAGGCGCTGGAGCGGCTGAAGGCGGAGAAGCTCTCGGCGCTGGATGTCGATCACAAGTTTGGCACGGTGGGTGCGGTGGCGCTCGACCAGAGCGGTAACATGGCGGCAGGCACCTCGACCGGCGGGATGACCGGCAAGCGCTGGGGCCGCGTCGGCGATGCGCCGCTGATCGGCGCCGGGACTTATGCGGATAACCGCGCCTGTGCGGTGTCGGCGACGGGATGGGGCGAGTATTTTATCCGGGTTGGCGTGGCGCATGAGATTTGCGCGCGGCTGCGGGCCTTCCAGGAATTTCGCGCATTGGAGATGGACGGCGGTGAAATTCCCGCTGAAGTCTTGGCCGCCGCTCCGCAAAAGATCGCCGACGACGTGATGGCCGATGTCGCGCAGCTTGGCGGCGATGGCGGGGTGATCTTGGTCACCCCCGAAGGGGACGCGATCTTCAGCTTCAACACCACCGGCATGTATCGCGGCCGCGCGACCAGCGATGGGGTGCGCGAAGTGGCGATCTTCGGGGGTGACGCAAAAGCGTCGAACACGCCGGATCATTGATCAGAAACCGTTCGTGCTGAGCTTGTCGAAGCACTGCCCTTTTTCGTCTCAGGCGCTTGGCCAGAAGAAAAGCAGCCCTTCGACAAGCTCTGGGCGAACGGAGTTGGTTGCGTTTCTGCCCTAGCGACGGAGGGTGCCCCCACCCCCCGACCCCCTCCCCACGGGGAGGGGGGGAAGATCAATAAATCTTCCCAACCAGCGGCAGTCCCTTGTCGGGCTCGGCGAATTCCTTGATCACCTTGCCCACCCGCGCGAGCGTCTGCTCGCCGATAGGCTGCATTTCATCCTCGGTCTGGCGCGCGCGGAAATAGCAGGCGAAGGTGATCGGGGCCGCCGCCTTCGGCCCTTCGGCAAAGCCGATGTCGATGTAGTTGTATTCGGCGGCGCCGATCAGCCCGCTGGTGCCGGTCTTGTCGCCTGCGACCCAGCCTTCGGGCAACCCGGCGCGCACACGGCGCAGGCCCGTTTCGGTGGCGATCATCCAGCCCTTCAACTCAGCGCGCTCAGCCTCGGGCAGCACGTCGCCATAGACGATCTTCGCCACCGTCCGCGCCATCGCGGCGGGCGTGGTGGTGTCACGGAATTCGGATGCGGGCACGAGGTTCATCTCCGGCTCGTACCGGTCGATCCGGCTCACCTCGTCGCCGATCGAGCGCCAGAACTGGGTCAGCCCCGCCGGGCCGCCCAGCTGCCGGAGTAGGATATTGGCGGCCGGATTGTCCGACGTGGTCTGCGTCGCCCGCGCCAGCTCGCGCAAGGTGGCGCCGGTTGCGATCCGCTCGCGGGTGAAAGGCGCGTGAGGGATCATGTCGGCCTCGGTCCACGTCACCCGCCGGTCCGCATCGATAAGCCCCGCCGCATGGCGTTGCAGCAGCAGTGCGGCCAGCGACAGCTTGAACGATGAGGCATGGCCAAAGCGGCGATCCTGATTGATCCCGACTGACAGCCCGCTGCCCGTGTCGTAGATCTCGACCCCGAGCGTGCCGTTCCCCGCAGCCTCGATAATCCGCAGCTCCGCTGCCAGCCGCCCGATCGGGCTCTGGTCGGGCGGGATGCACGCCGATGCGCCGAGCGCGAGGCTGCCGCCGAGGAAGAAACGCCGGTCGATCATCACGAGAACTTGTCCGCCTTCCGCTTGCCGAAGCGCATGCCGCCTTCGAGCTTGGCCCGCAATTGCGCATAGAAGGCTTCGAGAAAAGCCCTTTCATCGCCCGCGCCGGGATCCCAGCCGATCTTGCGGCAGATCGTGGCGTGGACGGCGTGAAGCGCTTCAGGCTCGGCCTCGCGCAGCATCCGTTCGAGCGTTTGCAGCTCCTTTTCGCCATAGACCGAAAGCTCCGCCTCACCGAACTGGTAGCGCATTCCGGTGACTTCGCTTTCCCCCTTCGCGGCGGCAGCGCCTTGGGTGGAGAGCGTTGCGGCGAGCTTGGTGCGCGGGGTGTCGACCACCCAGGTGCCCGCGATAATGTCGCCCGCGCGCAAGGCATCGCGGTTGAAGAACGGCATCAACAGGAACAGCGCGAACCACGCTGCAGCCGCCCAGCCCAGCAGCCCGGTTTCCTCGCCGCTGGCATCGAGCACCAGCAGCACCATCAGGAACACCAGCGGATAGAATATCTCGATATCGCGCAGCAGGTTGCGGGCGATCACGGCTTCGGCCGTCAGCCGCCCGCCGCCGCGCGCCGCCACGCGGATGCCGACAATCCGCTTGCCCAACGTCGCCCCGCGAGGGCTCAGCTCCTGCACCAGAAAATAGCCATACCAGAAACAGAACACGAAGAGCGCGAGCAGGATCAGCAGAAACTCCTGCGCCCCGCGCGAGGCCCGCGTCGGGTCGAGCGCGGTGCCGTCGAGCAGCCCGCCCGCGATCCACAGCAGCAGCAGTTGGAACCCGAGCAGGATGAAAAAGATGATCATCACATCGAGCATCAGCGCCCCCGCCCGGCTCCCGCGCGAGGCGATGGTGATGGGTAAGGCGATGCCCTCGGGCGTCGTCAGCGTGCGCGCGAGCCGCGACGCTGTGCTGAGGCGGGCGGCCGCGCTCATGTCGCAGGTTCCCCATCAACGCGCGGGCGGTAGAGGAAGAAGTAGGCGAGCCAGAAGGTCAGCATCGCGCCCCCGATCACAAAGCGCGGCCCGGTGCCTTCGACCAGTTGGCGTGGGAAGGCTTCGAGCAGGGCGGCAACGATCATCATGATCACGACGCCTACCATCACCACCGCCGAACGCCGCCCAGCAGCAGCGGCGGCTTCGAGCACCGGCAGCGTGCCGGGAAAAGCCATCGACCGCCCAATATGCAGCCCCGCCGCGCCCGACAGCAGGATGCCGAACAATTCGGTGGTGCCATGGACGCTGAGCCAAGCGGCTAGCTCCACTGACAAACCCTGCCCCGAAAACAGCCACAGCATCGCGCCGAGCACGGCCATGTTATGCACCAGCAGCATCAGCGAGGGGATGCCAAAGGCAAACCCCAGCGCAAAGGCGAGGATGCACACGGCGGAATTGTTGCTGAACAGCTGCGCGGCGAAGCTCGAAAGGCCGTCCGCGCTCTGCTCGGTCGCCAGCGTCGCCAGCAGTTCCTCGCGGCTCGCCCCCGGCACGCGGGCATCGGCAAGGCCGCCGGGGACGAGGCGATAATACCAGGTCTCGTCCTGCGCCACCAGCAGCCAGCCGACCACCGCGCCCGCCACCATCACGAACAGCGCGATGCAGATATCGAGCCACAACTCGCGCACGGCGCGGCTCCATCCGCCGAGCAGAAACCCGCGCATCCACCGGGCAAATCCCTGGCGCGGGCCGTAAACCTGAAACCACGCCCGCTGCACCAGCGCTTCGAGATAGGCGAGCGTTGCCGCATCGAGCGAGGTCTCGCGCGCCACCGCAAGGCTGGATGCGGCGGTGCGATACAGCGCGGGGAGCGCCAACAGATCATCATCGTTGATCTTTTTGAGCCCGCCGCGCTCCATCTGCCGGACGATTTCTTCAAGCCGCCGCCACTCGCCTTCGCGTTCAAGCCGGAACCGGTCCGACCGCAGGGCGGCGCTGGCGATATCGGGCGGCGCGGCGACGGCGGTGCGGCCGAACCATGAGGAGAGAACCGGGGCCTTCATCCGATTGCCTCGCTGTTTCGGATCTGGAAGTAGCGGTCGATGAGGCGCGGGCCGATCGCGTCCCACGGGGCCTCGATCACGTCCACCCCCATGCGCCGCAGCCGCTGAAGCACCAGCTTGCGCTGCTGCGCGAGGCTGTCGGCGGTGACGCTGCGGGCGAGGGTCGCAAGGTCGCCGGGCGGGGCGGCGATCATCGCTTCGATCTCGCTATCGGCGATGGTGACGAACAGCACCAGATGCTTGTGCACCAGCCGCCCGAGGCTTTCGACCATCAGTTCTGCCGCGGTGGGATCAGTGAAGTCGGAGAACACCACCACCAGCGAGCGGCGCTTCAATTTGGCGGTGAGGGTGGCGAGCGCGAGGGTGAAGTTGGGCTCGGCCGATTGGTAATCGAGGCTCGCCGCCGCGCTCTGCAAGCGGTGGAAGGCGCGCGGATCGCCGATGAAGGGGGTCATCACCTGCGGGGTGCGGGCAAAGCCGAACAGCGCGCACCGATCGCCGCCCTTCAGCGCGACATAGGCACAGGTCAGCGCAGCGGAAACCGCGCGGTCGATGCGGGGGAGGCCGTCGACCGGTTCGCACATCGCCTGCCCGCAATCGAAAGCGAAGACGATCTGGTTGTTGCGCTCGCTCTCGTTCTCGCGCGCATAGAGCTTGGTGTGGCGGGCGCTCGCTTTCCAGTCGATCCGGCGGCGGTCCATGCCGGGTTCGTATTCGGAGAGCGCCTCGAACTGCGTCCCCTCGCCGCGGATGCGCCGGGCGATGAGGCCGAGCTGGGCGTTGCGCAGGAAGGTCTGCAAGTCGGGCGAGCGCACCGGGGAGAGATCGGGCCAGATGCGCACCAATTCCTCAAGCGGATGGCTCACCTGCCGCGCGCCGAGCCCCAGCGGTCCGGTCCAGCGCAGCCACGCGCGGGTAACGGGCGCGGTGCCGCGGCGGGTGGCGGTAACAGTGATCTCGCCGCGCCATCCGGGCTCCTCACCGCGCGGAGAAAGCCCGATCAAGACCCTTCCCCCGGGGGCAAAGCGCGGGTCGCAGGCGAGGGCCGCGGCGACGTTGGACCGCCGCCCTTTGGCAAATTGCGCGGTCACGGCGAGGGTGGCCGGCTGGCCCACCTCGACATCACCCGGCGCGGCAATGTCCCACCCGGTGTTGCGTCCGGCCATCACCGCATCAGTCACGATCAGCACCAGCAGCGCGCCCCCCAGCAGCGGCGCGATCACCCAAGCCCCCGGCGAGGCCGAGGCGATCACCACCGCCACCGGCGCGAGTCCGGCCATCAGCCAGGTCGCGCGCTCGGTCGGCGCGATGATCAGCAGCGGCCGCAGCGGCGCAAGGATCACCCCCAGAAGGCGGAGCAGGCGGTTCATTCCCTTACCGGGGCGCCTCGGTCGCTTCGACCAGCTCGGCCACCAGCGCCTCCATGTCGCGCCCTTCGATCTCGGCGGCGGGGCTGAGCGTGAGGCGGTGGCGCAGCACGGGCACGGCGAGTGCCTTCACATCATCGGGGATCACATAGTCGCGCCCCTCCAGCGCGGCGCGCGCGCGCGCAGCCCCGGCCAGCAGCACGGCGGCACGTGGGCTAGCGCCCACGGTGAGTTCCGCGTGCTCGCGCGTCGCCCGGATCAGGCGCACGACATAGCGGGTGATCTCCTCCGCCACGGTGACCTGCGCCAACGCGCCGCTCGCCGCAATCAGCCCGGCCGCGTTGGTGACGGCGCGCACACCGAGATCCGCCGGCCGTTGCGGCCCGCTGCGCTGGCCAAAGGTGGTCACGATCCGCGCCTCCTCGTCCTCGGTGGGGTAAGGCACCAGCAGCTTGAACAGGAAGCGGTCAAGCTGCGCCTCGGGCAGGGGGTAGACACCCTGGTTCTCGATCGGGTTTTGCGTCGCCACCACCATGAACCTTTCGGGCAGTGCATAGGTCTCCCCGTCGAGCGTCACGCGCCGTTCCTGCATCGCCTCCAGCAGCGCGGCCTGCGTCTTGGGCGGGGTGCGGTTGATCTCGTCGGCGAGCAGCAGGTCGCAGAAGATCGGCCCGCGCGTCAGGGTGAACTGGCTGGTCTGGAAGTTGAACAGGTTCGACCCCAGAATGTCCCCCGGCAGCAGATCAGGCGTGAACTGGATGCGCCCGAAATCAAGGCCGAGCGCGGTCGCAAAGGCATTGGCGAGGAAGGTCTTGGCGGTCCCCGGTGGGCCTTCCAGCAGCACATGGCCTTCGGACAGTATCGCCACCAGCAGCATGTCGACCATGCCGTCCTGCCCGACAATCGCCTTGGCGATCTCGGCGCGGATGGCGTCGGCAAGGGCGCGGACGTCGGTGAGGGGCATGGTCATGAGGCCGGGTGTCCTGTCATAGCTTTGCGGTGAGATCATCGAGCGCCTTGGCGGCGGCGAGAATATCGGCTGGTTTGTGCGCCGCTTCGAGCCGCGCGGCGCGGTGGGTGAAGGGTTCTTCGCCCGGCAGGCGGAGCGCCAGCGCGGCGTCGATCAGCTGCGGATCGGGCCGGGCGAGGCTCAGCCGGTCGGCCAGCCTGCGCGCCGTCAGCGCCACGTATGCCCCCGGCAGCAGGCGCAAGCGCCGCGCGCGCAGGATCAGCCCCGCGCCGTTGGCAATCAGCCGCTGCTTGCCAAAGGCGATGGCCGGACCCGCCGCCGCAGCGGGCGGGCCAAAGCGCTGGAACGCGCGCCAGCCGATAATCAGCAGCGCCAGCAGCAGGCACAGCGTCGCGGCGAGGAAGGGTGGGCGGAAGGCGAGCGTCAGCAGGTTTTCCGACGCGCCGTAGCCATGCTGGGTGAGATCGAAGGTCACCCCTTCGATGTCGCCGCCGTAGGTCACCTCCTCGACCAGCGCGAGCGCGGCGGCAGCGCGGGTTTTGTCGGCAAGGCCGTAATTGTTCACGAGGTCGGGCTCAGTCACGAAGACCGTCCAATGCGCCTCCTCGTAATAGGGGGTGCCCTCCTGCCCCACGACCTTGAGCGCCAGCGTGTGCCCGGCCGCGTCGGTCACCAGCGGCTCGTGGAGCGGGCCATCCTCGGCGTAGAGAATGGTGCGGGTCGGCAGCCTGCCCGCCAGCCCGAGCCCGTCCCATTCCGGCGCTTCATCGGCGGCCAGCTCTTCCTTGAAGTGCTCAAAGCCATAGGGCGCGGGCAGATCGGCGGTCCATTCGGTCCGTTCGGCACCCTCGAGGACCACCCAGTCCGTCTTGAACTTTTCCTGTACCTCGGAGGGGAGGAATCGCGGCGGCGGGCCTGCGCTCCACTTGGGCAGGATCACCAGCGTCGGGCCAAGGCCTTCGCGCTTTTGCAGGATTTTGGCGAATTCATCAGGGTCGACAAAGGTGGGCGGGGTGAGCACCAGCAGGTCTTCGGTCTCAAGGCCTGCCGGGCTGCGCGAGCGGTTGACCGCGTAGCCCTCGGCCTCGAGCAACCGCACCAGCCCGGCATAGCCGTTCAGCCCCTTGGCCGCCGCATGGGCCGCGCCATTGGCGCGGCGCGGGCCAAACTCAGCGCCTTCGGCAATCAGCCAGACGAGGCCGAGAAACAGCGCAAAGCCGACAGCGATCAACGCCAAAGCGCCGCCGCGTGAGAAGGCGGGCGCGGCCCCGCTCACCGCGCGCGCTCCGGCTGGGCGAGGCGGGCGAGCGCGAATTCGGCATAGGCCGCGCGTGCCGCGTCCCAATCATCGCGGCTCAGCGCCCTGAGGGCGAAGAGGCTGTGCTCCACCCGCTCGGCGATCACCCGGAAGGCGGTGCGCGCGGCCTCGGGCAGGGCGGGCAGGGCGGCGAGTTCGCGCGCGGTGCTTGATGGCTCGACCCAGCCGGGCCGGGCATCGGCAATATGGGCCACACTGCGCTGGAGCAGCAGCCGGGTCGCTTCGTCAAAGCGGCCCTCTGCGGCGAGCCGGTCGGCATCCTCCAACAGGGCGAGCGTCGCCGCGCGGTCGGGCTGCCAGACCTCTTCCGCCGTGGTCTCCCGCGCTTTCCGGCGGGCGTCAGAACCGGGGCCGAAGAGCCGCACCAGCAGCACCACGACAAAGATCACCAGCGCCGCCAGCAAGACCCATTGCAGCCACCACCACGACGCCCCCAGCAACTGGCCGAGGGGCGCAAAGAATTCCGCCAGCCAGGCGAACAGCTTGGCCAGCATCTGCTCGAACCAGTTGGGTTCGGGGGGCTTTATTTCAGGTATGTCGACAGGCGCAAATTGCAGATCGCCGTCCTTGCGGATGTCCGCCCAGGCGGCGGCCGAGGATGCGCCTGAATCGTCCTGAGGTTCGCTAAGGGTGGTCGGGGCCGCTGCGCTCATGCCTGCGCGGTGGTGGCACGCCTCCCCCGTGGGCGCAACCGGGAAACCGCCGCCGTGGCGCTCAGCCCCGCGCCCGCCCCTGCCGATAGCTGCCGAGGATGCGCAATTCCTTGGAATGGAACGCGCATTCCTCCAGCGCGCGGTCCACCGCCGGATCGCCCGGCACGCCGATGATATCGGCATAAAATGTGGTCGCGGCAAAGCTGGCGCCCTGCTGGTAGCTTTCCAGCTTGGTCATGTTGACCCCGTTGGTGGCAAACCCGCCCAAGGCCTTGTAGAGTGCGGCCGGGATGTTCTTCACCTCGAAGATGAAGGTGGTCATCACCGCCTCGCCTGCGAGCGCCTCGGGTGAGAGGGCGTGGCGGGCCAGCACCACGAAGCGGGTCATGTTGTCGGGCGAATCCTCGACATTTTCGGTGATGATCTTGAGGCCATAAAGCTCCGCCGCGATGGCGGGCGCGATGGCGGCGACACCCCGATCGCCGCGCTCGGCCACATAGGCTGCCGCGCCCGCGGTGTCGGCATGGCTCAGCGGCACGATCCCGCGTTCGCGCAGGAACCGGCGCGATTGGCCGAGCGCCTGCGGGTGGCTGTACGCCGCTTCAAACGGACCGTCTCCCAGCGCCATCAGCGCATGGTGGATCGGCATGAAATACTCGCCCACGATCGCGAGCCCGCTTTCGGGGAGCAGAAAGTGGATATCGGCCACGCGCCCGTGCTGCGAATTCTCGATCGGGATGATCGCATGCCCCGCGCGCCCATCCTTCACCGCCTCCAGCGCGTCTTCAAAGCTGAAGCACGGCAACGGCAAAAGATCAGGCCGCGCTTCGATGGCGGCGCGGTGCGAATTGGCCCCCGGCGATCCCTGAAACGCAATCGCGCGCGCCGGATCGGCGGCAGCGGCAGCGCGCATGGCATCGACAATCGCAAGGGCAGGGGCGGGGAAGGATCGCATGGTGGGCTAGGCTGCTAGAGCGCTCGGGCCACGGCGGCAAGCCTGCTTGCAAAAGGTGCAAGAATTGATGCCACGTTGAGTCTTGCGCCCTTGGCGGGCCGACACTATGGGCCTGCCGGGATGACACAGGACAATTCTTCGCAGGGTAACGCCGCAGGCCAGAATGGTGGCGGCGATTTGTTCAACACCGTGGCGGGCTGGGTGCTGTTTGCCGCTGGTCTCGGGCTGGGTCTGTCGATCCTCTCGGGCAAGTATTTCCACGGCGACAAACCGGAGCGGCCCGAAAAGCTCGGCTATGTCATTGAAGGCGCGGTCGAGGAATCGGCTGGCCCTGCTGAAATGACCATGGCCGAAGCGCTCAACGCGGTGCCTGCAGCCGAGCTGATCGCGGCCGGCGAGAAGGCCTTTTCCAAGTGCCAGAGCTGCCACACGATCGACCAAGGCGGTGCCAACGGCATCGGCCCCAATCTCTATGGGACCATGGGCAAGGCCGTCGCGAGCCACCCCGGTTTTGCTTACAGCGCCGAGTTGAAGGCGCTGGGCGGCAATTGGGATTGGGACCGCATGAATGAGTGGCTCAAGAACCCCAAGGGCTATGTCGCGGGCACCAAGATGAGCTTTGCTGGCCTCTCGAAGATCGAAGATCGCGCCGCGATTGCGATGTACCTGAACTCGAAGGGCTCAAACCTGCCGGTTCCGGCCTTCGTCGCTGACGCGGCGGCTTCGACCACGGCTGAAGGCGCGGCTCCGGCAGAAGGCGAAGCGGCTGCTCCGGCTGACGGCGCGGCTCCTGCTGAAGGCGCGCCCGCACCCGCACCCTGACAGGCAGGCGGCTGGCTTAGCCCTTGAACCCCTGAGCAATGACATACCACTCCGACGAGCCCTTGCGGCTCGCCGGGGGTTTGGCGTGTTTCACCACGGTAAAGTGCTTCTTCAGCAGCGTGAGCAGATCGCTGTCGGTCCCGCCTGCCAGCACCTTGGCCACGAAAGCGCCCCCCGGTGCGAGGTTTTCGGCGGCGAACCACGCGGCGGCTTCCACCAGGCCCATGGTGCGCAGGTGATCGGTCTGCTTGTGACCGACGGTGTTGGCCGCCATGTCCGACAGCACCAGATCGGGCGGGCCTCCCAGAGCCTCGGCAAGTTTCGCCGGGGCTTCATCGGCCATGAAATCCATCTGGAAGATCGTCACCCCCTCGATCGGGTCAACGGGGAGCAGATCGATCCCCACCACCTCGGCCTTGGGCACACGGGCGCGCACCACCTGCGTCCATCCGCCCGGCGCAATGCCGAGATCGACCACGCGCTGCACCCCCTTGAGCAAGCCAAAGCGTTCATCGAGTTCCAGCAGCTTGTACGCCGCGCGGCTGCGATAGCCATCGGCCTTGGCCTGCCGCACATAGGGATCATTGAGCTGGCGTTCGAGCCAGCGCACCTGTGAAGCGGTGCGGCCCTTGGCGGTCTTGACGCGCTTGCTTGGCGCCTTGGTGCCGCGGGTCATGCCCGGTTTCGCCCGCTCTTGGGCCCGTTGCTCTGGCCCGAGCGCTGTTGCTGCAAGGCCCGCAGGGAGCGTTCGGACTGGCGCTCGGCGGCCATGAGGCTGCGCAGGATGCCTTCGCGAATGCCGCGGTCCGCTACCCCCAGCCGCCGCGCGGGCCACAGGTCGAGGATCGCCTCCAGAATCGCGCAGCCCGCCACCACCAGATCAGCCCGGTCCTGCCCGATGCAGGGCAAGGTGCTGCGTTCATAGGGCGTCATCACCGAAAGCCGCGCGCTGATTTCGCGCATTTCCCCTGCCGGCACGATCAGCCCGTCCACAGCCTTGCGATCATAGCTGGGGAGTTCGAGATAGAGGCTGGCGAGCGTCGTCGCCGTGCCGCTGGTCCCGAGCAGGCGGATGTCGGGATGCCGCGCGGAGGCGGCGACCCGCGCGGCGAAGGGCGCGAAGCTGTCCGATACCATCTGTTTCATCCGGGCATAGCGGTCGATCCGCGCCGCCTCGCTGTCCTCGCCCCGGCCGACGGTATCGGTCAAGGAGACCACGCCCCACGGCACGCTCTGCCAGTCGAGGATGCGCGGCACCCGGCTCGCCTCGGCCCCGCTGGCCTCGACCAGCACCAGCTCGGTCGATCCGCCGCCGATGTCGAAGATCACCGCAGGGCCTTCGCCCGCCTCCAGCAGGATATGGCACCCCAGCACTGCCAGCCGCGCCTCTTCCTCGGCGCTGATGATGTCGAGCGCGATGCCGGTTTCGCGGCGCACCCGTTCGATAAAATCAAAGCCATTGCTCGCCCGGCGACACGCCTCTGTGGCGACCGAGCGGGCGAGACGGACATTGCGGCGTTGCAGCTTGTCGGCGCAGATCGTGAGCGCCGATAGCGTGCGATCCATCGCCGCATCGGACAGCCGCCCGCTGGTCGCGAGCCCCTCGCCCAGCTTCACCACCCGGCTGAAGGCATCGATCACGGTAAAATCGCGGCCCGAGGGGCGGGCGATCAGCAGGCGGCAATTGTTGGTGCCAAGGTCAAGCGCGGCGTAAGCCTCGCCATGCTGGGCCGTTTTCATGGTGCCGATAGCGGCCAAGTCCGGCGCGCTGCGCCCTTGACCCGCAGCCGGCGATGCGCCGCCGCCCCGGCCATCGCGGCCGTTTTTCCGACAATCCTGCTGAGAGGGGCGCTTGTAGCGGAAATCGGCTACCTTGCCGGACTTGCCGCCCCGTTTCTTCCCAGCACTTTTATTCCTGTCCGGCGGGAGAGTGTCCGCCATGATCGCTTTGCTTCCATATCACCCCGCGCGCTGCACTGGCGCGGGGCACTTGACAACAAAACTACCCCAAGCCCCGCGCAAGAGCAAGCAGCCCCCGGCAAACGGCGTGCTTGACCTTGCGGCCGCGCGAAACTAGAGGGCGCGCTTGTCGTCGCAGCCGGACCGCCGCGCGCGAAGGCCAATGCCCCGTCCTCTAATGGTAAGAGAGCGGACTCTGACTCCGTCAATCAAGGTTCGAATCCTTGCGGGGCATCCAGCCATATGATCAACGGCTTATGGACTCTGGGTCCATTATCAGGGACAAGACTGGCCGGGATTGGTTCGCGGCGGTGTTCTTGGTTCAATGCTTAACCGCACTAGGCGCAAGAGAGATCATAACATTGGGCGCGGTTTTGCGCTTCTGTTGGCATTTGCCCTCGTATCCTTAGTCGTCGGTTATCTCGCGTTTATCTCAGGTGTCGAAGCTGAGCGCGGTCAAAAATATGCCGATGCGTATGCCCAAAGCGCCAAAGAAGATGCGAAGCGCGCATGCATCGGTAAGGAGTCGTCGTTGGCGTTCGACTGCGTCTATGAACGCGTAGAGGCAAGCCAAGACCAAGCTAATGCCCGCCAAGAATTGGAGGCCCAGCAAGGGATGCTGTTTTGGGCCGCTGTTATGGCCTTTGTTGCGATTGCCTCAGTCATCCTTACCGCAGCGGCTCTCTGGTACATTCGAGGAACTTTGCTCGAAACCGAAAAGATCGCCAGAGACAGCAGACGAACAGCTAAGGCGTCCCAAGACGCTACTCGAGCAATGGTAGAAGCAAACCAGATTTCACAAGAAGCTCATCGGCCATGGCTTGGTATTTCTGCCGAGATTTTTCATATAGGAAAATTAAAGAACCAAGTAGTTACAATTTCTCTCAACGTTAAAGTCAAAAATTATTCACAATATCCAGTGCGCAATGTGAGGGTTGCAGCCCACGGACATTTTTGGATTGGCGGGTATAAGGGAACTACTTCAATTGATGACGATAAGAGCTTTTTAGATTATTTCCTTTCGGAAAGCACCAATTTTGGGGGCCAATCTGTTTTTCCTCAGGACGAGATTGTGATTTTGACGCACGCCTCACTGATGGACCCAGATGGTCTCTTAATACAAAATCCTCTTTGCACCGTAACGATTATGGCACGCTACGAGCACAGCGCTGGTGTCGGGGAAACGATAAGCAGTTTCCTGATGTTCTTGCCAAAGCAGGGACCTAAACTCCCTAAGGCCGACATAGCTGAGGGTTGGGTAAAGCCCAACGTGGTTCTGACACCGATGCCAAACGGAACAACTGCCGCTTAAGCTTCAATTGATGACACCTGTCATCACGGCGGCGACTTTTAACAGCATCATTGCGTACCTGCTTCATAATTCTCCGACAACGCACCACCTTTGCTCCCCGCAAAACATCCCCAAAGCAAAGCGGTTGCGGCGCTAACCGGCTCCCACTAGGGGTCTCACCATGACCGAAAAAGACCTGACCGACCGCAAGTTCTACCGCGCTGGCGAGGAGACTCGCTTTGCCGAGGGTGGCCCCGAGCGCACGCCGCAGACCGTCCACCCGGCTTACAAGCTCGCTTTCCGCGACACCGATTTCCTGCTGCGCGATGAGCTGCGCCCGGTGCGGTTTCAGCTGGAATTGCTCAAGCCCGAAATGCTGCTCGATGAAGCCCGCGTCGGCTCGACGCTGGTGATGTATGGCTCGGCGCGCATTCCCTCGCCCAAGGAGGCTGAGGCGAAGCTGGAGGCGGCCAAGGGCGGCAGCGAATATGAGCAGAAGGTCGCCCAGCGGCTGGCGGACAAGGCGAAGTATTATGACGAGGCCTATCGCCTCGCCCGGCTGGTCAGCGAAAAGGGGATCATCGAGAATGGTGAGCGCCAGTTCGTCATCACCACCGGCGGCGGGCCTTCGATCATGGAGGCGGGCAATCGCGGGGCTTCGGACGCGGGGAGCGAATCGATCGGGCTCAACATCGTGCTCCCGCACGAACAGGCACCGAACCCCTATGTGACGCCTTACCTCAGCTTCCAGTTCCACTATTTCGCGCTGCGCAAGATGCACTTCCTGCTGCGCGCCCGCGCGGTGGCGGTGTTCCCCGGCGGGTTCGGGACGTTTGATGAATTCTTCGAGCTCATCACCCTCATTCAGACCGGCAAGATGAAGCCGATCCCGATCATCCTGTTCGGCAAGGAGTTCTGGACCCGCGTGGTGGATTTCGAGGCGCTGGCCGAGGAAGGCGTGATCTCGAAGAGCGATCTCGACCTGTTCCAGTGGTGCGAAACCGCCGAGGAAGCCTGGGCCTGCATATGCGCTTTCTATGAGCTCCCCCGCACCTGACGCAGCGGTGATCCGCACACCCCGGCTGGTGCTGCGCCGGGTGCGGCCTGCCGACGACTTTGCCGGGATGCACGCGGTCCTCTCGAACGCGCAGGCGATGGCCTATTGGGCGACGCCTCCGCACGACAGCGAGGACCAGACCCGCGCCTGGCTTGCGGCGATGGCGCAGACTACCCCGGACGAGGGCGATGATTTCATCATCGAATTTGAGGGGCGCGCTGTGGGCAAGGCGGGGTTCTACCGCTTCCCCGATATCGGCTACATCCTCGATCCCGCCTTGTGGGGGCAGGGGCTGGTGTCCGAGGCGCTGACGCCGATCATCGCGCGGGCCTTTGCCCTGCATGGGCTGGAGCGCATCACCGCCGATGTCGATCCGCGCAACACGGCTTCGATACGGCTGCTGGAAAAACTGGGCTTTGCCGAAAGCAACCGGGCCGCAAAGACCTGGCTGATTGCGGGGGAATGGTGCGACAGCGTCTATTTTGCGCTGACAGCTCAGGACTGGAGCGCACGCACCGCCTGATGCCCCAGCGGGCCATTGCCCGCGCCGAAACCGGGGGCGGCTTCGATCGCGCGCAGCACGAATTGGCGGCCCAGCCTGACAGCGTGCTCCAGCGGCTGGCCGTGACCAAGCAGCGTCGCGATTGCTGACGAGAGCGTGCAGCCGGTCCCATGGGTGTGGGGCGTGTCGATCCGCGCATGATCGAACTGGACCGCGCGCCCGCCATGCGCGGCGGTGGCGGGGATATAGAGCACGTCGATGATCCGCGCGTCCTCGGTATGCCCACCCTTGGCCAGCACGGCGGCACCTGTGGCTTCGGCGAGTTCCTCGGCGGCGGCGACCATCTGCTCGCTGGTGGCAAGGCTGCGGCCCACCAGATGGCCGAGCTCGGGCAGGTTGGGGGTGATCAGGCCCGCGAGCGGGAACAGCGTCTCGCGCAGCGCTGCAATCGCAGCCGGATCGATCAGCGCCGCGCCCGAAGTCGCGATCATCACCGGATCGAGCACGATCGGCACCGGTACATCCTCCAGCGCGCGGGCGACATGGGTGATGATGTCGGCATCATGCAGCATCCCGATCTTGATCGCATCGACGCCGATATCGCTGAGGCAGGAGGCGATCTGCTCGCCCACCATATCGCCCGCCATCGGCGCAATCGCCTGAACGCCGACGCTGTTCTGCGCGGTGACTGCCGTTATCGCAGTCATCGCATAGCCGCCGAGCATGGTGATGGTCTTGATATCAGCCTGAATGCCCGCCCCGCCGGAGGAGTCCGACCCGGCGATGGCGAGGATGCGAGGGGGTGTGCGGGTGGTCATGCTGGGCGCCATAGCAAGCCTGCGCGGGAGCGGGGATTGTTTTTGCTGGATGGAGACGCGGGGAGAGGTGGTCTTCTGATCGTCCGTCACCCCAGCGAAAGCTGGGGCCAAGGGCCCTAAGGTGTAGCGCTTGCCGCTCTAGGTCCCAGCTTTCGCTGGGATGACGGAGAGCGGTTTCCGGGTTGTTTCCCGAATGCTCGCTTCTCGCACAAATTTGTGCACAGCCGCCGTGCGGATCGTCCGCGCCGCTTAGCCCTTAAACTTGCGCTCCGTCGATGGCGGGTATTTGGCGTGGAGCGCCTTGGCCCGCGTCGGCCGGTCCATCAGCTCGCCGCCGCAATTGGGGCAGCGGTCATCGAGGTCTTCGGCGCATTCGGCGCAGAAGGTGCATTCGAACGAGCAGATGAAGGCCCCCGGCGCCTCAGCGGGCAGGCCTGCGCCGCACATCTCGCAATCGGGTCGCATTTCCAGCATGGGCATCACTTCCTTCCCGTTCGCCCTGAGCTTGTCGAAGGGCTGCTTTTCTTTTTGGACCGCGAGCTAGAAGAAGGACAGTGCTTCGACAAGCTCAGCACGAACGGACTTGGACTTTACACCGCCGCGCGCACGGCTTCGCAGATGGTGTCGACCACCGCTTCAACCTGCCCGCGATCATCGCCTTCGGCCATGACGCGGATCACCGGCTCGGTGCCCGAAGGACGGATCACGAGGCGGCCCTTGCCTGCCAAGGCCGCCTCGGCCTGGGCGATGACCGCCTGCACCTGCGCGTTATCGAGCGGCTTGCCGCCCTCGTAGCGCACGTTCTTGAGCAATTGCGGCACCGGATCAAACACGTGCAGCACCTCGCTCGCGGGCTTGCCGCTGCGCACCAGGCTCGCCAGCACCCGCAGCGCCGCCACGGTGCCATCGCCGGTGGTGGCGTGATCGAGCAGGATCATATGGCCCGATTGCTCACCGCCGACATTGTAGCCGCCCGCCTTCATCGCTTCGAGCACATAGCGGTCGCCCACCTTGGCGCGCACCAGATCGAGGCCGCGCCCGGCGAGATAGCGTTCGAGCCCGAGATTGCTCATCACCGTCGCGACGATCCCGCCGCCGCGCAGCAGGCCCTTGTCCTCCATCCGCCCGGCGATCAGCGCCATGATCTGGTCGCCATCGACGGCGCGGCCTTTCTCGTCGACCACGATCAGCCGATCCGCATCGCCATCCAAGGCGATGCCAATATCCGCGCCTTCCTCGACCACCTTGGCTTGCAGCGCGGTAATGGCGGTGGAGCCGACGCCGTCGTTGATATTCGTGCCATTGGGCGTAACGCCGAGCGTCACCACCTCCGCCCCCAGCTCCCAGATTGCGGAAGGGGCAACATGATAGGCTGCGCCGTTGGCGCAATCGACCACCACCTTCAATCCATCGAAGCTGATGTCCGAAGCGACCGATTGCTTGACCGCGTGGATATAGCGCCCCCGCGCATCCTCGATCCGGCGCGCGCGGCCGATCATTTCGGCGGGGGCGAGCGGGATGTCGGTTTCCATCAAGCGCTCGATCTCGCTCTCGGCCTCATCGGACAGCTTGAACCCATCGGGGCCGAACAGCTTGATGCCGTTATCGGCGTACAGATTGTGGCTGGCCGAGATCATCACGCCAAGGTCCGCGCGCATCTCGCGGGTGAGGAGCGCGATGGCGGGGGTGGGAAGGGGGCCGGTCATGATCACGTCGATCCCGACGCTGGTGAAGCCCGCCACCAGCGCGCTTTCCATCATGTAGCCCGAAAGCCGCGTGTCCTTGCCGATCACCACCCGGTGGCGGTGCCCCCCGCGCACGAAGTGGCGGCCCGCGGCCTGCCCGACCTTCATGGCGGTGGCGGCGGTCATTGCGCCGGTATTGGTGCGGCCCCGGATCCCGTCGGTGCCGAACAGCTTGCGTGTCATCTTTGCGCCTTTGCCCCCTCACACGATTGTCTCGCGCTTCTGGCGCGGTTATCGCACAAAGGGAAGGGCGAGGCGCCCGTTTAAGGCCCCCCAACTAAGGATTGTGCATTGCTGGAAAGTGAAAAGGCTGCGTCCGGCAGCGGAAAGTTCGCGCTGGTTTCGATCCGCCTGCCGGTGGTGCTGACCTTCGCCGCGCTGGTGGGCGGTCTGGTGGCGGGGATTGCTGGCGCAATGCTGGGCGCGCCTGCCGGCTTGAGCGATATTGCAGGGCTGATTGGCGGGTTGTGGCTGCGCGCCTTGCAGATGACGATTATCCCGCTGGTGGCGGCGCTGCTGGTGCTGGGGCTGGTGCAGATGATTCTCGCCGCGCGGGTCGGGCGGGTGGCGCGGCGGATGCTGGCGATCCTGGTCGCGGCGCAGCTGGCGGGCGGGACTTTTGCCACCTTCGCCATGCCCGCCTTGCTGCGTGCCTTCCCGGTGCCTGCCGGAGCCGAGGCCTTCCTCGCCCAGACCCCGGCGCAGGTGGGCGAGGTGCCCAAGGTGCTCGATTTCCTCGCCTCACTGGTCTCCCCCAACATCATCGCTGCCGCTGCGGAAACCGCGATGCTGCCGCTGACGCTGTTCTTCGTGATGTTCGCGGTCGCGATTACGCGTCTGCCGGAAGATCAGGGCGAACGGCTGATGGGGTTCTTTCATGCGCTCGGTAATGCGATGCTGCTGATCATCGGCTGGGTGCTGAGCGCCGCGCCAGTGGGGGTGTTCGCGCTCGCCTACGGCGTGGGCGTGCAGAGCGGTGGCGGGGCGTTTGCGGCGCTGGGGCATTATGTGATCACTGTCACCTGCATGGGCGTGTTCGTGCTGCTGCTCGCCTACACCATCGCGGTGCTGGGCGGACGCGTCCCGCTTGGGCGCTTTGCCCGCGCGATGCTGCCCGCGCAGGCGGTGGCGCTCTCGACGCAGAGCTCGCTCGCCAGCCTGCCCGCGATGCTCGACAGCGCCGGGCGGCTCGGCTTGCGCGCTTCGACCGCCGAGTTCGTTCTGCCGCTTGCGGTGGTGGTGTTCCGGGCGACCAGCGCGGCGATGAACCTCGCGGTGGTCTATTACGTCGCCGCGCTCGCCGGGGTTGAAGTGCCGCTGACCGTCGCCTTGGCGGGCATCCTGATCGCCAGCGTGATCAGCCTCAGCGCGGTCAGCCTGCCCGGATCGATCAGCTTTGTCGTGTCCATCGGCCCCATCGCACTTGCGATGGGCGTGCCGGTTGAGCCGCTGGCGCTGCTGGTCGCGGTCGAGATGTTGCCCGATCTGATGCGTACCTTGGGCAATGTCACCATGAACGTCGCGGTGACGAGCGCGGTTGACCGCGCGGCTGAGCCTGCTGGAGAGGCAGCTCAGGCTGCCGCGACTTGAAGCTGCAACCCTTCGCCCTCATTTGCGTTACCGCTACGAGACCCGTTTCAACCCTGCCTTTGGAGGACACCCATGGCTTTCGCACTTGCCCCGCTTCCCTATCCCGCTGACGCGCTTGATCCGGCGATTTCGGCCGAGACGCTGTCGTTCCACCATGGCAAGCATCACCAGACCTATGTCGACAAAATGAACGCCGCGATCGAAGGCACGGCCCACGCTGATGCGTCGCTCGAAGCAATCATCGCCGCCTCGCGCGGGACCAATCAGGGCCTTTTCAACAACTCCGCCCAGACCTGGAACCACGCGTTCTACTGGCACTCGATGGCGCCTGCCACGACCGCGCCTTCGGATGAGCTGGTCGCCAAGATCAACGACGCCTTCGGCTCGGTCGATGCGCTGAAGCAGCAGCTCAAGGACCGCGGCGTGGGCCACTTCGCCAGCGGATGGGTTTGGCTGGCCGAGAAGGACGGCAAGCTCAGCATCGAGGAAACTCACGATGCCGACACGCTGGCCGACAGCGATTTCAACCCGCTGCTGGTGCTCGACGTGTGGGAGCACGCCTATTACCTCGATCACCAGAACAAGCGCCCGGCCTATCTGGACGCGGTGGTCGAGAACAAGCTCAACTGGGCCTTCGCCAGCGAGAACCTCGCGCGTGGGACGGTGTGGACTTACGCCTGATTTTTTCAGGATTTGATTGAGAGAGGCCCGGGGCAGCGATGCTCTGGGCCTTTTTTGCGTTCCGAGGGTTCAGCGCCAATTCAGCGCGGGCATCGCAATCGGCCCGACCATGCAAATGGTGGGTGCAATCCGAACTGGCAGGGCGGTGTGCGGCGCTGGGCTGGCGCTTGCGATGCTGTGGGAAACGGGGGCCAGGGCCGAAGAGACCGCGCTGGCGGCGGACCTCACGCATAATCTCCCCGCGCTGGCCGATGCCGACACGGCCCTCAGGGCCGCCCGCCCGACGTTGATCGATTGCGAGACCGGTTGCATCATCCCCGCTGAAGCGGCCGCAATGGCCTTAGCTGCCGGAGAGGGCCAGTCCCGGCCCGGGCGCTTCCTGCTCGATATTCGCGGCGGCGGGCAAAGCCTTCAAGGCGCGCTGGGCGAGTTGCTGTTCGTCAATTCGCAGGTCGATTACGCCACCTTCGGCACGCTCACCATCGCCTTCGACCGGACGGTTCTCGATGGGCTGTTGCGTCGGGCAAGCGTGTGCGGCGCAAGCGATGTGATCGACGGGCAAATAACGGTCAAGGCCTGCCGTGTCGGAAGCGAGACCGATCTCAACATGTTCAACATGATGGAGCGGCTCAATGGACGCCGGATCGTCGTTGACGGCGAAGTACGCTTGCAATGGATCGACTGGTATAGGGGCGCGGTTCGCCCGGTGCCAGGGCGGCCTGGCGAAGTCGAGGTGGGCTACTATCAGGTCTGGGTGCACGTCACTGATGCAGCACAGGTGACCTTCGTCCACGAGGATTGATCATAGCCTTGACGGCGAATCAGGGGCGGCTGCTGACTCCATTGCCCGCCGCAACCTCGTCCAGCTCTTCAAGGATCGCGCGGTGCGCCACGGCATCATCGCTGGCGCGGCGCGGGATCGCGCCGCTGGCGAGCATCTCGGTGAGCGCAGCGCGCGCGCGGCCCACGCGGCTCTTGATCGTGCCGACCGCGCAGCCGCAGATCGCCGCAGCCTCTTCATAGGAAAACCCGCCCGCGCCCACGAGCAACAATGCCTCGCGCCGTTCCGCCGGAAGCGTCAGCAGCGCGCGGTGGAGGTCGCTGAGATGGATCGGCTCTTCCTGCCCCGCAGGCGCGGTGAGGATGCGTTCGGCCACGCCTTCGTCATACTCGCCGCGAAAGCGGTTGCGCCGCATATCGGTGAGATAGGCGTTGCGCAAAATCACAAAGGTCCAGGCGCGCATCGAGGTGCCCGGTTCGAACCGGTCCTGCGCCGCCCACGCCTTGAGCAGCGTTTCCTGCACCAGATCATCGGCGAGATCGGGCCGCCCGCACAGTCCGCGCGCAAAGGCGCGCAGATGCGGGACGACGGCGGTCAGTTGGCGCTTGAAATCGGCCTTGTGGTTGGCCGAGAGCGTGTCCCCGGGCTGGGCGTCATCGCTCACGGACGCGAATTCCCGCCGCCCGAAGCTGGCGGAGAGGCACCATTATCATTGCCGGCGGAGGCGCTGTCATGCCCCGCGGCCGGATCGGCCTGATCAAGCCGGTCGAGCAGGTCGCGGAAATTGTCGGGCAGGTCTTCCTCGACCACCGAATCGTAAAGCTGCTTCAGCCCGTCGGCCCATTCGGGCTCACGGCGCTGCGCGGCATTGCTGCCCCTGCTTGTGCCGCCGCTGTGGCCACTGCCGCCCTGTTCCTGATTCGAGGCCATGCCGCTCTTGATTTCGTCCTTGATCCCATTGCCCCGTTTCCCTGCTGGAAACAATGCCGCCGTCATGAGGTAATCGGGCCAGAACGCTCTGACTGATACCCTTGCGCAAGCGGGTTTGGACGATTGGGGAACGATGCGCTACCTGTTTGGTTCCGCCGCAAGGCACGACACAGGCAGGACTCATCACCATCGAGCGGATTGCCCTCCACCCGGACATTGAACCGGTCAGCGCGCCGCCGCCGCCATCGGGACGGGCGCGGCGGTGGCTGGTGCTCTATCCGCGCACGATCCCGCTGGTGATCTTCATCGCGATTGCCGCGATCACCGCGCTCAGCGTTTTCGCCATCGAGAGCAATGCCCGCGCCCGCGAACGCGCGCAGATGCGCGAATATGCGCAGAGCGTGGCGGCCGCGCTCGATCGCAGCAGCAGCGCGTTCTCGTCGTATCTCAGGGCCGGAGCCGCGCTGTTTTCGAGCCTTGATGAAGTGCAGCCCGCGACGTTCGAGAATTTCGTCGCGGCGCTCAAGCTCAATTCCGAATATTCGGGTGCGGAGGGGATCGGCTGGATCCCGGTTCTGGAGGCGCGCGATCTGCCCGCTTTCATCGCCCGCGAACGGGTGCGTCAGCCGGAATTTCCGGATATTTTCCCGCGTCCCGTTGAGGGGACCGGACGGATCGCACCGGTGGTGATGTTCGCGCCGCAATCGTCACGCAATCAGCGCGCGCTGGGCTATGACATGTATTCCGATCCGGCCCGCGCCGCGGCCATGGCCGAGGCCGAGTTGACGCTGCGCCCTGCGGCGTCGGGCCGGATCATGCTGGAACAGGACACGTCCAGCCGCGCGCCGGCCTTTGCGATTTACATGCCGGTGTTCCGGCTCAGCGCAGGCAATGATCGGCAGCTCGCCGGGTTCGTCTACACGCCGTTCCGCGCGCGCGCCTTTCTGGAAGCCGCGATTGACCGGGGCGGTGAGGCCGATTTCGGCGTGCGGCTTTATGACGGTGAGGCGAGCACGGGGCACCTGCTGGTCGCCGATTCCATCAGCATAGCCGCAAGCGAGACGGTTGAGCAGGAAGTGACCATCGCTGACCGCAAATTGCTGCTGGTCGTTGAGAGTGCCAATGCCCAGGTGCTCGCGCCGCTTTCGATGGTGACACTGCTTTTCGGGCTGGCGCTGGCGAGCCTGCTGATGCTGCTGGCACGGCTCCTGACCCAGCAGGCTTACGAGGATCAGGCGCGGCTCGCTTTCTTTGAAGAACAGCATTCGATCCGCAATTCCTTGACCCGCGAGCTTAATCACCGGGTCAAGAACACGCTCGCCAATGTGCTCTCGATCCTCTCGTTGACCCGGCGGCGAGCGAGCGGGCTGGATGATTTCGCCGACAGCCTTGAAGGCCGCATCCGGGCGCTGTCGGCAACGCACGACCTGCTCACCGTGACCGATTGGGGCACCACTCCGATCCGCGCGGTGATCGAGGCGGAGCTCCAGCATTTCCGCATCGCGCTGGGCGATGCGATCCTGCTCGATGGGCCGGAGCTGGAACTCGCGCCCAATGACGCGCTGTCGTTTGGCCTTGCGGTGCATGAGCTCGCCACCAATGCGGCCAAGTACGGCGCGCTGAGCGTGGCGGGTGGGCAGGTGACGATCCGCTGGCGCATGGCCGACGAGCCATCAGGCCCGACCGACTGGGCCGAAGTCGAATGGCAGGAAACCGGCGGCCCCCCCGTGCCGGAGGTACGCCGCCGCGGGTTCGGTACCGAGCTGATCGAAAAGGTGGTCGCGCATGAATTGCGCCAACCAGTGATTCTCGACTTCGCGGCTTCAGGGGTGCGCTGCGTACTGCGCGTGCCAATCCGTCAGCCGGGTGAATTCCGTATTCGTGCGGGGTAGAACGTCTCAGGATTTATAGCCCCACTTCCGTTCGTCCTGAGCTTGTCGAAGGACTGTTTTTCTTGCGGCTCGGACATTCCCCAAAGTGTAGGACGGCCCTTCGACAAGCTCAGGGCGAACGGGTTTTGAAGCTAACCCAAAGGCCTTGTCGAACCGAAGAACAGCGCCTGGCTGATCGCAGCGCGCACCGTGGCTTCCTGGAACGGCTTGGTGATCAGATAGGTCGGCTCGGGCCGGTCGCCCGTCAGCAGGCGTTCGGGATAGGCGGTGATGAAGATCACCGGCATCGCCGCTGCGCTCAGGATGTCGTCCACCGCATCCAGCCCCGATGAACCATCGGCGAGCTGGATATCGGCAAGCACCAGCCCAGGGGTGGCGTCGGCCACGACGGCGCGGGCCTGTGTTCGCGTGGCCGCGGTGCCGCAGATGGTGTGGCCAAGGCCGCTGACAAGGTCTTCGAGCTGCATCGCGATCAGCGGTTCATCCTCGATGATCAGCACCGAAGTGGTCTGTTCGCGGTCGATCTCGGCAATGGCGTCGGCAACCAACTGCGTAATCTCGTCAGGCGTGCGATCGAGGATCATCGCCGCCTCGGCGGCCGAGAAATCCTCCAGCGTTGTCAGCAGCAGTGCTTGCCGGGCGGGCGGGGTAATCGAGCCGAGCCGCGCCTGCGCACCGGCTTCGTGTTCGCTGGTCGCCTCGCCTGCCGTGGCCAGACCATGCGCGGCGCTGGACCAGATCTTGCTGAACGCGCGGTAGAGCGGCACGCGTCCGCCCGCGAGGCTGGCCTTGAGGTCGGCATCCGCCAGCACCGCCTCAAGCATCTCGCGCACAAAGGCATCCCCGCTGACCTGCGACCCGGTCAGCGCGCGCGCATAGCGCCGCAAGAACGGCAAGTTGGCGGCGATCTGGCTTCCAAGCGACATGGGGTACTCCGCAGGGTGAGGGCGCGACTATCGCAAAGGATAACTGATTCGCAGCCATAGCGGTTCCCCACCATCCCGTCGCGCCTGCCGATCCCGGATCGCCCAGCGGCGGCGATGACTAAGGAAAAACACCATGACAAAAAAATTTTCGTGCCAGCGGGAACCGGAGAATTGGTGGCGCATTATCCCCCTGTCACCGCCGAGACCCCCCTCCCGTCCAAGCGGTGGTGACACGATCCCGAAAGGCCTCCGCTCTTCCCGAGTGGAGGCCTTTTTTGTTGGGTTACACGAGCCCGCATTGCAGGCCGCCGAAGGCGTTTCGATCAACCGAGAAGCCGTTCATAGATCGCATATTCGCGGTTGATCTTGCTCTGGATTGTGTCCGCAATCGCGACCATGCCCTGATTGTCTTCGAGAATCCAGCCGATCTCGCCGCGGGTTGATTCAAACTTGCTGTTGGCCTCGAGCCGGATCGCCTCGATCATCATGAAGGCCAGTTGGCTCGCCAGCCGTGAATTGTGGAGTTCCTTGAGCACCCCCATCAACGGCACCCGCATCCCCGCACCCTTGGGATGCTTCAACCAGCGCAGCATGTACAGCCAGCCAAACGGGAACAGCTTGCCTTTGATCTTGGTCAGCGCATCATTCACATCCGGGAAGGTCAGCATGAAGGCCACCGGACGGCCATCAACCTCGGCGATCATGTTGAGTTCTTCGTGAATGATCGGGCGCAGCTTCTTGCCCGCATAGGCAACTTCGGCCGGGGTGAAGGGCACAAAGCCCCAATTGTCCGACCAGGCATCGTTGAGGATCGCCAGAATGATCGCGACCTCCGCGTCCCAATCGGCCTTGCGCACCCGGCGCACATTGATCCGTCCGTTCTTGTGCCCCGATTGCACGATCCGCTGCACCAGCGGCGGGAAGGGGCGGCTGATGTCGAGGTCATAGGTGAAGAGCGTCTTGGCGCGGGTGTATCCCGCCGCCTCAATCCACCCGGCATAGTGGGCGGGGTGGTGGCCCATCATTACCATCGGCGCGTGATCCTGCCCGCGCACCAGCAGGCCGGGCTCCTCCCAGATCGAAAGCGAAATCGGCCCGAGCACCCGGGTCATACCTTGGCCGACGAGCCACGCCTCGGCGGCGGTCAGCAGCGCGCGGGCGACCGCTTCATCCTCGGCATCGAAATAACCGAAGAAGCCGGTGCCGGGTCCAAAGCCCTGATCAGCCGGCATGGCCAGCGCGAGTTCATCAATATGGGCTGAAATCCGCCCGACTGGCCTGCCCGCGGCTTTGGCGATGAACAGCTGGGCACGGGCGTGACCGAAGAAGGGGTTTTTCCCGGGGTCGACCAGTTCGAGCTGTTCGCTGCGGATCTGCGGCACGAAATGGGGCAGGCGGTCGGAAAAGGCGCGGCCCAGATCGACGAATGCCGCGCGGCCGCGCTTGTCGGTGACCGGTTCAATGCTTAACTCCGCTGCGTCCGCCACGCCTGCATCCTCGTAATTGCTATGGATCAAGGTGTCTGTGTCGTGCCCGCGCCATTGACGCAAGCCTATCGATCACACTCACCGACAAGACGCGTTTGGCTCAGACCCGGATTTCGAGTAGGGCGGCGCGCAAGAGTTTGCCAATTATGACCATGCACCAGACCATCACGCCTCAGCCTGCCGCCTCCAAGGCGACCCGCGTCCAGTTCATGGTCGAGGACGACAAGGCGATGCTGCGCGCCGCGCGCGATCTGACCAAGGGGCTCGGCGAAGCGAAGCCTGCGATCTATTGGACCGACATGCTGCTTTCGGCCGGCATCGGCTATGCCGGGATTGCGACCGCGATCCTGTCGGGCAATCTCGCGGTGCAGCTGGTTGCAGGGGTAGTCGCGGCGCTGGCGCTGTACCGCGCGGAAATGTTCATCCATGAACTGACCCATATCCACCGTGACGCGCTGCCAGGGTTCCGCACGGGGTGGAACCTGCTCGTCGGCATCCCGCTGCTGACGCCAAGCTTCATGTATGAGGGCGTGCACGTGATCCATCACAAGCGCACGCAATATGGCACGGTGGAAGACCCCGAATACCTGCCGCTGGCGCTGATGAAGCCGTGGAGCCTGCCGCTGTTTGTGCTGATTGCGATGCTGCTGCCGGTGGCGTTGATTGTGCGCTTTGGCGTGCTCTATCCGCTCGGGCTGGTGGTGCCGCCGCTGCGCACCTTTGTGTGGGAGCGGTTTTCCTCGCTCTCGATCAATCCCGAGTTCCGCCGCAAGGCCCCCGAAGGCGAGTTTGCGGGCCGGGTGCGTTGGCAGGAGGCGGGCGCGAGCCTGTGGGCCATGGCGCTGATTGCGAGCATCTTCGTGTTCGGCTGGCAGCCGCTGGCGACGGCGCTGGCGATCATGTCGCTTGCCGCGGTGCTCAATCAGCTGCGCACGCTGGTGGCGCACCTGTGGGAGAACGAGGGCGAGCCGATGACGGTGACCGCGCAGTTCCTCGACAGCGTGAACGTGCCCCCACCGGGGATCGCGGCGGAGATATGGGCGCCGGTGGGCCTGCGCTATCATGCGCTCCATCACCTGATGCCCTCGATGCCCTATCACGACCTGCCCGAAGCGCACCGCCGTCTGGCGCGGGAGCTGGGCACGGGTTCGACCTACGAAGGCGCAAACCATCCGGGGCTGCTGACGCTGGTGGGCCGGATCGCGAAGAGCACGATGGGGCGGCGGGCATAAGCCTCATTCCCGTTCGCCCTGAGCTTGTCGAAGGGCTGCTTTTCTTTCTGATCATGGCACATATTCAAAAGTGAAGTGCAGCCCTTCGACAAGCTCAGGGCGAACGGCATTTCCTAGTCCAGAAAACAGATCATCGCGCAGCGCCGGTCGGCGGGGAGGCCGTCGTCGACTTCGTTCGCCAATTCCCCTGCCAGCCGCAGATGCGCATCGAGCGCGGTGACTTCCTCGAACCCCAGCCGGGCGTAAAACGGGCCGTTCCATGGCAGATCGCGGAAGGTGGTGAGGGTCAGCGCCTTGAACCCGGTGTTGCGCGCATCAATCTGCGCCGCGCGCACCAGCCCTGCCCCGATCCCGCGCCGCCCGAAGCGAGGGTGGACGTTCATCTCCCAGATGTGCAGCTCTCGTTGAAAGGGTTCTGCGACCAGAAACCCCGCCATCGCCTCCCCGACATGGGCGACCAGACAGTGGCCCTTGCGGATAAGGCGCTGGAGATCGGCCACCTCCCACGTGTCGTCGGGATCGAAGCGCTCCAGCCCCGGATCATGCGTGAACATGTCTGCCGCCGCGCGCTCGATCGCAGGCATCGCCTCGGCATCAGCGGGCCGCGCGAGGCGGAGCGACCACTGGCCCTTCATTCCTCGGTCCGGATCAGAACCGTCTCGCCCAGCAGCAGGAACAGGACGAACGGCGCCCACGCGGCGAGGAGCGGGGGGTAGCCGCCGAAACTCCCCATCGCCAGCGCGGCGTTATCGACCACGAAATAGGCAAACCCCAGCGCCATCCCGATCACCGCACGCACGAACAACTGCCCCGAGCGCGCAAGGCCAAAGGCCGCGATCGAGCCCAGGAGCGGCATCAGCAGCGCCGAGAGCGGGCCTGACAGGCGGTGCCACCACTTGGCGCGCATTTCATCCGCATTGCGCCCCGCCGCTTCATAGGCGTCGATACTGGCCGACAATTCCCAGAAACTCTGCCCATCGGCATCAACCGATTGCAGCATGATCCGCGCAGGGGTGAGGCCTTCGCCCACCACCAGTTCTGGCAGGGTCTCGGTCGTCGCTCCGGCGATATCGAACCGGACCGGGCTTTCCAGCCGCCAACCGGGCGCAGCATAGGTCGCCTGCGGGGCCCTGATTTGCTGGCGGATGATCCCTCCGGCGCCGCGTTCGTACCAGGTCACGCCGCGCAGCACGATGTCCTCGCCCGATCCGCTCAAGGTTGCGGCGGACAGAATGTTGGCCCCATCGGTCAGGTAGATATTGGAGCGCACGTCCCCGCCCAAGCTGTCGCTCTGATCTGGAACCGGGCCATACTCAGCCGCCTCCCACACCTTGAGCGCGGCATTGGCGCGGGTCACCAACCGTTCGTTGAAACCAAAGCTGACGAGCGACACCAGCGCCGCCGTCAGCAGCAGCGGCGAGAGCACCTGATGCGCGCTGAGGCCCGCCGCCTTCATCGCCACCACTTCGCTGTTCTGGTTCAGCGTCACCAGCGTGATCAGCGTCGCCAGCAGCACCGAATAGGGCAGGAAACGGCTCACGAGCTGCGGCAGGCGTAGGCCGGCATAGCGCAGGATTTCGGCCTGCCCATTGCCCTCGGCCGCGAGAATCTTGCCCGTCGCCGACAGCAGATCGAGCGCCAGCAGCACCAGCACCAGCATCACCAGCACCGCCAGAATGCGGGCGACGAACATCTTCGCCAGATACAGCGTCAGCGTGCGCGACGGGAAGAAATCGAGCTGCATTGCGGCCTATTCCGCCGGGGTCGCTTCAGGCAGCGCGGCATAGGCGTGCGGGCGATCGCGGCGTCCGGCAAAGAGCTTGCCGACCCGCTTTGACAGCTTGGCAAAGGCGGCCTCCAGCGCCCCGATGGCCTGACCGCCGGGCACGAAGGCGACGCGGTAATACATCCACAGGATCAGCCCGGCGAACAGCACGAATGGCACCCACAAGGCCAGCACCGGATCAAGCCGGCCGAGCGCCGCCACATCCTCGCCGTACTGGTTCACCTTGTGATAGGCGACCACCATCACGATCGACACGAACACGCCGAGCGCACTGGTCGACCGCTTGGGCGGGATCGCCAGCGCCACCGCCAGCAGCGGCATCAGAAACATCATGACGATCTCGACCAGCCGGAAGTTGAAGCTGGCGACACTGGCCGCGCGTTCATCACGCGGGCTTTCCTTGCTCCAGCCGATCTTGAGCAGTTCGGGGAGGATATATTCGCGCGTCTCGTTGCCGCGGGAGCGGAATTTTTCCATCGCGGGAAGGTCGATCGGCAGATCATGGCGGCTGAAGCTGAGCACGCGCGGGGTCTGTCCGCCGCCCTTCTTCATTCCTGTGTCCTGAATGATCGTGCCTTCGGTAAGGTGCAAGATGATCGTGTCCGGGTTGTCGCGCGTGGCCATGAAGACGCCTTCGCGCGCGCTGATTGAAAGCACCTGCCCCTTGTCGTTGGCGACGCGGGCGAAGATGCCGATCAGGCGGCGGCCGTCATCCTCGCTTGCCTCGATGCGCAGCGCCATGCGGTCCGCCAGCGTGGTGAACTCCCCGACCTTGATCGAGGCCCCCAGCGCGCCCGAGCGCAGTTCATATTGCAGCTGTTCGTAGTAATAGCGGCTGACCGGCTGGATATAGAACACCAGCGCGACATTGATTGCCACCAGCACCAGCGTGATCGCATAGGGCACCCGCAGCAGGCGGTTATACGACAGGCCCACCGCGCGCATGGTATCGAGTTCGGACGAGGTCGCGAGCTTGCGGAATGCCAAGAGCACGCCGAGCAACAGGCCGAGCGGGATCGCCAGGCTCGCATATTCGGGGATCAGCGCGCCCAGCATCTTGAACACCACCGCTACGGGTCCGCCTTCCACCGCGACGAAATCGAACAGGCGCAGCATCTTGTCGAGCATCAGCAGCGAGGCGGCGAGCGCGAACACGCCCAGCATCGGCACCACGACCATGCGCAGGATATAGCGATCAATGCTGGGGATCAGTTGCGGCACGTGGCGTCTTTTTTCCGTCGGCGTTGCGCTTCGCCCTAGCGTGCAATGGCGCGCGCGTCATGTCCCCAATTTTGGTGAAAGGAGCTGGGCTACCAGAACTGGCTGCCGGGGATGCCCTTGAACGGCCCGGCCTCGCGCGACGTGATCCAGCCGCCATAGAACCCGCCCGGCTGCGGGCTAACCTGTTCGCCGTCCACCAGCACCTGATCGAAAGGCGCGGCGTAAAAGGCGATGGATCCGCGGATGCCGGCGAAAGTGGGGGTGAGGTTGGCATAGGACCAGCCGGCCCCGACCATTCGTTCGTTTCCGATCACGACGTCCCAATAACGCGCCTGCCCCTTCCATTCGCAGATCGAGCGTCCGGCATTGGGCGCAAGGTGCGCCATCGCGATGTCGGATTGTGGGATGTAATAGGTTGGCGGGTGCGAGGTTTCGAGCGTGCGCCAGGCGCTGCGTGTGTCCACGAGCTTGACCCCGCGATGGATGATCTGAATGCGCCGCGCGGTCGGCTCAGCGATCGGAGGGCGGGGATAATCCCACACGCTCTCCTGACCTGCCGCAACGGGATCGGGTTCGGGGTGATGGAACAAGCGGCTCACGCGGTCCGGCTCACGCTTTCCAGCTCATGGAGGCCAGGTCACGCTTTTTCGAGCGTGCATTGCAGCGGGTGCTGGTTCGCCTTGGCGAAATCCATCACCTGATTGACCTTGGTCTCGGCGACCTCATAGGTGAAGATCCCGCACACGCCGACCCCGCGCTGGTGCACATGCAGCATGACACGGGTGGCCTGTTCGAGGTCCATGCCGAAAAAGCGCTTGAGGACCAGCACCACGAATTCCATCGGGGTGTAATCATCGTTGAGCATCAGCACCTTGTACTGGCTCGGCTTCTTGGGCTTGGTGCGGGTCTTGGTGGCGATGCCGATCTGGCTGTCGCCGCCGCCGTCCTTGTCCTCGTCGGCTGCACGAACACGATCCGCGAGCGAGAGGCGCGGCTCGGCCAGAGCGGGCAGGGCAGGGATGGGCTGGATCGGCATGTGACCCTCATTATGGGATTCGCGCGGATAATCGCAAGCGGTTGCTAAGATTTGTTTGTGCCGCGCCCCGGCCTTCGATCGCCAAAGAAAAGGGCCGAGCAAGCAGCGCTTGCTCGGCCCGGCGCTTTTCAGCGCGCTTTCGTGAACCGGGATTGGGAGAGAGAGGAGAGGCCCGGTTCAGAAACGTGTCGGCTTAGGCAGCCTTCGAAACCTTCTCGACAGCAACGCTGACGCGGTTCGAGATCGGAGCGAAAGCTTCGTTGGTGAGCTTCACCCAGGCTTCGGTGCGCTTCGAGCCGTAGGAAACCAGCGCGTCGAAGTTGCGACGGGCGATTTCGGCCTGGAGCTGCATCAGCTCGGTCGGCGACTTCACGGCAGCGATCTTCTTGGCGTCTTCGGTGACGGTTTCGATCACGGTCTTGCCGGTTTCGATGTTGTCCTTGAGCAGTTCCTGCGCGCCGGTGACGAAGATCTTGCCGCTTTCGACGACAGCTTCGACATTCGCCTTGGTGAACTCGGTCGCTTCCGAGGTGAATTCGCCGGTCTTGGCGAAGGCGGTCTTGGCGCGGGTCTGAACGTCGGCGAGGACGTCCTTGGCGGTCGAGGTGATGTCGATGTTCTTGGCAGTGGTCATGATGGTATCCTTGAGCTTGGTGACGGGGTTGGTGGTGGCAGTGGCGGCAGACTTGGCAGTCGCCTTCTTGGCCAGCACCGGCACCTTCGCAGGGGTCTTGCTGGCAGGGGTCTTCTTCACCGGCTTGGCGGCGGCTTTCTTCACGGTCTTCTTGACCGGCACAGCCTTCTTGGCGGCGACGGGCGCCTTCTTCGGCGCGGCGACCTTCTTCACGGCCTTGGGGGCCGGAGCAGCCTTCACCGGAGCAGCCGCGGGCGCAGCTTCAGCCTTGGGAGCTTCGACGATCTTGGCGGCGGCTTCGGCATAGGCCTTTTCCGCGGCAGCATCGATCTTGGCGACCGGGGCCGGGGTGGTTGCAGGCTTGTTCTCAACTTCGGACATGATGACCTCGCTTCATGTTGCACTGCACAAAATAGGCAATGCGGCAGCGGAGTCAAGTGTTTTTGTGCAGTGCACAATTATGTTGGAATATACAGGAAATCAGGGACTTGATGCTGCGGCTGGCATGTACTTGCTAAACGAAAGGCCGATCAGCGGGTCTTCACATAGCGGCCCGGTGCATCCTCGATCACTGTGTCGCCTTTGCCCCCGGGGACGCGCTTGCCGCTCGCGGGAACGCGGGTGTCGGACTGGCGGTGGAGCCATTCCAGCCAGTGCGGCCACCAGCTGCCGGGATGCTCGGTCGCGCTCTCGACAAAGGCCTTGAGCGACGGCGCGGCGCTATCCCCCACCCAGTATTGATATTTGCCCGCCGACGGCGGATTGACGACGCCCGCGATATGGCCGGAGCCAGCCAGCAGGAACTCCATCGGCCCCTTGAAATGCCGGGTGATGCGCCACACGCTTTCGGCTGGCGCAATGTGATCCTCACGCCCCGCCTGCACAAAGCTGGGGGTAGTGACCTGCGTGAGATCGATCGGGGTGCCATCGGCCTGCAGCGCATCGGGCACCACCAGCCGGTTGTCGCGGTAGAGATCGCGCAAGTAATCATTGTGCCAGCGGGCGGGCAGATTGGTGACATCGCCGTTCCAGTGGAGCAGGTCGAAAGCCGGGTAATCCTCACCCAGCAGGTAATTGTTGACGACATAGTTCCAAATGAGATCGCGGCCCCGCAGCGCATTGAAGGCAGCCGCCAGATAGCGCCCGTCGAGGTAGCCTTGCTGCGATGACAATTGCCCGATCATCTCAAGCTGGCTGTCATCGATGAAGTTCTTGAGATCCCCTGCCCGCTCGAAATCGACCTGTGCGGTGAAGAAGGTGGCGGACTTGACCTTGTCCGCCTCCCCCCGCCGCGCGAGGATCGCCAAAGTCGCAGCCAAAGTGGTCCCCGCGACGCAGTAGCCGATGGTGTGGACCTGCGGCACATCAAGCCGCGCGCGGATATGGTCGATCGCATCCATCTGGGCGCGGATGTAATCATCCCACACGACCTCGCCCATGGTTGCGTCGGCCGATTTCCAGCTGACCACGAACACGCTGATGCCCTGATCGACCGCCCATTTGATGAAGCTTTTCTTGGGCGTCAGATCGAGGATGTAGAAGCGGTTGATCCACGGCGGGAAGATCACCAGCGGCACCTCCAGCACCTGCTCGGTAGTGGGGGTGTACTGGATCAGCTGATAAAGCGGGGTTTCACGCACCACCTTGCCCGGCGTCGCGGCGAGGTTTTCGCCCAGACGAAAGGCATTGGGGTCGGTATGGGTCAACTGCCCGCGCTTCATGTCGTTGATGAGGTGCTGCATCCCGCGCACCAGATTGGCGCCTTTGGTTTCGATGGTGCGCTTCATCACCACCGGATTGAGCGCGAGGAAATTGTCCGGGCTCATCGCCTCGGCGAGCGCGGTGACCGCGAATTCGAGCTGCTGGCGCTTGGCTTTGTCGAGCCCGTCAATGCCCTTCACGGCCGAGCGGAAATATTCGGCCAGCATCAGATAGGTCTGGTGCAGCAGCAGGAAGGCCGGGTGCTCGCGCCATGCGGGGTCCGCAAAGCGCCGGTCATGCTTGGGCAGAGCGGCAGGGTCGGGCGCCTCGGTGATCGCGCCGCCCTTGGCAAAGCGCTCCACCATGCCCGACCACAATTGCATCTGGTCCTGCGCGAGCTTCGCCTGGGCTTCGAACAGGCCTTTGGGCATCTGCCCGATCATCGCCTGTGCAATCACCATCCACTGCGCGGGATCGAGCGGGTTGCTGCCCTGCATCGCCTTCGCCGCAGCAGCCTGCGCCTGATGTGAAGCAAAATCGAGCCACAGCTTCTGGAGCTCGGCGCTGGTGGCGGCCCATTCGGTCAGCTCGCCCGCATCCATGCCTTGCGGCATCAGCGATTCGATGCTCTTTCCGCCCAGCAAATCGCGCATCGCATCGCCCTGCATCGTGAAGAAAGCGGCGAGATTGTCTCCGGCTGCAGCCATCGGGTTTGTGTCGTCTGCCATTGCCTGAAGATCCCTTGCTCGAAGCGCTCTATAGCAGTGCCGCCAATCCACTCCAGCCGCAACTGCCGAAAACGCCTTCCCTCTCCCGCCCGTCTTGGCCTAGGAAGGCGGCGCGGGGGCTCCATTGGGCGCGCGCAAGACAAGGTGATGACGCACAATGAATGACCAGTTCTATCGCATGAAGCGGATGCCCCCGTATGTGATCGCGGAGGTCAATGCGATGCGTCATGCCGCACGGCTTGCGGGACAGGACATCATTGATCTTGGGATGGGCAACCCCGATCAGCCCCCACCGCAGCACGTCATCGACAAGCTATGCGAAGTCGCGGCCAAGCCTGATGCCCACGGCTATTCGCAGTCCAAGGGCATCCCCGGTCTGCGCCGCGCGCAGGCGGGATACTACGCGCGGCGGTTCGGGGTCGAGCTTGACCCGGAAACCGAGGTGGTGGTGACGATGGGTTCGAAGGAGGGGCTCGCCAGCCTCGCCACAGCGATCGTTGCGCCGGGGGATGTGGTGCTGGCACCCAACCCGTCCTACCCGATCCACACCTTCGGCTTCATCTTTGCCGGCGCCACGATCCGTTCGGTGCCGACCACGCCGGACGAGCATTACTGGGAATCGCTCGAACGGGCGATGAGCTTCACCGTCCCGCGCCCTTCTGTGCTGGTGGTGAGCTATCCGTCCAACCCCACTGCCGAGACCGTCGAGCTGCCGTTCTACGAACGGCTGGTGGCCTGGGCCAAGGAGAACCAAGTCTGGATCATCTCTGACCTCGCCTATTCCGAGCTGTATTTCGACGGCAAGCCCACACCTTCAATCATGCAGGTGCCGGGGGCAAAGGATGTAGCGATCGAGTTCACCTCGATGTCCAAGACCTATTCGATGGCCGGCTGGCGGATGGGCTTTGCGGTCGGCAACAAGCAGCTGATTGCGGCGCTCACCCGGGTGAAGTCCTATCTCGATTACGGTGCCTTTACCCCAGTGCAGGCAGCGGCCTGTGCGGCATTGAACGGACCGCAGGACATTATTGAGACTAACCGCGAACTTTATCACAAGCGCCGCGACGTGCTGGTCGAAGCCTTTGGCCGCGCCGGATGGGACATCCCCCCGCCGCCGGCCTCGATGTTCGCCTGGGCCCCACTGCCCCCAGCGCTGAAATCCATGGGCAGTCTCGAATTCTCCAAGCAACTCCTGACCCAAGCGCATGTCGCGGTCGCACCGGGTGTAGGTTATGGCGAGAACGGCGAGGGCTACGTTCGTATCGCCATGGTCGAGAACGAGCAGCGGCTGAGGCAGGCCGCGCGCAACATCAAGCGCTACCTCCAATCGGTTGGGGTCAACAGTTCAGCCGCCTGATATTCATCAATGTCTGGACACCTTCCGATCCAGTAGGAAAATTTTCTGTCCCATTTGCGTTAGCTGCGGTTTAGTCTGACGTGGGAAGCTGGAGGATATGCAATGGTGCCCGGAGCCGCGCGGCGGCTGACCGACAGACAGCGCGCTGTGATGGAGCGTATTGATCGCCGTGTGCCGATCAAGGTCATCGCACAGGATCTCGGTGTATCCGAGACCCGGATCAATCAGCACATCCGTGCGCTCAAGTTGTTCTTTGACGCCGGCAGCCTAGGCGAGCTGGTCGAAAATTATCGCGCGACGCTCCCTGCGGAAGGCGGGCAAGTAGCGACACAAACCGGCACGGCGCCGGCCCCGGATGCAGATTTGCTCAAGCCCTTCAGTCAAACTGCATACATAATTTCTCAGATTAACCCGCCGATGAAATCCGAGGATGTGGAGGACCGGGCTGATCCGGGGCGCCTAATTCTCAGCGATGCGATGCCGCTTTTTGAGCAGGCACCATGGTTGAGATCAGGCGAGCCTCAGGTGGTCCCCGGAGTGCTCGATGGTGAGCATGCCGTGTTGCTGCGACTGGGGGCGATCGTGGGGATCGCAGCGGGCATCCTGGCTTCCGTGATCCTCGTGATCACCGCCGCCGTGACGCTCAGTACAGCAACGGAAGGCAAGGCAAACTACTCCGGGCAAACACAGGCTGTTACCGGGTGAGCACCGGTGACAATGGAGACCAATAATGGGTAATCGCATCGCTACCGACGCACACAACCTCAAGAAGCTGATCCGCGAAGCGGAAGCGCTCGCAGATGAATCGATCATCGCCATGGCCCGGCTGAAGCAGGCAATGCTCACCGCCCGCCAGAACCCGGAAGTCGAAGTCAACACCGGCCAGCGGGCGCTGGTGCGTTTGAGCGAAGCGGAAAGTCAGGCGCTTGCCATGTCGACCAGCCTGCTGCGCGTGCATGACGAGTTGAGCAAGGTCGCGCGGGTCCATGCCGGCCCTGATACCGGCACGCCGACCACGATCCCCCCGTCCGATCTTGCCCCCACGCCAGTTGAGCGGGAGCGGCAGCGGGCCTGATAGCGGATGAGCGACTGGCTCGAATTGTTCAATGCATACCGGGTCCCGGCTCAGCATTTCGCCAGCCTGCTGCTTGCCGCGGCAATCTGGCGCTGGGGCGGGAGCCCGGAGCGATGGCTGATCAGTATCTTTCTCGGTGCGATGGTGCTGCCAGTCTACCTCTTCAATTGGCTCGGGATCGGTTATGGTATTGAGGTCGGCCCCTATGCTCCGATCGTGACGATCCTGGATATGGGAGCGGCGATCCTGTTTATCGGCGTCGCGCTTCATGCGAACCGTATCTATCCACTCTGGATCGCCGGATTCCAACTGGTTGCCGTGGGTGGGCATCTGGTGCGATCGCTGATCGATAGTGTCTCGCCACTTGCTGTCGCGCTCCTCGTTATAGGTCCGTCCTATTGTCAGCTGCTGCTGCTGTTTGTGGGTTTCGCGGGGCATGTTCAGCGTGAGCGCCGTTTCGGCCAATACCGCGCATGGCGACCGACCGCGCCCCGACCGAAAGGGTTGCGTTTGTGAGCGCACGAAAATGCTAGAGTCGTCTCAGCGATTGGCCGGTGCAGGCACGCTGACGCACGCACTCGCCAGGAAGGGCGAAGGCGAGGCTGCGCAAGAGCAATACGCTGCTGCGATGATCGGCTATCTGCGCCGTTCCGTGCTGGCTCCGCCCCTGACCCGCGAACGCGGCCATGCCATCTTTGTTGATAGAGCTTGCGTTTGGTTGGGTGATGCGGCCTGCGGAATGGGTAGCGCTGATCAGCTTCAGTTGCGGATGCGGCTTTTGCTGGGTGAGGCCTTGCGACTTGATGCAGCTGGGATCATCCTCGCCCATAGCCATCCCTCGGGGATTTGCCGCCCGAGCCATGGTGACATCACTGCCACGCACCAGCTTGTGGTGGTCGCCCAAGCGCTGGATATCACGCTCGTCGATCATCTGATCTTCACCAGTGATGCCGTGTACTCGATGCGGGCAGGAGGTCTGCTGTGAACGCGCTGTCGATGGCCGATAGCTTTCGGTCGGGTGATCTGTCAGCGTCGCGGTTTCGTGAGGCAGGCGATGTTACGCTTGATCTTGCGCATCGCGACGGCCGGGTTGAGGACAAGTGGCTTGGGCTCCAACCGCCTGAATTCGCACTGTTGTGGCGCCTGGCCGAGAAGCCCGGTTGGCCGGTCAGCGATGGCGATTTGGTGGTCGCGATGGGATATTCCTCGCGTGAGGCAGGGCATAGATGGCTGGTGCGGTGCGCTGCCGAGGTGGAACGCAGGCTCAAGGGGCTGGACGTGGTGGGCCTTGTGGCGACGCATCCTGATGGCGGATGGGTTCTCACTTTGCCGAAGGGCGTGCCGTTGATGTGAGCGGATCGGACCTTGCTGGACTTGGGCGAGTAGATCGGTCAAATCTAGGCTCCATCTCATTGCCTTGGGGAGCCCGCGCCGCATGTCTGCCGTTGCCACAACCACTGCCACCGCCCATGATCGGGTCGTCATCACGCTCGGCGAAGATGGCGTGGCCGATGTGCGGCTCAATCGCCCCGACAAGATGAACGCGCTTGATCCCGAAATGTTCGCCGACATCATCGAGGCCGGCCGTATGCTCCAGCGCATGAAGGGCCTGCGGGTGGTGGTGCTCTCGGGCGAAGGGCGCGCCTTCTGCGCGGGGCTGGACCTTGCGAACTTCAGCCGTCCTTCGGCGCCTGACGAGCCTTTGATTACCGAGCGCACCTACGGCAATGCCAACAAGTTCCAGCAGGTCTCCGTGCAGTGGCGCAAGCTGCCGGTGCCGGTGATCGCCGCGCTGCACGGCGTATGCCTCGGCGGCGGGCTCGCGATCGCCAGCGGCGCGGACATCCGCATCGCCCATCCCGAAACCCGAATGTCGATCATGGAGATGAAATGGGGTCTGGTGCCCGACATGGGCGGGTACACGCTGTGGCGCGGGCTGGTGCGCGATGATGTGCTGCGGGAGCTCGTCTACACCAACCGCGAATTTTCCGGAGCCGAAGCCCAGACGCTGGGCCTTGCGACCTATGTCGATGCCAATCCGCACACCCGCGCGCTGGCCATCGCGCGGGACATCGCCAACCGCAACCCTCACGCGATCCGCGCGGCCAAGCGGTTGCACGCCGGGATGATCGAGCGCGAGACTGATGCGATCCTCTTGGAGGAAAGCATCGAACAGCACAGCATTATGCGCAGCCGCAATCAGGTCGAAGCAGTGATGGCCGCGATGGAGCGCCGCAAGCCCAATTTCGAGGATGTCTAAATCGGGCTAGCCAAACACCGCGACGCATTGCAGGCCGTCAAGCACCTGCCTGCCATCGGCGTCCCACATCCGCAGCCGTTCAGAGGAATAGCCCACGTCGGCGTGCTGGCTGGCGTTCTCGGCCAAGTACCACCCAACGGGTGACCGGCTTTCTGCGTCGAGCACATTGAACGACCAATTGACCGAGGAAACCGGGCCGAGCCGCTGCATCACCCGCATCGCGCCCGGTGGCATGACGTCGCCCATCAATACCAGTGTCGACACGCGATCGAGGTTGTGCGCTTCAGTCAGCCGTGCCCAGCGCCTGACTGTCGCACCGCGCGGCTCGCCCTTGCGTTGGCCATGGCGCAGCTCGAAATTGTTCTGGATGAAGCTTGGCATCGGTCCGCTGCTGACGACTTCATTCGCCTCGGGTGGCCCGGGCCATTGTTCGGGCGGCGCGGCGGGGTGAACGGCGTTCGCCTCGCGGCCCTCGCCAAACAGCCAGAACGCGCTCAGAGCGACCTTGCCGTCGCAGCGGATCTCGCTGCGCACCTGGGTCACATTGCGACCCTGCCGAATGATTTCGGCGGTAAGATCGATCTCCTCGCCGACAGGGGCGACAAAGGCGACTTGCCCAGCGCGCAGCGGCGGCAGGCCCGGAAAGGCGCGCACCGCCATAGTATAGGCCACCAGCGCCGAGGCGCCGCCATAGAGGGTGCGTCCCTGCATCCAGTCTTGCGCATGGGCAAGGCGCGCGGGACCGGGCTGGCCGGTAACAGGGTCGAGCAGGCTGGCAATCGTCATGCCCTATCCCATGCCGCGCGGCGCGAGCGAGGTCCAGACTGACGTTGCGTCAAGAGCGCCCACATTCTCGCCCACATTCTCGCATTGCCAAGCGCCCCCCGAATCGCTAGTGCGCGCGCTCTGTTCGGGGCCTTGCGTTCCGGATGGAGCGGCCCGATGGCGGAGTGGTTACGCAGAGGACTGCAAATCCTTGCACGCCGGTTCGATTCCGGCTCGGGCCTCCACCTTGAGCATTGCGCGCGCCGCCTGAGCGAATTAGGGCGGCACGCAGGGATGCCGCTTTAGCTCAGTCGGTAGAGCACATCATTCGTAATGATGGGGTCACGTGTTCGAGTCACGTAAGCGGCACCATTTCCCTGTTCCCTGACATCGCTGAAAGCTTGAAATTCCCCCATTTTTGCGGGATATATCGGCCCTCAACGGCGCTGGTTGTTTCTGCTGGTGCCCCCAAAATTCACATAATTTGGGGGCACTGGCGCACCACCTCCCTGTTCGCGAAAGTCCGCGAAAGGGATCTAAATCCCCGGAAATCTGCTAAAAATGAGGCTGGCTTACCCGCTGGCGCTTGCCAGTGTCCGCCGAAAATCGGCCCAAGTTGGGGGCCTGCGTGGGGGCCTATTGGAACCGCGCAAATCAAGAGGCCCCCAAATGGCACTCACGGACTCCGCACTGAAGGCGCTTACATGTCGAGCAGGCCATAGGGTTGTCCGGTCCCAGCTTGCAGCGCCTGATCCGCAGCGATGCGGGCCTTGTTTGCCGGATTGTCCCACGCGCGCTCGATGGCCTCGCCATAGGCCCACTCGTCGACAGGTGCGCCAACAAACGACTGATCATCGACGCTCCAGACCCGCTCCAGCCCAGGCCTTGCGGCAAGCTGCGCTGCGATCAATTCGGTCTCGCTTTTCCTTGTCAGATGCGCTTGCAGGTAGGCCACGAGTTCGATTGTCAGGCCCTGATCGACCCGCCGTTCGGCAGCAGGCAGACGGAACCATTGCACCGTTGCCGATGCCGGTTCTCCAGCGGCCAGGAACACCAGCGCGAGACGGCGTCGCTGCGCAGCTGACGGCGTTGCAGGCCAATCTGCCAGCATTCGCTCAGCCTCGGCATCGGCGGCTGTCACGTCGAGCCCGACAGCATTGCCGGCAGCGGCAGGGTCACAACAATAGGCTTCGGCCGCCTCCGCGTGCCGTTCGCCCTGACGACGCATGGCATCGCATTGGAGGGCGGATATGTTCTCGCTGGCAACCGCAGTTGGCCTCCATTTCTCAAGTCGCTGGAGGATTGGCTCAACCATGTCCGGCGTGAAGCTGTTCGGCAAGTTCGAGAGGTGGGGGGAACCGACCACGAGCACTTTATTGGGGCGACCGACGGGGCGATCCTCCAGCGCATCGGGCCGAAATAGTGGCTCATAGCTCTGGACGTTGACCATGCCCGAGCTAGCTGCTGTCACCGACAGAAGGACTGCGGCGAACCGTAAAATCATGCTCCTAACTTCACCGTATTGCTGAATTAATACCGATGGTAAGAAGTGGTCATTGACCCGGCCAGACGCCTTCAATTCCGACCATGATAGGCCCGACGGGTGAGCTTTCCGACAGCACGCAGAAGGCGCGCCTCTGCCAGCAGCACGTCGCTGCGGCTGCGCGCAACATCCAGTTCAGCCGCGCGAAGGCTTTGCTCCGCGATCAGCAGATCGAGCGTGTTTCGAATACCGAGTTCGTACTCAGCACGAACGCCGCTAAGCGCAATCTCGGCAGATTGTAGCGCTTGTCGGCCCGCTTCAAGACGCTGCTGCGCCCCGCGCAGCGATGCCCAAGCACCGTCGGTTGCCCGGATCGCTTCACGACGCGCCGCGTCGACCGCAAACTCCTCGGCTCGCGCATTGGCCTGTGCCTCGCGGATACGCGACGGAACGAAGCCGCCGGTCACAAGAGGCATTCGAAACGCAAGTCCCACCGTCCCGAAGCGCTCGGATGGCGAGGCATTGCCGCCCCCGCCGAGGCCCGAGGCCTGACCGCCCGTTACCTGCAAATCTACATTCGGTGCCCTCTCCGCCTGCGCCCCGCCGATCCGTGCCCGCGCGGAAGCAGACAGCGCAACCCGTTCCAGCAATCGGGGGTTATGGGCTTCGGCGAGAGTGCGCGCGGACGCAAGGTCTGGCGGCATTGCGCTGGACGAAGCCGCGCTCGGCTCCAGAACTGCCGCCTCCCGACCCACAACGGCAAGATAATCCGCGCGTGCCCGCCCCAAGGCAGCCTGCGCATCCGCCAGATTGCCGAGAACACCGGCGCGCTGGGCTTCGAGCTGCGCGACGTCGGTGAGTGTAGCCTGTCCGCTGTCGAACCGGACCTGCGCCTCTTCGACCTGCCGGTCCAGGCGCTCGATCCCGATCCGGGCAATTCGCTCGGCCTCCTGTGCAAACAGGATGTCCGCAAATGCCGCAACAACGGATTCCAGCACGGCGGCCTCACGCTCGCGGAGCCGTTCGCGTCCGGCATCGACTTCGGCTTCAGCCGCGCGGACGGCAGCCGAGACGCGACCGCCCGTCCACAGCGGCAGCCTGCTGGTGATGGTCAGGTCGCCCCGGTCGCCGGTGCCGGTCTGCAATCCTGCGTCCAGATCAATGGTCGGTCGCCCGGCGGCACGGGCCTGTTCGGGGGTTTCGGCCAAAGCTTCCTGCCTTGCGCCCGCTTCTGCGAGGTCGGGATTGCTCGCATAGGCATCAGCAATTGCTTCCACGAGGGTCTGGCCCCGCGCGGGGGCCGCCAAGGCGGTGATCAAAACGCACAGCGCGACCAGCCTAATCATGACGCAAGGCATCCGCAGGCGTGATCCCGCTGGCACGCAGCGAATGCGCCAGAACCGTGACCACCGCGATCGCGGTGGCGAGGATGCTGGCGGCAAGGAAATAGATCGGCGAAAGCGCGATCCTCTCGGAGAACCCGGACAGCCATTCGCGCATCGCAAGCCATGCCAGCGGCCAGGCGATGACATTAGCGATCAGCACCGGACGCAGGAACTGACCGATCAGCAGCCGCGCAATCGCCGACGAACTCGCACCAAGCGACTTGCGGATGCCGATCTCGCGCACCCGGCGCGCCGTGTTGAACGCCGCCAACCCGTAAAGACCAAGCGCGCCGACGATAACCGCAAGCACGGTTCCGAAAGCAAACAGACGCGAGCGCTGGACGTCGCCTTCGAGATAACGCTGATAGAGCAGCGCATTGACGGAGTTTCCTTCAAAGGGAACGCTCGCTGCGCGTTGTTGCCAGACGGCCTCGATCCGTTCCACCACGGGTTGCGGATCGCCCGCGTGGCGGATGGTCAGCCATGGTGTAAAATCGCCATCCTTCATCAAGGTATAGGCAAACGGCTGAATTTTCTCGGTCGGATTGTTGAAGTTGATGTTTTCGATCACACCGACAACCGTGAACACATCGGCGGTTTTGAACTCGGCACCTACGGCATCCTCGGATTTGGCATATCCGAGAGCCTCGGCGGCGGCGCGATTGATCAGGACATTCACGTTGCGTGACTTTACCGTGTCTCCCGGCTTCAGAGGGGTCTCCTGCCGGACGGGAGTGATGTCCGCCGGGAACCGGACCGGGTCAAATGCCCGCCCGGCGAGCAGGCGGACACCATAGACATCAACGGAACTGGGCCCGACGATGCCTTCGAGCAAATCGACCTCGACCGGAAAATCGCCGCCCGATGACTTGCTAATGCTGAAGGAGCCGCCTGTAGGAACCACGCCCGAGATTGCCGTGCCCGTCACACCCGGTATCGTCGCGATCTCCCGGCGGATCGCATCGCGCTGGGCAATATCGAGATTGGGGTTCGCGAAGGACGATATCATGATCAGCCCCTCGCGCTCATAGCCGAGATCCACCGATTGCAGGTGCCGCGCCTGCGCGAACAGGACGGCGGTGCAGATCATCAGCGCGATGGCGACGGCGAACTGGGTCACCACCAGCACGGCGCGCAGAAAGGCCCCGCGCCGCCCGGTGCCGGGCGAACGGTTGGAACTCAAGACGGCAGCGGGCTGGAAGCGGGAGAGCACGAAGGCCGGGTATGCGCCCGCGGCGATACCCGTTACGAGGATCACCACGGCGAGCGGCGCGAGTATGCCCTGCGCGCCGAGATACGCGATTTCCAGAGACAACCCGCCTGCTGCATTGATGAAAGGCAACGCCAATTCTGCGAGCGCCAGTCCGGCGATCCCGGCCAGCACCGCAGCCCCCAGCGATTCCCCCAGAAACCGTCCGATCAGGCTGGAGCGCAATGCACCCACCACCTTGCGCAGCGCAACCTCTCGCGCCCGCAGATCGGCGCGCGCGGTTGCCAGATTGACGTAATTGATGATGGCGAGGCCAAGCGCAATCAAGCCGAGAACGCCCAGAGTGGCGACCACGACGCGATCACGCGGGTCTTTCAGATGCTGGGACGCCAGCGGCACGATGACCTCGGTCACTTTGATGAAATTGTCTGGCCCTCGAAAATTGGGGTCGGGGTGACGCGCGTTGAAGACCTTCAGGTTGCGCTGCATCGCTGCGGCAGCTGCCGCATCGGGAAACCGCAGAAAGGTCGTGACACCAGCCGACCCCTCGAAAAAGGGCTCCTGGTCCGGCATCAAGCGGGCCATGATCTGCGGGCGATAGGTCATCGCCTCGGGCATGTCCTCGATCACTGCAGCGACCCTGAGAACGCGTTCCTCGGTGCCCAACACCAGCGTAATCGTTTGTCCCAGCGGATCGCCAGCTCGCAGGTGCTTTGCCGCTGCGCTTGCGGTCAAAACAGCACCATCGGGCCGGGCCAGAGCGACCCCGGTGTCTCCTGAAAGAGCGCGCATGGGAAAAAGATCGAAATAGGCCGGATCAACCAGACCGACCTTCTCCTTAACCGCCTGTCCGCGCGCGCGCACGGTTGCATCAGCCGCGATCAGTCTTGCGCCTCTGGTGCCGGGATAATCGGCTTGGAGTAGCGTTATCATATCGATGCGGGAGGGGATCACGACCGGTTCGGCATCGCCGAACTGCAACTTGCGGTCCACCACCCACACCTTGTCAGCACCGGGCAGCACATTGTCGAAGCTGGTTTCGAACCGCACGAAAAGGAACAGGATCAGAAACACCGCGATCCCCAACGCCAGTCCGCCTAGGTTGATCAGCGCAAAGCGCGGATGGCGGCCGAAGGATCGAAACAGGGTCGCAGCGATGTTCACGAAAGTCCTCCGGTGTCGAAGCAACCATCAATCATGGCGCAGAGCCCATGCCGGTGCGGCCCGCGCTGCCCGCAGCGATTGGCCCAGAACTGTCAGCCCCGCGATGAGCGCCGCCAGCACTCCCGCGCCGAGAAAATAGAGCGGCGACAGCGCGATCCTGTCATCGAAACCCGCCAGCCAACGGCTCATCGCGGCCCAGGCGAGCGGCCAGGCGATCAGGTTGGCGAGCAACACCGGCTGCAGAAACTGCTGCACCAGCAGCCGCACAATATCGCCGCGCGTGGCGCCAAGCGCCTTGCGGATGCCGATTTCGCGCACCCGGCGCGCGGTGTTGAAGGAGGCCAGACCCCACAGCCCGACCACTCCGATCAGCACCGCCAGCCCGGCGCCGATACCGAACAGGCGCGCGGCGCGTTCGTCCTCGGCATATTGCTCGCGCAGGCTCGCAACCCCGGTCTCAGCCTCGAAGGGAAGATCTCCGGCAACGCTGATCCACGCCTCGCGCGCGGCATCGGTGGTTACCTGCGGGTCACCGGTGAATCGCAAGGTCAGCGGGCCGTAACGCGGGTCCTCGTAATAGGTGTAATAGGTCGGATCGATCGGCTCGCGGGGGGAGAGGAATCGCATGTCGTTGACCACGCCGACAATCGTCCACGGCGGCGCACCGCGGCCGATTTGCTGGCCAATCGCATCGGCAGGATCCTTGTAACCCAGTGCGCGCAGCAGCAGCGCGTTGATCACGACATTGCGCGGCTCTTCCCATTCGCGGTCGGTCGCGTCGTCCAATCCGTATTCATCGCCAAGAAAGCGGCCAGCGAGCAGCTTCGTCCCATAGGTTTCGAAGAACTTCGGACCAATGGCAACCCGCCGCATGGAGATGGGTGCGCTGCCGTCTTGCGTGAAGGTATCGACATTGTTCGAGCCGCTGCCGCCGGGAACGCTGTCGCTGATCGCCAGCGATCGCACAGAAGGGACGGCTGCCATGCGGGTCACAATGGCGCGGCGCTGGGCCTCTTCTTCCGCCCAGCTCATCGACCGGATCAACAGCAACCCTTCGCGGTCAAACCCGAGATCGGCGCTGCGCAGATGCTGGATCTGGGCGAACAGCACGCCCGTCCCGATCATGAAGGCAATCGCAAGTGCGAACTGGGCGGCCACCAGTGCCTGACGAAGGCGGGTCCCTGCCTGTCCCCCACCGGGCGCCTTGGCCGAAGCAAGCACACTCGCTGCAGCAAAGCGCGACAGCATGAAGGCAGGATAGGCGCCCGCCACGACACCGATCAGGAGAACCAGCAACACCAAGGGCAGGATCACCCCCTGCTGACCAAGATACTGCAGTGACAGCTTCAATTCGCCAGCTGCGTTGACGAATGGCAGCGCGAGCTCGACCAGTGCCAGCCCGACCACACCCGCCAGCGCCGCAGTGCCGATGGCTTCGCCCAGGAACTGGCGGATCAGCGCCCCCTGATTGGCACCCAGAACCTTGCGCATCGCCACTTCGCGGGCGCGCAAGGCCGCGCGGGCGGTGGCGAGGTTCACATAATTGACGATAGCGATCAGCAGGGTCAGCGCACCGACAATGCCCAACGTGTTCACCGTCTGACGGCGGCTGTCGGGCTCCCGACCCTGCGGGGTCAGGTGCATATCGGCAATCGGTAGGAGGTTGATGCCGATCCGCTTGCTGGCCTTTTCTCCGTAAGCGCTGAGGGCGCGCTGATCGACAAAAGTATCCGTCCCGGCTTCGAAGCGAGCGGCCTCCTCTGGGCTTTCAAAACGCAGGAAAGTCTGGACCGACGTGCTGCCCCAATTGCGCCACCAAGGGCTCTCAATATCGTCTGGCAGACGGGTGAGCATGGTGAAATCAAGTTCGCTGCTGGGCGGCAAATCCTCGAACACCCCGGCGATCCTGAGTGGCCGGATCTCGCCGTCGATATTGACCGTGATGCTTTGGCCAACCGCTTCAGCAGCGCCGAAGTAGCGCATAGCGATGCTGCGCGACACCAGGACGTTCGCCGGATCAGCCAGCGCACCACGCGCCGTCCCCGCCACCATCGGCAGCGCAAACACGTCAAGGAAGCTGTCGTCGACACGCTTCAGCTGCTCGGCAGTGGCGAGTCCGTTCTCGATGACGGAAGCGCTGACCGGCTCGATCCGCGTGCCAACGATGCCCGGGAAGTCCTCGCGTAATTGCTCCAGCAGGCCGCCCATCGTCCAGTGATGTCGGCCACTAAAGGGCTGGTCCGGCGCCCGCACATCGGTCTGAACTAGATAGACCTTGTCATGTCCCGGCAGCCACTTCTCGAAGCCGGTCTCAAACCGCACGTAGAGGCCGAGCACGATGATGGTGGCAATACCGATGGCGAGCCCGCCGATATTGAGCGCCGCGTAGACCCGGTGCCGCGTCAGCGACCGGTAAAGCGAGAGAAGTGCAAAGCTGTTCACAGCGCACGCATCGCCGAGGCGACGATCCGCCCATCGAGCATGTCGATCCGGCGCTTCGCCATGTCGGCATGGCTGGGCGAGTGCGTGACCATCACGATGGTGGAGCCGCTTTCGTTGAGCGTGGTGAGAATGTTCATCACCTGCTCGCCGTTGGCGGTATCGAGGTTGCCGGTCGGTTCGTCGGCAAGGATCAGCTTGGGGTCGCCCACGATGGCGCGGGCAATCGCAGCACGTTGCTGCTGTCCGCCTGAAAGCTGATGTGGGAAGTGCCGCGCGCGGTGAGCGATGCCGATCCGGTCCATCGCGGCGGCAACCTTCGCCTTGCGGTCGCTCACATCCTTGCGATAGGCGAGGCCCAGTGCGACGTTCTCCTCGATCGTCAGCTCATCGATCAGATTGAAGCTCTGGAAAACGAAGCCGAGCGCGGCCGCGCGGAACTTCGCAAGCTCGCTTTCGGGCAATTGCGCCAGATCGCGCCCGCCGAACAGGTATTTGCCGGAGGTCGGCCGGTCGATCGTGCCAAGCGTGTTGAGCAGCGTCGACTTGCCGCAGCCCGATGGCCCCATGATCGCCACAAACTCGCCCTCGGCAATGGCGAGATCGATCCCGGCAAGTGCGGTCGTCTCGACCTCGTCAGACCGGTAGCGTCGCTCGATCGCCTGCAATTCGATCATGTCAGTCTTCCTCTTCGGGCTTAGCGGATGTTCAGCAGATCGCCTTCGATCTGCGCAAGATTGGTAGTGATGATGACCTCGCCCGGCTTGAGCCCGGACAGGATCTCGACCTGCCGCGGATTGCGCCGACCGACTTCGATGGTGCGGCGGCGTGCCTGGTCGCCATTGGCATCGAGCACGAAAACGCTGTTGCCGCCCTCGGTTAGCCACCCGCCCATCGGGACAACCAATGCGCGGGTGGCGGCTCCCAGCTGAATACGGACGTCGAGAGTCTGGCCGCGGTTTAGCCGCGCTTTCACGGCACCTGCGAACGCAAGCTCCACGCGAAAGCGGCCATTGCTCACCGTCGGCAGAACCTTGGCGACCAACAGCTTTGAACCATCCGCCGTCTGACCGGTCTGGCCCGCGCGAACCCGCCCGAGGTAAAATTCGTCGACCTCGGCAACCAGCTTCCATTCGCTTTCGCTGTCGATCTGTCCGGCCGGGTCGCCAGCGGCGAGGGTTTGGCCAGGCTGCAGCGTGAAATTTGTTAGCCTTCCGCTGCGCGGCGCGCGGATTGTGAGGGCATCCAGGCTCTCGCGCAACGCGCCGAGCGTGCTTTGCAGCCGCCCACGCGTCTGATCGAGCATCGTCCCTTGCGCAGCAGTAAAGCGCTGTTCGGACAGCATTCCCCGCTTGAGCTCGTCCACCCGGCCGCGCTGGAATTCAACCTCGGCAACGTAACGCTGGATTCCGGCATCGGACAGAAAGCCGCGTTCGTGCAATTGCCGCCGGGCCTCGTATTCGCGCGTGGCCTCGACCAGATCATACTGCGCCTGCGAGAGCTGCGCCTTGCGGTCGGCCTGGCTGCGGGCAATGCCAAGGTTTTCGCTGGCTACTCCGCCAAGCTGGCTGGCGATCTGGGCTTCCTGGGTCATCACCTGCAGGCGCAATTCGGGATTGGCGAGCTGCGCCAGCGCCTGGCCCTGTGTGACCAGCGCGCCATCTTCGACCAGCAGAGCTTCGACCTGCCCGCCGCTCATCACGCCCACCAACGTCGTCACCGCCGGCGCGACCTCGGCGCGCACCGGCAAGTAATCCTCGAAACTGGCAAGCTCGACCCGGCCTGTCACGATCGTATCAGCATCGATGTCAGCCGATCCGCTGGCGGGCACAATTGCCCACAGGGCCGCTCCCACCAGGATGACCGCGATCGCAATGATGAAACCGCGCCGCAGCCGCCATTTGCCGCGCCGAGGCGTGATCGCACGGTCCATCCCGGCACCCGGCAGCGGCGGCGAAGAAAGATTTGCGTCTGAACCGGTTTGCTCCATCATGATCGCATTATTGCCCGATCACGCTGATTTACCTAAACCCTTATGAAACCTGCAAATTCAAGCTCCGCCGCGACACGCGAACGTTCAGGTTCGGACACACTGTCCGGTTCCGGACAGTCGCATCGCCCGTCAAGCGGCACCGCGCGGACGATTCTGCTGATCGACGACAATAATGATGTCGCCCGCGCTGTCGAAATCGCCTTCCGCATGGCGGGACACAGTGTCGAGCGCGCCGACAATGCGCAGGATGCCTATTCCCGGCTGGCCCTGCGCCGCTTCGATGCAATCATCCTCGATCTCAATTTCACGCCAAGAAAGACCGACGGGTCTGAGGGACTGGCCTGCCTCGCGCGCATTTTGGCTGACGATCCGGGCGCATGTGTGGTCTTGCTGACAGCGCATGGCGGCGTCCGCATCGCCGTGACCGCGATGCAGGCGGGCGCGCGCGACTTTGCGGTGAAGCCCTGGAACAACGCCGATCTGATCGCCAAGGTGGAGGCCGCAATTGCCCGCACGCCGATGGCAAAGGCCGGGTCAATCCCGGCTGCAAGCACGGCTGAAACGGATCGCGCCGCCGTGCCAGTCCAACCCGCGATCCTGCTCGGCGAATGTCCGGCCATCGTGGCTTTGCGCGATCTGATCCGCCGGATCGGGCCGACCGGCGCGGGCGTCACCATCACCGGGCCATCGGGAAGCGGCAGAAGCCTTGCCGCCATGGCGCTGCACGCATCGTCCCCCCACGCTTCGCAAAACCCCGTTCGGGTCGATCTGCGCGACGCTTCGCAATCGGCGCAGCTTCCCGAAGCTCAGGGCACACTGATCCTGCGCCACGCGGATCGCCTTGACGAGATCGCGCAGCAGAACCTGCTCGCCCTGCTGCCCCCGAGCGCGCGTCTGATTGCCATTGTCGATGATGTGGATCTGATCATCCCGGCGCTGCGCCGCCAGATCGCGGTGGTCGAGCTGAGGCTTCCGCCTCTGGCCGAACGCGGGGAGGATGTGGTGCTGCTCGCCCGGCATTTTCTGCGCCTCGCTGCGGAGCGCCATGGCCGCCCGCTGCGCCCGCTCAGCGAAGGCGCGCTGGACGCAATCCGAGCGGCGCGCTGGAGCGACGAAGTGCGCGGTCTGTCCTTGGCGGCCGAGCGGGCGGTGGTGCTGGACGATGGCGCAATGATCGGACCCGAGGCTTTCGCTGCGGCCGCCCTTTCGCCGCCCGTCGCTGCGTCGAGCGGCGGTCCGGCTGCGGCGGCAAAATTTGATCTCGATCAGACCGAAAAGGCCCTGATTCAGGCGGCGCTGCGCGAATATGGGCACAATATCAGCCATGCCGCGCAGGCTCTCGGCCTCAGCCGGGCGAGCCTCTATCGCCGCATGGAACGTCATGGCCTCTAGTCGCGGCCTGCGGGCGATCGGTTTCGCCGCAGGCATGGCGCTCGGCGCCGTGGCTGCCACACTTGCATGGCACGCAGGCATGTGGGGGGCACTCACCGTGTCGGTGCTGGTGGCGGCATGGTTCGCCGCGTCGCTCTATGGGCAGGCGGCGCGCTCTTCGGTCGGAGCCGCCACGCTTGCAGAACAGGTCGCCGGCCCAATCCCCGCCGAGACCGGTGCCTTGCTCCACAGGCTCCTGCTCGATGCGGCCCCGACCCCGCTGGTCGCGCTGCATCACGATCATGCGCGCGCGCTTAACCGCGCCGCGCGGCAGATGTTCGGGACCGACGCGCGCATCGTGCCGATACCGGGCAGCCTTGCCGACGAGGCCGAGACCCATCTACAATACGAAGGTCGCCGCTGGAGAATTGACCGGGTTCGGGCAGAGGGCGACCCGACGGTATCAGCTGTTGTCGCTCTGGTCGACGTTGAGAGCGAGGCCAGCCTTGCCGAGGCGCGTGCCAGCGCCGAGCTGATCGATGTGCTGGGCCACGAACTGCTCAATGGCCTTGCTCCAATCGTTTCGCTGGCCGACAGCGCGCAGCAGGCAGCCGATGCCGAACGTGTCGATCATGCTTTGCTGCGCGAGATTCTTGGTCCGTTGAAGCGGCGCGCAGAGGGGCTTGAGCGCTTTGCCCGTGCCTATCGCGAATTGGCGCGCTTGCCCGCGCCTACCGTTGCGCCATGGGACATGGCGGAGTTCCTGCGTGATCTCCGGCAGGGCTTCCTCCGTCGGTGGCCGGATATCGAACTCGTTGTTGAACCTTGCGAGGTGACAGCGTGGCGGTTTGACCGGGATCAGTTGTCCCAGGCGCTATGGGCCTTGCTGCACAATGCTGCCGAAGCGGCCGGCCAGGCATCATCGGCACGGGTCGATCTTTCTTGCCGAATGGACGGTCAGCGCCTCGCCCTGGAAATTGCCGATAGCGGGGAAGGGATAGTCCCAGGAAGCTCAGATCACATTTTCCGCCCGTTTCACACGACGAAGCCGGATGGGTCAGGGATCGGCCTTTCGCTTGCCCGCCAGGTTGCCCGCGCTCACGGTGGGACGGTCGAACTTGTTGGCGCTAAACCTACGCGGTTTCGGCTTACACTGGCTTGAATGCGCCGTCCCGAAAGCCGCCGTTCACCTTCAACGGGTTTTTCGCCAGAAGCGGAAATGCGGGAATCGACCCCGAAGGCGACGATCTTGACCGCCCTTTTGCCGACGGGAACCGCTGCGGAAGCGGGTGCAGTCCTAGGATTGGGGGTCCGCCTCAACATGCATGGCCCCGCGCGCGACCAAAGCATAACCCGTCGCGTAACAGGCCCACGTCAGCCAACCCAGTTTCCCACTCCCGCCGAACAGTGCGAGGTCTGCAAAAAACAAGGCATCCGATAAGACAAACACCATGGCACCCAGACCACTGAGCCATATAGGAAATCGGCTCAACAAGGCGCTCGCCGCCATGCTGCTCGACAAGAGAACAAACATACCGATGGCCCAAGGTTTGCCTGCTGACCAAAGCAACGCACAATTACCCAGCGTCATTAGCAAGGGGAAGGCGACTGCAATAGTCGACCTTGCTGGCGATCGGCGTGGCGACCGGTATCCAACGTAGGCAAGGATTGCCAAAGCGTGCGCAACTGCAAAGCCCATGCCACCTGCGACAATGCCCACGGTTACGAGGAGCATATCGGCGACTGCGCTGATTGCCAGTGCGCCTGAGATAAGCCTGGCGGATCTGTTCATGGAGGCCATGCAGACGGACGCCGCAAGCAAAACGGTGAAGGCCCCTTTCCATGCTACGATAATTGGCTTGGGGATGACCGCCAAATGCTCGAACATCACGCCCGATCTGCCCAATGCCGTCAGAAAATATGCGCAGCCAAGTACTACCGCAGCCAGCCAGATTAGCCTGGAAGTCGGGTGCGGACCCACAATTGCCTGCTTTTCAAGAGGCCGTCGCATTCCCACCGGATACGTTGCAGCGCCGACAGGGGCAATCCTCCAAAAGCAGCCTCATTCCAGACACTCCTGGATTCACCCACAATCTGCCATGAGCAGCCGTCCTAACCGATACTGTGGCCAGACCGGGATCTTCCGCCACGCCTTTGCCGAAAGCGGAAAGATGCAAAGCGGTCCAGCTTGGCGATTGATGCCGGACGTGTTGAAACAGTTGGCCGAGTACCTTGGGGTCAAAAGCCGCGCATCTGGTTCGTAATTGTGATCCTCTGATAATAGTTTCCTCGGCTGTGTCGGAAATTTGCAAATCGCAGCATGCGCCATGTTCGGCCCTGCACCGGACAAAAACTGCTCCTGAATTGGCGCTTGAAGTTGACGCCGCGTCAACTGCTACAAACTTGTGATGAGCGATTCGTTTTCCATTCAGGAGGTTGTGCGCCGCACGGGCCTTACCTCGCGCGCGTTGCGTTTTTACGAAGCGCGCGGGCTGATTGCGCCGCTGCGGGCAAGTTCAGGGCGGCGGTTTTATGGCGCGGCCGAGCTTGAACGCATCCACCAGATCGTCACGCTTAAGCGCGCCGGGCTTACGCTGGAGGCGATTGGCCGGGTGCTCGGTCGCGGGCCGCATGATTTGAGCGCGATGATCGATGCACAACTCGACGTGATCGAAACCGAAGCGGCGCGCCTTGCCGACATCCGCGCGCTGCTGGTGGCGGTGAAATCCCGGCTCGCGCGGCACGAGGCGCTCGATCCGGCCACGCTGTGCCAGCTGATCCATGACAGCCAGCACGCCGCCGGCGGCGACCTCGCCGCCTGGCAGGCCTTTGCCAGCCGCTACATGGATGAAAACGTGCAGGCCGAATTTATCCGCGCAATGCCGACCATCGACTGCGACTTTTCAAGCGAGGAATACAACGCCAAGTGGCGCGATCTCGGCGCGCGGATCAGCGCGGCCCTGCCGCTCGCGCCTGACAGCGCGGCGGCGCTTGGCTTTGTGCGCGAATGGATGGCGCTGCTGGCGCCGTTCTCGCAGGTGGCAACGCCTGCCATGTGGGAGGGGGCGCGCGCGATCTATGACGATGTTGATAACTGGCGCGGCGAAGGCGGGGTTGATCCCGGCTTTGATGGCGCAGTGTGGCGCTTCATCGGCGCAGCAACCAGCGCGGCGCTGGCACGGGGCGAGGATATTGGCCCGGTGCCCGTGTGGATGCAGGCAAACACTTCCCAGGAGACGGAATGATTATGCGCAAATGGTTCAAATGGCTCGGCCTTGCGCTGGGGGTGGTGCTGGTGGTGCTGCTGGCAGCGGGGACGTGGCTGTGGACCACCAAGCCGTGGATCCCGGCGATCGAACTGGCCGAGCCGGGGCCGGGCGGCAAGCGGATCAACCAGCCCGGATTGATCGGCAATTTCTATCCCGGTGAAGGCAGCGCAAAACGTGCCGCCGTGCTGGTGCTCGGCGGATCGGAAGGCGGGCTTGGCGGGGCTAGCGAGGCCGAGGCGAAATTGTTAGCGGAGCAGGGTTTTGCCGCGCTGGCAATTGGTTACTATCGCCTGCCGGGCCAGCCGGAAAAGCTTGAAGATGTGCCGCTGGAAACCATCACCCGTGCGATTGATTGGCTGAAAGCGCAGCCCACGGTTGATCCGGCGCGGATTGCGATCATGGGCACATCCAAGGGCGCCGAGGCTGCGCTGCTGGTGGCGAGCCGCCGCGCGGATGTGGCCGCGGTGGTGGCCGCCGTGCCGAGCCATGTGGTGTGGCAGGGGTTTGACTGGAGCTTCAAGCCTGTGACCAGCTCCAGCTGGAGCGAAGGCGGCAAGCCCGTGCCCTTCCTGCCGCTGACGCCGGGCGGGTTCAGCAGCGATGTCTATACCCCCGCGCTCGCCCATCTGCCGCAGCATCCCGAAGCGGTGATCCCGGTGGAACGCATTGCCGGACCCGTGCTGTTGCTGTGCGGCGAGGACGACAGCCTGTGGCCTTCGTGCCCGATGGCGCGCGCGGTCAAGATGCGGCGTGATGGCAGCGGGGCGGGACTCCAAACCACCTTGCTCGCGTACGAGAATGCCGGTCATTTCGGCGTCGGCCCGCCGCTCCCCGAAGGCAAGGAAGTGCCGTTCATGCTGACCGTGTTCGGCGGCACCGAACAAGGCAATCTCGCCGCGCGCAAGGATGGCTGGCCGCGCACGCTCGCCTTTCTTGAAACTGTGCTGGCGGAGCCTGCCGCAGGAAAGGCCTCGCGATGACTGCGCGCTACGACACGATCGGGGTCAACTATGACCAGCTGCGATTGCCGGATCCTCGGATCGCCAGGCAGATCAACCATGCTTTGGGAACGGCCTCGAGCGTCCTGAACGTCGGAGCCGGAACCGGATCGTATGAACCGACGGACCGACAAGTCACAGCGGTCGAGCCGTCGATGGAGATGATCCGCAAGCGAAAGCCGTCGGCTGCTCCCGTCATTCAGGCAAGCGCCGAGCACCTGCCTTTCGAAGATCAGACCTTCGATGCCGCAATGGCAATTCTCACGATCCACCATTGGCCCGACAAAGCTGCGGGCTTGCGCGAAATCAGGAGAGTGACGCGCGGGCCGATTGTGCTGCTGACCTTCGACCCGGCGCATCGCCCGTGGCTGACCGACTACCTGCCCGACCTCGTGTCGCTGGACGAAGGCCAAATGCCGCAGATGAAGCAATATGCCGAATGGCTCGGGTCGGTCACGATTGAGCCGGTTCTGGTTCCGCATGATTGCACCGACGGATTCCTTTATGCCTACTGGAGCCGACCGGAGGCATACCTGGACGAGCGGATCAGGTCGGGAAGCTCGTCATTCTGGTCGATCCAGGGCCTGGAGCAAGGCCTTGCGCGATTGTCGCATGATCTGGAAACCGGACAGTGGGACAGCAAGTACGGACATCTTCGCGATCAGAGTGACTATGATGCGGGATATCGACTGGTGATCGGCAATCAGATGCAAGCCAGCTAGCCACCTACCGCCTGCCGTCACACGCGCAACCTTCGCATGCCTTCCAGTAAGAACGAAAGGGTATAGCCATGCGACGCAAGGCAATCATGGTCGATGTGGATGGCGTGCTTGTTGCACACCCTGATGCAGGTGAATGGTCTGCCAATCTCGAGCACGACCTCGGCATTTCTCCTACCCTACTCCACGAAGTGTTTTTCTGTCGCCATTGGGATGATGTCGTGCACGGACGCGCTGCTCTGCGCGATCGTCTGAGCGCCCGATGCTGTTTGGTGCCGTCCACCGACTGGCCGTGGTCGCCTATGGGAGGCCATTTTACTTCATGGGGCAGTGTTGCCTTCTGAAATCCCGTTATCTCACAAGACCCGGGCAACTCCCAAAGCCGCGCTCCCTTAAGCTTTGTTCTGTAAACGCTTTTCAGACCTTTCGGCTGGTCGCTGCCTGGCTCCGAAGCCTGCGTGCCCCAATCCTGTTCCAGCCGTCCGCTTGGGTTTTGTCTGGGGCACGCCGGGATCGCCTTGGTTCGAACCTTCTGCTGTCAAGGTCAAGAACCTGCAGATCAGCCGAGGGCAAAGCTATCGCTTGGGGCTACAAATTGTCGTTGCTCGCTCAGATGATCGAAGGTGGGCTCAGGTGCCTGCGCGCTAGCAAGGTCTAGAATGGGTTGTGCGAGGTTAGGCGGATCCGAACTGAGAGCGTCCCCTATCCTTGGCAAGGCAACCGCAACGCTGGCGCCTGCGAGCGCAAAAGGCTGATCTGCAACCAAGAGACCATTGGTTTCTTCGACAGACGAACGCATCGAGGTCAAGCCGCCCTCGCGCCCCGCCATCCCTAGCGGTGCCAGCATGGCCGGGCTGGGCGCTGACACAGCAAACTGGCTCGCGCTAGGGACAAGCTTGTCGATCAATGCCTGATCATCGCCCGCGGCATAGTTCTGGCCATTCATGCCGGTGAAGGCGGTAGTGTAATTCAACCGCAGCGCATTGGCCTCGCTCCCCGCGTCTAATCCATCGCCATCTGCCAGCGCGATCAGGCTCTGCGGCCTGACGGAAGTGCCTGTGCCGGCCAGGGTCAGCAGTTCAGCAAAGGAGGCAGGAGTGTTAGCCATAATCTCGCTCCCATCCGGCGTGATAGACGCGATAGAACTTGCCGCATTGGGTGACAGATCGAACGCAAATGGCTGCGTTGTGGAGCCGATTTCCTTTTCACCGATCAGAACTTTGCCCGATGCGGCATCAAGCCTGAGCAGGCGATCGCCATCGGAAAAGGCCAGTGTGGTACCAGCCGCACTGACCGGTATGCTCAAGCGGGTGCTGCCGTTCACAATGATGACGTTGCTGCCCGAGCGGATCGCGGTGAAGCTGGCAGCGGGATCATCGAGGCGTATGGTGTCGCTGCCCCCGGTAAATCCGACGCGGATGGCTACGTTGCCGCCGGCGACAGCGACGGTCTCAGTATCGAAACTTGTGCCGAACACATCGACATTACCCTCCACGATCACTGGTGAGCCTTCGGCTACATTCAAGCGTGCGCGTGCTGCCGGATTGGCAAGGTTCGGCAGAGAGATTGCTTGTGCGGGAGCTGTGATAGCTGTTGCTGTGTTGCTAGCAATTTGACTACCGATTTGGATTTGGTTGCCCACGTTCCCTAGGGTCCGGGCTCCATCGGCGAATGCGATATTGGTACCATTTGCACCGACGGGAATGCTGACGATGGTATCGCCGTCAGCAATCTCTATGCGCGAACCGATCCGGATGATGGTGTAGGCACTCGCCGGGCCACCAAAGCGGATGATATCGTTCCCCAGCTGCGGACCGCCTAGGGTGATCCTGCCCGGTGCATCAATAATCCGAATGTCCTCAAAGCCCGTGGTCAGGAACACCGCAGTGGTTCCGCCGATCGCGCCTGCGAAACCAGAGGACGTTATAAACTGCGGGGCCAAGCTGCGGTTAGCCACGCTAATGCTCAAGGTTTGCGTATCGGAAAGCGCTCCGTTGCTGGCTCTGACAATGACCTGATAGACATTGTCGCCGTTGCTATCAGAGGGTCGTTCGAAATCCGGGACTGCCAAAAAGCTAAGGCGGCCCGTCTGCGGGTCGATCGTGAACCGGCTTGCATCTGCGCCGCCCGACACTGAAAACGTGATCGCTTCGGGCGCAGGACCTTCGGCAGAGACCCTTGTGACTTCGCCCTGTCCCTCTGATATCACTATCGCCGCTGCATTCCCGCCCCCATTTGAGGTTATGCTGGGAACGCTTCTCACATCTGCGACGGTGATGGTGACCGCCTGTTCGGCGCGCAAACCGCCCCCATCGGATGCGGTGACAATGAACTCGTACTTGTTGTTGGCGTCGTTGTCCGCAGGTGCCGCGAAGCTGGGTGCCGCCTTGAAGGTTACCACGCCGGTGCCGCTGTTGATGGTGAACAACGTCGCATCTGTGCCCGACAGGCTGTAGCTGAGCACTGTGCCCGCATCAGGATCGGTCGCTGTGGCTGTGTAGGCCGCGGTCTGCGCTTCGATGACGGTCGCAGTGGTGCTCGAGGTAATCGCCGGTGCCTCATTCACATTGGCCACCGTGATCGTCACGGCTTGGGTATCGCTTAGATTGCCACTAGCGCTGGCCGTGACCACGAGCTCATAGGCATTGTTGCGGTTCGCATCGCCGGGCGCCTCGAAGTTGGGAGCGGTCCTGAAGGTTACGATACCGGTCGCCGGATCGATCCTGAACAGGCCTGCATCAGCGCCAGAAAGGCTGAAGGTGATGATTTCGCCGGCACCGGTACCGGTTGCGGTTGCGGTGTAAGCGGACGTCTGGTTCTCGTTGACTGTGGCCCTTGCACCCGAGGTGATCCTCAGCGGATTAGAAAATACGAGTTGATTAATGCTTATGGATCGATCCGCAAAAGACAAGAATTCAATGCTTTGAATAATATTACTGGATTCATTAATATTATTTATAACTTCAATTCCAGATAGATTTCTTACAAATAGATAATTCTCGAAATTTCCTGCAAATACTGCGTAGTCAAATCCCTCCCCTCCATCAAGTCCGCCATTTCCTTCATCAGCGAACAGAAAGTCGTCACCGCCACCCCCGTCTAACGTGTCATCACCGCTGCCGCCGAAGAGTCGATCGCTGCCCTCTCCACCTATGAGTGTATCGTTTCCTTCATTTCCGTAGAGCTCGTCATTGCCCGATCCACCATTGATGAGATCATTGCCCAAGCCGCCATAAATGCTGTCATTGCCGCCTTGGCCGAATATTCGATCGCTCGACCCAACGCCAATTATGCGCTCATCGGTATCATTGCCCGTTTGCGTAAGCGTGAATGTCAATGGATCCCATGACCAGGAGCTGATCTGGTTCCCATCAGCATTCTGGTCGCCATAGAGAAACTGCACGGCTTCGACATCAAGGGGTCCGAGGCCGTTTCTGAAATTGCTGAGATCGTACGACATTACGGTGAAACCGGCATTGTCGACATTGCTTTCGAGCTGAACGTTGCCTTCAAAAGGATGCTTTAGGCCTAAGGCATGGCCCAATTCGTGAAGCAGCACATAGAAATTGAAAGACCTGAATGTGCTTCTGGCCGAGTTGTCATCTATAAAAATATCTGAGCTCAACGGATTTGATGGGAAGGGGTAATAAGCAAATCCGCCAGCAGAACCGAACCCATCGAATACGGCCAAATCATAGATCATGAATTGCACATCGCCAAATCCAGGCGGTGCTTCGAAGGCTGTCAGTCCCGAAATCGATACATACGCTTCAACTGCTTGCCGGGCCAAATCCTTGTAGGAATTGGAAAATGCCTCGAACGTTGCCAATTCTTCTGCGCTGAAGGTTGCAAAGAGATAAGCTGGGGGTTCGGTGGGGAAGGAATAGGTGAAGAAGGCCCCTCTGCCTTCCGCATTGCTCATCGAAAATCCTGACAACAGCGCATCAAATTCGCTTGTGAAGCGAGCACCACTGGCTTGCGGTATTAAACCGCAGCACGCTGAACAGCCGCAACCCCGCGACAACATATGGGGTCCTAGGTCAATATTGGCAGATACTGCTAAATTCACGTCTTCCATTTGATCGCCAGCGACTATCGCTGGAGAAATTCCGGTGACGGTCGCTCTGCTATTGATCAAAATTCCCTTATTATACTGTTCAAGAAAACCTTGAGAGATATTGTTTACATCTTGGATGCCGTAGGACGTAATCCCTAGCGTGGTGAATATCCCATCACTGTTATTTTTGTCGATTTCGATCGCCAGGTTACGACTGGTCAGTTTCTTTAGCGGCGAGTCAAACCCGAATTCGCGCTCGAGGTCCGATAGGCGAAATAGATCCAAACTTTGACTAGCCATCTCACTCTACCGCCCTTTTGACATCTTTCGCAGCATTAACAATATTCTGAAATCTATGCTATCTTGCAAGGGAAACTGTAAGAGCAATTGGGCACTCCAGCCTTTGAAGGGCAGTTGCAATGCCTTGCAGCATCGCCAGCGCGCAACTGGGCGTTCAAAATACGGCTGGTTATGCGGTTTTGGCGACGCCGCAGCCGAGTTTGGTCGGCTGCTTACCTAGCAAGAAGCCATTGCACAAAGACTCATGCGGGCGATGCAGTGCCAGTTATCTTATTTCGAGGCCGGCTCCCAACCGTCGCGGTGCTAGAACTCACTCCAGTCATCGGCCTCGGCGGCCGGGGCGGCGATCTTTCGGGAGAGGTTGCCGCGGGCTAAGGGCACAGCGGAAACGGCTGGGCGCTCGGCCGACCCTTGCCGCAAGCGCCGCATTGTATTGGCAGGGGGCATCGCCGCCGCTGCCAAGGCGACCGGGGTTCGCGTCGCTTCATCCGTTTCGATCTGGAAGCCGCCAAAGGCCGTTGCCAGCTGGCGCGCCTCGGTGTTGAGGTTCTTGGTCGCCGCGTTGGTTTCCTCCACCATTGCCGCGTTCTGCTGGGTCATCCGGTCCATCGCGCTGATTGTGTCGGAGACCTTACGCAGCGCGATGCTTTGCTCGCTCACTGCGTCGGCGATCTTCGAGACGACATCGGTGACGTCGCCGACCCGAGCGATGATCGTTTCGAGCGACGATCCCGTCGCATGGACCAGCGAGACCCCGGTCTGGACGTGGCTGTTGACCGCATTGATCCGGGCCTTGATCTCGCTCGCTGCCTCGGTGGCGCGCATCGAGAGCGCGCGGACTTCAGCGG
>LSKF01000051.1 GCA_001556995.1 Erythrobacteraceae bacterium CCH12-C2
TGCTGTCCTCGCCGCGCAGGCCATCGAGCACGATGCGGATCTTGTCTTCAGCCGAAAAATGCCGACGGGTTGCACGCCGGATATCCTTCACCACCCGCTCAGCAGGGGCCTTCACCGGCGATTTTTTCAAGGAGGGTTGGGTCTTCATCTTCGTTCCTTCGTCACTACGACGAAGCCCCAACCCTCCTTAAATCACAACCTCAAATCTGTGCCATTGGTGCT
>LSKF01000052.1 GCA_001556995.1 Erythrobacteraceae bacterium CCH12-C2
ACCGCTGATCCTGACGGGCTGTTCTCCGCCCGCGTCGCGAGCTGGTTGTTCAGCGTCACTGCCGTCGGCGCTTCGTTCACATCGGTGACCGTGAGGGTCACCGCCTGACTGGTGCTCTCACGGCCATCGCTGACGGTGACCGTGATCTGGTAGCGGTTGTCGAAATTCGCATCGCGCGGTTGCTCGAAGTCTGGCGCGGTGAGGAAGGCAACAAAGCCGTTGGCCGGATTGATGGAAAACAGCGCAGCATCAGCACCGGAAAGGCTATAGGTCAGCGCATCGCCATCAGCATCGGTTGCTTGGGTCTTGAACGCATCGCGCTGATTTTCGCCAATCGAGAAAGCGGCAGCACTCTCAATTACCGGAGCGCGATTGGTGATGACCGTGACGCCTTGTTGCGCGAGCAGGACGCTGTTGCCGCTCACAAAGACGTTATAGGTGATCCCGTCGATGGTCTGAGTGGGGTTAGCGACCGCTGCTGCGGTGCGGCCAAGAGCGCCGATGGGCTGGGCAAGGTTGGCGACAAACCCCCGGGCTTCAACTGTGTCGCCAGCATTACCAGTGACAATCAGACGCGCGTCGCCGCCGCTGCGTGCCTCGGTCAGGTTGGCGATCGCCCGCTCGCTCACGATCAGGCGGTTGTTGCCGCTGCCGGTGAGGTCGATCGCCTCGATTGAATCGAGACGCCGACCGGTGCTGCCGGTGAGATCGAGGGTCAGCCCGCTGCCTGCCAGCGCAAGCGTGTCCGTGCCGCGGCCGCCAGCGATATCGGCAAAAGCGAGATCGGCAATGCTGATCCGGTCATTGCCCGCGCCGCCGCGGATCACATCCGCCCCGCCGCCGCCGGTAAGGACATCATTGCCGCCATTGCCGATCAGGTTATCGCCGCCCGCTGTGCCCGTGCGGGTGACTGCGGCGGTGTTCTCCGTGCCGGTCGCGCCGCCGTAGATCACATAGGCAGCACCACTGCGTTGGCCGTCGGCTCCGCCCGTACCGGCGGCACCGATGATCAGATCATCAAACCCGTCGCCATTGACGTCTCCGGCCGACGCCACCGAAAAGCCGGCTTCGTCGCCTGCCCCGGCGCCGCGGATGCGGAACCCGTTGCTCCCGTCGAGATCAAAGACATTGAGATTGGTTGCAGATCCCCGTGGCCGCCCGAAAATGACATAGGCTTCGCCAGCATTGATGCCGCCCCCATCATTGAGGCGTGCGCCGATGATCAGGTCATCCAGCCCATCGCCATTGACATCGCCTGCGCCTGCGACGGCAAATCCGGCCTGATCGCCTGCGCCCGAGCCGTTGATGACGAACCCTGCCGTCAGTGCAAGCGTGGCGAGGTCAAGGCTGGCGGCAAACGGCGTGGCTGATCCAAACACCACGAAGGTTGCGCCGGCAGCAGCGCCGCCAGCGGCGGTCGCAGGCGCGCCGATTGCCAGATCATCGATGCCATCGCCATTGATGTCGCCGATGCCCGCAACCGAGAAGCCTTCGTCACTGGTGCCGGCTGCCCCTGCAAGCCGGAAGCCGTTGGTGCCGTTCAGGCCTGCAAGGTTGACGACCGGAGGCAAGCCGCCTGCTGCACCGAACACCACATAAGTAGCCTCGGCACCGGGGCCACCGATGATGACATCATCGATCCCGTCGCCATTGACGTCGCCAGCGCCAGCAACCGAGAAACCGCTCAGACCATTGGCCTGGCCGCCGTCGATCCGCGTCACGCGGCTTGCGCCCGGCGCGGCCAGATCAAGGCTTGCGCCAAAGCCCTGCACAGACCCGAACACGATGTAGCTGGAACCGGCAAGATCGCGTCCTGCCGCGGTCGCGCGGTGCGCGCCAATGATCAGATCATCAATGCCATCACCATCAACGTCGCCGGCATTCGCGACCGAGAAGCCGGATTCGCTCCCCGGCAAGGCCCCGTTGATCCGGAAGCCATTGGTTCCGTTGAGATCGGTGAGCGCCAATGTCGGTCCAAACCTTTGGGTCGAACCGAAAATAACGTAGCTCGCTTCGGCCCCGCTGCTGCTGGCGTTCGGCGCGCCGATCAACAGGTCGGCAAGGCCATCGCCATTGACGTCGCCCGCGCTCGATACGGAAAACCCGCTTTCGCCAAACGGGCTCTGGCCCAGAATGCGAAAGCCATTCGCACCGTTCAGATCTTCGCCCGCCGTGCGCGCCGGAAACGGGGTCGCCGAACCGAACAGGACATAGGTCTCGCCTGCCTGCCCGTTTGCGCCAGTGACACCGATCACGATGTCATCAAAGCCATCGCCGTTCAGATCGCCCGCCGACGATACGGAGCGACCGGCGCGGTCGCCCGGCTCGCTGCCTTCAATGGCAAAACCCTGCGATGGCGCAAGATCGTCAAGGTCTATCAATGACACTGCATTGGCAGCGCTAAGAGTGATTGGAGCGTTGCCGATAATCTGATCGCCAACAACGACCTGCCCCGCTTCAGCATCAAACCGTAAGCTGCGCGTATCATCGGCGAACTGCACCATCACGCCCGCCGAACTTACGGGGATGCTGATTCTGAGGCCCGGACCTTCAAGTATCACCTGGCTGGCCGATCGGGTCGCGGTGAACGCGGAGGCAGACCCCTCAAGAACGATCGTATCGAGGCCGCCCGCAAATCCCGAGCGAACCGCGATATTGCCGCCCAGAGCAGTGAAGACCTCCGCGCCCGACGTCGTCCCGAAAACATCGAACGGGCCGGACACGACAACCGGTTCGCCCTCAGCAACAATCAGCTGGCCCCTGACATCGGGGTTTCCGGCAGCCACCACCGCGCCAACATCGGGCGCAGCTGTGATGGCAGCCGGCGTGGTCACCGCGATCTGACTGCCGAGAAGCACCGTATTGCCATCGGCGCGAAGGCTGCGCGTCCCATCGGCAAAGACGAGATTGATCGGCGAACCGCTTACCGCGATCGCAACCGAAGTATCACCATCCGAAATAATGGCCCGCGAGCCCGACCGCGTAATCGTGTAGCTATTGGCCGAGCCGGAGAACCGGACGATATCATTGCCGCCTGAGGCGCCGGTCAATGTGATCGTGCCGGGCCGGTCGATAATCGTAATGTCCTGCTGGCCGCTGCTAAGCAGAATCGACACAGTCCCGCCGATGCTACCCACAAACCCGCTCGGAGCGACCAAACGCGATGTCGCTGCCGGGCCTTGGGCGAAGGACCAAGGCTGAGAGACCGAAGAAGGACTGGAGCTGATGGTCTGCGAAACGGCGTCAGAGTTCGAGCCAGTTCCTTGCGAACCTGATCCAATAGTCGACATGCTGCACTCCCCCAATTGGCCTGCGCCCGCGACGATCCTCGCGCACAGGCAGGGAGGGGTATCGGTCAGTTCAAACCGGGTCAATTGCAAAACATCGATAGCGATCAACAACTTTGGAGAAACCGACCCCGCTCGCCTCAAATTGAGGAAAACATTAGGGTTAAGGCAACTTCAGATCATTCCATGGAGGGTGCCAATTGGTTCTTGGCCGTTCGCCAGAAGGCCCGCGATTCTTGCCCCTACAAATGCCGTTCAAGTGGTGTCGAATATGGGAGCAACACGTGTACCAACAGCTTATCTGTCCCGCTCGATCTGTCGGCGGCATTGTCATGGCAGCGCTCGGTCCGCTTTTCGCCATCGGGACCCGTCATCATTCTTACAATGAGATTGGATGGCAGAAACGCTGCGTTGCTGATCGGGTTGAATCGTGATGGCGAAGGATAGGCTGTTGTGGTCTCCTCGTTGGTTCTACCTGCCATGGCGGTCCGGTGGCATAGCGAAGACGTCATGACCATCTTCACCGGTCGCGGCCAGCCACTCGCCTCACCACGACCACGCTCAGGCTGCCAGCACCTCCTGCGGCGCGGTGCGGCCCTCGGCATCGACCTTGTGCCATTCGAGATTTCCGGCATAGCGCCACGCCAGCTGCCCGGCATCACCCATCGCCAGCAGATGCAGCCAACCATTGTCGAACAGCGCCCGGACATTGGGATGGCGGGCGAGGATCGCGGTCATCGCTTCGACCGGGGCCTCAATGCAGACGCTCAGCCGCAGCGGTTCGTGCATCAGACGGTCGCCATCATGCACTGATTGCCACGGCAGCCCGGCGCGCAGCGTGCCGCCGTTGCCTTCCACCACCCCGATCCCGCCGATCACGTTGTGGATCAGCTTGTTGCCGCCCCCGAAGACCTGGGGATCGACGCTGGAGCCGTAGTATTGCAGGCTGATCCAGCTCGCCACCACCACCGGCGCGGTCATGATCAACTCGAGCGTGCTGAAGCCTTCATCCTGCCGCCAGACATAGTCGTGCAGGAAGGCGCGCCCTTCGAGGCTGGTGCCGCTGGTGCGCTGGCGCGGGGCGGCGATGAAGGCCTTGCACCCGGCGAGCGCCCATTCCGGGCGAACCTCGGCCCAGTCGCGGCTGCGGCGTTCGATGGCCTTGGCGTTGGCGGCACGTGGCAGGCGCAATGCCCGTTCGCCGCGTGCGAGCAGGCCGGCGCTCGCCAGCCATTGCCGCGCGCGGGCCAGATCGGCGGCGTGATCGGGCGAGGGGTGATCTTCGGCGTAGATCAGCACGTCATCGCAGGTGGTGTCGTGCAGCGCGCCGAGGAATAGTGTGCCCTCGGGGACAATGATGCCCGCTGCCGCAAGGCCCGTGCGCACTTGCGCATCATTGAGCAGGCTCGCCAGGAGCCGGGCATTGACCTCGCCCGAATAGCCGCCGCAGGCGCCGCAATGGAGGCCGCTCGCATGGGGGTTGTTAACGACCTTCGCGCCGTGCCCGACCAGCAGCACCAGCGGCGCAAATCCGCTGGTCAGCGACATGGCGCGCAGCACGGCGGTCGCGGCACCGATCCGCTGTTCGAGAGTGAGCGCGGGGGTTAGCACCGGCGCCGGGTCATGCGGCAGGGCCGGGGCCTTCAGCGCCAGGCTGTCGCGCAGCAGCTTGCCGAAATAAACCGGCCCGGTTGCCTCGACAAAGGCGAAGGACGAGACCGCCGCCAGCTTGAACCGCCCCCAGGCGCGGTGGGCGCGGGCGCGGTAGCGTGCGGCGCGGTCTTGCGGTGCGTTGGCTTCGGTGCTGGCGGTGCTGGTCACGCTGGCATTGAGCAGCACCGGCAGGCGATGCTCGGCCACGTCCGAGGCGAAGCGCTGGTGCGATGCACCGATCCCGAAGAACCCGGCAAAGCCCAGCGTGACAATGCCCGGATCGAGCGATTCCAACGCCCGGCGGAAGGTTTCCGAACGGACATCGATGCAGAAGGCCGCTTGGAGCAGCGGGGTTGCAGCCTCGGGCGCGCTGGCGGCGCTGGTTTGCAGGCTCTGCCCCAGCGTCCGCTGCGCAGCGCGTTCAGCGGCGGTTTGGAGGATTGCGTCGATCACCTGATCCGCGTCGGGTTCCACGGGCGCAGCATGGGCTGCGACCACCTCATGCCAGCGCTCGCTGATGGCTGGGGCATAGCGGGCGAAGATCGCTGCTTCCCACATCAGCCGGATGCACAGCAGATCGACCGGCGCGCTATCCTCGCCCCCACCAAGCTCCGCCTGCCATTGCTGATAGCGCGCAAACTGCGCCCAGCCGCCCAGCGTCATCAGCAGGCTATGGAAATAAGTCGCCTGCGCCTCGCCCGGCAGTTCGAGCAGCGCAACATTGCGCGCCATCGCCTCAAGCGTGCTGTCAGGCGCATCGGCCACGAACGCGGCAAAGCCATCGAGGCCCGCGATTTCCGGGGTGAGGTCGTGCGTCGCGACCGCCTGCCAGGCGCGATAGGCATTGCGGCCCTTGGGCGCGGCCCATAGTGCCTGACCCTCGTCCCACCAGCTAGCTGCCCAGTGGCCAAAGCGCTCCGCGATGATCGCAGGCCAATCGATTCCCGAAGCCTCTGCCGCCAAGTCCGCCACGGTCGGCAGCGGCTGGCGCACCGGCTGCGGCGCCTGCAGCGCCAGCTTCAACTGCGCCAGCGTCGCGGGGCGCAGCGGCGAGGATGCGCTTTCGAGCGCGGCGGTCAGATCGTCATCCGTGATGGTGCCGTTTTCGACCTTCTCAGCAAACCAGCTGCGCGGCATGACGGTCGCCGCTCCGCTCACCCGCGCCAGCAGCGCGGCGGTGTGGGCCAGATCCTGCCCGGTCTGCCCGAGATAGGGGTTGACCGCGACGCTCGAAGCCAGCGGCCACAGGGGGGCGATGGCGCGGGTCGCCTGATCGGCGGTCTCGCGCAAGGACGGCGCGGCCATGGGCTCGGCCTGAGAGATGGTTTGCATGGTAATGACCTCCTGTTGCGCCTTAGAGCGGGCGACGCTGCTGCCAGCCGCCGAGCAGCCGATCGAGCACCGCATTGGCATAAAGTCCGTTGGACAGATGAACCCTGAGACCCGCAGCCGCCGGGTGGTTCGCCCACAGCGGGAACATCGCCTGCGCAATCGCGACAAGGCCGAAGCTCAACACGGCGAGCCCGATCAGCACCCATTCCAACGGGCCGGGCTGCGGGGCGGCGGGCAGGGTGCCGCGGGTCAGCAGCTCGGCCAGCGTGTGCAGCACGAAGTAGCCGGCCGAGGCCGCCAGCGAGTAGACGGCCATCCGCCGCATGAGCATCCCTGGCGCCGATCCGGCAAGGCCCTGCGCCAGCAGATAGGCCACTCCGAAGATCAGGATCGCGCCCAATGCAATCGCTTGGGGCGACTTGCTCTGGAAATCGAACCCGATGCTCATCGCGGTAAAGATACCCAGCGCCGCGAGGAAGGCTGCGCCCACCGCCTTGGCATCGGGGATTGCCACAGGGCCAGGGCGGCGATTGGCAGCGATCCGCTCGACCGCGCCGCCCGAAGCCAGGAAGCTGTGCGCCTTGTAGAGCGAGTGGGCGAGGATGTGCAGCAGCGCCAGCGGGAACAGCGCCAACCCGCACTGCATGATCATGAACCCCATCTGCGCCACGGTCGACCAGGCGAGCGAGGTTTTCACCGCCGGCTGGGTCAGCATCACCAGCCCGCCGAACAGCGCGGTAAAGCCGCCGATCATGACCAGTCCCGCCAGCGTGGCAGGAGAAAGCAGCAACACATCGGCAAAGCGGATCAGCAGGAACCCGCCTGCGTTAATGACCCCGGCGTGGAGCAGGGCGGAGACAGGTGTAGGAGCCTCCATCACTTCGCTGAGCCAGCCATGCAGCGGGAACTGCGCCGAGGTGATCACCGCCGCCAGCGCGAGGCAGGCGATGGCGCCCGCCACCAGCGGCCCGCCGACACCGCTGCGGGCGGCGTCGAGGATCGTGGCAATGTCCGGCGTGCCATAGGCGGCGGTCAGCAGCACGGCTGCGGCGATCAGGGCAACGTCTGCGAGCCGGGCGGTGATGAACTGCTTGCGCGCGGCGCGGCGTGCGGCGGCGCGCTCAGGGTAGAACAGGAGCAGGCGGTTGACGCACAGGCTGGTGGCGATCAGCGCCGTGACCAGTTGCAGCAGATTGCCCGCGCCGACGAACAGCAGCACGCTGGCCAGCGCCAGCCCAAGCCCGCCGATAAAGCGCGCCCGGCCCAGCTCTTCCGCCATGTAGGTACGGGCGTAGCGCAGCACCACCCAGCCGATGAAGCCGACCAGTGCCAGCATGGTGAGGCTCACCACATCCATGCGCAGGCTCAGCCCTGCACCCTGTGTGGTCAGCAGATTGGCGGTGTAGGAGACCGATGTCAGCACTTCGCCCAACCCGGCGAGCGCGAGCGCGAGCGCCGCCAATGAGGCTGTTTCCAGCAAGAGGCCGATGACGCGGGCGTGACGATCGCGGGCCATCAAGGCGATCACTCCGAGGCTCAGAATAGCGCCGATCACGAGCGCAAGCAGAAGCGCGATTTGCATGGACATTCCGTCTCCACGAGGCCCGATGCGGGCAAGATGTGAGGGCGGAATAGCTTGCTGACACAGTTTCTAGAAATTCAATGAAGTGATCTTGTCGTTCATATTATAAGAATTTAGGTCATTTTGGCGATGTCGAGCAGCTGCGACACCAGCGGATTGGGGAAGCGCCGAAGCTGGCTCATCGCGTAGAAGCTTTCGGTGAGCCCGGGGATGGTCATCAGATCGTACAGCATCCCGTTTTCGAGCTCGTCGCGCACCACGATCGGTGGGGCAAGGCCCACCCCGGTGCCCGCGCGCAGCAGCAGGCGCAGCATCGCCATATCATCAGCCTCAGCGACGATATTGGGAAGGATGCCAAGCCGTTCGACCAGCAGATCGAAGTCCGCGCGCACGCCGCTGTCCTTGGCCGGCACCACCAGCCGCGCGGTGGTGAGCAGATCGCGCAGCGAGACCTTGGCGGGATCGACCGGTTGCGTGCCGATCAGGCTCACGGGGGTTTCATCGACCAAATGTGCGGTCCAATTGGTGGCGCTGTCGCGGAAGGGGAGGCGATTTGTGAGAAGAATATCAAGCTCATGCGCCTCCAGCGCCTTGGCGAGCTGAGGCAGTGCGCCAGTATGCACCACCAAATGCACATCGTCGCGTGCTAGCATAGGGGCCAGAAAGCGGATCTGGAAGTTGCGCGACAAGGTCGATACCGCGCCCACCCTCAGGTGCCGCCGCGCCTGCGCCGCGCCGCCTGCGAAGGTTGCCATCATTTCATTGGCGGATTCGAAAATCCCGTCGGCATAATTGAGCGCCACCCGCCCCGCCTCGGTCAATTCCAGCCGCCGCCCGCGCCGTTCGAACAGGTCATGACCGATCGATTCCTCCAGCAGCCGGATCTGGGTCGAGAGCGCCGATTGCGACACATTGAGCCGCCGCGCGGCATTGGTGAGATTGCCGTCATGCGCGACCGCATGGAAATAGCGCAGATGCTTGAAATTGAGGTGCATGGCAGGGAGCGCGCGCCTTATGTTCGTTTTGAATGAACGATAACGTCGATATATTGAATTTTAGCAATGATCACAAGGCCAGTAGAGACTGCGCATATTCCGCAGCTTGGCAGGTACATGATCATGGACAGCTCGATTGGCCAATCCCGTTCGCTTGACACGCCGGAGAGGCACCGCGGCCGCGCTCCGCTCGCGCTGGCGGCGGTCCCGGCAGCGCGGCTGGCTCTGCCTGTGGGCGCGGTGCCTGAGGACTGGCAGCAGGGGCTGGATGGGGTGCTGCGCTGGCTCGGCATTGGTTTGGCTGCGGCGCCATCGCCCGCGGCGCGCCGGTTCGGCCAGCTGACCGAATGGGCATCTGCTGCTGGCAGCGCGTCGCCAGCGGCCGTCTTTGCCCCGTGGCAGACCACGGCCTCGACCAGCGTGCTCCACCCGGGCTTGGGCGGAGCCGGTCAAGCGACATGGATTGCCAGCTTTCTGTTCGATTATGGTGCCGCCCGGCTGCCTCGGCGCAGGCCGCTCGATGTGATGGTAATGTCACCGCTGCCGTGGGCCTGTGATGAGGCGCAGGCGGGTCAGGCCCCGCTGCCATCGCTGCGCCTGATCACAACCATGATCGCTGCCGCCAAGGCGCAGGGGCGCAGCAAGCTCGCGATCATTGCCGATGCCGCGTCGCGCAACACCATTACCGGCCAATTGCTGATGGCAGACCGGGCGCTGACCCGCGAGGGGATCGATATCGCCATCCTCCCGGTCGAGGAGGCCCTGCGCACACTGGTGCGGCATTGTGAGCCGTGGGATGCGCTGATCGTGATGCCCCAATGGCGCAGCGTTACGACCGCGCTCCTTGCCGAGCTGAGCGGGGTGACCCAACCATGGCCGCTCATGTGGTACAGGCGCGGGCTACAGCGGGTCACCAGTGAAGCGGCGGTGCCAACGGCGACCGCGCCGGGTTGCGATGCGCCCTTGCTGGTGCTGAGCCTTGCCGCTGCATTGCACGCGCAGGGCCAGACCTTCGCCGCGCATAAGCTTTACGATGCCGCCGCGCAGCTGTGGGAGCGCGGCGTAGCAACGCCGGGTCGGCCCTCCGAGGCGCCGTATGCTCGTAACCTGGGCGATGCCGAATTCCTCCAGCACCTGACCCTCACCCCGCCCGCTGCCAGCGGCCGCGCGCCGCAACCTTGGCGCGCGCTGGCAGGGGATGAACACCCGCGCGGGCCGCGCACCGCGCCCGATCTGCGATTGGTCGGGCCTGTCTAGACCTTTCCTCCCTCATTCTCCCCATCAAGAAAGCTAATTGCCCATGCCCAGCCGCATTATCGTCGCCACCGAACTGGCCAACTTGCTTCGCCAGATTTCGCACCCGGATCGCATCCGCTTGATCCAGGAACTGCAGGTGGGCGGCTATACCGTCAACGAGTTGGCGGACACGCTTGATATCACCCCGACCCGGGTGTCGCAGCATCTGGCGGTGCTCAAGGCGCTGGGGCTGGTCGAGGTGGAGGCGCAGGGCCAGTCGCGCCGCTATCGGCTGCTCCAGCCGGAGCTTGCGCCATGGCTGATTGAGGGGATCGATTTCATCGCCAACCGGATTTCGCGCGCGAACCGGGATGAAGTCGAGAAGGCCAAGACCCTCTGGCGCGAGCACGGGGAAAAAGCCAAGATCTCACAATCAACCGTCTGACGCCGCCGCACTTGGCAATCAGGCACGCCCCGGCTTGGGCTTTGCTTTGGGTTTGAACTTGGGCTTGAAGGTCCGAGCCTGCACCGGGCCATTGGGCTTGCGCTTGGCATTTTCGCGCGCGGCCATGCGCGGCGGTTCGGGCGAGTGGGCAATGGCAACATAGCCTCCATTTTCCTCGCTCCCCGCGGTCGCGGCGATAGCCTCGGCGAATTTGCCAGCGATGGGGCGCGGGATCTGGAAATAGGTTTCCTGCTGCCCGATGCGGATCGCGCCGATCTCGTTGCGGGTGATATGCCCGCGCCGGCAGATGAGCGGCAGAATCCAACGCGGATCGGCGTTCTGGCGGCGGCCGATGTCCATGCGGAACCACACCGTATCCTCAAACCCGGCGCGGTGCTTGTCCTGCTGCGCTGCGCGCTGGGCTTCGGCAGACTGGGCCAGCAATTCCTCCGGCTCGGGCATTGATGCACGATGCGCCTGCACCAGCATCGCGGCGATTTCTTGCGGGGTGCGGGTTTCGAGCAGCTTGTCTGCCAGCTCGCGGTCGCCATCGGTCACCTCGACCGGCTGCATCAGCTTGTCCAGCAGCCGCACCTTGTCCTGCGCGATGATCGCCTCGCGGTCCGGCGCGTTCATCCATTCGGCGTTGATCTTGGCATGGCGCAGCATCGATTCGATGCGCTTGCGGCGCGGGAAGGGGACGATGATCACTGCCACGCCCTTCTTGCCCGCCCGCCCGGTGCGGCCCGAACGGTGCTGCAGCGTTTCGGCATCGCGCGGGATTTCGACGTGGATCACGAGGCTGAGCGAGGGCAGGTCAATCCCACGTGCCGCGACATCGGTGGCCACGCAGACCCGGGCGCGGCGATCGCGCAGGGCTTGCAACGCCTGATTGCGCTCCTGCTGCGAATGCTCGCCCGACAGCGCGACGACGCCAAAGCCGCGTTCCTGCAAGGTCGCGTGCAGGTGGCGGACATTCTCGCGGGTGGCGCAGAACAGGATCGCGGTCTCGGCTTCGTGGAAGCGCAGCAGGTTCACCACCGCGTTCTCGATTTCCGAGGGCGAGACGGTCACCGCCTGGTAGGCAATGTCGCCATGCCCGCGTTCGGTGCCGCCGGTCTGGATGCGCAGGGCATCGCGCTGATAGCGCCGTGCGAGCGCCTCGATCGGGCGCGGCATGGTGGCCGAGAACATCAGCACCCGGCGGGTTTCAGGCGTGGCATCGAGGATTTCCTCAAGCTCTTCGCGAAAGCCCATGTCGAGCATTTCGTCCGCCTCGTCGAGCACCACGGCGGCGAGCGCCGACAGGTCGAGCGCGCCGCGTTCGAGGTGATCGCGCAGACGGCCGGGGGTGCCGACGACGATGGTGGCACCCGCTTGCAGCGCGCGGCGTTCCTGCTGGGGGTTCATGCCGCCGACGCAGGTGGCAATGCGTGCGCCCGCTTCGCGGTAGAGCCAGTCAAGCTCGCGCGCGACCTGCAAGGCCAGTTCGCGCGTCGGCGCAATCACCAGCGCCAGCGGCCCGCTAGCGCGGCGCACGCGGCCATCTTCGCCCAGCAATTGCGCGGCAATGGCGAGCCCGAAGGCGACTGTCTTGCCCGAACCCGTCTGCGCCGAAACCACCAGATCGCGCCCCGCCGCTTCCGGCTCGATCACGGCGGACTGCACCGGGGTCAGCGTTTCATAGCCGCGTGCGGTCAGGGCCTCGGCGAGGCCTGTGGGGATTTCGGGAAAGGGCATAGGAAACAAGCTTTCAAGGCGAGCGCGCAAGCTGCGGGACAGGCGCGCAATAAGGGCAACATCGAACCAGCACGGCGCGGGGCGAGGCCCGCTTGCAGCAACGTCGATGCGCGCCCCATACACACTTTGCCCGGATTTGGCGCGGAATAATTCTTTGGCCCGTTCTGGGCCCGCTATCAGGCGGTTTCGCGCACCACCAATTCGGGTGGCAGGACAAGGCTCTCGGTCTTCTCCCCCGCCAGCCGCCGCAGCAACAGATCGACGAGGCCGCGCGCGCCTGCGGCGATATCCTGCCGGATGGTGGTGAGCGGCGGCATGGTCTGGCGGGCGATCGGCAGGTCATCGAAACCCACCAGCTTGATCGCGTCAGGCACCGCCAAACCGCGCGCGCGCAGCTGCGTCAGGCATAGCGCGGCAAGCGTGTCAGTGGCGGCGAAGATGCCGTCAATCCGGCCTTCGAGTGCGGCGAGATGGACAGCGATTTCCTCGCTCGCCCGGTCGGGGGAGAGATGGGTGGGCAGGGCGATGATCGGCCCTAGCCCCATGCGCCGCGCGACATCCTCGGCCCCCGCCAGCCGCGCGGCGAATTCGATCGCGGTGGTATCGCCCAGAAAGGCGAGCCGCGTGGCACCAGCCGCGATCAGCCGCTCAGCGGCCAGCCGACCGCCGAGGCGGTTGTCGGTGCCCACCACGCAGTGACGCTGGCCCTCCTGATGATTGCCCCACACCACCATCGGGCCATAGCCATCGGCGACCTCCTCGATCCGTTCGAATTGATCGGACTGGCCGATCACGATCACCCCGTCGATCATCCCTGAACCGATGAAGCGTTCGAGCCAGTCAGTGTCGGTCTCCGGCACCACCCGGCGCAGCATCAGGTCATAGCCTTCGTGGGTCAGCTCGTCGGCCAAATGGCCGAGCAGGGTCATGAAGAAGCTGTCGGAAATCTGCTGGCGGGTATCATGGCCGAGCGGGATCACCACCCCGATCACCCCGGTCTTCTGGCGGCGGAGGCCGCTCGCCATCTGGTTGGGGCGGAAGCCGTGCTCGCGCGCCAAGCTTTCGATCCGTTCGCGGGTCTTGGCATTGACGAGGCTCTTGCCCGCCAGCGCGCGGCTCACGGTGCCAGCCGAGACCCCCGCCAGTCGCGCCAAATCAGTAATATTGCGCACCGCGGGGCGCGTATTCGTCTCGTCGCTGTCAGCCATCCCTGCCCTTAGCCTGTGACCAATGATTGTTCACGCGGTCTGCGATGCCCGGCGTCGACCAGCAGCGTAGCCACAGCGCCCGCCAGCATCAAGACGCCGCCCAGCATCAGCACATGACGCGGATCGCCGCCCAGCAGCGGGCGGTAGATCAGCGGCATGGTGAGCGTCTGGATCAGCATCGGGATGACGATGAACATGTTGAAAATACCCATGTAAATGCCATTACGTTCGGGCGGGATGCAATCGGCTAGCATGACATAGGTGTTGCCCATCATCCCGGCCCAGCCGATCCCGATCCCCAGCATCAGCACGAATAGCGCCATCGGGGTCGATACGCCGGGGATTAGCAGCATCGCGGCGCCCGAGGCGGCGAGGCACAACGCGTGGGTTTGCCGCGCGCCAAAGCGCCGAACGATCGGGATCAGCGCTAGTGCGCACAGAAAGGCGATGAAGTTGTAAAGCGCGCCTGCCTGCTGCGCAGTCAGCGTGGCGGCGCGGAAGGCGGCGCTGGCGGGATCGCTGGTGTCATAGAGCGAGCGGCCGACGGCGAAGGTGATATACTGCCAGTAGGCAAACATCGCATACCACTGGCAGAACATCGCGGCGGCCAGCTGGCGCATCGGGCGCGGCATGTCGCGGATCGCGTCGCCGATTTCGGTTAGGGTCGCGCGCGCCGTCAGCGGCTTGGCTTCGAGCTCGGTCAGTTCCTCGGGTGACAAGGGCAATTCGGGCACGCGCCACACCGACCACACGATGGTCGAGATCGACAGGATCGCCCCGATCACAAAGGCAATCCGTACGATCACCGGAATGCCATTGGCATCGAGCATGTCGCGCGCCACGAAGGCGGTGAGCAGCGAGGGCGCGAGGTAGGACAAGGTCTGGGCGAGGCCGGTGAACGCGCTCTGCGTCAGGAACCCGGTCGAGCGCTGTTCGGGTGCCAGCCGGTCGGCGACATAGGCGCGGTAGGGCTCCATGGTGATGTTGTTGCCCGCATCGAGGATCCACAGCAGCGCAGCCGCCATCCACAGCGTGCTCGACATCGGCATGGCGAACAGGCTGAGCGTGCAGATCACCGCGCCGATCAGGAAATAAGGCGTGCGGCGGCCGAGCCTTGTGTTGGTGCGATCACTCATCGCGCCGACGATTGGCTGGATGATCAGCCCGGTCATCGGCCCCGCCAGCCACAGCAGCGGCATCGACGCCTCGTCCGCGCCCAGGAAACCGTAGATCGGCCCCATATTAGCCTGTTGCAGCCCGAAGCTGAACTGCAGGCCGAAAAAGCCGATATTCATCTCGATGATTCGCAGCAGCGAAAGCCGGGGCTTTTCCATCATCTGGCGCCTTTTCCTGATCCTGTCCCACGCGCATTATGCTTTGCGCTGTGTGGTTGAAGTGACACGTTTTCATTCGATTTGCAAACGATTGCAATTTTCCGGTTGCAATCGTTTGCAACAAGATTAGGCAAGACACCGTCGTCGCCAAAGAAGCGCGCACCCGAGAGGAGAACAGCTATGAAGATTCGTCACGCGCTTTGCGCCGGGGTGGCCGTGTGCACCCTTGTCAGCCCCTTTGCAGCACTGGCCCAGAGCGCCGATCAGGCCGAGGCCGACGCGGAAACCCCTGAGATTATCGTCACTGCCGTTGCGCGCGGGCAAAACCGGATCGAAAGCTCGGTCTCGGTCAGCACCATCGGCGCGCAGACCATCGCCAATCTTGCCGCGCCGTCTTCGGCCGACCTCATTCGCCAGATCCCCGGTATCCGGTCCGAAGCCTCGGGCGGTGAGGGCAATGCCAATATCGCAGTGCGCGGTATCCCGGTGTCGACCGGCGGCGCGCGCTACATCCAGCTGCAGGAAGATGGCCTGCCGATCCTCGAATTCGGCGACATCATCTTCGGCAATGCCGACAACTTCCTGCGCGCAGATCGCAGCGTCGCCCGCGTCGAAGCTGTGCGCGGTGGTTCCGCCTCGACCTTCGCCTCGAACGCACCGGGCGCGGTGATCAACTTCATCTCCAAGACCGGCCAGCAGGAAGGCGGCGCGATACAGGGCTCCGTCGGCCTCGATTTCGAGACTTACCGGCTCGATTTCGATTACGGTGCGCCGCTCGCCGATGATCTCTATTTCCACGTTGGCGGCTTCTACCGCACGGGTGAAGGCCCGCGCGACATTGGCTATAACGGCTATGACGGCGGCCAGATCAAGGCCAACATCACCAAGGAATTCGAGGGCGGCTATGTGCGCTTCAGCGCCAAGTATCTCGATGACCGCACCCCCACGATCCTGCCGCAGCCGGTCCGGGTGACGGGTAGCAACGGCAACCCCAATTATCAGGCGATCCCCGGCTTCAACCCGCGCACCGACTCGCTCTACAGCCCGTTCCTGACCCCTGCGGTGACGCTGGACGGCAACAACAATGTTGCGCGCTTTGATTTCCGTGATGGCCTCTCGGTCAAGAGCCTCGCCTTCGGGATCGAGAGCGAGATTGACGTGGGCGGCGGCTGGACCCTGACCAATCGGTTCCGCTTTGCCGACAATTCGGGCAGCTTCATGTCGCCCTTCCCGGCCGGGGCCGACTCTGCGCAAGCTGTGGCCAATTCGATCGGCGGCGCGGGTTCGAGGATTGTCTTTGCCAGCGGGCCGAACGCAGGGCAGGCTGCCAACGCCGCCACCATCGGCGGGAATGGGCTGCTCACCAACGTGGTGGTGTTCAACACCCGTTTGAACAGCCTCGACAACGTCACCAATGATTTCCGCGTCAACAAGACGTTCGACATCGGCGGCGGCACGGCCAACTTCACCACCGGCTTCTACCTCTCGCGTCAGACTATCGACACCGATTGGCTCTGGACCAGCCATGTCCAGACCATCGAGGGTGATGGGCAGGCGGTGCTGGTGGATATCCGCAATGCGGCGGGCAATCTGGTGACGCAGAATGGCACCGTGGGCTTTGGCGCGAGCTTCTTCGGCAATTGCTGTCGGCGCAACTACGATGTTGATTATAGCACCTATGCGCCCTTTGCTTCGCTCTCGTTCGAGCTGGACCGCCTGACGCTCGATGCCTCGATCCGCTATGATTTTGGCGATGCCAGCGGCACGATCACGGGATCGGACAGCGGGTTCGGGCTTGGGGTGACCCGCTTCGATTTCGACAACAACGGCGTAATCAGCCCGGCTGAGGCCCAGACCAGCACCCTGCCGCTCGGCAGTGCGCGCCCGGTGAATTACAGCTTCGATTATTTCAGCTTCTCGCTGGGGGCGAATTACCTCCTCACCGATGATCTGGGCGTGTTTGCGCGTTACTCGCAGGGCGGCCGCCACACCGCCGACCGCTCGCTGTTCTCGCCTGCGGTCAGCACCACCGACGGCAGCCTGCCGGGCGGCGATGCGGGGGTAATCGCGCGGGTCGATCAGCTTGAAGCCGGTCTGAAGTACCAATCGGGCGGCCTCTCGCTGTTCGCGACCGGGTTCTATGCTGACACCAGCGAAACCAATGTCGAACTGGCCCCGCTGGAATTGTTCGACACCACCTACGAAGCCTATGGCATCGAACTCGAAGGCGCCTATCGCACCGGGCCGTTCAGCCTTTCGGCGGGCCTCACCTGGACCGATGCGGAGATCGTCGATGCGCTGGATGCCAGCACCGTCGGCAACACCCCGCGCCGCCAGGCCGACTTCGTCTATCAGGCGACCGCGCAGTATGAAGTGGACCTGTTCACCGTGGGCGCGAATATCGTCGGCACCACCGACAGCTTCACGCAGGATAGCAACCAGTTGGTGCTCCCGGCCTTTGCGCAGGTGAATGCCTTCCTCGCCTTCCGCCCGATTGACCGGGTTGAGGTGGGGCTGAACGCCACCAACCTGTTCGACTCCACCGGCTACACCGAGGCGGAGGAAGGTTCGATCCCCGGCAATGGCATCGTGCGCGCGCGCTCGATTGCGGGCCGGACAGTGCTTGCGTCGGTGCGGTTCGACTTCTGAGGGCCGCATCCTCGCATCCGGGCTGGCCGCATCAATCTCCCCGCTGGCCAGCCCGTTTTTTCTTTATGGAATTGGGATAGACTGCCGCCATGATCAGCAGCTGGAGAGCCGAGCATGTGCGCCGGATCGCGCCCGGTGATGGGGCGGGGACGCCGATCCCGCCGGTAACCGCCCCGGACCGGTCCGGTCTCGATCCGGCAACGCATTATTGGGATATGTGGCCCTTGCAAGATGCATCCGGCCACCGCGCCAAGCTGGCCGGGCGCGAGATGTGGATGGCGCTCACCGCGCCCGACCGCGGCGATCCCGCGCTCCGCCATTTCGAGGCGAAGATCCACTGGATCGAGCGTCATACCCATGCCGTTGGCGGGTCATGGCACGATCATGGCCCGGTCTTGCCCGATTTCGCCGTGCCTTACGAACGTGAATGGGCAGGCTCAGCGCTGCTTGATGCGGACGTGGTGACGCTGTTCTTCACCGCCGCCGGAACCGCCAAACGGGCCGGGGGCTATCAGCAGCAATTGTGGCAGACCAGCGCAACGCTGGGGCCGGATGGCTGGCCGGGAGAGTGGTGCTTTCCTACGCCCTGCTTCGATGGCTACGGCGCGGATTACATGCCTGCCGACGCCCATGACGGCGCACCCGGCACGATCAAGGCGTTCCGCGATCCGGCCTATTTCCGCGATCCTGCCGATGGCGGCGAATACCTCGCCTTCACTGCCTCGCTGGCGGCCTCAACAAGCGCCTTCAACGGGGCCTTCGGGGTTGCCCGCAAGGTGGGGGCAGAGTGGGTCTTGGTCCCTCCTTGCCTCCATGCAGACGGGGTCAACAACGAGCTGGAGCGCGCGCACCTTGTGTTTCACGCGGGGCATTACTACGCCTTCTGGTCGACGCAGACCGCGACGTTCGCGCCCGAACTGCGCCATGCGCCGGGGGGGCTGTACGGGATGGTGGCGGAATCGATGGCAGGGCCGTGGCGCCCTTTGAACGGTACCGGGCTAGTGCTGGCGAACCCGGCGCATCTGCCGCAACAGACCTATAGCTGGTATGTCGATGCCAGTCTGACCGTGTGCAGTTTCGTCGATGTGTTGCCCGATGGTGGCTTCGGCGGCGTGCCCGCGCCGCTGCTCCGGCTGGCGCTGGACGGTGACCGTTCGCGGGTGGTAGCGCTGACCCCTGAGAGCGCCGCCTGATGCTCGGAGGGATCGAGGCCGGGGGGACCAAGTTCGTCCTTGCGGTTGGATCATCGCCCGATGCCATCCGCGCGCGGCACACGATCCCTACGCGCGACCCCGCAACCACGCTGGTCGAGGCGGCAGAATGGTTCGCCGCGCAGGGTGGGATCGCAGCGCTGGGCATCGGCAGTTTCGGCCCGGTGGAGCTGGACCGTGCGTCGGAGCAGTGGGGCTTCATCACCAACACCCCCAAGCCGGGTTGGGCCAATTGCGATCTTGCCGGGTTCTTCGCCGCGCGGCGTGGGGTGCCGGTTGGCTTCGACACCGACGTCAATGCCGCCGCGCTGGCCGAATATGCGGCGGCGGGCGCGGTGGGCGGGGGCCTCGCGTACCTTACCATCGGCACCGGGATCGGCGGTGGGTTGGTGCTGGACGGCCGACCGGTCCACGGGATTGCACACCCGGAGATGGGTCATGTCTACCCCCGCCGTCACCCGCAGGATTTGGCGTTTGCAGGCATATGCCCCGTGCATGGCGACTGCCTCGAAGGGCTGGCCAGTGGGCCCGCGGTGATTGCTCGATGGGGCGTTTCGCTCTCCGATCTGCCCGGCGACCACCCCGGCCATGCCATCATCGCCGACTATATCGCGCAGGCCTGCCACATGCTCTTCGCGAGCCTCGCGGTGGGCGAGATCGTGATTGGTGGCGGGGTGGCGAACACGCCGGGCCTCGTCGAGAAGGTGGCGGCACGGGCGCGCGCGCTCGACAATGGCTATCTCCCCGGCGGCCCCCGCCACCGCATCCTGCCGCCTCGGCTCGGCGGAGATGCCGGGATCACCGGGGCGCTGATGCTGGCTGAGGCTGCGCGCACGAAGGCTTGAGAATTCATCCCTCTCCCGCGATAACGGCGGTGAAAGAGGGGAGGGTAGCCCATGTTCCGAGTATTCGCCGCGCTGCTTGCGCTGATCGGGTTCGCCGTGCCGCTGGCAGCTGAGGATACGGGTCGGCTGGTCGAACTTGAGAACGTCAGCGCAGCAGGCCTCCCCGAACAGCGTATCACCATCTGGCTGCCGCCCGGCTACGACAAGGGCAGCAAGCGCTATCCCGTGCTCTACATGCATGATGGGCACAACCTGTTCGATGTGAAGAACAGCAATTTCAACAAGATCTGGGCGGCCGACAAGGCGATGCTGGCGGCGGTTAAGAGCGGCAAGGTCGAGCCGCACATCATCGTCGGCATCTGGGCACCGGGCCCGGATCGCTACCGCCAGTATCTGCCGCGCAGTGCCTATGACGCCGCGCCGCCTGCTCTCAAGGCTCAGATGGATGCAGCGGCGGGCGGCGAGATCATATCCGCACGCTATCTCGACTGGATTGCAGGGCCGCTCAAGTTCTGGATCGACAACCGCTTCCGCACGCGCACGGGGCGCGATGATACCGCGATTGTTGGATCGAGCATGGGCGGGCTGATGAGCTGCTATGCCTTCGTCGAAAAGCCCGAGGTGTTTGGCAAGGCAGGCTGTGTCAGCTCGCACTGGCCGGCGGTCGATCCGCGCGTGGTCGAGGGCGAGAGCGACGCAGTGAAGGCGCTATGGGACGGCTGGTTTGCGGCAAGGCTCGGCAAGCCTGACGGACGGCGGGTGTGGATGGACCACGGTACCGCGACGCTCGACCAGTATTACGCGCCTTACCAGCAGGTGGTCGATGCGCGCTTCGCTGCGGCAGGCTGGCAAAAGGGCCGCGACTGGGAAAGCAAAGCCTATGAAGGCGCCGAGCATGAGGAGAACGCCTGGGCCGCGCGGTTGCCCGAAATCTTCATCTGGCTGCTGGCGAAGGAGTGACGGTGTGCCATAAATCATCGTCACCCCAGCGAAAGCTGGGGCCTAGGCCGGCATAGGATAGCGTTTGCCGCTCTAGGTCCCAGCTTTCGCTGGGATGACGAGCGTCAGGAGCGCAGCGCGAATGCCTCTTTCGCCAGCGCCTCAACCACCGCCTTGTCCGGCGCGCCCTTGGGTGAGACCCAGCTGCCGCCGACGCACAGCACCGGATCAAACGCCAGCCATTCGGGCGCGTTCTCAAGGCTTATCCCGCCCGTGGGGCAAAACCGGCACTGACCGAAGGGCGCGGCGAGCGCCTTCAGCGCGGGCAGTCCGCCCGCCGCCATGGCCGGGAAGAACTTGAAGCGGTCGAGGCCCAGATCCATCCCCCGCATGATGTCGCCCGCATTGGCGATGCCGGGGAGAAACGGCACGCCCGCCGCAATCGCCGCCTTGCCAAGATTTTCGGTGAGGCCGGGCGAGACGATAAATTCGCTCCCCGCCTCCAGCGCCGCGTCCAATTCGCGGGGATTGGTGACCGTGCCTGCCCCGACAATCGCGCCCTCGACCTGCTTCATCGCCCGGATCGCAGGAAGGGCAGCGGGCGTGCGCAAGGTGACTTCGAGCACGCGCAGGCCGCCTGCCACCAGCGCCTCGGCCAGCGGCACTGCGTGGGCTTCGTCTTCGATCACGATTACCGGGATCACCGGCGCGGTGCGCATGATGGCGTCGATATTCATCGCTTACATTCCCCCCGTGGCGAGCATCGCGCTGGCGCCCTGCTCGGCCCCATCGGCGAAGCGGCGCATCATGCCGAACAGCTCGCGGCCCGTTCCAACCTCTTCGCGTGGATCGGGGGCTGGGTCGCGGCTGGCAAGGTCGGCGGTGGTGTTGAGTTCGCAGGTCACCGCGCAGACCTTGACCATGTCGCCATCGCGCAGGCGTGCGAGCGGGCCGCCGCCGAGCGCTTCCGGGGTGCAGTGGATCGCGGCCGGCACCTTGCCGCTCGCGCCCGACATGCGGCCATCGGTCACCAGCGCGACCTTGAACCCGCGGTCTTGCAGCACGCCCAGCGCGGGGGTCAGCTTGTGGAGTTCCGGCATCCCGTTGGCGCGCGGGCCCTGGAAGCGGACGACAACCACTACGTCGCGGTCGAGCTCGCCCGCCTTGAAGGCGGCGTTGACGCTCGGCTGATCCTCGAACACGCGGCACGGCGCTTCGACCGTCCAGCGGCTTTGATCCACCGCCGAGGTCTTGAAGCAGGCGCGCCCGAGATTGCCTTCGAGCAGCCGCATCCCGCCATCGGGCTTGAACGGGTTGGTGACAGGGCGCAGCATGGTGTCGTCCATGCTCGCGCCGACTTCGCGCCACACCAGTTGTTCGCCGTCGAGGCCGGGTTCCTTGGCATAGTCGGAGAAATGCCCGCGCCCGACGGTGAGGATGTCGCCGTGGGCCAGCCCCGCTTCGAGCAGCTCGCCAATCACATAGCCCATGCCGCCTGCCGCGTGGAACTGGTTCACATCGCCCGAGCCATTGGGATAGACCTGCGCGATCAGCGGGACCGCGCTGGAGAGGTCGGAAAGGTCGTTCCAGTCGAAGATCACGCCCGCCGCGCGGGCCATGGCGGGCAGGTGGATCGCGTGGTTGGTCGAACCGCCGGTGGCGAGCAGACCGACGGCCGCGTTGACGACCGCCTTCTCATCGACACACAGCCCCAACGGCCGGTAATCATCGCCCTTGCGCCCCAGCGCCGCGACGCGGTGTACCGCCTCGCGGTCGAGCGCCTGCCGCAGCTGCGTCCCCGGCTGGATGAAGGCGCTTCCGGGGATGTGCAGCCCCATCATCTCCATCATCATCTGATTGGAATTGGCCGTGCCGAAGAAGGTGCAGGTGCCGGGCGAATGGTAGCTCGCCATCTCGCTCGCCAGCAGCTCGGCGCGGGTGGCCTTGCCCTCGGCATAGAGCTGACGGACCCGCTGCTTTTCCTTGTTGGGGATGCCGCTCGGCATCGGACCGGAGGGCACGAAGATGGTCGGCAAGTGACCAAACCGGAGCGCCCCCATCAAGAGGCCGGGAACGATCTTGTCGCAGATGCCCAGCATCAGCGCGCCATCATACATCCGGTGCGAGAGCGCGACGGCGGTGCTGAGCGCAATCACGTCGCGGCTGAAGAGCGAGAGCTCCATCCCCGTCTCGCCCTGCGTCACTCCGTCGCACATCGCCGGGGTGCCGCCTGCCACCTGCGCCGTGGCACCGATTTCGCGGGCGTAGATCTTCAGCCGATCAGGGTAGCGGCCATAGGGCTGATGCGCGCTCAGCATGTCATTATAGGCGGTGACAATGCCGATATTCGCGCCCTTGCCCGCCAGCAGTGCCGCCTGATCCTCCAGCGCCCCGGCATAGGCATGCGCGAGGTTCGAGCACGACACCGAACTGCGCTCCCCCATGTCATCGCCTTCGCGGCGGATCAGATCGAGATAGGCGGCGCGGCTTGCTTTCGAATTTTCGATAACGCGCTGCGTCACCCGGTGGAGGGTGTCGTTGAGGTTACTCATGCCACGTCACTCCATCGCGTTCTGCCAGCGCGATGGCCGCGCTCGGCCCCCAGCTGCCAGCGGTGTAGGTCTTGGGGGTAAGGCCCTCGGCGGCCCAGCCTGCGCGGATCGCGTCGACCCATTCCCACTGCGCTTCCACCTCGTCCCGGCGCACGAACAGGGTCTGGTCGCCCTCGACCAGATCGAGCAGCAGGCGTTCATAGGCAATCCGCCGCACCGCACCGCTGAAGGCATCGGGCATGGCGATGTTGAGCGGCACTTGCCGCAAGCGGATGCCCTCGCGGTCGAGCCCCGGCACCTTGGCCATCAGCGACAGCGTGATGTTCTCTTCGGGCTGGATGCCGATGACGAGGCGGTTGGGCTGCATCGTCGCGCCTTTGCCCGCGAAGATGGAGTGCGGCACGCAGCGGAACTGGATGATGATCTCGGTCACCCGCTTGGGCAGGCGCTTGCCGGTGCGCAGGTAGAAGGGCACGCCCTTCCAGCGCCAGTTATCGACATGGGCCTTGATCGCGACGAAGGTTTCGGTGTCCGAATCCTTGCGCAGCTCCTCGTCATACCCCGGCACCGCCGCGCCATTAATCGCGCCCGCGCGGTATTGCCCGGTGACCGTCTCGCCCGCCTCGACCGGGCGCAACGCGCGCAGCACCTTCACCTTCTCGTCGCGCACCGCGGTGGCGTCAAAATGGGCAGGCGGCTCCATCGCGACCAGCGCCAGCAATTGCAGCATGTGGTTCTGCACCATGTCACGGATCGCGCCGGCATCGTCGTAGAAGGCGACCCGTCCTTCAAGTCCCACGGTCTCTGCCACGGTGATCTGCACATGGTCGATGTGCGCGGCGTTCCACAACGGCTCGAACATCAGGTTGGCAAAGCGCAGCGCCAGCAGGTTCTGCACCGTCTCCTTGCCGAGATAGTGGTCGATGCGGAAAATGCGGTGCTCGGGGAATGCGCCAGCGACCGCGTCATTGATCTCACGGCTGGAGGCGAGATCAGTGCCAAGCGGTTTTTCGAGGCACATGCGCACGTTCTCGCCCGTCAGTCCGGCCGATTGCAGCCCCTTGATCGTGGGGCCGAACAGGCTCGGCGCGGTGGAGAGGAAGATCGCGAGGCCATGCTTGGGCGTACCAACCTTCTTGGCGAGATCGTCATAGCCCTCGAGCGTGGTCGCATCGAGCGGCTGATAGGCGAGGCGGTTGAGGAACTCCGCCATCCGCCCGCGGCGGTCAGAAGGCAGGTATTTCTCGAGCGCAGCGCGCGCGAAATTGCGGTATTCGCTGTCGCTCATGGTGCTGCGCGCGGTGCCGATGATCTTGAGGTCGGGCGCGAGCAGCCCGTCGGCATCAAGCGCGAAGAGGCTCGGCAGCAGCATCCGCTGGGCAAGGTCGCCGGTGGCTCCGAACAGCAGCAGGCGGTCAGCGGTGAAGCTCATGGCGGATAGCTCCTTTTCTTGCGCGCCCTACCTAGGCGCGCGGGGTGCTAACTGCCAGCTTCGCGCATACTTATTCAAGTATGTTGCGCTGCGCGCGATGCAGACCACCCACCCCGCCTCCCCACTCGGCCACCATAGCATGATGGTATCATTGGTGGCCGGGTGGGGAGGCGGGGTGGGGGGTCTGCAGTTCGCGTCAGCGAACCCGCAAATCAAGCAGGCTTGCGCGCGAAAATCCCGAAGCCAGCGATGATCGCATAGCACGCTGCCGGGAGCACCAGCGCGAAGGCGAGGCTCGTCGCGTCGGCCAGCGCGCCGTACATCGGCGGAATGATCGCGCCGCCCGCGATGGCGACGTTGATGATCCCCGATCCGTCCGCCGCACGCGGCCCCAGCTTCTCGCAGGCAAGGCTGAAGATGGTCGGGAACATGATCGCGTTCATCAACCCGACCGAAAGCAGCGAATAGGCGGCGAGCGTGCCGGAACTGTTGGCCGAAATGGCAATCAGGGTGATCGCTCCGGCCGCGACGGCGGTGAGAGTGAGGCCGGGGCTAACGAAGCGCAGGACAGCCGAGCCGATGAAGCGGCCGATTAGCGCCCCCAGCCAGTAGAGCGTCACCATCCACCCGATCACGTTTTCCGGCTGGCCGAGGATTTCGGCCTGCGCGAGGTAATTGATGATGAAGCTGCCGATCGCGACTTCCGCGCCAACATAGAGGAAGATACAGGCCGCGCCGTAGCCGAAGCGCGGGCGGCCGAGCAGCGCGAGACCGTCCGCAAGGCTGGTCTCCTCGTGCTTTTCACCCTTCAGCCGGTTGCGGAACATCCACACCGCGCCCGCCACCAGCGCGAGAGCGGCGGCCAGACCGAGATAGGTGCTGGTGATGATCGCGCTTTCGGTTTGGCGATATGTCTGCAGCGCCTCGCCAGAAAGCTGGTCGGCCGACACGCTGGCGATGGAGCCGAGGATGATCCCCGCACCCACCAGCGGAAACAGCGTCGTGCCCAGCGAATTGAAACCTTGCGCGAAGGTCAGGCGGCTGGACGTGGTGCGCTCCGGCCCAAGGAGGCTGATCAGCGGGTTCGCCACGATCTGCACCAGCACCACGCCGGTCGCGAGCACGAAATAGGCGAACAGGAACATCGGAAACAGCGCGGTCTGGCTCGCGGGAATGAACATCAGACAGCCCGCCATCATCGTGACAAGGCCGGCCACCGCACCGCGCATGTAGCCCAGCTTCTTGACCAGCCGCGCGCCCGGAATGCCGATCACCGCATAGGCGATGAAGAAGCAGAACTGCACCAGGCTCGCCTCGAAGAAGTTGAGCGTGAACAGCTCCTTGAGCTTGGGGATGATCACATCATTGAGGCTGGTGATCCCGCCGAAGATGAAGAACAGCGCAAAGACGAAATAGTTGAGCCCCGGCGCATCCACCTGCGGCGCGTCGCTCGCTGCTCCGTGCTCGAAATCCCCCGCGGCCGCGCCGCTCGGTGCCCCCGCCCCTGGAACAATTGCCATCGCTGATCCCTCTCCCCGCGCGCGGTTGCTCCGCGCAGCTTTGCTTTGCGAACGTTCACAATTTGCCCGCACATGTCAACTTGCAAGAGCCGCGCCCACAATTCCAGTGCGAATAGCAATGCAAGCGAGCCTTGCGCGGGGATAAGCTTGCGCCCTAGAAGCTGTCCCTATGAACGGGGGATCAAAGAGACGGCCGACATCCTTCGATGTGGCGGAGCGGGCGGGCGTCAGCCAGCCGACCGTCAGCCGCGCGCTATCGGGCAGCCCCGCCATTGCCGAGGCGACCCGGCGCAAGGTGATCGAGGCAGCGGAAGCGCTCGGATACTTCGTCGACGAACGCGCAGCGCGGCTGCGGCGCGGGTCGACCGGCACGCTCGCGGTGGTCGTCATCTGCCGCGAAGGCGACAGCGCGGCCACCATCAACCCCTTCGCCTATGCCTTGCTCGGATCGGTCTGCGTTGCCGCTTCGGAACGCGGGTTCGAAACTTTGGTGAGCTTTCAGGCGCGCCCCGAGGCCTTCTTCGGCCACTATCAGGAACAGGGCCGCGCTGACGGCCTCGTGGTGATCGGCACCACCACCAATCAGGCCGCCTGGGAATATTTCCGCGCGCTTGAGGCTGAGGACCGGCGGGTGGCCTATTGGGGCTCGCCCTTCGATGAATTGGACTGGGTGCGCTCAGACAATCATGCCGCCGGGAGACTTGCGGTCGAGCACTTGCTCTCCGCCGGATACCGCCGCCCCTGCTTCCTCGGCGCGCTCAATACCCCGCAGGTGCAGTTTACCGAAAGGTACGAAGGCTATGCCGAAGCCATGCGCGCCGCCGGGCTCGAGCCGTGCCTCGCCCCCACCGTCAACGCCGCAACCCGCGAGGAAGAAGGCCGCCGCGCCGCGCGCCGGTTGATTGAGCGGGGGGAAGGGGTCGACGCGGTGTTCGCCGCTTGCGATGCCATGGCGCTGGGCGCGATGGAGGCTTTTGTCGCGGCGGACTTGGCGGTGCCGGGCGACATGGGCGTAATGGGCTTTGATGATCTGCTGGCGGGCCGCTTCAGCCGCCCGGCGCTCACCACGATCGCCCCCGACCCGGCCGAAGCGGGCGCGGCGCTGGTCGAAGCTGTGCTCGATGATGGCGACGCTGCCCGCCGCCGGGTGCCGGTCAAGCTGATCAAGCGGGGCAGCACCGCGCGCTGAGGCAGGGATGGGCGTTTCTTCTCCCCTCCCCTTGGGGAGGGGCTGGGGGTGGGGGGTCCGCCCT